>DXDA01000020.1 GCA_019115745.1 Candidatus Alistipes intestinigallinarum
CGCGCATGGGCCGCCTACGGCAAGCAGGCCGACCGCGAGCGCAATATCGTCACGTCGCTGGAACTGCAGTCCGAGAAGATGGAGGTCATCAACCTGCGCCTGCAGGAGAAGTACAAGGCCATGGAGGAGCACGAAGTGCGTTACGAGGCCGTGGAGTGTGACGATGCGGAGTATGTGATCGTGGCCTTCGGGTCGTCGGCGCGGATCTGCTCGGCAACGGTCGAGATGGCGCGTGCCGAAGGGCTGAAGGTAGGCCTGCTGCGGCCGATCACGCTCTACCCGTTCCCCACGAAGCAGATCGCCGAACTGGCCGCACGCGGCGTGAAGGGCTTCCTCTCGGCGGAGCTGAACGCCGGACAGATGGTCGAGGACGTGCGCCTGGCCGTCAACGGCAAGGCTCCCGTGGAGCACTACGGACGTCAGGGCGGTATGATGTTCAACCCCGACGAGGTGCTGGAGGCCCTGAAGGAAAAACTGATTAAAAAGTAGACTACGATGGCAGAGGTTGAAATCAAACAGGAGAATCTGGTTTACGCGAAACCGAAACTCATCACCGATAACGTCATGCACTACTGCCCGGGCTGCAGCCACGGCACGGTGCACAAACTCATCGCCGAGGTCATCGAGGAGATGGGTCTCGAAGACCGTACCGTGGGCATCTCGCCCGTGGGCTGCTCGGTCTTCGCCTACAACTACATCGACATCGACTGGATCGAGGCGGCACACGGACGTGCGCTGGCCATTGCTTCGGCGGTGAAGCGGCTGTGGCCGGGGAACATGGTCTTCACGTACCAGGGCGACGGTGACCTGTCGGCCATCGGTACGGCGGAGTCGATCCATGCGGCGGCGCGCGGTGAGAACGTCGTGGCGATCTACATCAACAACGCAATCTACGGCATGACGGGCGGTCAGATGGCCCCGACGACGCTGCTCGGGATGAAGACCTCGACGACGCCCTACGGCCGCGACCCGCGTCTGAACGGCTATCCGTACAAGATCGCCGAGATGATGGCGCATCTGGACGGCGCGACCTACATCACGCGTCAGAGCGTCCACACGGCGGCGAACGTGCGCAAGTGCAAGCGTGCGATCCGCAAGGCGTTCGAGAATGCGATGGCCGGGAACGGATTTTCGCTGGTGGAGGTCGTGTCGACCTGCAACAGCGGCTGGAAGCTCTCGCCCGTGGCGTCGAACCGCTGGCTGGAGGAGAACATGCTGCCCTACTATCCGCTGGGCGATATCAAGGACGTAAAAAAGGAGTAAAGCGATGAAAGAGACATTGATCATAGCAGGATTCGGAGGACAGGGCGTCCTCTCGATGGGCAAGATTCTGGCCTATTCGGGCGTGATGCAGGACTTCGAGGTGACCTGGATGCCCTCCTACGGTCCGGAGATGCGCGGCGGTACGGCGAACGTGACGGTGATCCTTTCGGACCGGAAGATTTCGTCGCCCATTGCGCACGAGTTCGACACGGCAATCATCCTGAACCAGCAGTCGATGGAGAAGTTCGAGCCGATGGTCAAGCCGGGCGGCGTGCTGATCTACGACACGAACGGCATTACGCGCCATCCGGTCCGCACGGACATTTCGGTCTATGCGATCGACGCGACGGCGGAGTGTGCGAAGCTGGGCCAGGCGAAGCTGTTCAACACGATGATCCTGGGCGGTTACCTGAAGGTCTGCCCGGTGGTTGAGATGGAGAACGTGATGGTGGGTTTGAAGAAATCGTTGCCGGAGCGGGCGTGGAAGATGCTCCCGGAGAACGAGGCTGCGATCCGCCACGGCGGCGAGATCATCCGCAAGGTGCGGTAAAGTTTCCGCCCCGGGGGCCCGAAAAGGTTCCGCCCGAATCTACCCCCCCCCAAAAAAAAAGTTCCGCCCCGAATACTCATTCGAACCCTTATACGGAAAAGCCCGGTCCAACCGACCGGGCTTTTCGTGTGTGTGGAGAATACGTCGGGGCTATTTTTGCGTTTCGCCTTTTTCGACGGGCTGGAAATCGATCTGATAGAACTTGAATTCCGGTTTGGTAATGGCTCCGGTTGCGGCGTCGATGCCCCAGCCGAGTACATCCAACAGGTTGATGACAGATACGGCGTTGAAGCTCTTGTTGATGATGATCGGTTCTGCCCTGTAGTTGGGGGCTTCCGCCTTTACGATCGTTTCGTCGAATCCGCGGCGGATTTTGGTCGTATAAGGGAAGGTTACGTTCGTGTGTTTGCGGCCGTCGATCGTCAAGGTGGCCTTCTCGGAGATGTCGCTGTCGAAAGTTACTTTGGCTTTTGATCCGCAAAAGATACTTGCGCAGGAGGTCATCAATAAAGATCCGAGCAAGATGATGAGGTATTTCATTTTGAAAGAGAATATGCCGTGTCCCTGCGGCGGATGGATTGGTTTGGGATAGGCATATAAAAAACGTGGGACAAAACTTTTATTTGCTTTTCGAGGTCTTCGCAATACCTGTGCAGCCAAATAAAGAGTAAAGCCCACGTAGAAACGTGAGCGTTTACGCCTCACTCTTGGCTGCTTAAGAAAGTTGCGAAGTTTCGAAAAGCAAGAGATAAAGCTAACGCTTTTTATATGTTTGTACCGGCGCTTTTCGTGCGGGGACGGTACGGAGTATGTTCAGAGTCTTGAAACGGTCTTTTTATCTATCCATAGGCAAAACGGTTTTTTGTGGTTGAACAAATATACCGTTTTTTCATTGTTTCTCAAACCGGTACTGCAGGACGTCGCGCCAGCCCAGAAGCAGCTCCCGCACGGCAAGGCGCTTCTTTCCGGCAATCTGCAGCTCTTCGAGCCGGACCCAGCCGTCGACACACGCCACCCGGATGAAACTCCGGCCGTCACTCTCCACCGTGCCGCAGGCTGTGCCTTCGTGCGCTCCGGCTTCGAACTTCGCCGCAAAAACCTTCGCCGTCTGTTCGTCGTCCGACCCGGCGCGGTACATCGCCGTCCAGGCGGCCGGATAGGGCGACAGCCCGCGGATGAAATCCACGATCCGCTTGCCCGGCCAGCTCCAGTCAATGCGGCAATCCTCCTTGAAGATCTTCGGCGCCGGGCGCAGCGTCGACTCGTCAATCCCCTGCTGCTCGATCGGCTCGATCCTCCCCGAGGCGATCCGCTCCACGGTATCGAGGACCAGCCCGGTGCCCACCTCCATGAGCCGTTCGTACATCGTGCCGATGGTATCCTCCGCACCGATCGGCACCCGGATCTGGCCGATAATGGCCCCCTTGTCGATCTCGTGGTTCAGCAGGAAGGTCGTGACGCCGGTTTCGGTCTCGCCGTTGATGATCGCCCAGTTGATCGGCGCGGCGCCCCGGTACTGGGGCAGCAGCGAGGCGTGGAGGTTGAAGGTCCCCAGGCGCGGCATGGCCCAAACCACTTCGGGCAGCATCCGGAAGGCGATTACGATCCCCAGATCGGGTTGCCAGGCCCGCAGTGCCTCGATGAATTCCGGGTCGCGGAGCTTTACGGGCTGCAGTACGGGAAGTCCCAGCTCGCGGGCGGCGATCTTCACGTCGCTCTCGTGCATCCGCTGTCCGCGGCCGGCGGGTTTGTCGGGAGTCGTGACGACCCCCACGACGTTATAACCGCCGGCGACCAGCGCCCGCAGCGACGGCACGGCAAACTCCGGCGTGCCCATGAAGACGATGCGCAAATCCTTGCCGCTCATACCCTACTCCTTTTTCAGTCCCAACGTATGATGCATCCGCTCCTGCTTGGTCTCCAGGTAGTGTTCGTTGTAGGGGTTCGGGGCGATGACGATCGGTACGATCTCGTCGATCTGCAGTCCGTATCCCTCCAGCCCGGCGCGTTTGAGCGGGTTGTTGGTCATCAGCCGCATGTGGCGGATGCCCAGTTCGCGGATGATGCCGGCACCGACGCCGTAGTCGCGTTCGTCGGCCTTGAATCCCAGCTTGAGGTTGGCATCCACCGTATCGAGCCCCTCGTCCTGCAGTTTGTAGGCGTGGATCTTGTTGCAGAGTCCGATTCCGCGCCCCTCCTGGTTCAGATAGATGATGGCGCCTTTGCCCTCCTTGTCGATCATCTGCATGGCGCGGTGCAACTGCTCGCCGCAGTCGCAGCGGTACGACCCGAAGATGTCGCCCGTGGCGCACGACGAGTGGACGCGCACCAGCACGGGTTCATCCTCCGACCACTCCCCTTTCGTCAGCGCGACGTGCTCCACACCGTTGGATTTCTGGCGGAAGGGCGTGATCTTGAAGTCGCCCCAGGCCGTCGGCAGCGGAACCGTGACGCCCTTTTCGATGAGCGACTCCTCGCGCAGCCGGTAGGCGATCAGCGAGGCGATCGAGATGATTTTCAAACCGAATTTCCGGGCCTTTTCGATGAGCTGCGGGAGCCGTGCCATCGTCCCGTCCTCGTTCATGATCTCGATCAGCGCACCGGCGGGCTGCAGCCCGGCCAGTCGGGCCAGGTCGATCGTCGCCTCGGTGTGGCCCGGGCGGCGCAGGACGCCCTTTTCGCGGGCGCGCAGCGGGTTGATGTGTCCGGGGCGTCCCAGGTCGGTGGGTTTCGTCGTGGGGTCGGCCAGGGCGCGGATCGTCGCGGCGCGGTCGTGGATCGAAACACCCGTGGTGCAGTCGTGGCCCAGCAGATCGACCGTCACGGTGAAAGGCGTGCCCAGCAGCGAGGTGTTGTTCTCCTCCATCATGTTGAGGCCCAGCTCTTCGCAGCGTTTCTCCGACAACGGGGCGCAGAGTACGCCGCGGCCCTCCTTGAGCATGAAGTTGACGATCTCGGGGGTGATTTTCTCCGCGGCGACGATGAAGTCGCCCTCGTTTTCGCGGTCCTCGTCGTCGACGACGATCACGATCTTACCGTTGCGGAAGTCCTCGACGACCTCCTCCACACTGTTCAATATCGTTTCTTTAGCCATTGCGTTTATTGCGTTTTTTGAATTTTATCGTGTTTTTCAGTTTTCCGAACAGCGGCCCCGTCTTCGCCTCCACCTTCTCGCGGAGGGCCTTGATCTTGCCGGCATACCAGTCCGTATCGAGCAACGCGGAGTCGTTCGTGGCCTTGTAGGTGAGGTATACGGCGATGGGCGTGAGGATGAAGGTCGAGATCCACATGCCGTAGATGGCATCCCACGTACCCTCTTTGGCCATCTTCTCGCCCGTGAGGCTGATGACGTAATAGATCACGAAGAAGATCACCGACACGACGACCGGAAGACCCAGACCGCCGCGGCGGATAATCGCCCCGAGCGGCGCGCCGATCAGGAAGAAGATCAGGATCGAGACCGGGAGCGAGATCTTGCGGTGCCACTCGATCTTCGAGCGGTACAACTGGTTGAGGGCCTCCTTGGCCGTCGACTCGTCGAATGCGAACATGTTCCGCGAGTTCTTGGCCAGCGTGCGGGCCTGGTTCCAGACCTTCTCCTTCTCGCGGGTCGGGAGTCCGGGCAGCGAATCCGTGGCGAGCAGGTCGCGGTAGTTGCTCTTGTCGACCTGCAGACTGTCGGGCAGCGGCAGCACGGTGTTGTCGCGGGCGAAGATCTGCTCCTTGAGCAGCGGCTCGTAGGAGGTTGTCGTGGCGTCGTTGACCCGGATTTCGAGCGAGTCGATGTCGTGCTGCAGCTCGTTGATGTTCTTGGTCTGGGCGTTGGAGAACATGTCGGCGTCGGAGCGCCCCATGGCGAAGCCGTCCATCGGGATGACCTGCTTCTGGAGGTCGAACGTGTGGTGGCGCAGGGCGCTCTTCGTGAACCACTGGCTGCTGCGGGTCTGTTCGTAGGTTTCGCCGTGGTAGAGCGTCACGAGCAGGTATTTCTTGTCGTCCGAAAGCCGGATGTAGCCCGAATCGGCCACGATGGTGTTCATGTTTCCGTTGGCCGCGCGGTTGTCGTAGATCAGCACGTCGGTCAACAGGTGCGTCTCGGGGTCCTGGTGGCTCACGCGGATCGACATGTTGTCGATGCCGTTGAAGAAGAGACCGTCCTGGAATTCGAGGCTCTGCTTCTGCTGGCGGATGTCGTAGATGATGCTGAACATCTTTTTGTTGGAGTACGGCACCAGGTTGTTCGAGATGAAGAAACTCCCCACGGCGACGATGCTCACGACGATGATCAGCGGTTTGGTGATCTGCACGAGCGACATCCCGGCGGACTTCATGGCCAGCAGTTCGTAGTTTTCGCCGAGGTTGCCCATGGTCATGATCGCGGCGAGCAGCATCGAGAGGGGCAAACCCATGGGGATCATGTTGGCCATGGCGTAGGACATCAGCTCGATGATGATCCCGGCGCTGAGTCCCTTTCCGACCAGCTCGTCGATGTAGCGCCACACGAAGTTCATCATCAGCACGAACATGACGATGAAAAACGTGAGGACCATGGGTCCCAGGTAGGCTTTCAGGACGAGTTTATGAATGGTCTTCATGCCGGTGTTTCGGTTTTTTCTGCGACAAAGATAGGAGTTTTACCGATACGAGCGCCAGAGTGAGCGTAAATATTATGGCGGCGCCGGGCGGGACTTCGAGGTGGTAGCTGACGAGGAGCCCGGCGACGTTCCCGACGACGGCGACGGCGGGGGCCGCGAGCGCCAGCGTGCGGTAGGAGCGGGCCAGGGTGTTGACGATCACGACGGGCATGGTAATCAGCGAGATGAGCAGCACGATACCCATGATTCGGATCGAGAGGACGATCGTCACGGCGATGAGTGCGGCCATCAGGTAGGAGATCACGCGGGTGGGGATGTTGCGCGAGCGGGCGAATTCGCGGTCGAAGGCGACGTACATCACGGGTCGCAGCCACAGCAGGGCTCCGATGACGACGACGGCCGTCAGCAGGGCCAGGGCCGTGACGTCGCCGTCGGTGACGGTGATGATGCTGCCGAAGAGGTAGGCTGCGAGGTCGCCGGAGGTGTAGCCGGGTCTGAGGCTCATGAAGAGCGCCCCGACGGCCATGCCCACGGACCAGATGATGCCGATGGCGGAGTCTTCGCGGATGCGGCCGCGGCTGCCGGCCCACTCGATGCCGAGGGCCGAGAGGACGGCGAAGACCATCGCTCCGGCAATGGGGTTTGTTCCGGCCCAGAATGCGATGCCGAGGCCGCCGAACGAGGCGTGGGTGATGCCTCCGGCGAGGAAGACCATGCGGCGGCAGACGACGTAGGTGCCGATCAACCCGCACGTGATGCCCGAGAGCACGCAGGCGGCCAGTGCGTTCGAGAGATAACCGTATTGGAAGACGTCGCTGAAAAATTCCATGCTTTGTCGCTATTGCGTGCAAATTTACGCTTTTTTATCGGAAAAGCCTCCTCCTTTCGCACAGTTTTCGTAATTTCGTGCCGTAAAAAGCAGGGAATTCATGCAAGCTCGAAGAGTCAATTTTCATACGTTGGGCTGCAAGCTCAACTTTTCGGAGACGTCGACCCTGGCCCGGGAGTTCGAACGGGGCGGTTTCGTGCGGGTGTCGCCCACGGCCGAGGCGGACATCTGCGTGATCAACAGTTGCTCGGTGACGGAGCACGCCGACAAGAAGTGCCGCAACCTGATCCGCAAGCTCCATCGCCGCAACCCCGATGCGATCATCGCCGTGACGGGCTGCTACGCGCAGTTGAAACCGCAGGAGATCGCCGAAATCGAAGGCGTTGATATTGTACTGAGCAACAACGATAAGGGAGAATTATATAAACGAGTGGTTGAACTGTCCGGCAAGGGCCGGGCGCAGGTCTACAGTTGCGATACCGATTCGCTGACGTCGTTCTTCGCGGCCTTTTCGAGCGGCGACCGCACGCGCGCTTTCCTCAAGGTGCAGGACGGTTGCGACTACTGCTGCTCCTACTGCACGATCCACTACGCCCGCGGTGCGAGCCGCAACATGCCCATTGCCGACCTGGTGGCCGAGGCGCGGCAGATCGCTGCGGCGGGCCAGCGCGAGATCGTCCTCACGGGGGTCAATACGGGCGACTTCGGCCGCACGACCGGCGAGCGCTTCATCGACCTGCTGCGGGCGCTGGTCGAGGTCGAGGGGATCGACCGCTTCCGCATCTCCTCCATCGAACCGAATCTCCTAACGGACGAAATCATAGCGTTTTGCGCCGCGTCACCTAAAATGATGCATCACTTCCATATTCCGCTTCAGAGCGGTTCGGACCGCATCCTCGGGCTCATGCGCCGCCGCTACACGACGGCCCGTTTCGCCGGGCGCATCGCCGCCGTACGGCAGGCGATGCCCGATGCCTTCATCGGCATCGACGTCATCGTCGGATTCCCCGGCGAAACCGAGGCCGATTTCCGGGCGACGTATGATTTTCTGGCCGGGCTGCAGCCCTCCTTCCTGCATATTTTCCCCTTCTCCGAACGCCCCGGCACCCCGGCCGTCGAACTCCCCGGCAAGGTGCAGCCGTCGGTGGCCACACGGCGCGTCGCCGAACTGGAAGCGCTCTGCGGGCGGCTCCACGGCGACTTCTGCGCCCGGGCCGTCGGGACCGAGGATACGGTGCTCTTCGAGAGTACGCGCCGCGGCGGCATGATGTTCGGGTTTACGGGCAACTACCGCCGGGTGAAGGCCCCCTACGACCCTTCGCGCGTCAATACCATCTGCCGCGTCCGGCTCGGGGAGATGGACGCGGCGCACGATCTGGCGGGCGAAATCCTCGATGAGGTGCCGACCCGGTAGGTCCGTTGCGTGGAAATCCCCGCCGGACGGAGCTTTGGGGCACGGTATTTCGCGGTTGGCGGAGCCGAAATACGCCCCAATCGCGCCAAATCCGAAAAAAGGGCCTTTTCAATTTGTCTCTGCACGCCGCTTTTCGTATATTTGCACAACAGTAATTGCATGAAAGGATATGACGGGTTTGCGTAAACGGGTGACGGTGGGCTTTCTGAGCATCGTCTGCCTGCTGTTTTTTTCCGGGATGATCTCGCTGCTCGAACTGGGCCACCTGAGCCGCGATACGGGCGAGATCCTCAAGGCCAATGCGCGTAACATCGAGCTGGCCAAGGAGATGCTCGATGCCGCCCATGAACAGAACGTGGCGCTGATCCGTATGTCGGTCTTCGGCGACCGTTCGCGCGACAGCCTCTGCCGCGCCAGCATGGACCGTCTGGAAAATACGCTGCTCGTGGCCCAGAACGAGGCGCTGGACAAGTCGTTCCTCGATTCGCTGGCTTTCGCCACCACCGAACTCCGCATCGTCACGGACAACTACCTGGCTTTCGGCGACCTCCGCAGCCGGAGCGACTCGCTGGCCGCGGATTCCCTTGCCGGACGGCCCGATTCGCTGGGCATCCGGTGGTACAACGAGGAGTACGACGCCCTCTACGGCCGCCTCACGGCCGCCATCAAGAACTACATGACCTCGACGCAGAGCTCCCTGGCCCCGCGTGCCGAGCAGATGAAGAAGAATGCCTACCGGGCCGTGACGCCCGTGCTGATCTCCGTGACCGTGATGATCGCCATCGTGCTGATGCTGCTCTACTTCCTGTCGATCTACTGCGTCTCGCCCATCGAGCGCATGAACAAGAGCCTCGGCGACTGGCTCTCCTTCCGCACCCCCTTCAACGTGAAGGGCGACCTCAAGGACGAGGTCCTCGAACTCAAGGAGCGCATCGAAACGCTCATCAACCAGTCGAAACAACCCA
>DXDA01000021.1 GCA_019115745.1 Candidatus Alistipes intestinigallinarum
GCGCCAACGGGCCGCGAAATCCGCTTCGGGAGTCCGGGTGATCGACATCCGCCCGGGGCTGGTCGATACGGCAATGGCCAAAGGCGAGGGTTTGTTCTGGGTGATGCCCGTCGACCGGGTGGTGGATCAGACGCTGCGGGCCCTGCGCCGGGGACGCCGTGTGGCGGTCGTTACGCGCCGCTGGCGGGTGGTGGCGTGGCTGCTTCGGCTGCTGCCCGAATCGTTGTACCTCAAACTGTAAACGCCCATGAACGGATGGTTTTTAGCTGCCGGGAGCCTGCTCCTTGCCGCCTTTTTCGTGCACTCGTTTGCCGGAAACCGGCTCTATTCCGCCGCCCGGCCTGCTCCGCCAAACCGCGCCGCCCGGCCCGCCCGGTCCGATCGGAGCGCATCCCGGGCGTATGATGCCTGGCTGATGGGGCGTTGCGGGATGCAGATGATCGGAGCGGACCTGTTGCTGGCCGCCGGATTTCTCCTGGCAAGCGGTGCCGGGGTGCTTCCCCGTTCCCGGAGCCTGGAGCTCTTCCTTTTGCTTACCTATGGCGGCTGGACGGCGGGATGGCTTCTGTCGCTGGCGGCCGAACGCTCGGAGGTCCGGCACTATTGGCGGTTGCGGCAATGGATGCTTTTCGGGGTGGTTGCCGTGCTGGTCGGCATCGGTCTTTTTCGGTGACGCTGCCAGGATAAGAAGAGGGCCGGAATAGCGTATTCCGACCCTCTTCTTCCTTGATATGTTCGGGGAATCTCCCGCTCTGTTTCGGGGCTTTTACCCCCCCCCTCCCTTCGCATCAGCAGACGCCGAAGCGGAAGACGATCTTCTGGCAATAGAACTCGTCGGGATGGAGCAGCGGCGAGGGGAACTCCGGATGGTTCACGGCATCGGGGTAGTTCTGGCACTCCATCGCTACACCGGCATAGTCGTCGTAGCGGCCTCCGGATTTGGTCTCGGGACATCCGCCTGCGAGCCAGTTCCCGGTGTAGATCATCACGCTGGGTTGCGACGTCAGGACCGTCACCGTACGTCCCGATTTCGGCTCGCGCAGCGTGCCGACTTCACCCAGAATGCCGGGCTTCCAGCCATCGATCACGAACGGGTGGTCGTACCCCTTGAAGTCGCGGATGTGGTTGAACTCTGCGTCGATCCCCGGCCGGAACGAACGGAACTCTCGAAAATCCTGCGGCGTGCCCGCTGCGTCGAGCAGCTTTCCCGTCGGGATCTGCTTGTCGTTCATCTCCAGCACCTTCGAGCAGTTCAACTGCAGTTCGTGGTCGAGCACCGAACCGCTTGCTTCGCCCGCGAGGTTGAAGTAGACGTGGTTCGTGAGGTTCACGACGGTCGTCTGCGTGGTTTTGGCCTTGTAGGTGATCTCCAAGGCGTTGTCGTCGTCGAAATCGAACACGGCCTCGACATACAGCTCGCCGGGATATCCCTGGTCGCCGTCCTCCGACGTCAGGGCCATCACCACGCGGTTGGTCTCCACGCGGCTCTCCCAGACGCGGTTGGCGAAGTTTTTCGTCCCGCCGTGGAGGTGGTTCACGCCGTTGTTGACTTCGAGGCGATACTCCTTGCCGTCGACCGTCATGCGACCGAAGGCGATGCGGTTGGCGCAGCGTCCGACGCTCTTTCCCGAGGCTGCACCGTCGAAGAAGTAGCCTTCGGGATGCTTGTATCCCAGCACGACGTCGGCCATGCGGCCCTCGCGGTCGGGCATCTTCACGGAGACGATCGCGGCTCCGAAATTCGACAACTGCACCTCGGCACCCTTGTCGTTGCGCAGCGTGTAGAGGATGATCGCCTCACCCTCGGGGGTCATGCCCCATACGTTCTGTTCGATCTCTACCATAGGTTATCGCGTAGTTTTGAAGTTATGGTCGTTGGGTTGTCTTGCAGGGCCGGCTATTCGGCGGCGGGCAGCACTTCGAGAATGCGGTCGATGCGGCGCAGACACTCCTCCTTGCCGATGAAGGCCGTGACGTCATACATCCCGGGGCCCTTTCCGGCACCTACCAGGGCCAGGCGCAGCGTGTTCATCACCTGGCCCATGCCGTAGCCCTTCTCCTCGATCCAGGCGTGGACGATGCGTTCGGTGTTTTCGAGCGAGAAATCGTCGATCGAGGCCAGCACCTCGCGCAGCTCGCGCAGAATGGCCGGGTTCTGCCCTTTCCAGTATTTGCGGGTCTGCTTCTCCTCGTATTCGGCCGGAGCGACGAAGAAGAACGACGTGAGGTCCCACAGATCGGTGATGAACGTCGCGCGCTCCTTCATGATCCCGGCGGCCTTGCCGGCCAGTTCGTCCGAGACCTCGATGCCATGCTCGCGCAGGATCGGCTGGTAGAGTGCGGCCAGTTCGGCGTCGGTCTTGTGGTGCATGTACTGGGCGTTGAACCACTTGGCCTTGTCGGGCTGGAAGCGTGCGCCCGATTTCGAGACGCGCTCCAGCGAGAAGCTGTCGATCAGCTCCTGCATCGAGAAGATCTCCTGCTCGGTGCCGGGGTTCCAGCCCAGCAACGCCAGCATGTTGATGAATGCCTCGGGGAAGTATCCGTCCTCGCGGTATCCGCGGGCGGTTTCGCCCGTTGTGGGGGACTTCCAGAAGAGCGGGAAGACGGGGAATCCCATCTTGTCGCCGTCGCGCTTCGAGAGTTTGCCGCCGCCCGTGGGTTTGAGCAGCAGCGGAAGGTGTGCAAAGGCGGGTTGCGTATCCTGCCACCCGAATGCCTTGTAGAGCAGGTAGTGGAGCGGCAGCGAGGGGAGCCACTCCTCACCGCGGATGACGTGCGAGACCTCCATCAGATGATCGTCGACGATGTTGGCAAGGTGGTAGGTGGGCAGCGCGTCGGCCGATTTGTAGAGCACCTTGTCGTCGAGCGTCGAGGTGTTGACTTCGACGTGTCCGCGGATCAGGTCGTCCATCTCGACGCGTTCGTTTTCGGGCATCTTGAAGCGGATGACCCACTGGTCGCCGCGGTCGATGCGGGCGCGGACCTCCTCGGCGGGGAGTGCCAGCGAGGTGGCCAGCTTCTCGCGCACGGTGTAGTTGTATGCGAAGGCCTCACCGCGCGCCTCGGCCTCTTTGCGCAGGGCATCGAGCTCCTCGGCCGAATCGAAGGCGTAATAGGCCCATCCGGCCTCGACGAGCTGCAGGGCGTATTTGAGGTAGATTTCGCGGCGTTCGCTCTGACGGTAGGGGGTGTGGGGGCCTCCGACGCCGACACCTTCGTCAATTTCGATTCCGCACCACTTGAGCGACTCCATGATATACTCCTCGGCTCCGGGGACGAAGCGCTGCGAGTCGGTATCCTCGATGCGGAGGATCATTGTGCCGCCGTGCTGGCGGGCGAAGAGATAGTTATACAATGCCGTGCGGACGCCTCCGATGTGGAGCGGTCCGGTGGGGCTGGGTGCGAAGCGCACCCGAACAGGTCTTTCCATGGACATTTATGCTTTTTTGTCGATTTTATTTCACCCGGTATTCGATCCGCATGGTGATGCGGGCCTTCTTGTTGCGGCTGGCGGTGTTGAACGAGCCTCCGGCCGAGAACTCCTCGTTGGTATTGGCTCCGGTGATCTGGAAGACGCCCATGCGGGCCGAAGCGACGCGTCCGATCTTCGTTCCGGCATTCACGGCGATCTTTTCGGCGCGCATCCGGGCGTCGGCCGACGCGGTCTCGATGAGTCCCATCTTCACGTCGTCGAGTTTCGTGTAGTAGTAGTCCGGGGCGTAAGCCTCGATCGAGACGCCCTGTGCGATGAGCGAAGAGATTTCACGCGAGATGGTCTCGACGCGCTCCACGTCCCGCGACTCGACCGTAAAGCGCTGGCGCAGTTGGTAGCAGCGGAAGCGTTCTCCGGCCCAGTTTCCGTTGGCGTTGTAGACCGGGTCGAACTGCTTGTTGACGTTGACGAATTCGAAGACCACGGCCTCGGTCGGGAGTCCCTTCTCTTCGAGGTACTGCTGCACCTTGGCCTTGCTTTGTTCGATCTGTGCATATCCGGCTGCGACCTGCTGGGCCTCGGCCGTGATGGTGCCCGACCAGACGATCAGGTCCGACGTGAACTCCGTCTCGCCCAATCCCGTCACGACGATGGTGTCCTGCGAGCGGTACTTGTAGGTATAGGCGCGTGCGAGCACGGCGGCGCAGATGATGGCTGCGATTCCCAGAAGGATGTACTTCGCGTTTTTCATGGTCAATCGGTTTTTCAGGTACGTTTTTCGTGGCTTTTTTTCATGCTCTTATTTGCTCATCTCTCATCTCCCGTCCCATTCTCCATTCTCCTTACCCTCTCGTCAGACGTTGAAGAGAAAGTGCATGATGTCGCCGTCCTGAACGACATACTCCTTGCCTTCGATACCGATTTTTCCGGCGTCGCGGCAGGCCTTTTCGGATCCGAGCGTCACGTAGTCGTCGTACTTGATGACCTCGGCGCGGATGAATCCCTTCTCGAAGTCGGTGTGGATGATTCCGGCGGTCTGCGGGGCCTTCATGCCGCGGGAGTAGGTCCAGGCGCGGGTTTCGTCGGCCCCGGTGGTGAAGAAGGTTTCGAGGTTGAGGAGCTTGTAGGCGGCCTTGATCAGCCGTGCCACGCCCGACTCTTCGAGCCCGAGGTCTTCGAGGAACATCTGACGCTCTTCGTAACTCTCCAGTTCGGCAATATCGGCCTCGGTGGCTGCGGCGATGATGAGCATTTCGGCCTTTTCGTCGGCGATGGCCGCACGCACGGCCTCGGTGTATGCGTTTCCGGTTGCGGCGCTCTTCTCATCGACGTTGCAGACGTAGAGCACGGGCTTGTCGGTCAGCAGGTTGAGGTCGGCAACCAGCTTGCGGTCCTCCTTTTCGAGCTCCACGGTGCGGGCCGATCGGCCCTGCTCCAGTACGGATTTGTACTGCAGGAGGAGTTCCACGGCGCGTTTGGCGTTTTTGTCGCCGCCCGAAGTGGCCTGTTTCTGGGTTTTGGCCAGCCGGTTTTCGATGGTTTCGAGGTCCTTCAACTGGAGCTCGGTATCGATGATCTCCTTGTCGCGCACGGGGTCGATCGAGCCGTCGACATGGGTGATGTTTCCGTTGTCGAAGCAGCGCAGCACGTGGATGATGGCGTTGGTGTTGCGGATGTTTCCGAGGAACTTGTTTCCGAGGCCTTCGCCTTTGGAGGCACCCTTGACCAGTCCGGCGATGTCGACGATCTCAATGGTCGTGGGGACAACCCGCTTGGGGTTGTCGATTTCGGCCAGACGGATCAGCCGCTGGTCGGGGACGGTGATGACGCCGACATTGGGTTCGATGGTGCAGAAGGGGAAGTTTGCCGCCTGCGCCTTCGCATTGGAGAGACAGTTGAAAAGCGTCGACTTGCCCACGTTCGGCAAACCGACGATGCCGCATTGTAATGCCATGTATTTCGGGTTTTGATATTCGCAGCGCAAAGATAGTGAATTTTATCGGAGTTGGCCCCTTTGCGGGGCTGAAAATCGTCCGACGGGGGCGCTGCGGAAAATTATCCCGGGGATTGTTTTGTCGAAAGGAGGTTTATGCGTATCTTTGAAGGTCTAAAATTGCACGGACGATGGATTTGAAAACGATACGGGACGAGGTGCGGAGACTCTCGGCGCTGGTCGACGGCTGGTCGGCAGCGGGGGAGATTCCGGTCGTTGAGCGCGACCTGGCGCTGGAGAAATTGCGGAGGCTTTATGAGACGGTACGCTTTGCCGACCCGGCTCCGGCGCCTTCGGAGGCGGGGGTCGTAGCCGATTCCCGGGATGGAATCCCCTCCGAATCGATCGATTTGGGGGAGGTGCTTTCGCTGGACGGTTTTCCGGACTTTGGGGGATCGGATGAGGCTCCGGTTTCGGATTCGACTGCGGAGCCGATAGCCGCCCCGACGGAAGAACGGGAGGAGGAACGGGTGGAAGAAGAGGCGGAGAAGCCTTCCGAAATACCCGCAGGGGAACCTTTCGAAATGCCTGGTGAAGAGCCGCTTCCGATTTCGGAACCGACCCTTGACCCGGAACCTGCGCCGATGCCCGAACCGGCCCCGATCTCTGAACTTGAACGCTCGGAACCGACTCCCGAAGCGGCCCCGATAGCAGTTTCGGAGCCGACCCCGGAACCCGATCCGGAAGCAGCGCCTGTATCGCCTCCGGCTCCGGAACCTGCACCGACGACGACTCCGGAGACGGGCGCTTCGCACCATGGAGCGCCGACGCTGTTCGGTCCGGAGGAGGCAGCG
The DNA here is from genome assembly GCA_019115745.1 of Candidatus Alistipes intestinigallinarum. Classification (GTDB taxonomy): domain Bacteria; phylum Bacteroidota; class Bacteroidia; order Bacteroidales; family Rikenellaceae; genus Alistipes; species Alistipes intestinigallinarum. The sequence goes on from DXDA01000021.1 coordinate 6,224, forward strand.
GTCCGCCATCGCCATAAACAACGGGTGATCATGTCGCTCTACGATCCGAATCCGGTCGTGGAGTCGATCCCGACTCCGGCTCCGACCCGACGTCCCGAGCCGAAGCGGACGCCCGAACCGCACCCCGCCTCCGAAGAGACCCCGCGAATGCCGTCCGAACTCCAACAACCGCGGGTCGTGCCTTCCCCGGTTGTTTCGCCGACTCCCGACCCGATGGCGGGCGCACCGATCCCGGAACCGCCGATTTTCGAGGTGGTGACCCCGGCGGCTTCCGCACCTTTTGAACCCTCGATGCCGGATGCCTCGAACTCCGGGATCTCCGAAATGCCGGCTCCTGCCGCAGCTTTCGAGACGCTGCCCGATCCGACTCCGGCATACGGGATCCCGACGCCCGAAACGGCACCTGCCGCCGAAGATACGCCGACAGCAACGGAGAACGGACAATCGCCCCTGCCGGCCGGAGCCGTGCTGGGCGAAGTGATCAACCACGACGTGCAGACGCTGGCCGATACGATCGCCCCGCCGCGCGATGTGGCCTCGGAACTGCGGCGCAGCGAACCCGTGACGGATCTGCGGCGGGCCATCGGACTGAACGACAAGTTCCTGCTGATCCGCGACCTGTTCGGCGGCGACGGCGAGGCCTACGAGCGGGCCATCGATGCGCTCAACAACTTTGAGGATCTCGACGACTGCATGATCTTCATTGCGGAGCACTACGCCTGGAACCCCAATTCCGACGGAGCACAACTGCTCATGGAGCTTCTCGAACGCAAATTCGCTTGACGGCATGGCCAAACTCTATATCGTACCGACGCCGATCGGCAATCTGGACGACATCACGCTCCGGGCGGTGAACGTCTTGCGGGGGGTTGACTTCGTGCTGGCCGAAGATACGCGCACGACGTCGTTCCTGCTCCGCCACCTGGGCATCGAGCAGAAACTCCGCTCACACCATAAATTCAACGAACACGCCACGGTGGAACTGGTTGCCGGGACGATCGCCGCGGGCCACGATGCCGCGCTGGTTTCGGATGCCGGGACGCCGGGGATCTCGGACCCGGGGTTCCTGCTTGTGCGCACGTGCGTGGAGGCGGGCATCGAGGTGGAGACGCTTCCCGGGGCTACGGCCCTGATTCCGGCGCTGGTCCAGAGCGGCTTTCCGTGCGACCGCTTCTGCTTCGAGGGCTTCCTGCCGCAGAAGAAGGGCCGGATGAAACACCTGCAGACGCTCTCCGACGAGGAGCGTACGATGATCTTCTACGAATCGCCCTACCGGGTGGTGAAGTGCCTGGAGCAGTTTGCCGAGGTTTTCGGAGCGGATCGGGCGGTCTCGGTGTCGCGGGAGCTGACCAAGAAGTTCGAACAGACCGTGCGCGGGACAATCGCCGAGGTGCTGGAGCACTTCCGCACGCACGAACCCAAGGGTGAGTTCGTGCTGGTGGTCGCCGGGAAACCCCGTCAGCGACGGGGCTCAGAGATACCGGAGGAGGCTCCGGAATCGGACAATTACAACGAAACGGAAGATGAAACGGAAAAATAACGGAACGCAAGACTCCACTTCGCAGCCGCCCCGTTCGTTCGGGGCGTGGCTCGGGGAGTTGCGCGAATTCATGAAGGGTCGCTTCAGCCTGGACGATGACAAGGCGCAGCGCGACGAGGTGGTTGCCAATATTTCGAAGGGCGTGGAGTTCCGGGGTGTGAACCTCTGGGTGCTGATCTTCGCCACGATGGTCGCCTCGCTGGGGCTGAATGTCAATTCGGCGGCGGTGATCATCGGCGCGATGCTTATCTCGCCGATCATGGGCCCGATCATGGGCGTGGGGCTGTCGCTGGGCATCAACGACTTCGAACTGCTGAAAAAGTCGCTTCGCAACCTGGCGCTGATGTTCATCGTGGCGATCATCACGTCGACGGTCTACTTCTTCATTTCGCCGCTGTCGTCGAACAGCAGCGAGCTGTTGGCGCGCACGGTCCCGACGACCTACGACGTGCTGATCGCACTCTTCGGCGGACTGGCGGGCATGGTGGCGCAGACGCGCCAGGATCGCACCTCGACGGTCATCCCGGGCGTAGCCATCGCCACGGCGCTGATCCCGCCCCTCTGCACGGCGGGATTCGGGCTGGCCACGGGACAGATCCGCTTCTTCCTCGGGGCCTTCTACCTCTTCTTCATCAACTCGGTCTTCATTGCGCTGGCCACCTACCTGGTGGTCCGGTTCCTGGGCTATGAGAAGAAGGTCTTTATCGACAAGTCCCGGGAGCGGAACGTCAAGCGGCTGATGATGGTCATCACGCTGGTGACCTTCATTCCGAGCGTGGTGATCGGTTTTCACATGGTGCGGGTTTCGGTCTTCGAGGCCGTGGCGGACAAATACGTGGCACAGGTCTTCAACTTCCCGCACACGCGGGTGATCGAGTGCAACAAGCACTATGCCCGGGGACAGAAGTTCTCGCGGATCGAGCTGCTGCTGGTTGGCGAGCCGCTGGGCGAGGAGGTGATTGAGAATGCCCGGGCGCAGTTGGACGGCTTCGGACTGGAACGGACGGAGCTGATCGTCCGCCAGGCCAATACGGAGGACCGGATCGACGTGGCGTCGCTGCAGCAGAGCTACCAGGAGCTGCTGACGGAGAAGAACCGGCGGATCGAGGAGATGTCGTCGCAACTGAAACGCTACCGGGTTACGGACGTGGAGGTGAACGACGTTTCGCGGGAGATGGGGGCGCTGATGGAGAACGTGGAGGCCGTATCGCTGACGAAGGGCATCACGTTCGACGTTTCGGGGACTCCGCGCGACACGACGCTGATCTGCGTGGTGACGCGCAAGGACCCGACCCAGCCGGTCGACAGCGAGACGCTGAAGAACTGGCTGCGGATCCGGACGAAAGTGACGAACGTGAAACTCTTCGTGGAACCTTGATGCGACGGCAGGGATGAAACGGACGGATTTGAATCTCATGCAGCGGATAGGGCTTGAAACGCTCTGGGTCTGCGCGTATGTATTTTCGGTACTGCCGCGTTGGTTCAAGTATTACGTGGTGGAGAATCTGTTCTATTTTCTGCTCTATTACGGCATCCGCTACCGGATGTCGGTGGTGAAGACGAACCTGCGTAACTCGTTTCCGGAGAAGAGCGAACGGGAGCTGGCCGGGATCCGGCGACGGTTCTACCGTACGCTGGCCGAAATCTTCGTGGATACGCTGGACCTGGCGCATCTGACCCCGGCGAAGGGGCGTGCGGCGCTGAAGGTGAAGGGACTGGAGGAGCACCTGAAACGGGTCGAGGGGCGCGACTGGATCGCCATGACGGCCCATTACGGCTGCTGGGAATACTGCTCGTTCTGGGGTCTTTACGCCCCGACGCAGATCGTGGTGGCGGTCTACCATCCGTTGCGGAGCCGGGTGATGGAGGCCTTGTACCAGCGCCTCCGCAACGGGGACTACGCGACGACGGTTTCGATGAAGGAGAGCCTTCGGTTCTACCTGCGGAACCGGGAACGGGGAATCCTCGGCAAGAATCTTGTAATGGGACTCATTGCGGATCAGAATCCGCCGCGCCGCCCCGACAGCCACTGGTTCCGCTTCTTGAACCAGGATACGATCTTTTTCGACGGCGGCGAGAAACTGGCTCTTCGATGTCACCTTCCGGTCTATTTCGTGAAGATGGACCGGTTGTCGCGGGGGCGTTACGAGATGTCGTTCGAGCCGATCTACGACGGTGAGGAGGAGGTTGCGGAGCATGAAATTACGGAACGCTACGTGCGGTTGCTGGAGTCGGAGATCCGCCGACGGCCGGAGTTGTGGATCTGGTCGCACCGGCGTTGGAAACACAAACGGGATGTCAGTCGCTAAAATTGTCATACTGAACTGGAACGGCGTGGGCCACCTGCGTCGTTTTTTGCCGTCGGTGGTGGCGGCAGCACCGACCGGGGTGGAGGTTGTCGTGGCCGACAACGGCTCGACGGACGACTCGGTGGCGGTTCTGCAGGCGGAGTTCCCGTCGGTGCGGGTGATCCTTCTGGACCGCAACTACGGCTTTGCCGGAGGCTATAACCGGGCGTTGAAACAGGTCGAGGCGGATTATTACATCTTGCTGAACTCCGATGTGGAGACCCCGCCGGGATGGCTGGAGCCGCTGCTCGATACGCTGGACCGGAATCCGGACGTGGCGGTTGTTTCGCCGAAACTGATCTCGTCGGAGGATCGTCGGCTGTTCGAATATGCGGGTGCCGCGGGCGGTTATATCGACTATCTGGGCTACCCCTTCTGCCGGGGCCGGATCCTGCGCACGGTGGAGGAGGACCGGGGTCAGTACGACGATGCCCGGGACCTCTTCTGGGTGAGCGGTGCGGCGTTCTGCTGCCGGGCCGGGGTGTTCCGGACGCTGGGGGGCTTCGACGACGACTTCTTCGCCCACATGGAGGAGATCGACCTCTGCTGGCGGATGCAACTGGCGGGCTACCGCGTGCGGGTGGTCCCCGAGAGCAGGGTCTATCATCTGGGCGGCGGGACGCTGCAGACCGATTCTCCGTCGAAGGTCTTCTACAACCACCGCAACAATCTGGCCATGCTGTATAAATGCTCCTCGTCGGGGCAGCGGCTGTTGGTGGCCGTCCTGCGTCCTGCGCTGGACCTGCTGGCTGCACTGTCGTATCTGGCGCAGGGGCGTGCGGACAACTTCCGGGCGGTGTTCCGGGCCTGGCGGGACTTTTTCAAGTGGCATCCGTCGCTGGCGAAGAAGCGGCGGGCAATCCAGTCGGCGCGCAAATCCGAAGCCCGACCTATCTATCGCGGCTCGGTGGTCCTGCGTTACATGCTGGGCGGCCGCACGTTCGGGCGGCTGATGTGATTGATCGTTCTGTCTGAAGATAAAAAGACACCCGACTGTCAAGTCGGGTGTCTTTCTTTTGTCGGCGGATGACTCCGTCTTACTTGTTGATCTTGGCCCAGGAGTCCTTGAGTGTCACGGTGCGGTTGAACACGAGGTGCTCGGGCGTCGAGTCCGTGTCGGGGCAGAAGTAGCCCACGCGCTCGAACTGCACGGCCTGACCGACGGGAATCTCGCGCAGCGACGGTTCCAGATACCCCTTGATCTTGACCATCGACTCGGGATTGAGGTTGTCCTCCCAGGTCTGCCCCTCCTCGACGTCGTCGGGGTTCTCCTTGGTGAAGAGCGGGTTGAAGAGGCGGATCTCAGCCTCCAGCGCATCCTGAGCCGATACCCAGTGGATGACGCCCTTCACGCGGCGGCCGTCGCTCGACGAGCCGTTCCCGGACATCGGGTCGTAGGAGCACAACAACTCGACGATGTTGCCCTCGGCATCCTTGACAACCTCCTCGCATTTGATCAGATAGGAGTAGCGCAACCGCACCTCACCGCCGGGCTGCAGCCGGAAGAACTTCTTGGGCGGGTTCTCCATGAAGTCGTCGCGCTCGATGTAGATCACGCGCGAGAAGGGCACTTGACGCGTCCCGGCGGCCTCGTTCTCGGGGTTGTTGATGGCCGTAAAGAGTTCGGTTTTGCCTTCGGGATAGTTCGTGATGGTCACCTTCAGGGGGTTCAGCACGACCATGCGGCGCTCGGCGACCTTGTTCAGATCCTCGCGGACGCAGTATTCGAGCTTGGCGAGATCGATGACGTTGTCGCGCTTGGCGACACCGACCATTTCGGCGAAGTTGCGCACCGAAGCCGGGGTGTAACCCTTGCGGCGCAGGGCGCAGATCGTCGGCATCCGGGGATCGTCCCAGCCCATGACGGCACCCTCCTGGACGAGTTTCAGCAGCTTGCGCTTCGACATCATCGTATAGGTGAGGTTGAGCCGGGCGAACTCGTACTGGTGCGACGGATAGATCTCCAGCGCCTGAATGAACCAGTCATAGAGCGGACGGTGCACGTCGAATTCGAGGGTGCAGATCGAGTGGGTGATGCGCTCGATGGAGTCGCTCTGTCCGTGGGCGTAGTCGTACATCGGGTAGATGCACCATTTGTTGCCCGTACGGTGGTGTTCGGCGTGGATGATGCGGTACATGATCGGGTCGCGGAAGAGCATGTTGGGGTGAGCCATGTCGATCTTCGCGCGGAGGACCTTCGCTCCGTCGGGGAATTCGCCGTTCTTCATGCGCTGGAAGAGGTCGAGGTTCTCCTCGACGGACCGGTCGCGCCACGGCGAGGGGGTTCCGGGAACGGAAACCGTACCGCGGTTTTCGCGGATCTGCTCCTGGGTCTGGTCGTCGACATAGGCCAGCCCCTTCTTGATCAGGACGATGGCCCACTCGTAGAGCTGGTCGAAGTAGTCCGACGCATAGCGCTCCTGAGCCCAGTCGAACCCGAGCCAGTGGATGTCGCGCTTGATCGAATCGACATACTCGACATCCTCCTTGACGGGGTTCGTGTCGTCGAAACGGAGGTTGCACTTTCCGCCGTACTTCTTGGCCAGTCCGAAGTTGATGCAGATGCTCTTGGCGTGGCCGATGTGGAGGTATCCGTTGGGTTCGGGCGGGAAACGGGTCTGGACACGCGTTTCGCCCTTGGCGATAGACTCTTCGATGATCTCTTCGAGGAAGTTCAGCGACTTCTCCCGGGTTTCATTGGTTTCGCTTGCCATATTTTTCGTGAGTTTGCTTTACGTGTAGGAATCTATGTAAGTATGTATGGAATATGTATGGAATCAGTGCAAGGGTCCGTGTCTGTGTGCGGGACGTTTGGGCCCGATGTTGAAGAGCCGCTGGATGTCGACCGAGAGCTGTACGACCTGCTGGGTGCCCATTCCGGTTCCGTCGTAATGGAAGACCATGCCGGCCTCGACGTGGAGCGTGTCGTGGAAGAACTTGCGGTCATAACCGACCCAGGTGCGGTTGTAGATATGCTCCGTGGTGGCGTAGAACGACTCTCCGGCATAGAGCCCGTCGAGCCCGTAGGTTGCCCCGGTCGAGGGGTTGGCGATGTAGTTGCGCAGGGGCTGGAGGTTCTTGCCGAGGTAGAGGTTGTTTTGGATCTTGACGCCCCAGCGGGAGATCGTGACGTCCAACTGTCCGCCGTATGGTTTGCGCCAGGCGTGGTCGACGCTCCGTCCGCGCTGCGGGGCGAAGAGGATGCCGCCTCGGATGTCGAAATCGAAGAAGGCGTTGAACTCCCACCCGACGTAGGGGTTGACGAGGAGGTTGTCCGTGACGTTCTCGTTGAGCATCGAGCCCGCGAAGTGGAACATCGAGAAGGCGTATCCGACGTAGAATCCGGGCTGGGTGGAGTAGCGTCCAGCGGAGAGGATGCGGAACATCTCGCGGGAGGCTTCGGAGTACATGCCCTCCCAGTCGAGAGCCAGCTCGACGTAGGTTTTGGGCCGTTCGGTGGAGACGTATCGTCCGAGGAATCCCGACAGACGGTTGTGATAGAACCGGGTGGAGTCGCTGAAGAAGGCTGCGGAGTAGTCTCCCATAAGCTCCTTGCGGTTGAAGATACCGGCGTTTGCCTGGACGTTTTCGGTTTTGAAGCGGTAGTACATCAAGGGCTTGACATCGCTCAGGAAGGGGTCTCCCTGGGGGTTGTACTGCCCGAAGTTCTGGAGCATCTCGACCCCGAAGACGAGTTGGTTCTTCTGCTGCCACTCGATACCGATCCGGGGCGTGAGTCGGGCGCTGAAGAGTGTCCGGGACTCGTTGAAGTCGTTGTTTGCGTATTCGCGGTTGTCGAAGCGGGTTTCGAAATCGGCCCCGACGAGGATCTTCTGGGCGCGCAGACCCCCCCCCGAGATCATAAGGGCGAGGGCCAGGACGAGCACTTTTCTGTGAGACATAGAATCTTCTGAATTGAGGCCTCAAAAATAGGCAAAATATTTTTTATTTGATTACTTTTGCCGCACAAATCACTCATTGCGACGGAATATGCGAAAAATCACGAACGAGGAGTTGGGGCGTCCGACGGCGGAGGAGTTCGCCGTACGGGAGAAGATGCCGGTGACGGTTGTGCTGGACAACGTGCGTTCGGCGCAGAACGTGGGCTCGTTTTTCCGCACGGGAGACGCCTTTGCCGTGGAGCATATCGCGCTGTGCGGGATCACGGCGACGCCGCCCTCGCGGGAGATCCACAAGACGGCGCTGGGTGCGGACCAGACCGTTTCGTGGAGCTATTACGCGACGACCGAGGCGTGCCTCGGGGAACTTCGCGCGGCGGGTTATCGGGTGCTGGCCGTGGAGCAGGTCGAGGGCTCCACGATGCTCGACGACTTCACGCCGCAACCGGGGGTGGAGTATGCGCTGGTTTTCGGCAACGAGGTCGACGGCGTGAGCCAGTCGGCCGTGGATCTGTGCGACGGAGCGCTGGAGATCCCGCAGGCGGGGACGAAACATTCGATCAACGTGTCGGTGAGCGGAGGGGTGGTTCTGTGGCGATTTTTTTGCCAAATCTATTCAAAGCGTTATCTTTGCCGCGCTGAAAAACTTAAAATCTGAGAAAAAATGTCCGTAGAAAGTACAGTTCGGGCGGTTACGACCTACCGCCTTACGGAGATGAAGCAGCGGGGCGAGAAGATCGCCATGCTGACCTCGTATGACTATTCGATGGCGAAGATCGTCGATGCGGCGGGTGTCGACGTGATTCTCGTCGGGGACTCGGCGGCCAACGTAATGGCCGGTTATGAGACGACGGTTCCCATTACGCTCGATATGATGATTTATCACGCCCGTTCGGTGGTTCGCGCCGTCAACCGGGCGCTGGTGGTTGTGGACCTTCCGTTCGGCACCTACCAGGGCAACTCGAAGGTGGCCCTCGACTCGGCCGTCCGGATCATGAAGGAGACCGAGGCCGACGCCGTGAAGATGGAGGGCGGTGAGGAGATCCTCGAATCGGTTCAGCGCATCCTTTCGGCCGGGATTCCGGTGATGGGACACCTGGGGCTGACGCCGCAGTCGATCCACAAGTTCGGGACCTATGCCGTGCGGGCGAAGGAGGAGGCCGAGGCCGAGAAGCTGGTGCGCGACGCGCATCTGCTGAGCGAGGCGGGCTGCTTCGCCATCGTGCTGGAGAAGATCCCGGCGGCATTGGCCACGCGGGTAACGTCGGAGATCCCGACGCCGACGATCGGCATCGGGGCGGGTCCGGGCTGCGACGGTCAGGTGCTGGTGATCCACGACATGCTGGGGATCAACAAGGGCTTTTCGCCGCGTTTCCTGCGCCGCTATGCCGACCTGCATACGGTGATGACCGAAGCGGTGGGGCAGTACGTGCAGGATGTGAAGGCGTGTGACTTCCCCAACGAGAAGGAGCAGTATTGATTCCGCCGCGGGATGCGGAAATGCAAAGGCGGGCGTTGTTCATCGACAGCGCCCGCTTTTTTGTCAGCGAAGTATGCCCGCGAAGTATGCCCGCGGAGTTTACCCGCGAAATGTTACCCTCGAAATGTCTGTCGGCGAACTTTTTGCCTGCTGCTGTTCTCGCACTTCCTACTCTTCGGCCTTTTCGACGGAAACGAGTTCCACGACCTCGAAGACTCCCGCATAGTCGGCTGCAAACCCCTCGTCGGAGGGACCCTTGTAGCGGACCTTCAGTTCGGCCCACGCGGGTTTGCCGTTCTTTTGGCCACCGGTTGCGCGGTCGTATGCGCGTTCGAGCGCGCCGCTGCGGTCGACGATCCAGTACTCGACGGTGTCGCCTTCGGGGATGAAGGCCCGCACCTCGTGGGCCAGGACTACGCGCCCGCGCAGCAGTGAGACGGAATCGACGTGGAACCGGATGGCCGCTGTGACGGCGGTTTCGGTCGGAGGCGTGCTGGCAACGGCTGTCCCGGACTCCCCGGTCTCGGAGCTTTTCGGACGCCCGGAGCCGCAGGCTGCGAGGAGTAGCAGGGCGGCAGCGGCAAGGAGGCATCGTCCGCCGTTTTTTCGGCGGGGTTCCCGGAACGATGGCCCGGGGCGGTTGATTTTTCGCAAATACATGTTTCGAAATATTGGAAATGCGCTTCAGACAAAGATAGGAAAAAAAGGAGAAGCGTCGCGTGTATTGATAAAATGTTGATAAAAAGTGGCCGAAGGGGCGGCGGATTTTAGGCTGTTTCGAAAAAAATGATTACTTTTGCGAGCAACAAAAATCCACGTTCATTATGTCTTTTATCAATGAAAGGGTTCAGCCCGAAGGACTTACGTTCGACGATGTGCTGCTCGTACCCGCCTATTCGGAAGTGTTGCCGCGAGAGGTCAGCATCCAGACCCGTTTCTCGCGTAATATCAAGCTCAACATCCCCATTGTGTCCGCCGCGATGGATACCGTGACGGAGGCGCCGTTGGCCATTGCGCTGGCGCGTGAAGGCGGTATCGGTGTGATCCACAAGAACATGACCATTGCGGAACAGGCGGCTCAGGTCCGCCGGGTGAAGCGTGCCGAGAACGGCATGATCTACGACCCGGTGACCATCTCGAAGGAGAATACGGTGGGCGACGCGCTGAATCTGATGAAGGAGAACAAGATCGGCGGAATTCCGGTTGTGGATGCGGATCGCAAGTTGATCGGTATCGTCACGAACCGGGATTTGCGTTTCCAGCGGGACATGCTGCGTCCGATTTCGGAGGTGATGACCCCCGGGGACCGCCTCATCACGACGCACCGCACCGACCTGGCCCACGCTTCGGAGGTGCTTCTGAACAACAAGATCGAGAAACTTCCGGTGGTGGACGGCGAGGGACACCTCGTGGGTCTGATCACCTATAAGGATATTACGAAGGTCCAGGACCACCCGAATGCCTGCAAGGACGACAAGGGGCGTCTTCGCGTGGCTGCGGGCGTGGGTATCACGGCCGACGCCATGGAACGGGTGGATGCGCTGGTTGCCGAGGATGTGGACGCCGTGGTGCTGGATTCGGCACACGGCCATTCGCGCAACATCGTCCGGACGCTCAAGGAGATCAAGGCGAAGTACCCGACGCTGGATGTCGTGGTGGGCAACATCGCCACGGCCGAGGCTGCGAAATTCCTGATCGAAGCGGGCGCCGACGGTATCAAGGTGGGTATCGGCCCGGGTTCGATCTGCACGACGCGCATCATCGCCGGCGTGGGAGTTCCGCAGTTGTCGGCGATCTACGCCGCCGCATCTGCCGCCAAGGGATCGGGCGTTCCGGTCATTGCCGACGGCGGTCTGCGCTACTCGGGCGATATCGTCAAGGCGCTGGCTGCGGGCGGCGACTGCGTGATGATCGGTTCGATGTTCGCCGGTACGGAGGAGGCTCCGGGCGAGACGATCATCTACAACGGCCGTAAGTTCAAGGCTTACCGCGGCATGGGCTCGATCGACGCCATGAAGGCCGGTTCGGCCGACCGCTACTTCCAGAAGGGGTGTGAGGGCAACATCAACAAGCTCGTTCCGGAAGGCATTGTCGCCCGTGTGCCGTTCAAGGGATCGCTGAGCGAGACGGTCTACCAGTTGATCGGCGGACTGCGTTCGGGTATGGGCTACTGCGGAGCGAAGGATATCCCGACGCTGCAGACGGCACAGTTCATCCGCATCACGGCTTCGGGTATGCACGAGAGCCACCCGCACGACGTGACGATCACGAGCGAGGCCCCGAACTATTCGAGCGAGCACTAAAAATTCCTCCGGATCCGGAACGAATAATTTAGAACCGATGGAAAAAATATTGATTCTCGACTTCGGGTCGCAGTACACGCAGCTCATTGCGCGGCGCGTGCGCGAACTGAACGTCTATTGTGAGATTCACCCCTTCAACAAGATCCCGGCGCTGGACTCTTCGGTGCGGGGTGTGATTCTTTCGGGCAGCCCCTACTCGGTGCGCGATGCCCAGGCTCCGAATCCCGATCTTTCGGCCATCAAGGGGCACCTTCCGCTGCTGGGCGTCTGCTACGGCGCGCAGTTTCTGGCCTCGGCCTTCGGCGGCGAGGTGCAGCCTGCTCCGAGCCGTGAGTACGGACGAGCCATGTTGACGGTGGGCGATCCGACGGACGCCCTGATGGCGGGACTTCCCTCGCCGACGCAGGTGTGGATGTCGCACGGCGATACGATCACGCGTGTTCCCGACTCTTACAAGATTGTCGCCAGCACGGAGGACGTGCGCGTGGCGGCCTTCCACGTCGAGGGCGAACAGACCTGGGGTATCCAGTTCCACCCCGAGGTCTACCACTCGACCGACGGCAAGCAGTTGCTGAAGAACTTCGTCGTGGGGATCTGCGGCTGCACGCAGTCGTGGACCTCGGAGAGCTTCGTGGAGTCGACGGTACGCGAGCTGCGCGAGAAACTGGGCAACGACAAGGTGGTGCTCGGCCTGTCGGGCGGAGTGGATTCGTCGGTGGCGGCGGTGCTGCTGCACAAGGCCATCGGTCAGAACCTCTACTGCATCTTCGTCGATTCGGGCCTGCTGCGCAAGAACGAGTTCGAGGAGGTGCTGGCTTCCTATAAGGATATGGGCCTCAATGTCAAGGGCGTAAAGGCCGGAGCGAAATTCCTGGGCGACCTGGCGGGTGTCACGGACCCCGAGAAGAAGCGCAAGATCATCGGCCGCGACTTCGTGGAGGTCTTCAACGAGGAGGCGATGCAGATCAAGGATGTTCGCTGGCTGGCACAGGGTACGATCTATCCCGACGTGATCGAGTCATGCTCGGTCAACGGCCCCTCGGCGACGATCAAGTCGCACCACAACGTCGGGGGACTTCCCGAGAAGATGAACCTGCGGATTGTCGAGCCGCTGCGGCTGTTGTTCAAGGACGAGGTACGGCGCGTAGGGCGTTCGCTGGGGATTTCGGATCAGCTCATCGGGCGCCATCCCTTCCCGGGTCCGGGCCTTGCGATCCGCATCCTGGGCGACATCACGCCGGAGAAGGTCGAAATCCTCCAGAACGTCGACAAAATCTATATCGACTCGCTGCGTGCCGCGGGGCTGTACGATCAGGTTTGGCAGGCCGGTGCGATTCTGCTTCCGGTTCAGAGTGTCGGGGTGATGGGCGACGAGCGGACCTACGAGCGTTGCGTTGCGCTACGCGCCGTGACCTCGACGGACGGCATGACGGCCGACTGGGTGCACCTTCCCTACGAATTCCTGGCCAACGTGTCGAACGACATCATCAACAAGGTCAAGGGGGTGAACCGCGTAGTCTACGACATCTCCTCGAAACCGCCCGCCACGATCGAGTGGGAGTAACCGGTTTAAGAAACCGGTTTTGTGGGCTGCGGGCTTAAGAAGCCCGATTTGTGGGCTGCTGGGCCTTTAGCGGTTTCCGAAGCCTTTACCCGCATACGACCGCCGCTCTAAGAGACCCCGTCATTCCCCGCTTGACGGGGAATCCACCCGGCTAAGAGCCGGGTTCTATGGGCGAAGGGGCCTTATTGGGGTTTCCGAATCCTTTACCCGCGTCCACCGCTCGCGTTCCTTGTCATTTGCGCAGACGTCCATTACAAACGGACCTGTCCTTTTGGGGCAGGTCCGTTGTTTTTTGTGCCGGTCGGGACGGACGATGCCATGTAACGGCATTGCAACGAATCGTTCGCGGGGTTGTCACAGCCCCGTATCGGCGGTGTAACAGCCGCGGGGTAGTTTTGCAGCGTGAAAACCAGAGAGAGAAAAAACGACTGCATGAACAGAATCCTTCAAAAAATGGCTGCCGCAGCGGCCTTGACCGTTCTTTCGATTCAGACAATACTGGCCCAAGGCTCCATTTCGGGCGTCGTGACCGACGCGGCCAATGGAGAGCCGGTGCTGGGCGCCACGGTTCTTTTGGCGGGCACGACCCGCGGTACGGCCACGGGGGCCGACGGCACGTTCCGCCTGGAGGGCGTTGCGGCTGGAACCCATACCGTTGAGGTGAGTATGCTGACCTACGCGACGGCCCGCCTGACGGGCGTGGAGGTCCGTAACGGCGAGGATACGCGCCTCCTGGTGAAACTGACCGAGACGGCCGAAGAGGTCGGCGAGGTGATCGTGACGGCGGTGCGGCGCTCCAACACGGAGTCGGCCGTGAATATCGACGTCAAGAACTCGCTGCAGGTCGTCAGCGGGGTTTCGAGCCAGACGATCTCCCGGACGCAGGACAGTGATGCCGGGGAGGTCGTACGTCGCATTCCGGGCATTTCGCTCATCGACGACAAGTTCATCATCGCGCGCGGTCTGTCGCAGCGCTACAACAACGTGTGGATCAACAACGCGGCCGTACCGAGTTCGGAGGCCGATTCGCGGGCCTTTTCGTTCGACGTGATTCCGGCGGGACAGATCGAGAACATCCTGATTCTGAAATCTCCGTCACCCGAAGTCCCGGCGGACTTCACGGGCGGCTTCATCAAGATCAACACCAAGGACCAGCCCGACGACAACCGCATGACGGTCCAATACTCGATCGGTTTCAACACCGCGACCCACTTCAGCGACTTCCTCTATAACAAGGGCTTCGCGTCGGAGATCTTCGGCTTCGGGAGCTCGAAGCGCATGGTCGAGGGGGGCATCGACGGCCGCTTCGACAACTCCGACGCGTCGTTCGTGACGCGGATGACGCGCCAGGGCTTCAACAACGACTGGAAGGTCCGCACGCGCACGCCGATCCCGGACCAGAAACTCGCCTTCTCCTTCGGCCGCGGCTGGGAGCTTGCCGAGGGGCGGCGCCTGGCGCTGAACGGTGCGGTGAACTACAGCTACGTGCAGCGGGCGATCACCGACATGGAGAATTCGCGCTTCGGCATCTACAACAAGCGCGACGACGCTCCGGAATACCTCTATAAATACACCGACGACCAGTACCGTACGGACGTGCACCTCGGAGCGATGGTGAACCTCTCGTACCTGCGTCCGCGGAGCCGCTACTACGTGCGGAATCTCTTCAACCAGATCGGTCAGGACAAATATACGTTCCGCGACGGCTGGCAGAACATCTCCTCGCACTACGACCAGCAGAAGGCCGAGTACTACCATTCGAGCCGCACGACCTACAACGGCCAGATCGCGGGTGTGCATACACCCGAGGGGCACCGCATCGACTGGAACGTGGGTTACTCCTATGCGGACCGTCACCTTCCCGACCGTCGGATCATCAACCTGATGCAGAACGACATCTACGGCGACGCGCACTACGGCGAGCTGCGCCTGGACCAGAACGAGATCCAGCGCGACTTCACCAAACTCGTGGAGCATATCGCCTCGGCGACGGTGAACTACGAACATACGTTCCGCGAGGGCGAGGGCTTTGCGCCGAAACTGCGGGCCGGGGCCTACGGCGAGTACCGCACGCGTGACTACCGAGCCCGGGCCTTCTACTACCGCTACAACGCGCAGAATCTTCCGACGGATTTCCCCTACGGCGACGTGGTGGAGGATATTCTCCAGGATGCCAACTACGGGGCCGACAAACTCTACATCTACGACGATACCGATAACCGCAACAGCTACCAGGGCGACAACCTGCTGGCGGCGGCCTATGCGGCCGTGCAACTTCCGCTGGGGCCGGTGAGCCTCTATGCGGGCGTTCGGTTCGAGCACAGCGCCATGGACCTGACCAGCTACACGCGCATCTCGGAGTGGCGCACGAAGGTGACCTCCTATACCTATGACGATCTCTTCCCGTCGGTCAACGCCACGTGGCGGATCTCCGACAAGCACCAGATGCGGGCGGCTTACGGCATGTCGACCAACCGCCCGGAGTTCCGTGAGGTTTCGTCGTCGGTCTACTACGATTTCGATCTCTTCAGCAGCGTGATGGGTAATCCCGATCTGACGGCGGCCTACGTGCAGAATGCCGACCTGCGCTACGAGTGGTACCCGACCTCGGGCGAGACGGTTTCGGTGTCGCTCTTCTACAAGCATTTCAAGAATCCGATCGAGACGGCGATCCTCGATGCGGGCGGCAGCTATACCTACACCTTCGAGAATGCCGACCGGGCCAATGTCTACGGCATCGAGCTCGACGTGCGCAAGGATCTCGGCTTCCTGGGGCTGAAGGCGTTCTCGCTGACGTTCAATGCCTCGCTGATCGAGAGCGAGGTGAACTTCTCGGAGGAGTCGCTCGAACACGACCGCCCGATGCAGGGGCAGTCTCCATACCTCATCAACGGCGGACTCTTCTACCAGCCCGAGCGGTTGGGACTGACCGTCGGGGTGCTCTACAACCGCATCGGCAAGCGGATCGTCGGCATCGGCCGCACGGACCTCTCGACCGGCGGATCCGTGGACAACGACATCCCGGACATGTACGAAATGCCGCGCAACGCGCTGGATGTGGTCGTCAGCAAGCGGTTCGGGCGGATCTGGGAGTTGAAGTTCAGCGCCCGGGACCTGCTGAACGAGGAGGTGCGCTTCTGCCAGTTCCCGGAGTTCACCGACGATGCGGGCCGGACCCACACGCGCGAACAGACCACCAAACGCTTCCGTCCGGGCCGGGGCTTTACGCTGGGCGTCTCGGCCCGCTTCTGATCCGCGGGTGCGCCTCCGCAACAAACCGAAAACAGAAACACTTCATAGTTAAAAAAGTATGATGAAACAGACGATTCTGGCAGCCATGGCTGCCTTGGCACTCGTGATGACGGGTTGCAACAACGACAACGACGACAACGGCGGCCCGACGACGGGCACCATCGACGACATCCTCTTCGAGGACGGCACGCAGATCGGCAACGGCGATCAGGAGTTCACCATTCCGGTCGGGAAATATACGCTGCCGAAGGGTACCTACGATCTCTACGGCTGGGTCTACATCCCTTCGGGGGCGGAGCTGACCATCGAGCCGGGTACGGTGATCAAGGGTGTTTCGGGATCGAAGGCGACGCTGATCGTCGAGCGGGGCGGCAAGATCCACGCCGTAGGTACGAAGTCCGAGCCGATCGTCTTCACCTCCGACCGACCGGCCGGTTCGCGCAAACCGGGCGACTGGGGCGGTCTGATCCTGCTGGGCAAGGCCGTGAACAACAAGGGTGAGATGACCATCGAGGGCGGACCTCGCGTGAACCACGGCGGTCAGGACAATTCGGACAGCTCGGGCGAGTTGTGCTACGTGCGTGTCGAGTTTGCGGGCTATCCCTACCGCGAGGATGAGGAGATCAACGGCATCACGCTCGGATCGGTGGGCTCGGGCACGACGATCAGCCACGTACAGGTCTCCTATACGAACGACGATTCGTTCGAGTGGTTCGGCGGCGCGGTGAACTGCGATCACCTGGTGGCCTACCACGGCTGGGACGACGATTTCGACACGGACAACGGCTTCTCGGGCAAGGTTCAGTTCTGCCTCGGGGTGCGCAACCCGCGCCTGGCCGACACGTCGGTTTCGAACGGCTTCGAGAGCGACAACAACGGTGACGGTTCGGCCGCTACGCCGCGCACGTCGTGTGTCTTCTCGAACGTGACCTTCGTGGGCCCGATCGGTCAGGATGCCTCCTTCACGAACACCTCCGACTACATCAACGGCGGTGATGTAAAACCCGACAACGGCTCGAAACTGGGCCAGTTCCAGGCCGCGATGCAGATCCGCCGCAACTCGAACCTCTCGTGCTTCAACTCCGTAGCCGTGGGCTTCCCCGTGGGCATCATCATCGAGAACGACAAGGGTTCCGGTACGCAGGGCGACGCCACGGCCGGGAAATTCAAGATCTCGAATGTCGTCTTTGCGGGCATGACGCAACTGGCCAGCGACGCGAACAAGAAGTTCGGCGACGATCTGGGGGTCTTCTCGGCGGCCTATTTCCAGACCGAGGGGCTCAACAACCGCACCTACACCAACATCTCGGATCTGAAACTCACGCAGCCCAACAGCCTCCAGGCCGGTTTCGACTGCCGCCCGGCTTCGGGGAGCCCGCTGCTCACGGGTGCCTCGTTTACCGACGCGCTGGTCAGCGAGGGCTTCGAGCAGGTCGACTACATCGGGGCCTTCTCCTCGGATGACGACTGGCTCGACGGCTGGACCGAGTTCGACCCGCAGAACGCCGTTTATTAGTCACACTCTCTCCAACCTTTTCATATCCCATGTACCGGTCCTGCCCGTAAGGGCGGGACTTTTTTTGGGGGCTGGATGCAACACCGAATCCCCGGAATGCGTATCTTTGCCTCGGAAAATCCAGGAGCCATGAGAGATTTTGCAGCCATCGATTTCGAAACGGCCAACGGCCAGCGGTCGAGCGTCTGTTCGGTCGGAGTCGTCGTGGTGCGCGACGGGAAGGTGCGCGATACGTTTTACAGTCTGATCCGCCCGCGCCCGAACTATTACAGCCGTTTCACGACGGCGATCCACGGTCTGACCTACGAGGATACGGCCGAGGCTCCGGATTTTGCCGAGGTGTGGCGGGAGGTTGCCCCGCTGATCGAGGGACTGCCGCTCGTGGCGCATAACTCGCCCTTCGACGAAGGGTGCCTTCGTGCGGCCTTCGCACTCTATGACATGCCCTATCCGGGCTACCGGTTCTACTGTACGTGCCGGGCTTCGCGTCGGGTCTTCGGTCGTCAGCTCCCCAACCACCAGTTGCATACCGTTTCGGCGGCCTGCGGCTTCGACCTGTCCCGCCACCATCATGCCCTGGCCGATGCCGAGGCGTGCGCGCACATTGCGCTCCGCATCCTATAATCCCAACTCGACCTGGAATCGGAACTCCCAACCGTCGCCGGGTCTCTTGCCTGCGGGTGCGGCCACGCGGTCGTAGCAGTGGTACGAACAGTCGGCCTGCACCTTGAGCGAGTGTCCGATGATGTAGCGGGTGATGCCGATCGTTGTCTGATTGCGCTGTCTGTATCCGGTTAGCGGATGGATTTCACGATCCGGAAAGAGGGTCGAGTTCCGCAGTGCGATCTCCCATTTTTTGTCGAACAGATAGCTGGTCTGGAGGTTCAGGCCGCACCCGGTGTAGACGAAATCGGTGCTGGCAGTCCCGAAGCGGGGATCTGCGCACGTGCGTCCCATGAAGTCGGTGTAGAAAGCCCAGCCGCGGTATTTGAGGATCAGGTCGACGAAATAGGAGCCGATGTTGCGCGTAGCGTTGTCGGGCATGACGTCTCCGCGCTGTCCGCTGAGCCGCGAGGCCTTGTGGTTGTAGGCGTATGCTCCGGCGAGGAGGATTTTGAGTCGTTCCTCCCCGGCGAAGTCCCCTTCGATGACATCGCCTTTTGCGGAGAAGTGCCCCAGGGGATATAGCTCCAGTCGTCCGGTGTAGGCGAGTCCTCCGTTGTTTGTCGACCCCCAGTTTCGGCCTTCCCCGAGGGTTACGGAGCCTTTGAATGCGAGGTCGAATCCCTGTTGCCGGTCGAGGTTGTACTCTCCGAAGAATCCGAAATCGCGGTCGAGGTTGAATTCGCTGTTGACGATGCTGCGGTCGACGAACTGCAGGGCGCTCGACGAGTTGATGCGGGCTCGGTTTGCCTTGATTTTGGTCTGTCCGAATCCGATGTTCCATTTGGGGCTTGGGACGTAGTATACGATGGCGTCGCGGACGATGTTCATGTTTCCGTTGGGGAGGAGTTCGGCGTCGTATCCGGTGAATCCCAACTGGATGGAGTAGACCAGTTTCGGGGAGTACACATAACCGTCGAATCGCAACCGGAGTCGTTTGACCCGGGCGTCGGTTTTGGTGAGGGTGAAGCGGTCGTCGAAGGAGAGTGCCAGGAGGTTCTGCATCCGGAAGCGGAGCGTGAGTTCGAACCAGTTGCTTTTGGGTCGGAAGGAGATACCTTTTCCGACCTCGATGTTGGGCATGTTGCGCAGTTGAGCGAGGAGTTCTCCGGTGGAGTCGGGCTCGATGAGTGAAGTTTCGGGGGTCTTTCCGAATTGTTTTTGGGTTTGTTGGGCCGATGCGACATTCGGGATGCATCCTCCGAGGATGGCTGCGAGCAGCAGGAGACGGTGTTTTTTCATGTTTTTTGTTTCAGTCTGTTTGCAACGGGGTGTTGGGCTTGGTTGGGAGCAGCAAAAAATGTGCAGAGCTTCCGAAGTCCTGCTGCAAAGGTTGCCGTTGAAACTGAAATGAATTTGAAATGTTCGAAATTCGGGGGAGAGAATCTCCCGATTTTTCTGCTTTTGCGGAGCCAGCTCAACAAAAAATCCCTGCAAACCATGTTTGCAGGGATTTTATTTCGGGGAACCGCTTCGGGACTGTGGGGTTGCTTCGGGGAATTGTGAGAGGCTCTCTTCGCCTCACTTTTCTTCACTCTTTCCTCATTCCTTCTCTCTCTTCCTCTTCCTT
>DXDA01000022.1 GCA_019115745.1 Candidatus Alistipes intestinigallinarum
GGGCTCGGCAAAGGCATCGTGCTTCTCGGCCGTACCGCCCGTCAGCGGCTGGAACCAGTGCGTATAGTGGTCGGCGCCGTGCTCCAGGGCCCACTGCCGCATTCCCGCAGCAATGCTGTCGGCCACTTCGCGCGTCAGCGGCGTGCGGTTCTCCATCGTGTCGAGCAGCGCGGCGTAAGTCCGCTTGTCGAGGTACTTGCGCATGGCGGCGCGGCCGAAGACCTTCTCGCCGAAGTAATCCGAAGGGCGTCCTTCCGGAGCCTTCACCTCCACGGCGGTGTGGTTGATCGCCGCATCGACCATCTTGAATCTGAGCAATGATGACATAGACCTTATCTGTTTGATGATTGGGTTTCCTCAAAAAACCGGGCGGGGAGAATCCAAATAATTGTCAACTAAACCTAACCTGAATTCCGTACGACCACCGCCCTCCCGGCGGAGATCGCCGACCTAACCAACCCGGGATTTCTCCCCGCTCCGGTACTTCCGTTGTTCCGGTTGCAAATGTAAAAAGAATTCCGAAAAGTTGTTTTTCCAAAAATCACTTTTTTCGGAAAAATCGCATTTTTTAGAGGCATTTTCCCGAAAATAGCCCTGTTTTTTCAGACTTCCGCCGTTTTTTCAAGCCATTTTTCCGAAAACAGTCCTGTTTTTTCGGCAAAATCCCGAAAATTGCCAATTTTGCATTTTTCGAATTTTAGAGGCCATAAAGAACATTATTCAGCCATAAAGCCCTGAAAACACGAAAATCCGAAGCCCGAGTCCCGACCCGGAGTCCGACAATTTTCCGGCCTCAAACAACGAGTTTTGTTATTTTGTTAACAATTTGTTGTTACAATTCGCCAATTATTTCGTACCTTTACGTGCAATTTCGAAACTACAAGTGGAAACACTCATACTAATCTCTAAATAGTCATGGCAAATACCAAACGTGAAAAGCTGTTCACCGAATTTCCCCCGGTCCCGACCGAGAAGTGGGAAGAGGTGATCACAGCCGACCTGAAAGGTGCCGATTACGAGCGTAAACTGGTATGGCGCACGGGCGAAGGATTCAACGTCCGCCCCTACTACCGTGCCGAAAACCTCGAAGGCATCCTCTTCCTGGGCTCGCAGGCAGGCGAGTTTCCCTACGTGAGAGGTACGCGCGCCCACAACCGCTGGCACGTGCATCAGACCATCGAGGTTAAATGCCCCAAGGAGGCCAACGCCGAGGCCCTCAAACTCCTCAATTCGGGCGTCGACTCCCTGGGATTCTCCATCGCCAAGGAGGAGTTCTCCGCTGCCGACCTCGATCAGCTCCTCGCCGAGATCCAAATCCCGGCCATCGAGATGACCTTCTGCGGCCTCCACACCGGACACGTCGCCGAACTCGTCCTCGACAAACTCGAAAAGGAGGGTATCGCCGCCGAAGCTCATGTCGCATTCTGCATCGACCCCATCGTCAAGGGCCTCTCCCAGAAGGGCGACTTCTGCTCGCCCAACGGCGAAAAGTGCTTCGCAAAGATCGCCGCGCTCATCGAGCGCACCCGCGAGTACAAGCACATCCGCATCGTTACCGTCTCGGCCGGCATCTTCGCCAACGCCGGATCGACCATCGTCGAGGAGCTCGCTTTTGCCCTCGCCGCCGGTAACGACTACATGGCCCGCCTGACCGATGCCGGGCTGAGCGCAAACATCGCTGCTCGCAAGCTGCGCTTCTCGTTCTCCGTGACGTCGAACTACTTCATGGAGATCGCCAAGTTCCGTGCCGCACGAATGCTCTGGGCAAACATCGTCAAAGCATACAACCCCGAAAAGGAGTGCGCCGGCAAGATGATGATCCACGCCCGCACGGCCGACTGGAACCAGACCGTCTACGACCCCTATGTAAATATGCTCCGCGGAACGACCGAGGCCATGTCCGCAGCCATCGGTGGCGTACACTCGCTGGAAGTAACCCCCTTCGACGCCGCATTCGAAAACCCCACGGAGTTCTCGAAGCGCATCGCCCGCAACGTCGAACTGCTGCTCAAGCATGAGTCGCACTTCGACCAGGTGGTAGACCCCGCCGGCGGTTCGTACTACGTCGAGAACCTCACCCAGTCGATCGCCAACGAAGCCTGGAAGCTCTTCCTCGAAATCGAGGAGAAGGGCGGCTACACCGAGGCTTACAAGGCCGGATGGATCAAGGAGCGCATCGAGGCTTCGGCCGCAGCCAAGGACAAGGCCATCGCTACGCGCCGCCAGATCCTGCTCGGCGCCAACCAGTACCCCAACTTCACGGAGGTCGCCGGAAAGGAGATCACCGAAGAGGCCGTAACGCGCAAGGCCGCCGAAGGCAATACGCTGGCTCCCTACCGCGGCGCCATGGCCTTCGAGGCGATGCGTCTGCACGTCGACCGCTCGGGCAAGCAGCCCAAAGCCTTCATGCTCACCTGCGGAAGCCTGGCCATGGCCCGTGCCCGCGCCCAGTTCTCGTGCAACTTCTTCGCCTGCGCCGGTATCCGCGTGCAGGACAACACCTTCTTCAAGTCGGTGGAGGAGGGCGTCAAGGCCGCTCTCGAATCCAAGGCCGAGATCGTGGTGGTCTGCGCTTCGGACGACGACTACGCAGAGGTTGCTCCGAAGGTGAAGGAGCTGCTCGGCGGAAAGGCGATCCTCGTGGTGGCCGGTGCCCCGGCCTGCACCCCCGAACTCGAGGCTCAGGGCATTACGAACTTCATCAACGTGAAGTCCAACGTCCTCGAAACCCTGAAGTTTTACCTTAAAGAGATGGGAATCTAAGCACCCGGGTGCTTTTTATGGGTAAGAGGCTCTTCCGAGCGGCGATTCGTCCGAAGTGAGCCGATGCCCGAACACTTTACGCACAAAGATCATGAGAGCCAAATTTTCAGAACTCAGATACGAAGGAGACGGGCAGCCGAAGAGCTGCTGCGCCTCGAAAGGCTGCGGTCAGGTGGAACCGTGGCTCACGGCCGAACGCATTCCCGTCAAGGGAACCTACACGGCCGAAGATCTCGAAGGCATGGAGCACCTGAACTACGCCGCAGGTATCGCTCCGTTCCTCCGCGGACCCTATTCGACGATGTACGTGATGCGCCCGTGGACGATCCGTCAGTATGCCGGTTTCTCGACCGCTGAGGAGTCCAATGCCTTCTACCGCCGCAACCTCGCCGCCGGACAGAAGGGCCTTTCGGTGGCTTTCGACCTCGCTACGCACCGCGGCTACGACGCCGATCACCCGCGTGTCGTGGGTGACGTCGGAAAGGCCGGTGTGTCGATCTGCTCCGTCGAGGACATGAAGGTCCTCTTCAACGGAATTCCCCTCGACAAGATGTCCGTCTCGATGACCATGAACGGTGCCGTGCTGCCCATTCTGGCCTTCTACATCGTCACCGGTCTGGAGCAGGGATGCACCCTCGACCAGCTCTCGGGTACGATCCAGAACGACATCCTCAAGGAGTTCATGGTGCGCAACACCTATATTTATCCCCCCGAGTTCTCGATGCGAATCATCGCCGACATCTTCGAGTACACCTCGAAGAACATGCCGAAGTTCAACTCCATCTCGATCTCGGGTTACCACATGCAGGAGGCCGGCGCTACGGCCGACATCGAGCTGGCCTACACGCTGGCCGACGGTCTGGAGTACCTCCGCGCCGGTATCAACGCCGGTATGTCGATCGACGCCTTTGCACCGCGTCTGTCGTTCTTCTGGGCCATCGGCATGAATCACTTCATGGAGATCGCCAAGATGCGCGCCGCACGTATGCTCTGGGCAAAGATCGTCAAGCAGTTCAACCCCAAGAACCCCAAGTCGCTGGCTCTGCGTACCCACTCGCAGACCTCCGGCTGGTCGCTCACGGAGCAGGACCCCTTCAACAACGTCGCACGTACGGCCATCGAGGCCATGGGCGCCGCCCTGGGTCACACCCAGTCGCTGCACACCAACGCCCTCGACGAAGCCATCGCCCTGCCGACCGACTTCTCGGCACGTATCGCCCGCAACACCCAGATCTACATCCAGGAGGAGACCTCCGTCTGCCGCGAGGTTGACCCGTGGGCCGGTTCCTACTACGTCGAGACCCTCACCAACGAGATCGCTCACAAGGCCTGGGAGCACATCCAGGAGATCGAGAAGCTCGGCGGTATGGCCAAGGCCATCGAGACCGGCATTCCGAAGATGCGTATCGAGGAGGCTTCGGCCCGCAAGCAGGCACGCATCGACTCCGGGGAGGAGAAGATCATCGGTCTGAACGAGTATCGTCTCGAAAAGGAGGCGCCGATCGACATCCTCGCCGTGGACAACACCGCCGTACGCGAGAGCCAGATCAAGCGGCTGAAGGAGCTGCGCGCTTCGCGCGACGAGGCCGCCGTGAAGAAGGCCCTCGACGCCATCACCGAATGCGTGAAGACCAAGCAGGGCAACCTGCTCGAACTGGCCGTCGAGGCCGCCAAGGTCCGCGCCACGCTGGGTGAGATCTCCGATGCCTGCGAGGTCGTCGTAGGCCGCTACAAAGCTGTTATCCGTTCCATTTCAGGAGTTTATTCGTCAGAGGTGAAAAATGACAAATCCTTCGAGCACGCCAAGGAGCTGTGCGCCGAATTCGCCAAGAAAGAGGGCCGTCAGCCGCGTATCATGATCGCAAAACTCGGCCAGGACGGACACGACCGCGGTGCCAAGGTCGTAGCTACGGGTTATGCCGACATCGGCTTCGACGTCGACATGGGTCCGCTGTTCCAGACCCCGGAGGAGGCCGCCAAGCAGGCTGTCGAGAACGACGTTCACGTAGTGGGCGTTTCGTCGCTGGCCGCCGGACACCTCACGCTCGTGCCGCAGATCATCGCCGAGCTGAAGAAACTCGGCCGTGAGGATATCATCGTCATCGTCGGCGGTGTGATTCCTCACCAGGACTACGATGAGCTCTACCGCGACGGTGCCGCCGCCATCTTCGGCCCCGGTACGCCGATCGCTACGGCTGCCATCAAGATCCTGGAGATTCTGATGGAGGAGTAATCCGCAACAAACCGACTTTCCAATCCCCTTCGGCTCGTGCCGGAGGGGATTTTTCGTGCTCCCGGAAGATATTGCAGGGAGAAGGTGCCCAAACTCAGACAACAGCTCCGGCACAAACCGGAACATTTGGGATTCCAGGAAATTAACACTATTTTTACGGTCGCTAATTTCGCAATACCCGACTCACCATGGAAACCGATACCCTGCTTTCGCTGATTCAGCGCTCCTACCGTCCGGAAGAGTATCCCGCTCTCGACCACCAAATACGCCTCTGGCAAAAGGAGCGACCGTTGTCGGGGCTGCGGATTCTGGATGCCACGCCCGTATTTCGCAACACGCTGGTCAAATACCAGGCCCTGCAGGCTGCCGGAGCCCGCTTGTCGGTCGGACTGTCGGACTGCATCGCCTGCGACCCCGAGATCGTCGACCGGATCCGGGCCAACGGCATTCCTGTCGTCGCTCCGTCCGATCGGGGACGGATGGCGTTCGATCTGATTCTGGACTGCGCCGGAGTCTTCGCAGAGTGGGTTCCCACGTATGGGTTTGTCGAACTAACCCGCTCCGGAGTCCCCCGCTATGCCCACTCCGCAAAACCGGTGTACATAGCCGACAGCGGACGCATCAAACGGATAGAGACCATGCTGGGAACCGGAGAGAGCTATTTCCGAGCCATGGCGCAGTTCGGATATACGACGTGGAAGGATCGCCGGTTCGTTCTATTCGGCAGCGGAAAGGTCGGCAGCGGAATCGCCCTGTATGCGCACCGCCACGGAGCCAGAATCAGCATCGTTACCGAACCGGAGAGCCTCCAACCGGCGATCCGGAGTCTGGCGGAAGAGATCATCGACTGCCGCGATTCCGCCGCCGTGGGGGCTGCCGTACGCGCGGCATACGCCATTGTAATGGCGACAGGGCACAAAGAGGCTTTTCAGCAGAGTTGTCCCGCCGAAGCCTGGCAGCAATCCGAAGCCTTGATGGCCAACATGGGTGTCGAAGACGAATTTGGCCCGGAGCTCCCGCCCGAGCGGGTGCTGAACGGGAAAAAGACCCTGAACTTCACGCTCGAAGAGCCTACACACCTAAAATACATCGATGCCACGCTGGCCCTGCACAACGAAGGGGCCCTCTATCTGGCAACACACCCCGAAGCCCGGGGTCTGATGGCGCCCGGTCCCGAAACGGAAGAGCGTCTGTTGCAAATCAGCATCTCCAAAGGGATTGCCGGTGAGGAGATCGCATTGCTGCTGTCAAACACAACGGAACAGCGGGAATCCATCCGCCCGTAAACCCGGTCCACCCCAAAAGCACACGCATACGCCCCGACGATCCGGGCCCAACGAGATTAATTCCCGGGATCGGCACATCCCAAGCATCATCATAAAAAACCGGGCATTCCGACACGCGGTCGGAATGCCCGGTTGGATTTCAAGCACCGGAATCGCCTACAGGCAGGCTTCCAGGATGCGGCGGGCCATTGCCCCGTCGACATTCCCGGCCTCACCGTGGTGTACGCCCGACGCCGTGAAACGACGCTCGATCTCGGCGATCGTCGCCTCCCCGATCCCCTCTTCCGAGAGGCGCGTCGAGAGCCCCAGCGAACGGAAGAACTCCTCGGTCCGGGCAATCGTCCGGTCGATGCGCTCCTCCTCCGTACCATCGGTGATGCCCCAGATGCGTTCTCCGTATTGAAGCAGTTTGCCGTGTTTCTGGTCATGCAGCGTACGCAGCGTGCCGTTGATCACAATGGCCAGCGTTGCACCGTGCGTCAGTCCGTGCAGGGCCGTCAGTTCGTGGCCGATCATGTGCGTTGCCCAGTCCTGCGTCACGCCCATGCGGATCATATCGTTCAGCGCCAGCGTTGCCGAAAGCATGTACTCCGACATCGTATCGTAGTCGCGTTCGTCGCCCAGCGCCCGCGGAGCAATCTCCACAACCGTATGCAGGATACCCTCGGCCCAACGGTCCATCAGCCGCGACTGCCCCGGCGTAGTCATGTACTGCTCCAGCACATGTACGAACGTATCGGCCAGCCCGCAGGCGATCTGACGCTTCGGAAGCGAGTAGAGCGTCTCCGGGTCGAGAATCGAGAAGACCGGGTAGTTGCTGTAGAAGGCGTATTTCTCCTGCGTCTCGTAGCGCGAGATCACCGCTCCGCTGTTCATCTCGGAGCCCGTGGCGGCCATCGTCAGCACCGTGGCCAGCGGCACCGTCTTCGAGTAGCTGCCCTTGAGGACCAACTCCCAGGCATCCCCCTCGTAGAGCAGTCCGGCCGAGATGAGCTTCGTACCGTCGATCACCGAACCGCCGCCCACAGCCAGCAGGAAGTCAACCTTCTTCTCCTTGCCCAGAGCGATGGCTTTGCGAAGGGTCTCGACCGAAGGGTTGGCCTCGATCCCCCAGAATTCGATGAAATCACGACCCGCAAGGGCCTTGACAACCTGGTCGTAGACCTCGTTCCGCTTGACGCTGCCGCCGCCGAAGGTGATCATGATCCGCTTGTCAGCCGGGATGAGTTGCGGCAAACGGGCGATCTCGCCTTTGCCGAAGATCAGTTTGGTAGGATTCTGATAGATGAAGTTGTTCATGTCGAAAAAAAGTTTTGACTCAACAAAGATAACAAATCCCGGAGAACTATCGCACTCCGCGCGGAAGTTTTCGTGAACCGGGCAGCGACAGTAAAATCCGGACGGCAACGGAGAAATCCGAACACAAGAAAACGGGTCGCCGTTTTGAAAACGCCGACCCGTCACCTGTTATCAGCTTCTCCCGCAAAGGCCAGGAGGGCTTTGCGGCTGCCGTCCGCTAAAAATACTTGCCGCGCAGGTCCTGAATCTGGGCCATTTGCTGAATGGCCGGGTAGGCAAACTGCTGGGCCATACCCTCGGCCATGGCCTGTGCACGGACCTTCTCACCCTCGGTGGTCTGCTTCTCCTCGGTCTGCACATCCCCGACCTCGAAGACATAGACCCCCGACATGCCCTTCACGGGACCGGCCTGAACACCCTTCTCCGAAGAGGTGATGGCGCCAACCAGACGGGGCTCCATACCGATACCGTCGATATAGAACGATCCGAAGGTGACACCCGAGAAGTTGCCCACTTCCGAACCGAGGCTCTTGGCCTGCTCGTCCAGCGTCGAACCCGCCAGATCCTTCACGATGTAGTCGTACTTCTTGTCGCGCAGCACCTGGGCACGCACCTGCGAAGCAACCTTCTCCAGCGGAGCGTAGTCGTTGTCGTCGATCTCGGTCAGCATGGCGACCACATAGTCCTTGCCCACGGTGAAGATCTCCGAAACATCACCCGTCTCGGCGCCGTAAGCCCAACGGGCCACGTCACGCGAATCCTCCAGCCCGCGGATCGTACGGTCTCCCTGAGCCAGCGTCGCAACACGCGGCGTCACGGCGGCCTCCGAAGCCGCATTGGCGAAGGCCTCCGACGACCCCTTGGCGTTGACCATGAACGAACCGGCCTGGTTGTGGATGTCACGGCGCGTAGCTGCCGAAGCCTCCAGCGGATAGGTGATCGATGCCACCTGGATATGTTTCGTGGGCTTGTCGGCCCGGTATACCTGAATCAACTGGATGGCGTCGCCCGCAGCGATCTTCACGATGTCACCCTTCTTCGCTCCGGCCAAAGCCTCGGCGAACTCGCCCGTGAAGGCCGAGAAAGGCATGACTCCAACCTCGCCGCCATTGGCTGCCGTAGCATCGTAAACCGAATATTGCGAAGCCGTTGCAGCGAAATCGCCGCCGTTCTTGAGCACCGTAAGCAGGCTGTCGGCCAGCGTCTCCTGCGTATAGGGCAACACGATATGGCGGATACCGAGCGTATCGGGCGCCATCTTCGCATCCAGCACGCGGGCCATCGTCCACTCGTTGTTCTTCAGAACAGGTCCGTACATCTCTCCGGCCATCAGCGCCTTGCCCTCCTCATCGGTGAGCTGGGCGGACGTCACGTAGCTCTCGGCAATCTTCCCGTTCCGGTTGGCGCGCACGAAGGCTTTCACATCCTCCGCAGCCGCAAACTCACGGCCGACCTCCGCAGCCTGCTTCTCCAGAGCCAGCAGGTCGTCGTCCGTGGGCGAAACCTCGAACACCACGTACGAAAGCGTCCGCGACGGAGTCTGCTTGAACTGATCCTTATGGCTGTTGTAATAGCTCTTCAGATCGCCCGACGAGACCGTGAACAGCGAATCGGGAACCGACGAATACTTCTTTCCGGCCCATTTGCCCGAGAAGCTCTTGTTCGCGCCCTCGACACCCTGAGCCACCTCCAGCGAATTGACATAGACTCCGCCCTTCACCAGTCCGAAGAACTTCTGGGCCACACGCTCCAGACGAGCCTGCTCGTTGAGCTGCGCCCACGCCTGAGCCGCCTGAGGATTGGTTTCGGCCTGCGTCAAGAACTGGCTCACGGCATCCACATCGTACTGACCCGTGCGAGGATCCGCAAAGGCACTGTAGAAAGCCTGCGAAGGCTGCTGTCCGCTGACCATTGCCATACGTTCGGGATCCGTCACCCGAAGCCCCATCCGGTCGAAACCCGGAGTCAGGACATAGCGGGAGATCAGCGACTGCCAAACGGCGTTGGCCAGCATGGCCGACTGCTGCTCGTCGCTCTCCTGCACGTTGTTCTGCGCCTTGATCCGCTCGTACTCGTCGTAATACTCCGAATAGTTGATCTTTTCACCGTCGATCACGCCGACACGAGGATCATTGCCCGAAAAACCCATTTCGGTTTTCAGTGAGAGAATGAAGGCCAAGAGGGCCAGTCCGATGATGATCGAAAGCACTACCCCGAACTTGGTACGTAAGGTGTTTAAACTTGCCATATAAATGTTAATTTTTCGTATTGTTTCGAAAGATCAGCCAAAGGTAGTAAAATATTCGCAAATAGACTCCTATCTGCATTACAATTTTTTCACCCGTGCCAACTCGATCCGCGAACGCGTCGTGCGCAGAATCCGCAACTGCAGATCCCCGATGAAAACCGTCTCTCCGGCGCCCGGAATCCCTTCGTAATTATAGATGATGAAGCCCGCCAGCGTATCGTACTCGCGGCTCTCCTCGATTCCCAGATCGTAGCGTTCGTTCAGGTATTTCACCTCCAGGCGGCACGAGAAGACGTATTCGTCGGGCCCCACCTGTTTCTCCACCAGATCCGGAACGTCATGCTCGTCCTCGATCTCGCCGAAAATCTGCTCCAGCACATCCTCCAGCGAGATGATTCCCGCCGTGCCGCCGAACTCGTCGATCACCACCGCGATGTTCGACCGGTGCTTGATGAAGTTCTCCAGCATCGACTGCAGCGGCATCGTCTCGGGGACGTAGTTCACCTCCATCACCACGTCGGCGATCTGTGCCGGACGCGTAAAGAGGCTCTTCGAATTGACATAGCCGATGATGTTGTCGATCGACTTCCGCCAGACGAAGATCCGCGAATATTTCGAATCCACGAAACGCGCCGTCAACTGCTCGATCGTCGTATCGTCGATGTCCACCGCCTCGACATCCACGCGCGGAACCATGCAGTCCCGCACGCGAAGATCCGCGAAATCCAGCGCGTTCTGGAAGAGTTTCAACTCATTGTCCGGTTCCGAATGGGACTCCGGACCGTTCGTGTCGAGCAGCGCCGCAAGATCCTCCCGGTCGAAACTCGGCGTGATGTTCTTCTCCTCGACCTTGCGACCCAGCAGGCGCAGAATCCCGTGCGAGAGCAGCGTCGTGAAGCGGGCCACGGGATAGAGCACGATATAGAAGAAATAGATCACCGGAGCCAGGGCCCGATAATAAAAATTGGGGTCGTTGCGGAAGACCGACTTGGGCAGGAACTCCGCAAAGAAGATGATGATGACCGTCGAAACCGCCGTGTCGATGGCCACCGAACCTTCGAGGGCCAGCTCCGTCCACCCCAGGGCGCCGTAGATCTCGCGCAGCAGCATCGACATCGCCAGCGAATAGACCACCAGCGCGATGTTGTTGCCCACGAGGATCGTCGTAATATACTGGCCGGGATGGCGCGCAAAGACCTCCGCAATACTGTCGAACATCCGGCTCTGTTTGCGGTCGATCTCCAGTTTGAGGCGGTTCTTGCTCGTGAAGGCGATCTCCATGCCCGAGAAGAAGGCCGACAACAACAACATGACGACAATCAAAATCAGGGAAGTCACCATGGCTGTCATTTTTTAGATTCGGAAACTTCGCTTTCCGGCTCCGGGTTTGCGATTCTGGGCTTTGCCCCCGAAGGCGCTCCAGGAGCGGGCTGTGCTCCCTCTCTCATGCGGGAGATGCGGCGTCCGGGTCCGGAAGCCGCAGCGCCGGCAGCAGGTACCGCGGAAGGTGCAGGTGCCACAGCGGTCGCAGAGGTTGCAGCGGGGACCGGAACCGCAGAGGATGCTGGGGCCTTGGCTGTTGCGGGAGTCGTGGCGGTTGCAGGGGCCTTGTCTGTTACTGGAGCCTTGTCTGTTGCAGGAGCCGGGCGTACGGCGGTCGAATCCGCCGCCGTGGAGTCCGCAGCCTGCTTCATCTCGACCTCCATCCGCCCCTTCATGCGGCGGAAACGCCAGTCCTTGAACTCCTCGTCCGACTCGAAGCCCTCACCGATGAAGACGTCGCGGCCGTTGTTCTGCACGATCTTCGAATCGACATTCGAATAGATCTTGCCCGTCCGCGCATTCCAGAAAAGTTGCTGCGTATAGAGCGTCTTGCCGTCGGATTTCTCCACCACGACGTTGCCTTTGGCCTCCCACAACTCGCGTTTCTCGTAGTAGATCGCATAGTTGGCCGTCAGCACGGCATCCACCGACGAGAGCGAATCGTCCTGATAGGTCGTGATCTTGATCCCCTTGCGGAACTCCCGGTAGGGTTCCCGGGCCAGCGTATAACCTTCGAGCAGCGGCGTGACGAAGTGGTATGAACGGCGTCCGTTTTGCGAATTGATGATCGACAGGTGCTCGCTGTACTCCGTCATCATCGCCTCCTCGGCCGACGACGAAGCATCCGCCTGATCCCCCGAACACGAGAATAGCAAGATAGCACTCCCCATCACGGAGAGTGCTACCCTTGCGTATCGTGTCATGCGTTTCCCCATGGAAAAGCGTTTCCGAAAAGGCTTAGCGAGGACGTACCGTCGTCGAAACACCGGCTGCCGTACCGCAGTTCACCGTATAGCGGGCGCCCTCCTGCAACTCGTTGAAGAAGCACTCCTCCGAGCTCGGGAAACGGTTGCGGAATGCACTCAGCGACGTCTTGGCGTGCTCCAGGTACTCCGAATCGCTCGGAAGCAGCTCTACGGCCTTGGACATCGTGTCGTATGCAGCCCAGAAGGTTGCCTGTCCGGCAAATCCGCCGCAGGCGGCAGCCGACGAGGCATAGCACT
The DNA here is from genome assembly GCA_019115745.1 of Candidatus Alistipes intestinigallinarum. GTDB lineage: Bacteria > Bacteroidota > Bacteroidia > Bacteroidales > Rikenellaceae > Alistipes > Alistipes intestinigallinarum. The sequence continues at coordinate 12,376 of DXDA01000022.1, forward strand.
GTGCCAGCACGAAGTAGGGAACGCCATCCTCGGGATTCAGATCGCGGGCCTGACGGGCGGCCGACGCGGCGTCCGCAATGTCGTTGGCAACCAGACCGACCAGCGCAATGCGAACCAGCAGCTTCTGACGCTCGGCGGGATCCTGCTCAACGGCCAGCGCCTCGTTCAGATAGGTCCGGGCCTTCGTATAGTCACCCTTGTTCTGGAAGGCTTGGGCCAGGAACATCGCCGTCTCCGACGAGGGTTTTACCTGATAGTACTTCTCGGCGATCGTGAAGTAGAAGTCGCCGTCGCACTTCGCACGCGACATCATACCCACGGCCTGAGCCAGCAGCGCCTCGTCATCGGGTGCAGCCTCCAGTTTCGCACGGTAAAGTTTTTCGAGGTTCTCGCAACTTGCCGCGCCGCTCAGTCCGAATGCGGCATCGAATTGGCTCTTGTACTCCGCAGCCTCGGGGTGCTTCGTAAAGAAGGGCTCCAGACGCTCGTACTCGGCAAGCACCTCATCGGGCATCACCTCGTCCGTATTCTTGTAGTCGTCGCAGAGATTCGAGAAATAAACCACCACGGTCTCCGGATCGGTGTTGTCTCCGCCCGCCTCGATGGCGGCACGGAATGCCTCGCGGATGCCCTTCCGGTCGTTCGGCTTGTAGGTCAGGTACTCCCGGGCCTTGCGGTCGAGGATGTAGGCCGTGCCGCGCTTCGGATGGTTCCCGAAATACTCGTTGCGAAGATCGTAGATCAGCATCAGCGAGTCGATGTACATATTCTTCTCGGCCAGCGTCTTGGCACGGTTGATCTTGTTCTTGTAGAGCGTCGTACCGCGCACGAAGGTATTCTCCGAGGCCTTCGGGCACTTGGCCAGCAGCTCCTGGAGGTAGTGGGCGGCGGCATCATAGTCCTTGTTGTCGCACGACTCCTTGAGGAAGTTGCTGTTCAGAATGTTCTGCTGACGCTCCTCGGGCGTATCGCCCCAGATCGCGTACTTCGGATCACTGAAGTCTTGAGCCAGCGCCGAGTATGCAAAAAACGCACATGCGGCGGAAAGCAGGAATTTAACGTTTTTCATCGGTCAGATTAATTTTTGTGTATTGTCGTTTGCCTGTATCGGTGTTGTTTTCGTGTTTTCGTGTTTTCGTGTTTTGCTGTTTCAGTTCGCGCGGCTCCGGCCCCTCGGTCGGTTTGTCACCTCAGCCACTCCCCTCGTCCTCTTCGAGCCCCTCGGTCGGTTTGTTGCCTCTGCCACTCCCCGCGCCTCTTCGAGCCCCTCGGTCGGTTTGTGAGCATCTCAGACGCCCCCCGGTCCGGCCCGACTAATCGTACTTGGGTCGCATGAACCAGTATTCTCCGTTCTCCTGGCCCGCGAAGAGCGTGAAGCCCACGGCAATCTTGAAATACTGCTGGCGAACCAGTCCGACCCGTTCGGCGACATTGTAGCCCCGGCGTCCGTACTCGATCCCCACATCCATGGCCGAAACGGCCCACAACTTCACCGGAACACCGATACCGGCCGTCACGGCCCACTGGCTCAGACGGTCGCCGTTGAACGACTGGTTGTAGCTTCCATAGCGGAATCCGGCCCGGTAGGACCAGCGTCTCAGGAAGTTACGAATATCGTAACGGTTCGGGGTGTACTCGACACCCATCTTGATCGTGTTCGTATTGACGTACTCGACCCGGTAGGCCGAACGGTTGTCGCCTGTACCGCTGACACCCGTCATCTCGTAACCCTTGTTGCGGCCGCCCCAGTTCTGGTAGACGTAATCCACGCCCACGGCCCACTTGGCGGTCTGATAGTAGAATCCCACGGCCAACTGGTGCGGAAGGACCAGCTTCAGATGCGTCGTATCGCCCTTGACCGTCGTATTGTAGAGGTCGCCGACGTAGAGCTGCTTGGTCACCTCGGGGTTCAGGTCACCGCCGAAGTCGAACGCCGCACCCACGGTCAGGATCCGTTTCTGGTTCAGGATCGGGCTCCACTGCACGCCCACCTGCCCCTTGGCGCTCGAAATGCTGTAGACATCGCTGCCCACCGTCGAGACATAGGTGCCTTCGCCCGTGATGGCCGTCGGGGTCATCACGAACGACCGGTTGATCGAACCCCAGTAGTATTGGGCCGCCACACCGATCGAGAAGTTCTTGAAAACTTCCCAACCCAGACCGAGTTTCACCTCCGTCACGTCGCCGTCGCCCTGGTAGTTGTATTGCACATTCCCCACGTTGCCGTAAACCGGGTCTGTCGGGTCGTACTCGTGGTAATACTTCGTGCGGTAGCCCACCGAGCTGTAGGGCGTCAGGCTGAAGCCCAGGCCCAGGCGCTTGGCCACCGGCATCTGGAAGGCGATGTCGTGGAAGTTGAACGTATTGTAAGCCGTGCTTTTCGATTCGCCGGCCACTTTCTGCGAATTGTAGTAGTTCTGGCCTTCGAGCCCGAAATTGAAGAGGAAGGTCTTCTGCGGTGCGGCGCTGAAACCCGCGGGGTTCAGCAGGTTCACGACACCCGTCGAGCGCATGGCCACACCCACGCCGCCCATCGAACGCATCGGGAGCGTCCCGGGAGTATTCACTTCGCCGATTCCGTACATCGTATAGGGCGAGAAGGCATTGATACTGCTTGTCTGGGCCGAGGCGGCGACAGGTAGCAGCGCCGCTGCCGCAACAAGAAGTTTAATCAAGGTGTTCTTCACTGGCATTGTACTCTAAAATTCGATCCAATCCGCAAAAGACCAGATTACAATTTGCAAATATCGTGTTTTTAATTCTTTTCGCAAAGTATTTCGCGTCTCCACCGGTGAAAATTACGCATAAATCGTCGATTTTTTCACGCATCCGGTTCATATAGCCCTCGATTTCGAAGGTGATCGAGTTCATGACGCCCAACCGGATGGCCTCTTCGGTAGAGCCGCCCTGCAGTCCCTCGCTCTCGGTGGCCGAGCACAGCGGAAGCCGCGCCGTATAGTCGTGCAGCGCCCGGAAACGGGTCCGCATCCCCGGGGAGATGCACCCTCCGCGGAAGGTTCCGTCGGCCGTCACCAGGTCGATCGTCACCGCCGTTCCGAAATCCACGATCAGCACGTTCCGTCCCGGATAGAGCGTCGCGGCCCCCACGGCTGCCGCCAGGCGGTCGCGGCCCAGCGTCTCGGGCGTGCGGTAGGCATTGGCGATCGGAACGGGGGTCTGCGGCGTGAACTCCAGTACGGAATCCGCCCATTCGCGCACCAACTCCACAATCTCGTCCGCATCGCCGCGCGTAGACTCCACGATGGCGCGCCCGGCACGCCGTCCCTGCAACAACAACTCGAAATCCGACGCTTCGAGATAGTGCGTGCTCCGCTGCGAAACCAGACGCCCCCCGTCGAACACGGCGAGCTTGACGAGCGTATTGCCTATGTCAACGATCAGGTTCAAAGCTGTTGCAACGTTTTCCAGGCGTCCTCCACATCTTTGACATTCCTAACGGTCATCGCCAGCCGATTATTGTGTTGTTTGAGCACAAATCGGTCGGGACGCTGCGTAACCCGTTGCAGCAACGTCATGAAGGTGTCGCTTTTATAATAAGGTGAATGCTCCTCGCCCACGAAGTGCACGATCATCAGGCCGTTCTTGACCTTCACGCGCTCCATACCCAGCCGGATGGCCTCCCAGCGCAGCCGGACGACGTTCAGCAGCTCCTTCGCCGCACGCGGCAGGGGGCCGAAACGGTCCACCAGCCGGTTCTCGAAGGCCTGCAATGCCGCCTCGTCCTTCGTCGAGTCGAGTTCGCGGTAGAGTTTCAGACGCTCGGCCTGCTGCGAAACGTAGTCGTCGGGCAGCGACGCGTCGACCTCGATCTCGATGTGGGCGTCGTCGATGAAGGCCATGCGCTCCACGACCTCCTGCTCCCCGGCCCCGAGCCCCGCAACCTGGAGCCCCTCGGCCCGCAGCTCGGCCACCGCCTCGTTCATGATCTTCTGGTAGGTCTCGAAGCCGATGTCGGCGATGAAACCGCTCTGTTCGGCACCCAGCAGGTTCCCCGCACCCCGGATGTCGAGGTCCTGCATGGCGATGTTGAAGCCCGACCCGAGGTCCGAAAACTCCTCGATGGCGCGCAGTCTCCGCCGTGCGTCGGACGACAGCAGCTCGTCCGGAGGCGACAGCAGGTAGCAGTAGGCCTTCTGGTTCGAGCGGCCCACACGCCCGCGCAGCTGGTGCAGATCGCTCAACCCGAAATTCTGGGCGTTGTCGACGATGATCGTATTGGCGTTCGGGATGTCGATGCCGTTCTCGACGATCGTCGTCGACAGCAGCACGTCGAACTCCCCGTAGATGAAGTCCATGATGAGTTTCTCCAGCTTCTCGGCCGGCATCTTGCCGTGCCCCACCCCCACACGGGCCTTCGGGCACACCCGCGTGATCATTCCCTGGATGGTCATCAGGTCCTCCACGCGGTTGTGGACGAAGTAGACCTGACCGCCGCGCGCCAGCTCCGTCTCGATGGCGTCGCGCACGATCTCCTCCGAGAAGACGTGCGATTCGGTGAGGATCGGCTGCCGGTTGGGCGGCGGCGTCGAGATCACCGACAGGTCGCGCGACCCCATCAGTGAGAACTGCAGCGTCCGCGGGATGGGCGTCGCCGTCAGCGTCAGCGTGTCCACCGAGACGCTCATCTGGGTGAGTTTCTCCTTGGCCGCCACGCCGAACTTCTGCTCCTCGTCGATGATCAGCAGCCCCAGATCGCGGAAGACGACCTGTTTGCCCAGCATCTTGTGCGTGCCGATCAGGATGTCGATCTTCCCCGCGGCCAGGTCGGCGCAGATCTCCCGCACCTCCTTCGCGGACTTCGTGCGGTTGAGATACTCCACCCGCACCGGGAAGTCGCGCAGCCGCTCCGAAAACGACCGGTAGTGCTGCAGCGCGAGGATCGTCGTCGGCACGAGCACCGCCACCTGCTTGCCGTCGCACGCCGCCTTGAACGCCGCACGGATCGCCACCTCGGTCTTCCCGAAGCCCACGTCGCCGCACACCAGCCGGTCCATCGGCTGATCCGACTCCATGTCCTTCTTGATGGCCGCCGTGGCCGCCTGCTGGTCCGGCGTATCCTCCCAGCGGAACGACGCCTCCAACTCGTGCTGCAGGTAGCTGTCCGGCGAGAAGGCAAAGCCCTTCGAAGCCTTGCGCTTGGCGTAGAGCGCAATCAGCTCGCGCGAAATATCCTTGACGGCCTTCTTCGTGGCGTTCTTGAGCTTCTGCCAGGCCCCCGTACCCAGTTTGTAGACCTTCGGGGGTTCGCCGTCGCCCGATTTGTAACGCGAAATGCGGTGCAGCGAGTGCACGTTCACAAAGAGCACGTCGCCATCCTTGTAGACCAGCTTGATCGCCTCGTGGGTCTTGCCCCCCTCGTTGATCTTCACCAGCCCGTCGAAACGCCCCACACCGTGATCGATGTGCACCACGTAGTCGCCTGGGCGCAACTGGTTCAACTCCGCAACGGTCATCTGCTCGTCGCGCCGGATCTCGCCGTTGATGCGGTAGCGCTGGTAGCGGTCGAAGATCTGGTGGTCCGTATAGAGGCACAGCTTCAGATCGTTGTCCACGAAGCCCTCGTGCAGCGTCACCGCCAGCGACCGCACCACGGCCTGTCCGCGGCCGATCTGGTGGAAGATGTTTTCCAGACGCTCGACCTGCGCCCGGTTCTCCGAAAGAATCCAGGTATCATAACCCCGCAGCGCGTTGCGGATCATGTCGTCGGCCAGCATCTCGAAGTTCTTGTTGAACTTCGGCTGCGGGGCCGTCGAGAAGGTCACCTCCGCCGTTGCGGGGCGCTCCGGAAGGTTGTCGCGCAGCACCACAAGCCGGTTCTCCGACAGGTCCGCCAGCAGGCCGTTGCGGCTCGTAAGCAGGTGGTCGATCTCCTCGGGATGCTCCATGTCCCCGAGCGCCTTGCGCCGCACGTCGTTCACCCGCCGCAGCACGAAATCCGCATCGTAGAACCACCACGCAGCCTCTCCGCCCGCGAATTTCGCCAGCGAAACCTTGGCCGCAGCCGCCACACCGGCATTCAGGTCGGGGATGATCTCCACCCGGTCGAGCCTGTCGGCCGACAACTGGCTCGAAATGTTGAACCGCCGGATCGAGTCGACCTCGTCGCCGAAGAAATCCAGTCGGTAGGGTTTGCTCTCCGAGTAGGAGAAGACGTCGACGATGCCGCCGCGCAGCGAATACTGGCCGGGCTCGTAGACGAAATCCACCCGCGTGAAGGCCGCATCGAGCAGCTCCTGTTCCAACACCTCGATCGAGATCCGGTCACCCACCCGCACGGCAATCGTCCGCCGCTGGAGCACCTCGGCATCGGCCACCCGTTCGGCCAGCGCCTCGGGATAGGTGCAGACCACCCGATAGTCGTCCTTCGAGCCCCCGAACGCCCGGATGGCATTCATGGCCGTCGTACGCTGTACGACACCCTGGGGATCCTCGGCCCCGTAGGCCGCCGAACGCTTGTAGGAGGAGGGGAAGAAGTAGACCCGCTTTTCGTCGAGCAGGTTATAGAAATCGTTGAGCAGGTAGGCCGCCGCATCGCGGTCCTCGGCCACAAAGAGATGGACCCCGCCGCATTTCGACACGGCTGCCGCCGCATAGAACGACAAAGCCCCGCCGACCAGCTCCCGAAGATGGAGGGTCGTGCTTCGGTTCCGGTATTCGCGGCACAGCTTCCCGAGGGTCTTCGACCCGGCGGCGAACTGCGCCAACTGCTCGCGGGGTGTTGTCATGAATGGTTACAGTTCGATCAGGTCGTTGTCCTTCCGGTCGTGGTAGTGCACCTCGATGATGCCCGTACTCTGGTCCTCGACGATCTTCAGCCGCACCTTGTACTTCCACTCCCAGCGGCGCCGCAGCGACCAGAAACCTTTCCGAAGATACGACGCCACGTAGGGACTCACGACCAGTTTGATGAATTTGTGACCCCGGTCTTCGGTCAGGAACGAGATCTGATTCTCGATCTTCTTGTCCAGCAGCACCGTAGGTTCCACCTTGCCCGTACCGTTGCACGTCGGGCAGACGTCCGAGACGTTCTCCACCGCCACCGGACGAACCCGCTGGCGCGTGATCTGCATCAGTCCGAACTTCGTCAGCGGAAGCACCGTATGCTTGGCCTTGTCCGTCGACATGAGTTTCACCATCTCGTCGTACAGCGCCTGTTTGTTCTGCGCCTTGTGCAGATCGATGAAGTCGATGATCACGATGCCCCCCAGGTCGCGCAGCCGCAACTGCCGGGCAATCTCCTTCGCCGCAGCCAGGTTCACGTCCATGGCCGTCTGCTCCTGATTGTCCTCGGCCTTGGTCCGGTTGCCGGAGTTGACGTCGATGACGTTCATCGCCTCCGTATGCTCGATGATCAGGTAGGCCCCGCGCTTCAACGACACGTACTTGGCAAACAGCGACTTGATCTGCTTCGAGATGTCGAAGTTGTCGAAGATCGGAACCGTCCCCTTGTAGAGCGTCACGATCTTCTCCTTTTCGGGGTCGATCTGCCGGATGTAGTTGCGGATGTCGTTGTACATCGCCTCGTCGTTGACGGCAATCTGCGAGAAGGAGCCGTTCAGCGAGTCGCGGATGATCGTATTGGCGCGGTTCATCTCGCTCATCAGCAGCGCCGGAGCCTGGGCCCCGCACTTCTTGATCGCCCCGCAGGTCTTGCGCCAGCGTTCGATCTGCGTCTGGATGTCATGCTCGATATCCTCGTCCTTGGCCTCCATGGCCGCCGTGCGGATAATCACGCCGAAATTCTTCGGAAGAACCTCCGAAGCGATCCGTTTCAGGCGCCGTTTCTCCTCCGCCGAGCGGATCTTCTGCGACAGGAACACCTTCGACGAGAAGGGAACCAGCACCACGTTGCGGCCCGCCAGCGAGATGTCCGATGTCAGGCGCGGCCCTTTGGTCGAAATCGCCTCCTTGGCCACCTGGACCATGATCTGCTGCCCCACCTGGAGGTATTCGCCGATCTTGCCCGTCTTCTCGACCGGCGCTTCGAGCTTCATGGTATCGACCCGCATACCGCGTTTGCCGGGCTGCTGCGAGGCGACGAGTTTCTGCAGCGACGGAAATTGGGTTCCCAGGTCGAGGTAGTGGATAAAAGCATCCTTTTCGTGACCTATGTTGACGAATGCCGCATTCAGACCCGGCATGATCTTGCGCACTTTCCCGAGGTAAATGTCTCCCACGGCAAAACCCGTCTGGCACTGCTCCTTGTTGAGCTCGACGAGCACCTTGTCCTCGCACAAGGCGATGGTGATCTCGGTAGGGTTGACGTTTACGATTAACTCTCTGTTCATTATATCTTGTTCCGCACGCCGGAGACCGGCGGCGGCAGGGCTGAAATTAGTAACTGAAGCCGCATTTTGGGATGAAGTGGCGGCAAACTCCAAGGACGATGTCCGACACCGCAACGGTGGGGACCGAAAGGCTTCCGGAAAAGCGGCCCGGCCGCTAAATACGGGCGCCGGAAACACCCGAAATGTCGAATTCCGAAAAATAGGTAAAGCTAAAAGAACCCGGGGGCCCCTTTAGCTTTATCTATTCGTTAGCACGAAGGTGCTACCCTACTTCTTCTTGTGACGGTTCTTGCGCAGACGTTTTTTGCGCTTGTGGGTAGCCATCTTGTGCCGCTTATGCTTCTTTCCGTTTGGCATAGTGGTTAAATTTTAAGAGGTTCTTGATTGATTATTTCACCTTCGCTGCGAAGCTCTTGGCGGGCTTGAAAGCGGGGATGTTATGTTCGGGGATGGTGATCGTCGTGTTCTTCGAGATGTTGCGGGCAACTTTCTTGGCACGCTTCTTCACGATGAAACTTCCGAAGCCGCGAAGATACACGTTATTCTTCTCGGTGAGCGACGTCTTGATGCTCTCCATGAAAGCCTCAACGATAGCCTGCACCTGCACTTTCTCCACTCCGGTGCTCTTAGCGATTTCGCTTACGATATCAGCCTTTGTCATATCTTTATGTTGTTTAAAATTAAGTTCGTCCGAATGATTCGGAGTGCAAATATACGCTTTATTTGCATTTCCGCCAACAAACCGCAATTTTTTTTCATTTTTTTCGTCGCGGGCGTACGGCGCACGCTCCCAGCACGATACCCGGACAAACGCAAATCCCGGGCCAAATTCGAACCGACCTGCCCCTGTGCCCGGAATCCGGCGTCGGAAAGCCGCGGCACGGACCGTCAAGGATTTGATTCACAACAAAATATTGAACAGCCAGCCCGACAGCACGAAAAACAGGGTCATCACCCCGAAGAAAATCCCGATCAGGCGCCAGGTCATCACCTTGCGGAGCATCGCCGCCTCGGGCAGCGACAACCCGACGACGCCCATCATGAAGGCGATGGCCGTACCGAGCGGAATCCCCTTGGCGACGAAGACCTGCACGACGGGTACGATTCCTGCGGCATTGGCATACATCGGCACGGCACAGATCACGGCCAGCGGTACGGCGTACCAGTTCTCCCGGGCCATGAAGCGTTCGAAAAAGCCCTCCGGCACGTAACCGTGCAGGGCGGCGCCGACCCCGATTCCGATCAGCACATAGAGGAGCACCCCGCGCACGATGGACCACGCATCGCGGAGGATCTGCGGCAGCCGCTCCGAGAAGGGAGCCCGGTCCTGCGTCCAGGAGGCGGTCTGCTCCTCGGACGACGCCTGCAGGGCCCGGACCCACGGCGAGAGGTAACGCTCCAGGCGCAGGCGCCCCAACACGAATCCCCCGACCGTTCCGAGCAACAGCCCGCTCACGAGGTAAATCGCCGTTGCCCGCACCCCGAATGCCCCGAGGAACATCGCCACGGCCACTTCGTTGACCAACGGCGAGGTGATCAGGAACGAGAGCGTGACGCCCAGCGGGATGCCGCCCTTGACGAACCCGATGAAGAGCGGGATCGACGAGCAGGAGCAGAAGGGCGTGACGGCCCCGAACAGGGAGGCCAGCAGATACTGGAATCCGTAAAGCCGGCGTGTGGCCAGGTAACGGCGGAGTTTGTCCACGGGGAAATAGGCGTTGACGATGCCCATCACCACGCTGATCAGAAAGAGCAGCAGCAGGATCTTGAGCGTATCGTAGACGAAAAAGTTGACGGCACTGCCCAGGTGCGAGGCGGGTTCCAGGCGGAAAACGCCGTAAACGAGCCAGTCGGCAAAGCGTTGAATCATCGTTCAGCAAAAATAAAGGATTCCATAATAGAGGCCGATCGCCAGGAAGAGCCACCCGACCATCCGGGTCATCCAGCGTTGGAGGGTGCGCATCCGGTCGTAGAAGGCCCCCACCCGGGCGGCACCCGAAGCCAGCAGCCAGGCAACGACCGCCACGGGCAGGGCCGTCGCCAGGGCGAAGACCGCCGGAAGCAGATAGCCTCCCGATTCGGCGGCCGCCATCGGGATCAACACCCCGAAATAGAAGAGTCCGCTCGTCGGGCAGAAGGCCAGCGCGAAGAGCATTCCGAGGAGCAGCGCCCCCCAGCCGCCGTGCCGTCCGAGGCGTTCGCCGCTCCGGGCAAAACCCCATTGCGGCCACCGGATCCGGTCGCCGAAGAGCAGGAACAGACCAATGAGCACCAGCACCGGGGCCAGCAGCCATTCGCCCCAGCGTCCGAAAGCGCGCTCCACGGCGAAAAGGCTCCCGCCGCCCCGCAGCAGCGCAATCAGCACCGCCCCCAGGAGCGTATAGGCCGCCAGGCGCCCGAGCGTATAGAGCAACCCGTTGCGCAGGACGGCGCGGCGATCGTCCACCCGTCGCGCCAGGTATCCCACCGCGGCGATGTTCGTCGCCAGCGGGCAGGGGCTGATGGCCGTCAGCAAGCCGAGCAGGAAAGCCGTCACCACGGGGAGGGTCGAACCCTCCAGCAATTGTTGCAGCGACTCCATGGGACTACAATTCAAGCAGTTTTTCGATTTCGCGCGTCAGGAGGGCGCGGAACTCTTCGGGATTCGTGCGGGCGTTGTCGAAGGCCGGGCGGGTCAGGTTAACCACCGTATCCGCACCGTCGCGCCGCCCATGCAGCAGCAGCGACGACCACGCCACGCCGTAACGCGCCGCCAACGTCTCCTCCCGTTCGATCTCCACCACCCGCAGCACCAGCGAGCTGTCGGCCACCTGACGCGCAAACGTTCCGGCAACCACTTCGCGTGTCAGTCGCTCGATAGCCCGGCACGTCGGGCAGCGCCGCCGGGTATGGAACGACAGCACCTCCACCCGATCCGGAAGCGACTCCGCAAGTTGTGCGGACGTGGTTTCCGGCATTCCGGCTCTTTCGGCCGACGCATTCGCGCCGTTTCGGCCGGACGGCTGCCCGCAACTCCCGAATGCAAGCAGCCCCAAAAGCAAAATCCTCCGCATACCGGTCTATTGAGCAAGCAGCCGTTTCACTTCGTCGAGCGAGAGCCGCCGTCCGGCCGAAACCACCCGACCATCCACCACCAGTGCCGGAAGCGCCAGCACACCACAGGCGAGGATGCGTTCCAGATTCTCCTCCTTCAGCACTTCCGCCTCCAGTCCCAACTCCGCAGCGGCGCGTTTCGTCGTCTCGAACAGGGCCCGGCATCCCGCGCATCCTGTTCCCAATACTTCGATCTTCATTCTTCGTACCTTTTAAAGTTTGTTTATGAATTTAATATGTAGTTCGTCGAACTACGAACATAGTTCGCAAAAAAAAGAGCCGTACACTTCGCCCCCGAGGTGGTCCGACCGCACAACTTTCCGCCAATCGCACACGCCCGACCCGTCCAACCTCACAGCACCCAATCCATCCGAAGCAACGACCGTCCGACTACACCCGCCAAACTGCACCCGCCGACCTCATAGTTCTCGGCTCGCCCGGAACTCCGGCCCCACAACTTCCGCCCGGCCTCGCAAAGCCACCGCCCGGCTCACTCGCAGCAGGAGCCCGTCCCGGCACAGTCGCAGAAAAAATCGGCAAAAAAACGCCGCGCCTCCTCCCAGTTCGCCCGGTTGATGCAGTAACGCACCTTCGGAGGCAGGATCTCCCCCTGGATCAATCCGGCCTCCTTCAACTCCTTGAGATGCTGCGAGACCGTGGCCTTCGAAATGGGCAGCACCTCGTGGATCTCCCCGAAGAAACAGTGCTCCTGCCGGGCCAGAAACCGCAGAATGGCAATCCGCGCCGGATGTCCCAGCGCCTTGGCATAACGCGCCAACCGCGCCTCCCGATCCGTATAGTTGCGTTCCATGAGCATCGAATTTGTTCGCAAACATACGAACAATCGGAGACAAAACCAAAAATTCCCGCCGAAAATGACCGCTATGTCACCGAAAATGTTCCGTTTCACGCCGACTATCCAATAAAGTGTCTGTTTTTTGCGTTTGATGGTAAAATCACTTATTTTTGCAAATCCTAAACCGATAACGGCATGGTCAAAATACTCTGGGTCGACGACGAAGTCGAACTGCTCAAGCCCCACGTACTCTTCCTCCAGCAGAAAGGATACGAGGTGGACACCTGCAACAACGGGTACGACGCCATCGACATGGCCTCGGAAGGCGCCTACGACCTGATTATCCTCGACGAGATGATGCCCGGCATGACGGGCCTCGAAACCCTCCCCAAAATCAAGGAGGTGCGCCCCACGACGCCCGTCATCATGGTCACCAAAAGCGAGGAGGAGAACATCATGGACAAGGCCGTCGGCTCGAAGATCGCCGACTACCTGATCAAACCCGTCAACCCCAACCAGGTGCTGCTCTCCATCAAGAAGAACGTCCACCAGCAGCAGCTCGTCACCGAACAGACCACCGCCGACTACCGCTCCGAGTTCGGACGCATCTCGGCCTCGCTGCAGATGGCCGAAAACTTCGCAGACTGGTGCTCGCTCTACCGCAAGATCACCGCCTGGGAGATCGAACTCGGCGAATCCACCGACGAGAGCATCAAGGAGGTGCTCACCTACCAGAAGTCGGAAGCCAACCAGGAGTTCTGCAAGTTCGTGCGCCGCAACTACTACAACTGGATCAACCGCCGCGCGGACGACACCCCCGTGATGTCGCACACGCTCATGCGCTCGAAGATCTTCCCCGTCGTGGACGAGAACCCGAAGACCACGCTGCTGCTGATCGACAACTTCCGCTACGACCAGTGGCGCGCCATCTCGTCGCTGCTGAGGGGTTACTACGACGTCCAGCAGGACGACTTCTACTGCGCGATCCTGCCCACCGCCACGCAATATGCCCGCAATGCGATCTTCGCCGGGCTGATGCCCCTGGCCATCGACAAGCTGATGCCGAACAAGTGGCTCAACGACAACGAGGAGGGCGGCAAAAACCAGTACGAGGAGGAGTTCCTCCGGCGGCTGATGAGCCAGAACGGCAAAAACTGGAAATTCTCCTTCGACAAGCTCGTGCGCCCGGAGCAGGGCCGCAAGCTCGTGGACAACATCCAGAAGGTCTACGACGCCGACTTCTCGGTGATCGTCTACAACTTCCTCGACATCCTCTCGCACGCCCGCACCGAGACGGACATCATCCGCGAACTCACCGAGGACGAGGCGGCCTTCCGTTCGCTGACCCGTTCGTGGTTCGAGCACTCGGATCTCTACACGATCCTGCGTCTGTTGTCCGAGCGCGGGCACACGGTGATCATCACCTCGGACCACGGCACGATCCGCGTGGACAACCCCGTGAAGGTAACCGGCGACCGCGAAACCTCCTCGAACCTCCGCTACAAGACGGGCCGCAACCTCGCCTACAACTCCCGCGAGGTCTACGAGATCCTGCGCCCGGAGGACGTGCAGTTGCCGTCGAGCAACCTCACGTCGAGCTACATCTTCGCCTACAATTCGGACTTCCTGGTCTACAACAACGACGCCAACCGACACATCCGCTATTACCGCAACACGTTCCAGCACGGAGGCATCTCGATGGAGGAGATGATCGTTCCATACATCGTTCTGAAACCGAAACAGTAAACCACCCATGAAAACCATCCATATCACTTCGCAGGAGGAGCTGCCGCAGGTCGCACGGGCGATCATCGACCTCCTGGGCCGCCGCACGGTGGTGGCCTTCCGCGGCGAGATGGGCGCCGGAAAGACAACGCTCATCCGCGAAATCGCCGCACAGTTGGGAGCCACCGACACCGTGACAAGCCCGACGTTCGCCATCGTCAACCAGTACAAGGGGCAGGGTAACCGCCGCATCTACCACTTCGACTTCTACCGCATCGAGGATCTGCGCGAGGCATTCGACTTCGGGTACGAGGAGTATTTCTATTCGGGAGACCTCTGCCTGGTGGAGTGGCCCGAGCGGATCGAGCCGCTGCTGCCGGAGAACGTGGTGACGGTGCGCATCACCGTCGACAGCGACACGGCCCGCACCTTCGAGATCGAGTAGCGAAGGCCCACGACCGACCCGTCAGGAGCCTCTGCCCAAGCCAACCCGACCGTCAGGAGCCGCCGACCAAGCCAACCCGACCGTCAGAAGGCGCGCCACCGGCCAACTCGAACGTCAGAAGGCGCTGTCCCGGCCGGCCCGGTCATTCCATTCCACGGACCCATCAAAAAACCACGAAAATGCAGGAATATATTTCGAAACAGCACCAGATTCTGCGTCCCGCAGAGCAGATCTATGCGGTCATCAGCCGCTTCGACAACCTCACGCCGGCGCTGGCCGACCGCGTCGAGGAGTGGCAGGCTACCGAAGACCGCTGTTCGTTCAAGGCCAAGGGTTTCACCGTCAAGCTCCGCATGGAGGAGCGCATCGAGCCCAAACACGTGAAGATCGTGGGTGACGAGGGCGGCATCCCGATGGATTTCGCCTTCTGGATCCAGTTGCACAAGGTCTCCGACTCGGACACCCGGATGCGCCTCGTGCTGCACATCGAGTTGAACATGATGATGAAGATGATGCTCGGCGGCAAACTCCAGGGAGCCATCGACCAGATTGCCGAGGGCATCGCCAACGCCATGAACCAGGCCCCGATGTATTGATGACAAAAAACGGCTTCCGAACGGTTCGGAAGCCGTTTTTGTTGTCGGGCCCGGACGGAAAGCTGGCCGGAGGAGTCAGATCCGGGGTTTCTGCACCATGCGGATCACCAGCGAGAGCAGGTAGATCAACATGCCGTAAATGACGGGAATGCAGGCCACCCGGAGCCCGCCGGCGAGAAGCGAAAACGAGATGTCGCCGGCCCGCTGTACGAAACCCATGGCCTGCGAAAAGCCGAGCAGCGTATAGACAATGCCGGAGATCAGGGCCAGCAGGCCGATCTCCTGGACCCAGGCCGGGGCCTTCCAGGCCGCAAGCAGCAGGCCGATCAGTTCGAGCGTCAGCAAGGTCATTCCCCACAGGCCGCCTTCCAGAAAAAGAGAGAACATGGTCGAAAAATTTTAGGTGGATGATGCGGGACTATTCCCGGATACAAAGATAGACAACAGCGAAACTCCGAAGCAAAAAATCGGGACGTCGAAACCCGTCGTTCGCCGGTAAAAACCCGCTGCAAGGGCACTTGGGGCCGCTGCGGAGGCTGTCGGCATTGAAGTCCCGGGAAAATTCACCTATATTTGTACCACACATCCCGCTTCGGATGAAACAGAATCTGCCGATACTCTGGTGGCTGGTCTCGGCCCTGCTGATCGCCCTCGCTTTCGGGGCGATGGGATATGCCTACGACCAGGCGATCCTGCTGGCCCTGCTCTTCCTGCCCGGGCTGCTGGCCCTGCGCTATTTCGTGCCGCAACTCACCCTCGGGAAGCGGCCGAAGGAGCTGCTCAACGCCCTGTATCTGCTCGCAGCCGTCGTCGTGATCGAATACCTCGCCCTGATCTTCGGACATCGGGTCGCGTTCGACATGCTGCCCGACACGCTGCCCGGGCCGGTGTTCCATCCGCTCTTCATCCTGCTGCTGATCGCGGCGTTCATCGTCCCGGAGCGGCTGATCGCCCGCTACCTCGAACGCAGTCAGCCGTATGACGACACGTTGAGCTTCATCTCCGAGCGCCGTCGGATCACGCTCGATCCGGGGGAGATCCGCTACGTCGAATCGAACGACGACGAGGTGTGGATCCATACCGCCTCGGGCGAAGCCTACCGCACGAAGACGCGCATCTCGCAATGGGAGGCACAACTCGACCGGCGGTTCCTGCGCGTGCACCGCTCCTACATCGTCAACACGGAGCGCATCGACGAATACCGCCCGACCCGCATCCGGATCGGGACGACCGAGATCGAAATCTCCCGCAAATACAAGGAGACCGTAAGGCAGCGCCTCGGAAAAGAGTAGCCCGCCCCGGAGAGCCGGGCAAGAGGCCGGATAGGGCTGGACAAGACCGAATAGAGCCGGACACACGGCCGGACTCGGCCGTCGTCACCGCCCGGCCCCGGGCATCATCCGGAAAGGGAGAGGCACCTCCGGCCGTCGGGCTATCGGTTCATCGCCTCGGCCACGCGGCGGATCGTCGGGAAGGCCTCGCGCACGTGTTCCGCAGCCTCTGCGGGCGTGCACCACACCACCCGTTCGATGCCCTCCTCGGTCTGGGGCTGCAGCGCCGAGGCTTCCGTTGCCCGGAGTTCGAACCAATGGGTCTGCTTCAGCTCCCAGCGTTCGGTCTTCGGGAACCAGTAGGCGTGCAGCGTCCGGCACAGCGGCCGAACCACCTCGCCCCGCACGCCCGTCTCCTCCTCCACCTCGCGGGCCGCACAGGTCTCAATGCTCTCCCCGGCTTCGAGATGCCCTTTCGGAAGGTCCCAACGTCCGTTGCGGTGGATCAGCAGCCACCGCCCCCGGTCGTCCACGACCACGCCGCCGGCCGCCTCCACCCACGCGAACTGCGCCGCAAAGGCCCGGAACGTCGCTTCGGGATCGGCCGAAACGACCGCTACGGAGTTGTGCGATTCGAGAAAATTCAGTATCTTGGGGCGCGATACGCCGCCGTCGGACTCCGCCGCCACGGCGTACCACTCCCCGCCGGGCGCCGCAGGGGTGAAGGTCACGCTCCTGTCGGCAAAATAGACGGTACGGGTCATTGTATGAAGCATTTTTTCGGAATCCAAAAATACGAATAAATAGGAAAACCTCCACAAAAATGAAAAAAATCATCCTGATGATGGCTATTGCAGCTATGGGGCTGGGCGCCTGCGACCGGCAGCGCCCCGAGCCGCTGAAGATCGACAACGCCCTGACGGCCGAAGAGATTGCCGCCGGACGCTTCACCCCCGAGGTGATGTGGAAGATGAGCCGTGCGGGCGGTGCCGTGCTCTCGCCCGACGGCAAGCGCTTCGTCTACCAGCAGACCGACTACAACATGACCGAAAACCGCGGTGTGACGACCCTCTGGGTCGAGGAGCTCGACACGAAGGCCACAACGCGCCTGACCGACCTCACGTCGAACAGCCTCGCTCCGCGCTGGAGCGCCGACGGGCAGAAGATCTACTTCCTCTCGGACCGCAGCGGTTCGATGCAGGTGTGGGAGATGGCGCCCGCGGGCGGCGATGCGCGGCAGCTCTCCGATTTCGGACGCGACGTCGAGGGATTCGGCATCTCGCCCCGCGGCGACAAGGCGTGGTACGTACAGCGCGTACAGGTGGCCGCCCGCCGTTCGGCCGACATCCACAAGGACATGGACAAGTCGAAAGCCCGGATCTACGACGACCTGATGGCCCGCCACTGGGACTACTGGGATGAGGGCGAATACCTGCACATCTTCGTCGGCGACTTCGGGCCCGACGGCTTGAAGGAGGGTCGGGACATCCTCGGCGCCGACGCGGCATGGGATGCTCCGCTGGCCCCCTACTTCGACATGGCCGAGATCGCCTGGAACCACGCCGGAACGATGCTGGCCTACACCTGCAAGCCGCTGACCGGCACGGCCTACGCCGTCTCGACCGACTCGGACATCTTCGTCTACGACGTCGCCTCGCAGCAGACGCAGAACATCTGCAAGCCCACCAACTTCAACACCGGAGAGCCCGTCGAAGGGCTGCGCGACAACCTCCCGGGCTATGACAAGTATCCCGTCTGGTCGCCCGACGACTCGAAGATCGCCTTCCTCTCGCAGCAGCGCGCCGGCAACGAGTCGGACAAGGCGCGGCTCTTCCTCTACGACTGCGCGACGACCGAGATGCGCGATCTGACGGCGGATTTCGACTACAACGCCATGAACGTCGTCTGGGCCGGGAACGACGAACTCCGGTTCATTGCACCGATCGAGGCCACGCACCAGATCTGCCGCGTGGCGACGGTCGACGGCGAAGTGGAGGTGCTGACCGAGGGCGACCACGACATCAACGCCTTCACGACGGGCGGCGGGCGCATCGTCGCCGAGCTGTGCACGATCTCCTCGGCCCCGGAGTTCTACGAGGTGAACCCCGCAGACGGCACCCTGACGCAGCTCTCCGGGATTAACAAGGCCATCTACGAAAATATCCGCATGGGCGAAGTCCAGAAACGCTGGGTGCGGACCACCGACGGCAAGCAGATGCTCACGTGGGTGATCCTCCCGCCCGACTTCGACCCGGCAAAGAAGTACCCGACGCTGCTCTACTGCCAGGGCGGTCCCCAGAACGTCGTCTCGAACGGCTGGAGCTACCGCTGGAACTATCAGTTGATGGCCGCCCAGGGCTACATCGTCGTGGCACCGAACCGCCGCGGCCTGCCCTCCTTCGGGCAGGAGTGGCTCGACCAGATCTCGGGCGACTACTCGGGCCAGAACATCCGCGACTACCTCTCGGCCATCGACGACGTGGCCCGGGAACCGTGGGCCGACGAAGAGCGCATGGGCTGCGTGGGAGCCTCCTACGGCGGCTATTCGGTCTTCTTCCTGGCGGGCTGCCACGAGAAGCGCTTCAAGGCCTTCATCGCCCACTGCGGCATTTTCAACTTCGAGTCGATGTACGGCGAAACCGAGGAGCTCTTCTTCATCAACAACGACTACGGAGGCCCCTACTGGGAGAAGGAGAACGCCACGGCACAGCGCTCCTATGCCAACTCGCCGCACAAGTTCGTGACGCGCTGGGACACGCCGATCCTGATCTTCACCGGCGAGAAGGACTTCCGCATCCCCTACACGCAGTCGCTCGAAGCCTTCACCGCCGCCCGCGTGCGGGGCATTCCGGCCCGGCTCGTGGAGTTTGAGAACGAGGCGCACCAGGTCTTCAAGCCCCAGAACTCGATGGTTTGGAACCGTGAATTCTTCGGCTGGCTCGACCGTTACGTCAAAGGCGCCGAATAGGGTCCGGCCCTGCCGACCCGAAAGTCCGGGCACGCAGCCGTTCATCCGGGGAAAGCGGACAACGGCCACGGAATCCGGGATTGAGTCCAGTCCGAAAATCCAACCCGAAAACCTCGAAAAAGGTCCTCCGACAAGGGTGTGTCGGAGGGCCTTTTTGTGTGCAATCCGCCCAAACCGCAACGGGAAAAGCGGCCGGTTCGTGATGAAAAACAGGCTGTTCGTTGAATTTATTTCGGAAAACCGGCTTCCGACCCTATTTTTGCAGAGATTCAGATAAAAGAATTTCGTGCATGATGAAACATTGGACAAGCCTGCTTCTTGTGCCGCTGCTGTGCGCCGCCTGCGCAAAAAACGCGGATGACGGAACCCTTCCGGCATCCGAACACATCGAGGTGGCAATCGGCTCGGGACCGCGACTCGACATCCAGAGCCAATCCACAACCCGCACCTCACTGGATGAGGACGGCGAGGTGGTCCGCTGGCAGACGGGCGACCGGCTCGCACTCTGGGCCGTGAATGCCGCTGCGCAGACCGTACTCGACGCCACGGCCTTCAGCCTCTACCACTATAATGCGACCTACAACTCGGCCAGCTTCCGCGGCAGCATCCCGCAGATGGCCGAGGATACCTATACTTATTACGCCGTGTCGCCCGTTCCGGCCTCGACCGACGGGCTGCGGGCCAGCTACGACATCCCGGCCGTGCAGGACGGGACGTTCCACGGCGAGTGGGACGTGATGGTGGCCACGCCGATCGAGGGCGCCGACGCCCTGCGCGAACACGACAAAAAGGACCCGAGCGGCATCAGCGACAATACGGACATCGTCAACCTGCAATTTTCGCACAAGATGCATGTGCTGAAAATCTCCTTGCCGAAAAACGACCTCGGAGAGCCGATTTCGGAGATTGAGCTGACCTTCCCGAAGCCCGTCGTGGGGCGCCTGACGGTGGATGCCGCCAACCCCGCCGCTGCGGCCGAACTGAGCGAGTCGAGCAACACGCTGACCCTGCGTTTTTCGGAGCCGAAGGATGTCGGCGCCGTGGTCTACGCGCTGATCGCCCCCGTCACGCTCGAAGAGGGGCAGGAGGTTTCGATCGTGGCGTCGAGCTCGGCCTATGAATCGGAAGAGCGGACCTTCGCCCCGGCCGACCGGACCTTTGCCGCCGGCCACACCACGCCGATCAACTACAACGTTCCGGCAGCGGCAGAGCAGCTCACGCAGTTGGTCTTCACCCTCACGGAGACGGGCGTCAACACGCTGGGCGAGACAATCAACACCTTCACGGTGACGGCCCCCTCGGGCTGGAGCTTCGAGGACGGCAGTCAGAGCCGTACGTTCGACGTCACGGGTACGGGCGACTATACGGTTCGCTTCCGGGGCTACACGAACCCCACGGAGGAGTTGGACGGTTTCCAGGTGACGTATGATTCGGAGCACGCCCTTCTGACCGAGACCTTCACCCTGCCGGCGGTAACCGCTGGCGAAGAGAACCGCGTCGCCAGCTTCCGCGTGCCGTATCTCTTCGAGGAGGATTTCAGCACGGCCTCGGCGCAGAGTCGCACTAATTCGACGGACGAACTCTCGGGAATCGGACTACCCGGCTGGAGCGCCAGCCGCTATGAAATTCAACCCGGGCGCGCCGCCTTCTATATGTACGTAGGCACCAGCGCTTTTGGCGGAGGAGATCTCAAGAGAGGCCGTATGGACACACCGTTTCTGCCGCTGAAGGAGGGGGCCTCCGTACCTATCAAGGTCTCTTACAGCATCGGAGCCCCGATCGTATCGGGTACACTCTCATCCCGGTGGCATATCAACTGCGAATTCGGCGTACAGGATGATACCGATGGGGCCATTTCGGGGGATTCCGAAATGAGTCGGATGATCGAAAAGTATGTTCCAAACGAAGGTGGCGGATTTACGGGTACTTTGCCCCAAACGAAAACCGACATCCTCATCTCAAACGCAACGAATCGCTCCCGGTTGACGTGGCGGGCGACCGACTATCAGAAAATATCGGGAAGTGGTGTGAGTGTACTTACCGCCAAATATTTCTATATCTATCTTGACGACATCCGCGTATCCATCGCTCAATAACGACACCGCCATGAGAAATTTCCTGTTTTGCATACTGGCATCGGCGGCCGTTGTGGCCGGAGGATGCGCCAAAAATGAGACCCCCGCAAACGGCGAAGGCTACGGAACCCTCCGTATCGACTGCCGCACCGACGCCCTGATCACCACACGGGCCCAAATCGCCGTTACGCCGGTCCCGACCGCCGGGGAGCTCGCCCTCACGATCTCCGGAACGGATTACTTCCAGACCTGGGAGAGCCTCGCCGCATTCAACGACGCGGGCGAAACACTCCAGGCCGGAACCTACACCGCAACCCTCTCCTACGGTGATCCGAAGGCCGAGGGGGCTGGCAAACCCTGCTATGCCGGCAGCAAGGAGATCACGATCGTCGCCCGCCAAAGCGTCGAGGAGACCATTCCCGTACAGATTGCCAATGCACAGGTGCTCGTCACGGCCACGGAAGCGTTTCTGAACTATTTCCATGACGCGACCTTCACCGTCACGACATCGGCCGGGAACCGCTTTACCTTCACGCCCGGTGCCGAGACGGCGGACGAAGCGGTCTTCGTCGAGGCCGGTTCGAAGCTGACCCTCACGGGTACGGCCAAGCTCCAGAGCCAGACCGGCACGGCCTTCGACCGCAGCTACACCTTCCCCGAGCAGACGCTCGAACAGACCGTCGCCCGCACGCGCCATACGTTCCTCTTCGATGCGCAGAACAGCGGAAGCGCCTCGGTGACGATCAATCTCTACGACGAATACCTCGATGAACGCACGTTCGACATCGAACTGAACGACAACGCCGAAGAGGAAACCAACGCATAAAAACGACA
Source organism: Candidatus Alistipes intestinigallinarum (assembly GCA_019115745.1). Classification (GTDB taxonomy): domain Bacteria; phylum Bacteroidota; class Bacteroidia; order Bacteroidales; family Rikenellaceae; genus Alistipes; species Alistipes intestinigallinarum. Next base: position 34,488 of record DXDA01000022.1, read on the forward strand.
CGAGATATGAAAACCTTTACCGGATTATTTACGACCTTGAGTCTGGGAGCCCTTCTGCTGGCGGGCTGCGTAAACGAGGAGCCCCCCTACAAAAACGCGGGAAACGGAACGACCGATTCCGCAACGACGGGTTTCCTGAGCGGAGCGATGAGTCTGCGCGTGATCTACGACACCGAGACCGACACCCAGCCCGACGATACGCAGGACGAGACCCAAACTCCGCCCTCCACGCAAGCTTCGACCCGTGCGGTGACCGAAACGGATGGCTATCTCGTCCGGATCGTCAACACGGACGATCAGAAGTCGCATTTCGACGGCACCTATGCGGAGCTGCAGGCAGAACTCGCGGCCGGGCCCAAGGAGCTGCCGACCGGCAACTATACGCTGACGGTCTGCTCCCACCGCACGGAGGAGATTCAGGCTGCGGCCTGGAACGCCCCGGTCTACGGCACGACCTATGCCTTCTCGATTACGAAAGGGGCCACCACCCCGATCGAGGAGATCGTCTGCACGCTGCAGAACATCAAGGTGACGCTGCTCTGCTCGGCAGACCTGGCCGACCAGCTCACCGACGATACCAAAGCCACCATTTCGCTGGGAAGCGCCTCGCTGGAGTTCTCGAAGGAGTACTGGGACGGAAACCGGGCCGCGTTCTTCATGCCTGCGGCCGAGTCCAATGATCTCGAATTCGTACTTAGCGGCTCGTTTACCGACGGCGGCGAGGTGACCTTCAGCAAGACGATCCCGGGCGTCAAGGCCGGACAGTGGCGCAAAATCGAACTGGTGATCGTCTACGCCGACCAGGGCGGGATCAAGTTCGACATTCAGGTCGACAACTTCGTGCTCGACGACACGATCACGGTCAACGGCACCGACGGACTCTGGGAGGAGGTCTTCGAAGAGGGCGGCGGACAGGAGCCCGGTGAAGCCCCGACAATCGTCATGCAGGGCTGGGACATCGCACAGCCCTACGTGCTGGAAACCCTCGATCCCGTGCGCGTCGACATCACGGCCCCGAACGGCGGCATCCAGTCCCTGCTCGTGCGGATCGAATCCGTCACGCTGGAAGCAATCCTCTCCGAAATGCCGGCTCTGGCGGGTGAATTCGACCTCTGCGAGATCGATGCCGAAAGCGAGGAGGGCAACCTGCTGCAAACGGCGGTCGGCTTCCCGGTCGGCGACGAGGTCAAGGGCCAGCCGAGCACCTATTTCGAGATTCCTTCCGAGATCATCGGGGCCCTCAAGGAGTTGAGCCAGCCGGGCGAGAGCCACCAGTTCCATCTCAAAGTAATCGACCCTGCGGGCGGAGAGACCTCGGCCACGCTGACCCTCGTAGTACCGACTGAAGAGTAGCCATGAAACGCCTGTACAGATATTTGTTCCCGGTGCTGGGACTCGCCGTTGCGGGATGCTCGGAGAGTTCCCAACCGCTCGACGCCGCAGGCGCCTCGGGAACCCTCACGATGAAGGTCTCGACCCGTTCGGATGCGGCGGCTGACGACGCTTACGATCCGATGGAGCACCTGACCGTCTACCTCTACAACAGCGACGGAAATCCGATCCGCAAATACACCGCAAAGGAGGATCTTCCGGAGCGTCTGGAACTCCTGGCCGGGGAGTACCGCGTGACGGTGGAGGCCGGCGAAGCAGTTGCGGCCTCGTTCACCCAACGCCTCTACAAAGGCGAGGAGCCCTTCACCGTAACTCCCGGGGTGAATACCCCCGTCGAGGTGAAGTGCACCCTGCAGAATACGGCTGTCGCCGCGGTTTTCGACGGCACCATTCCCGAAAATTTCGGCACGAACTTCGAAGTGCGGGTGATGCCCGGCGCAACGTATGACGAGAGCCGGGCCGACAACGCCTCGACGCTCCGCTACACGGAGGACGCCACGGGCTACTTCACGCTCGACGAAGGGGTCGATGCCCTTTCGTGGCAGTTCTCCGGCACGCAAAACACGCTCGGAACGGTGACGAAAACGGGTTCCATCCCCGACGTCCGGACCCCGGGGAAATACACGTTGACGTTCCGCTACTCGCCCGATCTGCCGGGATTCATCGAGGCCGTTGCGATCCGCGTGGACGATTCGACCGACGACTTCGACGACACGATCATCTGGAGCCCCAACCCGACGATCGAGGGGGACGGGTTCGAAATCTCCGAGACACAGCAGTATCAGGGCGGCGAAAAGCGCTTCCTGATCACGACCGTCAAACCGATGACGGCGGCGACGCTGACCTTCGACGGAAAACCGTATGATCTGTTGGCGGCGATTTCGGCTCCCGCAGCAGGCCTTGCCGTGGAGCAGACGGCTGAAAACGCCCTCACCGTGACCCTCTCCGACGACTTCTTTGCCGGATGCACGGGCGGCGACCACACGCTGCGTTTCGAGGCTTCGGACAACGGCGGCGGAAACGGCGATGCGGAGTGCATCTTCGCGCTGCAGGGAATCATAACGCCCTCGGAGGCGGATTACGACCTGTGGCGGAACACCATTACGCTGCGCGCCCGGGTATTCGACACGGGGGCCTCGGCCGTGACCTTCGGGCTGCGCTCGAAGGGCGGCGAGTGGCAGGAGCTTGCCGGGACCGACTCCGGCGACGGCTACTGGACAGCCACGCTCGGCGCCGAATGGGAGGAGTCGACCAACGAAAACGGCCAGACCATCTACACGCCGACGGCCGGGACGGGCGTCTGGGCCGAAGACGAATACGAGTGCCGAGCGATGATCGGCGAACAGGAGAGCCTCGCCTCGTTCACGACGGCCGGAGGCCAGAGCATTCCCGGAGGCGATATGGAGGACGGTTCGATGAGCTGTTTCAACAACAACCACGGGTCGTTCTGGGACAGCGGTAACAACTCCTATACGCCACAACTTTGCACTCAACAAGAAAAAAGCGGATCAAAATGTGCTTTACTGGCTGCAACAACCTCATTTGGGGTAATGGCTGCCGGGAATCTCTTCACAGGAAGTTTCAACCAATCGAGACTCAATGGCACAGTCTCATTCGGTCAGCCCTACGACTGGCAGGCCCGCCCGCAGAAGATGCATCTGCTCTTCTATGCCGAAGTACTCGGGCAGGTCAACAAGAATCAGCACGACGGACCGCTCGCCAACGACACACAGGACCAGGCCCGTATCTATGTGGCGATCGTCGACTGGAGCACGCCACATGGCGTCACCTCGGGGACGAGCGACCCAACGGGTGTCTGGGATCCCGCCAAGGGAATCTACGGTGGCGACAATACCACCGAGGCATCCGGAAAGATCATCGCCTACGGTTCGTACTTCATCAAGGAGCAATCCTCGGGCGGTGAAATGCTCCCTCTCGACCTCACGCTCCACTACTACGATAAAGAGACCAAACCGTCGGGAAGCTACACGCTGGTCATCTCCTGCGCCACGAGTGCCTACGGCGACTACATGAACGGATGTAGTACGAACCGGCTCTACGTCGACGACTTCCAGTGGGTTTACTAACGACAAAACGCAACACGATGCGCACAACCCTTATACGTCTATTCGCCCTCCTGCTGGGCCTCTCCGCCTGGGCGCCAGCGCTCCGCGCCCAGGAGTTGCCCGGTGCGGACAGCACGGACCTTCACCCGGCAGCAACTACGAAAAAAGCCCTGACGATCAATGAAATGCGTCAAAGACGCGGTCTGACCGACACCCACAACCTCTTCGTGCCGAAAGGCCAGTGGATATTCGGCGGTACGGCCGCCTATTCGACCCATACGAACAAAGGTTATCAGTTCCTGGTCATCGAAGGCATCAACTCCAAAGGCTATACCTTCAAGGTCAGCCCCATGATCGCCTATGCCTTCCGCAACAACATGGCCCTAGGCGGACGGTTCATCTACTCGCGGTCGCTGCTCAAGCTCGACGAGGCTTCCATCAACTTCGGAGACGAGGACTCCAACATAAACCTCAATGCCGAAGATTACTACGCCCTGAAACACTCCTATCAGGTGGCGGCCATCTGGCGCCAATACATTCCCCTGGGCCGCAGCAAACGATTCGCCCTCTTCAACGAGATGTCGCTCGCAGGAGGCGGGACCGAAGCCCGTTTTGCCAACGGTTCGCCGGTGAAGGGCACCTACGAAACGGGATACACCCTTTCGCTGGGTATCTCGCCCGGAATCATCGCCTTTGCCACGAACAACATGGCCGTGGAGGTGAACGTCGGCGTGATGGGTATCACCTTCAACCACACCGAACAGGTCCACAACCAGGTCACCGTCGGCAACCGGAACACGAGCATGATGAACTTCAAGGTCAACATCTTCTCGATCGGCCTCGGCATGGCCTTCTATCTCTAAACCCGGCACGTCATGAAACGATTCGCATACGCATATCTGCTGATTACGCTCTGCCTGACACTTCCGGCAGCAGCACAACACGCCGCCGGGGAACCGGCCCGACCGGCTACGACCGCACCCGCAAAGGCAGACAGCCTCCAGAAACCGGTTACGACCGCACCCGCAAAAGCAGACAGTCTCCAGAAACCGGTTACGACCGTACCCGCAAAGGTGGACAGCCTGCAACAACTCCGGCAAACGCCGTCCGTTACAGCCGCCGCAGCCAAGCCGAAGACCAAACAGCGGTTCCTGCCGACCCGACGACGCATCGACCGCGAGATCAACAAGCTCAAATTCGCCTACAAAGGCGAGGTGATCATGGGTCTGACGGCCTCCTACGGAACGCTTTCGAGCGATGACACGGACGTGCTGCTCATTCTGGACAACATCAACGCCGACGGCGCCATCGCCACGATAAAGCCCTTTCTCGGCTATTTCTACCGCGACAACCGCTGTCTGGGTGTCCGCTTCGGCTACAACTACATGAGCGGAACGCTCGACAAGGGGGCCCTCTTCGATCTGGGCGAAAACAACGACGTCTCGCTCAATATCCCCTACCTCGACTTCACCAGCAACAACTATTCGTTCGGTATCTTCCACCGCTCCTATGCGGGACTCGACCCCAAGGGCCGGTTCGGACTCTTCGCCGAATTCGAGCTCTCGGTGGCAAACGGCTCCTCCCGCTTCGCCTACGAGTCCGAAGGCGCGGTCAAACAGACCTACAGCGACAATACGCAGCTCAAACTGGCGTTTAATCCGGGCGCGGCGGTCTACATCTTCCCGAACGTCTGCGCAACCCTCTCGTTCGGACTCGGCGGAATCCAGTACACCTCCGTCACCCAGAAGGACGAACAGGGAAACAAGATCGGAACCCGCGAGGCCTCGAACATGAAGTTCAAACTCAACATCCTGGCCATCAACATCGGTATGACGATCCATATGTGGGACAAGAAAAAGAGATAACGCATGAAACGACTCCTGACATATCTGCTCGCAGGTACGGCACTCCTGACGGCATCGTGTATCGACAACGACCTGCCCTACCCGACCGTGGAGGTCGCCATCAACAACGTGCAGGGCGAAGGATTCACGCTTGCGGGCATCGACCCGACAACCCGTACGGTGACCCTTGCGCTCGACGAGGCTACCGACATCCAAAACGTGCACATCGACGAGGTGACCTACTCCGTCACGCCGCACAATACGAACATCGACCCGCAGATCTTCCGCGACAACATCCGCACCTCGCGGGAGTTGACCGGGACGTTCGATCTGCGGACACCCCTCTACGTCACCCTCTCGCTCTATCAGGATTACGACTGGCAGATCGTCGCCACGCAGACCATTTCGCGGAGCTTCCAGGTCGAGGGGCAGATCGGAGCCCCGGAATTCGATCTCGACAACCGCATCGCCACGGCCTATGTCGCCAAGGATGCCGACCGCAGCCATGTGACGATCACCGAACTCAAGCTCGGACCTGCCGACACGGAGAGCGTCACCACGACCTACTCGCCCTCGATCGACGAACTCTCGACGATGGACTACAGTTCGCCGGATGCGGAGGATCCCACGCTCGGAACCCCTCACTTCGTGGATGTCTCCTGCCACGGCCGTACGGAGCGCTGGCTGCTCTATGTGCTGCCCACCGACAAGACCGTCTCGACCGAAGCCTGTGATGCCTGGTCGGGAGTCGTCTGGCTGCGCGGGTCGGGAATCGCCGGGCTGGAGATGGGCTTCCGCTACCGCGTCGGCACCGACGGCGAATGGGCAGAAGTTCCCGATGTGGAGATCAACGGCGGGACCTTCTCGGCGGCCTTCCCGGCCGAACCGCAGACCACCTACCAGTTCAAATCCTACTGCGGCAACGAGGAGAGTGCCCCCACGACCGTCACCACGGAAGCGGTCGAGCAGCTCCCGAACAGCGGCATGGAGGAGTGGTCCAAACCGAAAAACCCCTGGCTGCCCTACCTCTCGGACGAAGCTGGGCTGCCGATCTCGCCCTTCTGGGCTACGGGAAACAACGGTTCGACGGCAATCGGCGACAAATTCAACGTCACAACGCCCGACAAAACAGACATCCGACCCGGCAGTTCGGGAACGAAATCGGCCAAACTCGCCACGACCTATGTGCTCATGAAACTGGCCGCCGGGAATCTCTTCACGGGAAATTTCTTCGGTATCCGAAACACGACCCACGGCATCGTTAACTTTGGACGTCCCTTTACACTGCGCCCCACGGCCCTGTGCGTATGGGTGAAATACAATCTTGGTAACATTTCCCACATTGGATCCCAACCCACCGGAATGCAGCTTCAAAAAGGCGATCCGGACAACGGAATCATCTATGTCGCCCTGGGAACCTGGACCAAGGAGAAGTATGGCATGGGCAAGGACGGAGCCGGCGATGACCAGAACGGCGGACAACCCTTCGGTTCGGACGCCTGCCCGGTGAGCATCGACACGCGCGACGTGAAGACCTTCTTCAACCCGAAGGGCGAGGATGTGATCGGTTATGGCGAACACATCTTCACGGAGAGCGTCGACAAATGGACGCAGCTCACCATCCCGATCGAATATGTCTCGACAGACAAGAAGCCGACTCACATCATGGTGGTCTGCTCGGCTTCACGCTGGGGCGACTACTTCACCGGCAGTACCCAGAGTGTCATGTGGGTCGACGATTTCGAGTTGATCTACACCCCCGTCACCGGCTCGAACTGAGCCCCCGGCCTCTGACAAAAAAAACAGCGCTTCGGAAATCCGAAGCGCTGTTTTTTCAATTATCTGCCAGCCATTACCTCCCGGCCATGCGGCAGTACTTGTCGTAGCGTCCTATTACGTCGTCCACATACGCGAGCGTCTGGCGACTGCCTGTAAAACGTCCGCATTTGACGACCTCGTTTTCGTAATACTCCGGTTGGGCCTTCAGGGTCAGGTAACGGGCCACAACCTCCCAGGAGTTCGGGTTTTCACCATGCAGGCGCGCCAGACGGCGGGCATCACTCACATGGCCGATTCCGCTGTTGTACGATGCCAGCACAATGCTCATGCGGTCCTTCTCGGGCGTACTCTCCGGAAGCCGCAGCGTCGACTGAATCTCCGTCATCAGCTTGTTGGCCAGCCAGACGTTCGTCTCGGGGTCCGAGATGCGGTCGAGCGGGACCTCGAAGTGACGCGCCACCGAAGGCATGATCTGCATCAGCCCCCGGGCACCGCTCCGCGAGGTGATGTCGGGCGTGAAGCGCGACTCGTGGTAGGCGATGGCACTCATCAGACGCCAGTCGTTTCCCTCCTGCTCGCTGACACGGCGGATCAGGTTGTCGTAGGCCGAAATGACATTCCGCGGCTCCTCGGCATGAGGGGCATAGTCGGTTTCGGCGGTTTCGTTCAGCACGTCATCCATCACGGGAGTGCTGAAATGGGCGTTAAAGCCGTAAAATGTCGTTAGAATGGTTAAGAACGCAAACGTTAAAACCGTTTTTTTCAGCATAAAAGGTTGTTTTGCGGGCAGCTTACACCGCGCAGAACAGCACGCTAATCATAGAATCCCCACGAGATTCCGATCTTGAACATCCCCGGATTGAGCGGGTAACGGGCTGCCGAGAAATACTCTCCGTTTCCGAACAGCCCCTTGTTCAGATGCTGATATTTCAGGAATATCCGCATTCTCTTCCACTTTGCCATCACGAAGGCATCCATGTAGGGATAGTTCCCCACCTCCTCTTCGCGCTGGTTGTAGTACACCGACAGTGCCGGATTGTAACCGGGCGCATAATAACGCGTATTATAGCGACCGTCCAGACCGATCTGCAGGCGCAGTACGTCGCGCACGACCCAAAACTCGTAATAATACGACAGGAAGGCGCTCAAAAGCGGAACGGGTATAACTTCTTGATCCGTGCTCCACTGCAACAATACCCTGTGGTCCAAATGAAGTCCGCCGAGGCGGAAATCCTTGCGGGCATACACGCTCGTGAGGCTGACGTTTCCGTCGTGCTGGGCGACGTTGCTGTCCGACGCATAGTAGATCTTGTCGGTAACGACTCCCTGCCAGGCTCCCGCTTCGAATGCGTAGTCGGGAACCGAAAACCTGACCTCCAACCGAGTCTCATTCTCCTTGTTCAAAGGAGTGTTCCATATATAATGGTTCGAGAATAGATTCTCCTGCCAATAGTTCGGCGAGCGGCGCTCCATCGAGAAGCGGCCTTCGAGAATCAGGGGGTGTCCGCGGAGATAGCCCGTCAGTGCGAGGTGCGCACCGATCGAGAGGTCTCCGCCTCTGTATCCCGACGGGTAGAACTTCAGGTTCCCGTCCCAGTCGACATACTTCTTTATCTTTCCGCTGACGGATCCGTAGGCGAACCAACTGGTTTTGTTCACCTTCGTATACCGGCCCGTCAGATAATCGTTCAGTTCGAATTGCGAGTAGGTGTGCAGGTCGAGGCCGACGCCGGCATCGATGGTTCCCACCACCCCGTTGCGGTCCCAGGGCTGCGCCTGGACGAAAACGCGGTTCGAGATGACCCGTTCGTAGATCGAGTCGCGCGTCTCCACCGGATTGATGAACCAGTTCTGGTAGTAATTGTGCTCCTCGGAGACGAAGTTTCCGTTTTCATCGCGGTGGTCGCGCTCGTTCGTATAGGGTTCGTTCAGGTCGGTGTAGACCTTGCTCCACGAACTGTACTCGAACGAATGGCCCACATAGACGGCCGACAGACCCGCCATCGAGAAGTCGCTCTCGGTCAGGCGCTGCAGCGGAATGCCGTAGGACTGGGTCACGAAGAAGGCGTTGTTGCGGTAGGTGTTCTGGGCCTCGGCATCGGCCAGGCGCATCGGCACACCCGAAGCCATGCTGAACGTCGTGTCGGCAATGGCCCACGTTCCGACCACGCCGCCGTTCTCCTGCTGTTCGATGTGGTTGTTGTAGTAACCCGCATGGATCGAGTAGCGGCGGCCCGTATGGCTCACGGCCAGCGAGAGGTTGTGATTCTTGGTCCGCGACCAGAGATACTGCCCGCGGGTGCCGCGCGACTTGTAGTCGACGTTGAAGCCCGTCGTCGGGGAGATGTTCTGTGCGACCATGATGCCGAAATTCTCCTCCCGGTAACGCTTCTGACCCGACTCCGCGTAGTTCATCCGGATCATCGGCCGCTTCGTGTTGTAGAAGGGCACGTTCTCCATGTTGTAGGTGTACGCGTAGTAGGGGCTCGCAAAACTGAAGTCAAAGAACTGGGGTCGCCGGAAATAGTTCAGCGGCAGCGACGTTTGCCCGAGGGCTCCCTGTGCGATGTCGCCCACATCCTCCCGATAGAACGGATAGTCGATCCGGTAATCGGTGAGCATGGTGTCCAGCGGACCGATCTCCACGCGGTTGAAATCGCGCTTCACGTGCCACATGAAGTTGTTCAGCGCGCGGATCGAATCGCTGAAGAAGTAAGACTCCAGCGGTTTTCGGATTTTCCGTTCCTTTTTGGTGGTATCCTGGGGCTGCTGACCCTCCTCGCCTTCGGTCTGCTCGTAGGGGTTCGACCCGTAGAGCGACCCGGACTGTCCGGTCTCCATGGCACGCTGCAGGGAGCGGGCATCGAAATTCTGGGCCCGCAGCGCAAGCGGAGCGACAGAGAGCATTCCCAGCAGGAGTGTCAGCAATATCCGGTTCGAGCGTCTCGCCATAGCCAAAGAGCGGAAAACCGCGGCAAAGGTAATTAAAAAATTTTAATTATGCAAATCCCCCGCTTCCGCACGCCGGCATACCGCGCTGCGAACGAGCGAGATAACGATATAGAGCAGGATGATGAACGGCACGGCCAGCCCGCCCAGCCAGAGCAGCAGCGCGGCCGAAACGAGGATAAACCCGTAGCGGAGTTCGTTTCCGCGCCAGCCGAAACCGTGGAACTTGAGAGCGAACATGCGCACCCCGACGAGCATCAGCACCCCCATGCCCAGCGCCGCGATCAGCACGGACTCCCGGGAGAAGAGCTCCCCGTAGCTTTCATTGAGCCAGCCGAGCGATGCGCAGAAGAGCGCCGCAGCCGGAGAGGGCAGTCCGAGGAATTCGTCGCGCTGCGTATCGTCGATGTTGAAGCGGGCCAGGCGCAGGGCCGCGCAGGCCGCAAAGAGAAAGACCACGAAGGGAATCCACGCCGCCTCGGGCAGCAGATGTGCCTCCATGCGTCCGTAGAGCGTATAGAGCACGGCCGCCGGGGCGAATCCGAAGGTGATGTCGTCGGCCAGCGAGTCGAGTTGCAGTCCGATGGGCGAACTCTGGTGCAGGAGCCGGGCGGCGAATCCGTCGAGAAAATCGAAAACGGCCGCCAGGACGATCAGCCCGAAAGCCAGGCTCAGGTTGTCGTATGCCAGCGCCGCGACCGCCGCGAACGAACCGCAGAGCAGGTTCGATAGCGTCAGCAGATTGGGGATCGTGAACAGTTTGATCTTCATTTCCGGGCAGAAAATTTATCACTCCGATAGGCGGCAAAGTTACTAAAATATTTTTATCTTTGTCGAAGTTAACTCCATATAATAACTTATGGCAAGCAATAAATATTGTGTCATCATGGCGGGCGGCATCGGCACCCGGTTCTGGCCCAAGAGCCGTCAGTCGCGGCCCAAACAGTTTCTCGACATCCTCGGAACGGGCAAATCCTTCATCCGCCACACCTACGAACGCTTTGCAAAAATCGTCCCGCCGGAGAACTTCCTCGTGGTGACGAACGACAAATACAAACAACTGGTTCTGGAGCACATCCCGGAGCTCGACGAACGGCAGATCCTGTGCGAGCCCGTGGGGCGCAACACCGCGCCGTGCATCGCCTATGCGGCCTACACGCTGATGAAGGCCAATCCCGACGCCGAGATGATCGTCACGCCGTCGGACCACCTGATCCTCAACGAAGAGGATTTCCGCGCCATCATCGCCGAGTGCCTCGACTTCGCCGCCGAGCACGACGCCCTGATGACCGTGGGCATCAAGCCCACCCGGCCCGATACGGGTTACGGATACATCCAGGTCTCGGACGCGAAGCCCATCAGCAAGGTGAAGTGCTTCACCGAGAAGCCCAACCTCGAACTGGCCCAGGTATTCCTCCAGTCGGGCGAGTTCTTCTGGAACTCGGGCATCTTCATCTGGAAGGTGCGCTCGATCATCGAGGCCTTCGAGAAGTACCTGCCCGAACACCATGCACTCTTCAGCGGCGTCATGCAGGCCGTGGGCAGCGAGGCCGAACGCAGCGTCGTGGAGATCGCCTTCTCGGAGTGCCGCGCCATCTCGATCGACTACGGCATCATGGAGAAGGCCGACAACGTCTATGTCCGCTGCGGGGAGTTCGGATGGAGCGACGTCGGAACCTGGGGTTCGGTCTACCAGCACTCGCGCAAGGACCGTTACGCCAACGCCGTGCCCGACGAGGGGTGCTACCTCTACGACACCCGCTCGTCGATCGTCTCGCTGCCGAAGGGCAAGATCGCCGTCATCAGCGGCCTGAAGGAGTACATCGTCGTCGACACGGACGACGTGCTGATGATCTGCCCCCGCTCCGACGAGCAGAACATCAAGAAATTCATTGACGAAGTGAAATTCCACAATGGAGACAAGCATATCTGAGTTGTACGAACTCTTCCGTGCCCACCCGCACATTTCGACCGACACCCGGCGCATCGAGCCGGGTTCGATCTTCTTCGCCCTGCGGGGTGCCAACTTCGACGGCAACCGTTTTGTGGGCGAAGCCCTCGAAAAAGGGGCCGTTGCGGCGGTCTGCGACGACCCCGCCGCCCTGGAGGATCCGCGGGTACGGCTGGTCGGCGACACGCTGACGGCCCTGCAGGAGCTGGCCCGGGAGCACCGCCGCGCCCTGGGGATCCCGATCCTTGCGATCTCGGGCAGCAGCGGCAAGACCACAACCAAGGAGTTGGTGAGCCGAGTCCTTGCGGCGCGCTTTGCGGTCTACGCCACGCAGGGCAACCTGAACAACCACATCGGCGTGCCGCTGACGCTGCTCGCCATGACGCCCGACACGGAGTTCGGAATCGTCGAGATGGGGGCGAGCGCCTGCGGCGAGATCGCCCGGCTGGCCGCAATCGCCGAACCCGACTACGGCGTGCTGACCAACATCGGCCGGGCCCATCTCGAAGGATTCGGCGGGCCCGAAGGGGTTCGGCGCGGCAAGGGGGAGCTCTTCGACTACCTGGCGGCGCACGGCGGCCGGGCCTTCGTGCTGGCGGACGACGAGACGCTGAACGCCATGGCCGCCGAACGGGAGTCGCTGGCCGCGGAATATTACCCGGCATCGCTGGCCGACGGTTTCGAGAGCCGGCTCGAAGGGGGTTACAACCGCTTCAACATTGCGGCAGCCGTGGCCATCGGGCGCTATTTCGAGGTCCCGGAGGTGGAGATCCGCCGGGCCGTGGCCGACTACGAGCCGGACAACCACCGCTCGCAACGCATCGAAACACCCCACAACACGGTCATCGCGGATTGTTACAACGCCAACCCGACGAGTATGCGGGCCGCCATCGAGAACCTCCTCGGCGAACCGCTCGGCGACCGCCGCCGTCGGGTGTTGATTCTGGGCGACATGCTCGAACTGGGAGCGTGGTCGCAGGCGGAGCACGAAGCGGTCATCGAACGGGCGGCACAGGATCCCCGCGCGGAGCTGCTGCTCGTCGGCGGGGAGTTCGCCCGGGCCTACGCGGCGCTTCCCGAGAAACCGGAACGGGTGACACTCTGCCCCTCGCGCGAGGAGTTGCGTCACCTGCTGCAGACGGACCCCGTCCGGGAGGCGCTGGTCCTGGTCAAGGGTTCGCACGGGATCGGGCTGGAGAAGGTGCTCGACCTGTTGTAAGGTTTTCACGAGAGAGGTCCCGCACATTGGTGCCGGGACCTTTTTCTGCGTATTTCCGATTATTTTCGTATTTTTGCAATCAATAAATCTTTTTTCCGATGACACTCAACGAATACCAGCAACACGCCCTCGAAACGGCCATCTATCCCGAAGACAGCCGCATCGTCTACCCCACGCTCGGTCTGACGGGCGAAGCCGGCGAAGTGGCCGACAAGGTCAAGAAAGTGATCCGCGACTCCAACAAGGAGTTCACCGACGAGAAGCGGCTCGAAATCGTCAAGGAGATCGGCGACGTGCTGTGGTACTGCGCCACGCTGTCGCGCGACCTGGGCTACGAGCTCGAAGAGGTGGCACAGATGAACGTCGACAAACTCCGCTCACGGATGCAGCGCCACCTGATCTCGGGCAGCGGCGACAACCGATAACCTCCACAACCAAACGCAACTCCCATGAAACAGGAACAGACCCGAACTTCGCTTCCCGAAAACGCCTACCGCGAACTCAAACCCGGCGAGGAGTACAAACCGGTCATGCCCGCCACGTCGAACCCGAAGGAGGTTACGCCCTATTCGGTGACGATGGGCGTGGTGATGGCCATCATCTTCTCGGCCGCCGCAGCCTACCTCGGGCTGCGCGTCGGACAGGTCTTCGAGGCCGCCATCCCGATCGCCATCATCGCCGTGGGTATGGGCACCGTGCTGGGCAAGAAGAACATGCTGGGACAGAACGTCATCATCCAGTCGATCGGCGCCTCGTCGGGCGTGATCGTCGCCGGAGCGATCTTCACCCTCCCGGCGCTCTACATCCTGGGGCTGGATGCCGCCTTCTGGCAGGTTTTCCTCTCGTCGCTGTTCGGCGGGCTGCTGGGCATCGTGCTGCTGATCCCCTTCCGCAAATACTTCGTCAAGGAGATGCACGGCAAGTACCCCTTCCCCGAAGCAACGGCCACGACCGAAGTGCTCGTCTCGGGCGAGAAGGGCGGCAACCAGGCCAAACTGCTGGCCGTCGCGGGGCTGATCGGCGGTCTCTACGACTTTGTCGTGGGCACCTTCGGGCTGTGGACCGATACGATCACGACACGCATCTGCACCTGGGGACAGGTTGCAGCCGACAAGTTCAAGGTGGTCTTCGGACTGAACACCTCGGCCGCCGTCCTGGGTCTGGGCTACATCGTCGGACTGAAGTACGCCATGATCATCACCGCGGGATCGTGCCTCGTGTGGTTCGTTATCGTCCCGGTCGTAGGATCGCTGGCCGAGGCGATCGACCCCGCCACGATGGCCTCGCTGCTGGGCGTGACGAGTGAAAAGCTGCTGGCCGACCCCTCGTCGCTCTTCACGGCCGAGAACCTCTTCGCCTACATCGGCAAGCCCGTCGGCATCGGCGGCATCGCCATGGCCGGCATCATCGGCATCGTGCGCCAGTCGAAGATCATCCGCCAGGCCGTCGGTCTGGCCGTCTCGGAATTCGGAGGCGGCAAGACGTCCCTCGCCTCGACCGAACGCACGCAGCAGGACATCCCGATGAAGCGCATCCTTTCGATCCTGATCGCCGCACTCATCTGTATCTTCGTCTTCTTCCACTTCGGGCTGCTCGACGGCTGGGTACAGTCCGTGACGGCCATCCTGATCGTCTTCGTCATCGCCTTCCTCTTCACGACGGTAGCAGCCAACGCCATCGCCATCGTGGGCACGAACCCCGTTTCGGGCATGACGCTCATGACGCTGATCCTCGCCTCGCTGGTGCTGGTGAGCGTCGGGCTGAGCGGCACGACCGGCATGACCGCCGCACTGATCATCGGCGGTGTGGTCTGCACGGCACTCTCGATGGCCGGAGGCTTCATCACCGACCTCAAGATCGGCTACTGGCTCGGCACCACGCCCCGCAAGCAGGAGGCCTGGAAATTCCTCGGGACGTTCGTCTCGGCGGCTACGGTGGCCGGCGTGATGATAATCCTCAACAAGTCGTTCGGATTCGTCGGCGAAGGGGCGCTCGTCGCTCCGCAGGCCAACGCCATGGCGGCGGTGATCCAGCCGCTGATGACCGGCGGCCAGACCCCCTGGATGCTCTACTTCTGCGGTGCGGCGCTGGCTCTGGTGCTGACGGCCATCGGCGTTCCGGCGCTGGCCTTCGCACTGGGTATGTTCATCCCAATGGAGCTGAACGCCCCGCTGGTGGTTGGCGGACTGGTTGCGTGGTTCGTCTCGAACCGTTCGAAGGACGAGGCGCTGAACAAGGCGCGCTTCGACCGCGGTACGCTGATCGCCTCGGGATTCATCGCCGGAGGCGCCCTGATGGGTGTGGTGAGCGCGATGCTGAAATTCTTCGAGGTGGACTGGTTCCTCGCGGACTGGGCCTCGACGAACGCGGCCGAATGGCTGGGACTGGTCATGTACCTCGTGCTGATCGGCTACTTCACGTGGCATACGCTCCGCGCCAAAAAGGAGGAGTAACGGAAACGCCCGTCACAGACGGAGCGGAATGAAACAACGTCCGGTCCCGGCATGGGACGCAAAGCCTCGGGTTCCGGCGGGAAACTGCGCTCAGAGGCCGGTCCCGTCTAAACGGCACCAACAAAACCGGGCCGCACGATCCAAGCCCCTCCCGAGGGAGGGGTTTGGGGTGGGGTCAGAACTGCAAACACGGCGGAACGCCGTGAAAACGAGGCTCAGACCCGGGAAAACAGACAAACAAACAATCGACAAAACAGGAAGTTTTTATGGATCTCAAAGAACGTTTTCTGAAATACGTCTCCTACGACACGCAGTCGTCGGAGGAGAGCACCTCGTTCCCCTCGACCGAGAAACAGAAGGTGCTGCTCGAAGCCTTGCGCGACGAGATGCAGATGCTCGGCATGACCGAGGTCACGATGGACCAGTATGGCTATGTGATGGGTACGGTGCCCGCCTCGAAGGGGTATGAACAGGCCCCCGTGATCGGGTTCATCGCCCACGTCGACACGTCGCCCGACATGAGCGGCAAGGATGTCAAGCCGCGCGTGGTGGAGGATTACGACGGCGGCGACCTGGTGCTGAACGGACACCTGACGATGCGCGTCGAGGATTTCCCGGAACTGGCCTTCTTCAAGGGCCACACACTGATCCACACCGACGGCACAACGCTACTCGGAGCCGATGACAAGGCCGGCGTGGCGGAGATCATGACCGCTGCCGAATACCTGATGACCCACCCGGAGGTGAAGCACGGCAAGATCCGCATCGGCTTCACGCCCGACGAGGAGGTGGGACGCGGTGTCGACTTCTTCGATGTCAAGGCCTTCGGGGCGGACTTCGCCTACACGGTCGACGGCGGCATGGAGGGCGAGCTGGAGTATGAAAACTTCAACGCCGCCAGCGCGAAGATCGAAATCCAGGGCCGCAACGTCCACCCGGGCTACGCCAAGGCGAAGATGATCAACGCCATCGACGTGGCGTGCGAGTTGCAGACGCTGCTCCCGGCGGCCGAGCGCCCGCAGTTCACCGAAGGTTACGAGGGATTCTACCACTGCGTCGGCATCAGCGGCACGGTCGAGCGGGCCTCGCTGAGCTACATCATCCGCGACCACGACGCCGACCGTTTCGAGAAGAAAAAGGTCTTCCTGTGGGCGTGCGTCGACCTGCTGAAGCAGAAATACGGCAGCGACGTGTTGACCCTCACGGTCAAGGACCAGTATTTCAACATGCGCAAGATGGTCGAACCCCACCCGCAGGTGATCGACAAGGCCCTCCGGGCGATGGAGATGGCCGATGTGAAACCCCTCGTGCGTCCGATCCGCGGCGGAACGGACGGCGCCCGGCTCTCGTTCATGGGGCTGCCGTGCCCGAACCTCTTCACCGGCGGCATGAACTTCCACGGCAAGTTCGAGTACTGCTCACTCACCACCATGCGCAAGGCCCAGCAGGTGATCCTGAACCTCGCGCAGCTCTGGGCCGAATAGGTTGCGGCAGAGCGGTTCATTGCCGGGGCAAAGGAGCGAAAAGCGAGAAAAGCCCCCGGGAGGGGCATAAACATGTGAAAAAATGGACAATTTCGGATTTCTGAAAGTCGCGGCGGCGATTCCCGCCCTGCGGGTCGGCGACTGCACCTACAATACGGAACGCATGGCCGCACTGGCCGAAGAGGCGGCACGCCGGGGCGTGGAGATCGTCGTATTCCCCGAACTGGGCACGACGGCCTACACGTGCGGCGACCTCGTGTTGCAGCCCACGCTGCTCGATGCCGCCGACGAGGCCCTCGCACGCCTGGCCCGCGACACGCGCAAGCTCCCGCTGGCTCTGATCGCCGGGGCGCCGCTGCGCCACGGAGCGTCGCTCTACAACTGCGCCGTAGTGATGACCCAGGGAAAGATCCTCGGCGTCGTCCCGAAGAGCTACATCCCCGACTACGGAGAGTTCTACGAGAGCCGCTGGTTCGCATCGGGCGCCGGGATCTCGGAAGAGCGGATCGACGTCGCGGGACAGCAGGCCGATTTCGGGGCCGACCTCACCTTCGCCGTCAACGGCGCGGAGTTCGGCGTGGAGATCTGCGAGGACCTCTGGGCTCCGATCCCGCCCTCGTCGCAGCTGGCGCTGAACGGCGCAAAGGTGATCTTCAACCTCTCGGCCTCGCCCGAACTGGCCGGCAAGCACGACTACCTGCGGCAACTCGTCGCCCAGCAGTCGGCCCGCACGCTCTCGGCCTACGTCTACGCCTCGGCAGGCCTCGGCGAGTCCTCGACGGACCTGGTCTTCGCCGGAAACGGCCTGATCGCCGAAAACGGCACGATCCTGCGCGAAGCCGAACGCTTCTCGACCGACGAACAGATCGTCGTCGCCGACGTGGACATCCAGCGGCTGGAATTCGAACGCCGCCGCAACACCTCGTTCCGCCAGCGGGAGAGCTCCTCGGAGAACACCGTCATCGAAATGGAGATCCCCGAAGGGCTGCGGGCCGCCGTACCGGAACGCGACATCGACCCGATGCCGTTCGTCCCGAAGGAGGAGGGCGACCGCCACGAACGCTGCGAGGAGATCTTCCGCATCCAGTCGCACGGACTGGCCCGGCGGCTTCTCCACACGCGGAGCGAAAAGGCCGTGATCGGCATCTCGGGCGGTCTGGACTCGACGCTGGCGCTGCTCGTGACGGTCCGCACGTTCGACCTGCTGCGGCTCGACCGCGCCGGGATCCTCGGCATCACGATGCCCGGATTCGGGACCACCGACCGCACCTACCGCAACGCTCTGGAACTGATGCGCGGACTGGGCGTCACGGTGCGCGAGATCCCGATCCGCGAGGCCTGCCTGCAACACTTCCGCGACATCGGGCTCGATCCGTCGGAGCGTTCGGCCGCCTACGAGAACGCCCAGGCCCGCGAACGGACACAGATCCTCATGGACATAGCCAACATGGAGGGCGGACTGGTGGTCGGCACGGGCGACCTCTCGGAGCTGGCCCTCGGCTGGGCCACCTACAACGGCGACCAGATGTCGATGTACGGCGTCAACGCCTCGGTGCCGAAGACGCTGGTGCGCCACCTCGTGAAGTGGGCCGCCGACACGGAGAGCGACCCCGCGACGCGGGCCACGCTGCTCGACATCATCGACACGCCGGTGAGCCCCGAACTCCTGCCGGCC
>DXDA01000023.1 GCA_019115745.1 Candidatus Alistipes intestinigallinarum
TGTTAAAAAATGGCGGAAGTCCCGAAATTATTTTATCTTTGTACGCAAAGTGCGGTTTTGTTAGTGAAAAAAATCGGTAACGAAAGGGGCTGTTTGCCCTGATTCGCATACATATATGTAATAATTGTGCATTTGTGTAACTATTGACCATCAAAATCGAATTTATGACAGTTTTAACCAAATGGGCGGCAGCCCTGCTCGTAGCCGGGGGAGCCGTAGCCTGCTCGCAGGCCCCGGAAAAAGTTTCGATCATCGACGAAAATATCGCCGTGGCCCAGCAACAGCTCGCCATGCTGGCCGATTCGAGCGAAATGACCGGCACGATCCGCATCCCCTCGACCTATAAGAACGGACGCATCGACTATGTCCCCACGGATGACTGGGTGAGCGGATTCTTCGCCGGAAACCTCTGGTACATGTACGAACTCACGGGTGACGAAGCCTGGGCCGAGCGTGCGCGCAAGCATACCGAGATTCTCGATTCGATCCAGTACCTGCAGTGGCACCACGATGTCGGGTTCATGATCTACGACAGCTACGGCAACGGCCTGCGCCTGAAGAACATTCCGGGTTACAAGGAGGTGATCGTGCAGGCCGCGAAGTCGTTGTCGACGCGTTTCCGCGAGGTGCCGGGCGTCATCCAGTCGTGGGATGCCGACCGCGGCTGGCAGGGCGAGCGCGGGTGGCAGTGCCCGGTGATCATCGACAACATGATGAACCTCGAACTGATGTTCAAGGCCACGGAGTTCTCGGGGGACAGCACCTTCTACAACATGGCCGTGAAACATGCCGACCGGACGATGCAGGAGCACTTCCGCGACGATTACAGTTGCTATCACGTCGTGGACTATGACCTGACGGACGGACACGTCCGGGGGCGCTGCACGGCCCAGGGTTATGCCGATGATTCGGCCTGGGCGCGCGGGCAGGCGTGGGCCGTCTACGGCTATACGACCTGCTATCGCTATACGGGCGACAAACGCTACCTGGACCATGCGGAGAAGGTGGCAGCCTTCATGCTCAACGACAAGAACATGCCCGAGGATCTGGTGCCCTATTGGGACTACGATGCGCCGAACATCCCCGACGAGCCGCGTGATGCCTCGACGGCCGCCGTGCTGGCTTCGGCCCTTTACGAAATGTATACCTACACGAACAACGAACTCTACAGGCAGAAGGCCGACAAGATGATCGAGTCGCTGTCGTCGCCGGCTTACCGGGCTCCGGTGGGCGAGAACGGCGGGTTCCTGCTGATGCACTCCGTGGGGAGCATCCCGCACGGCAGCAACATCGACGTGCCGCTGAACTATGCCGACTACTACTTCCTCGAAGCGCTGATCCGCAAGGGCCACATCGAGAAGGGGGAACCGTTGTTCTAAACCGGAAAGGAATCGATGCATAAACTGATTTTTCTGGCCGCGGCGGCGGTGTGGGGCTGGACCGCATCGGCGCAGCCTCTGGAGGAGGTTACCGATGCGCGGATCCTCTCGTTCGAGGAGTCCGCGGCGCCTTTCGAGGCGTCGCGCGGCTCCTCGCTGGAGCTCTCCGGCGACCACTACAAGCACGGCAGCCATTCGCTCCGCTGGCGGTGGACGCGTGCGGGAGCGCAGGTGCGCATCGAAGCCCCGATCGGCTATCTGTCGAAAAACCCCAATCCGCGGGAGACGTCGGTCTCGACCTTCGTCTTCTGGGTCTATGCCCCGAAGGCGTTGGAGGGGACGCTGCGTTTCGAGTTCCGCAAGGAGGGCCGGACGTGCGCGTGGTTCGATTATGGACTCTCGTTCACGGGCTGGCGCGGGGCCTGGGTGGCCTTCGACCGCGACATGCAGGGAACCCCCGAGGAGGGGATGGACGAGGTGGTTGTTACGGTCGAGGGGGCGCGCCGGGGCGAACTCTACTTCGACCACTGGATCCTCTCGTCGTTCCAGGACGTGCGGCACCATACGGCGGATTTCCAGGCTCCGTTCATCAATGCGGAGACCACGAGCCACTGGCTCGTGCTGCTGCAGTCGTGGCGCAATCCGATGCCGGCGGCCCCGGCGACGCTCGACGAGGCTGCGGAGCGCGACATGGCGACCGTCGAGAAGCGCCTGCGCGAACTGCTCCTCGACGGGAAGAAACCCCTGCCGATCGAGACGCTGCGCAAGCGTTTCGCGTCGTACGGCATTACGGAGAATCGGGACGGAACGCTGCGCGGCAAGCCGATCTGGTTTGTGCGTTATGCCGAAACCTATATCAACCTCGGGCACCCCTCGGTGGCGAAGCTCTTCGCCGGGAACGGGCAGTTGCTGCGGGGGTATAACGATTTTCTGTTCCAGATTGCCGTGGCGCACGACGCCGCGCAGGACCCTGCCGAACGGGCGGAGCTGGAACGCATGTATATCCTGCTGACGCGGCACCTGCTGGACCAGGGCTTCGCGGCGGGCAGCGCACTGGGAACCCTGCACCATCTGGGTTACAGTATGCGCAACTTCTATACGGCTCCGGTCATCATGCGCGACGTGTTGCGCGAGGCGGGGCTGGAGCACGCGGTGCAGCAGGCGATGGAGTGGTTCTCGGGGGTCGGTGAAGTGAAACTGCCGCCGACGGTGCCCGGTATGGACATCGACGCCTTCAACACCTCGCTGATCGGGCGCCTGGCCAGCATCGTGCTGCTGCCGGATTCGCCGCAGAAGGAGGCCTACCTGACGGCCTTTTCGCGCTGGGTCGACAACGGTTACAAGGTCACGGAGGGGTCGAGTCCCTGCTTCAAGAGCGACGGTACGGTCTTCCACCATCGCCACCACTATCCGGCCTATGCCGTCGACGGCTTGAGCGGCGGCGGCGTGAATGCCGTGTGGCTGCTGTCGAAGACGCGCTTTGCGGTGAGCGAGGAGAGCCATGCGATTCTGAAACGGGCGCTGCTCGAAATGCGCTTCTACTGCAACCTGCGGTCGTTCCCGCTGGCGCTGTCGGGCCGTCATCCCGACGGCAAGGGGGCATTGGTCCCGTGGCATTACGCGCGGCTGGCCGTGGCGGGTTCGCCCGACGGACGGCAGGAGATCGACCCGGAGCTGGCGGCGGCCTACCTGCGGGTCTGCGACGGCGAGGACCGCTATACGCGCCTCTTCGCGCAGCAGGGAATTGCGGCGGAACCGTCGCCCGAAGGGACCCATGTCTACGGTTACAACGCTTCGCTGTCGCACCGGCGCGGTGACTGGCTGGTCACGGTGGCCGGACACAGCCGCTACGTGTGGGCTGCGGAGATCTATCAGGGCTGCAACCACTACGGACGTTACCTGACGAACGGAAGCCTGCAACTGCTCGGGGATGGGGATCCCGTGAGCGCCTTCGGCAGCGGATTCCGGCAGGAGGGTTGGGACTGGTGCCACATTCCCGGCACGACGGCTCTGGCCATCCCGATGGAGCAGATGAAGGCCGATATTCGCAACGTCGACACCTTCTCGGGCTACGAGGAGATGCTCTTGTCGGACGAGGCGTTCGTCGGGGGCGTGAGCCACGAGGGGCGCAACGGCCTCTTCGCCATGAAGCTTCACGACCACGACAAGTATAACGGCACGCTGCGGGCCCGGAAGACGTTCTTCCTCTTCGACAACCGGGTGGTCTGCCTGGGTTCCGACATCGAGAACCGGGCCGAGGGCGGCGTGCATACGACGCTGTTCCAGAATTTTCTGGAGCATGAAGCCGATCCGGTGACGGTGAATGGCGAACGGGTGACGACCTTCCCCTATGTGGCGATCCTGCCGAAAGGGGCCGTTCTGCGGGACAACCTGCGGAACCTCTATGTGATTCCGGAGGGGAGGGTCTGCGTGACGAAGAGCCTCCAGCACTCGCTGCACGAGGAGACCGATGCCCCGACGGAGAACAATTTTGCGACGGCGTGGCTCGACCACGGCGAGGGGGCTGTCGACGGCGAGGGTTACGAATACCTGATGGTGGTGCACGCCTCGGACGACGAGGCGGCGCGCTATGCCGGGGAGCTGCCCTACGAGGTGCTGCGGCGCGATTCGACGGCCCATATCCTGCGTGACCGTCCGACGGGCATCGTGGGTTATGCGCTGTTCTGCGGCGGAGCGGTGAACGAGGGGCTGTTGGAACGGGTTTCGCAGCCGTCGCTGGTGATGATCGGCGGTGGGGAGGGCTCGTTGACGGTCAGCGTGGCCGATCCCGACCTGCGCTTCTACGAAGGCCCGAGCGACGAGGTGTTCGATGTCGACGGCAAACGCGTCGAGCGGAGCATCTATTCGCGGACGTGGATCGACAACCCTTCGGCGGCGTCCGAAGTGCAGGTGACGATCCGGGGCCGCTGGGCGCTGGCCGGTGAGGCGGAGAACTGCCGCGCGGCGGTGGACGGCGACCGGACGGTGCTGACCTTTACGTGCCGCGAGGGCGCTACGCGCGAAGTGAAACTCAACGAACTGAAATAGTTGTAACCATGTGGAAAACCAGGAATATGATTCCGTTTGCGGGGCTCGCCCTGACAGCCTGCGGGGCGTCGGTGGCCGAGCACCCCAACGTGATCTATGTGTTTCCGGACCAGTACCGCAACTCTTCGCTGGGATTCTGGTCCGATCCCGAGTTTGCCGGGCAGGTGGCCTGGCAGGGAGATCCGGTCGAGACGCCCAATCTGGACCGGTTTGCCCGGGAAGCCGTGGTGCTGAGTGAGGCCGTGAGCAACTTCCCGGTGAGCAGCCCGCACCGCGGAATGCTCCTCTCGGGGATGTATCCCGAACGCAACGGCGTGGTGTTGAACTGCATGTCGGAGCGTCCGGAGAGTTCGCTGCGCGAGGATGCCGAGTGTATCGGTGATGTCTTTTCGGCGGCGGGCTACGACTGCGCCTATATCGGCAAGCTCCATGTCGATTTCCCGACGAAGAACAACCCGCAGCGCCCGGGTACCTACGTGAGTGACATGGTGCCCGAATGGGATGCCTATACGCCGCCCGAACGCCGCCACGGATTCAACTACTGGTATTCGTACGGCACCTACGACGTGCACAAGCATCCTCACTACTGGGATACGGAGGGCCGGCGTCACGATGTGGACGAGTGGTCGCCGCAGCACGAAATCTCGAAGGCGATCGAATATATCGAAAACCGGGATGCACAGCGCGATTCCCGGAAGCCGTTCTTCATGATGGTGGGCATCAACCCGCCGCATTCGCCCTATGCCTCGACCGACGACTGCGACCTGGAGGGGTACGAACTCTACAAGGTGAAGTCGCTGACGGAGCTGCTCGTGCGCGGGAATGCCGACACGACGATGGCCAAGGCGGCTGCAGCGCGCTACTATTTCGCCAATGTGAGCGGTATCGACCGGGAGTTCGGCCGTCTGATGAAGGTGCTGGACGAGATGGGACTGGCCGATAATACGATCGTCGTCTTTGCGTCGGACCACGGCGAGACGATGACCAGTCACTCGGTGAAGGACCCGAAGAACTCCATTTGGCGCGAATCGCTCAACATCCCTTTCCTGGTCCGTTATCCGGGACGGTTGGCGCATCGGGTGGACGACCTGCTGCTGTCAACGCCGGACATCATGCCCACGCTGCTGGGGCTGGCGGGGCTGGGCGAGCGGATTCCGGCGAGCGTCGAGGGGCGGGACTTCTCGGCCGTATTGCGGCAGGACGCCGTACAGCCCGAACGTCCGCGTGCGGCGCTCTACATGCGCAACCTTGACGGTGAACGCGATGCCGAGGGGCTGGTCCGCGGTTTCTTCCCCGAGGCGCGGGGGCTGAAGACCGCCACGCACACGATGGAGTTGTGCATCGACCGCGACGGAGCGCTGAAACGGGTGCTGCTGTACGACGATGTGCAGGACCCCTACCAGTTGCAGAACCTCGTGCCGGAGGAGCATCCGGAACTCTTTGCCTCGCTGTGCCGGGAACTGGCCGTGTTGTTGCGGGAGTCCGACGACGTATGGTTCCGCGAGCGGGTGCTGTCGGAACTGATTCCTTATGATACGGAAAACCAATCTTGAATTGTCTATGAATAAATTGTTTTTATGGATTGCAGCGGTTTCGGCCTTCGTGCTGCAATCGTGTGAGAAGACCGACGGGATCCAGGACGAGATCGACAACCTGCGGGACCGGGTGGCTGCTCTGGAATCGAAGGTCGGGGATGTGAACTCCGGCATTGCGGCGTTCCATCAACTGTTGACCAGTGAGAAAGTGATCGTCGGTGTCCAGGAGACCGACAAGGGATATGTGATCGAGATGAGTGACGGAAGCCAATATCCCGTGATCGAGGGTGAAAAACTCGACGTGCTGGTCCCGGTGCTTGGAATCGACGACGAGGGTTATTGGACCGTGAGCCTGGACAACGGAGCCACCGTGACGCGGATCAAGGATGGAGAAGGCAAGGATGTTTCGGCCTGGCCCGTGGTTGATGGCGAGCATCAGCCCGATGCCGAGGGTATCACTCCGCAGTTGCGGGTTTCGGGCGATGGCGCCTGGGAGGTGAGCTACGATGGCGGAAGTTCATGGAGTGCGCTGCTGCAGGACGGCAAACCGGTCAATGCGGTCGGCGAGAATGTGGTCCTGGGCTACAGTTCGGTCTTCAAGACGGTGACGTACGATGAGGAGAACCACCTGTTTTCGGTCGAACTCGTTACGGGAGAGAAATGCTCCTTCCCGGTTTACGACACTTTCGATCTGACGATCGATGCCGGAGAGAACGAGACGTTCTTCCTGGGCGAGACTCGGCAGTTCGAGGTCGTGCAGACAAATGTCGCCGAGGCGATGATTATCCGGCTCGAAGGTTGGAAGGCCGTGCTGGATGAGACAACTTTGACGGTTACGGCACCGTCGCAGGCACAGACGCAGACGGATTTTACGTTGTCGATTGCCGTCACCTCGGAGGAGGGTTATCTGAAGATCGTGCCGTTGAAGCTGACGTTGAAAAACAAAGCTTTGGATGCCAATGCCTGCGAGGCATGGCGAAATTTTAAGGCCGGAACTGCGGAGAACGTACTGCTCGATTTCTCGTATGCCGGTTACAAACACGGCGAGGTCGCTCCTCCGGATGTCTGGGGGCTGGGTTACAAGGTCTACAACGTGCTTGACTACGGACTGGACCCTACGGGCGAGACCTCGTCGCGCAAGGCCTTCATCGCGTTGCTGAAGACGTTGAAACTTTATCGGGAGGTGTCGAGTGATCCAGCCAATCCGACGGCCAATGCGATCATCTACTTTCCCGAGGGGAAGTACGTCCTGCACAACGAAGAGGATAACACGCCGGTAGGTGACGGGACTTACACGAGTTCGGATATCATTATCCAGGGTGGTAATTTCGTCATCAAGGGCGCGGGCCGCGACAAGACGCAACTGATCATGGATTCCGAGAACTGGCCCAGTAATCCGGCTAACATGTGGACCTCGCCCATGATGCTCAATATCAAGCATAATTCGGGGACGACGAAAATCTCCGAGGTGACGGCCGATTCTCCGGCTGGCTCCTTTTCCGTCGAGGTGGGTGGAACCGGTAGCGTGAAAGCCGGCGACTGGGTGTTGCTGAAGCTGGAGGATAGTTCGCCGGAACTCGTGGCTCAGGAGTTGGCTCCCTATGAGGTAGAGGGCAATATGGAGGATATTAATACCATCCATATCGAGGATTACCACCAGGTGAAGTCGGTCAGCGGCAACACGGTGACCTTCTATGAGCCGTTGCTCTATGCTGTGGAGGCAAAATGGAACTGGACCCTGAATCAATACAAGTATTACGAAAACGTCGGCGTTGAGGATCTTATGTTCGTGGGCCATGCCAAGGACCATTTCGGCCATCACCTCGACTGGCGTGATGACGGGGCCTACAAGCCGCTCAACATGATGCGTCTGACGAACTCGTGGATCCGCCGGGTTGATTTCGAGAGTGTGAGTGAGGCGGTTTCGATCGTGTCGAGTGCCAACTGCTCGGCCTACGACATTCGCATCACGGGCAAACGAGGCCACTCGGCAGTCCGTTCGCAGGGCTCCTCGCGGATCTTCATCGGCAAGATCATCGACCAGACAAGCGGCTATGAGTGTACCACATCGAGTGGGGCATCGGGAGACACTTTCCTGGACAATGCCGGACAATACCACGCCTCGGGAGTCTCGAATCCGGCCTTGGGTACGGTGCTGTGGAACAATACGTGGGGAACCGATGCGATGTTCGAATCGCACTCCAAGCAGCCGCGTGCGACGCTGGTGGACCGCTGTACGGGCGGATTTGTGCAGTGGCGTTTCGGCGGCGATGATTCCAATGTTCCGAACCATCTGCGCGACCTGACGATCTGGAACATGAATGCCACGAATGCCAAACATGAGTTTGTGGGGCGAGTTTTCAAATGGTGGTGGTCAAGCAATCTGTGGTGGAAGACGCTTCCTCCGATCATCGTGGGCTTCCATGGTCCCGGTGCGTCACAGGTGACCTTTGCCGAAAATGACGAGGATGGCAAACAACAGGTCGAATACCTCGAAGGCGACGGCATGAATCCTGTCGAACCTTTGTCGCTCTATGAGGCACAGTTGAACAACCGTCTGGGTTATGTTCCGGGCTGGCTGAACTCCTTGAAATAATAACAACACACGATAAATTATGAAAAAGTATCTGATTTTGTTTTTCGTTGCAGCGGCTGCGGCTTTTCAGTCGTGCGACAACAACGACGACCTGTGGGATGCGATCGACGACCTGAAGAGTCGCGTATCGGCCCTCGAAACGCAGGTCGATGCCTTGAACGGCAATATCGAAGCGATGCAGGCCCTCTATAATGGCGGAGCTACGGTTTCCGAAGTGACGGAGGCCGATGGCGCCTATGTCATTAAGTTGACGGACGGTACGACGCTTACACTGACCCAGGGCAGTGAGGCCGAGGCCGTGATCCCGGTTGTTTCGATCGACGCGAACGGCAACTGGCAGTATTCGGTTGACGGCGGCAAGAGCTTTATTTCGTTGGGGCAGAATGCCGTAGCCGAAGATGGCACAACGCCGCAGTTCCGGATCGACGAGTCGACCGGTTGCTGGCAGGTGAACACTACGGGCGAGGAGTCCGGCTGGACGAATGTCAAGGATTCGGCGGGCAAGGATGTCAGTGCCGTGGGCGGTGAGGTGACCGACAAGTTCTTCGACAGCGTTCGAGTCGACGGTGACACGCTCTACATCAAACTGCTGGGCAGCGAAGTGGAGTTGGAAGTTCCGATTGTTGCGGATGCACTTTGTGCGATCGTCGACGCCGAAGGCAATCCGATCGAGGAGATCCAGATGTTCGATTCGGGTGTCGAGCGTTCGTTTAACGTGCAGATGCGGGGTATCGACAACACGATTGTGACGGCTCCCGAGGGATGGACAGCCCGTCTGACCGATCCCGTTGACGAGGTTGCCACACTTTTTGTGAAGGCACCGGGAACGCTGGCTTCCGCCGGGACGACCGCAACGCGGGCTACGGCCAATACGTCGCAGGATGTGGCCATTCTGGCGACTTCGGGCAAGTATTCGTTCATTTCGAAGATTCAGGTCCAGAGCACGGGTGTTGAGGCCGAGCCTCCTACGGTTACTTCGGTAACGCCGTCCACGACGGTTCAGCCGACGGACGTGACTTTGACGTTCGACGTACAGTTTGCCAATGCCGACGGTTGGAAATATATCTGCCAGAAGTCGGATGTTGAGGCTCCGGATGCAGCGAAGGTTTTTGCTGAGGGTACGGCTGTTTTGGGGACGAGTGTGACGGTCGAGGAGCTTGAAGCACAGACGGAGTATACGATCTATGTGGTGGCCTACATCGGCGAGGAGTACAGTGCGGTTTCCACGGCTACGGGCACGACGGCTGCCGAGCCTGTGGATCCGAACGACTACTACAATGCAGGAGTCGAGATTAATGGCATCCGTTATGACAAGGATAGCGAGGGCGCCCGTCTTTTGGAATTTGCATCCGATGCAACTGAAGATAAATTTCAAATGACTTTCCCGGGATCGGCAACCGTTTCGTTTATTGGAAAGAATGAAAGTCCCTATGATCTTTATACAAAACGAGATGGGGGTGCGACTATTGCTGCAGACCATGTTCTTATAGGTCGTTATGCCAATGAACGTCCAGTAATTAAGTTGGGGAACTATATTGCTCTTCGTAATGTGGGCGGAACAGTTGCTTTCAAGAATTTGGTGATTGACTGTACAGAGCTTCCTGAGAAGGTGGGTTATTCGTTCTTGATCACCAGCAGCAATGATGGTTCCCAGGTTGGAGGCCTTGAGACTCTTGTTTTCGAAGATTGCGAAATCATTTTCAGCAAACCTGCAGTTATTTCTTTATCCGGAGCTGCGGCAAATTCTATTGGCAACATGATTTTCCGCAATTGCAAGATCGCCTACGCCGGAACCGCCAACTCGAACTTCATTCTGGCCAACCTGTCGGATCTGACGGGTACTGCCGGATTCCAAAGCCTTGTTTTTGAGAACAACGTCATCTACATGACCTCCGAGACTTTGTACTCGAACGTGTTGTTCAATGGGTTTATCAATAACACGACGGACTATACGTTCCCCAACCTGTCCATTACGTTCACTCACAATACGGTTGTGAATTACCTGCCTTCGGGTGGTCAGGGCGCTATTATTGTTGCTAGCGGATGTAAATCCTTCGTTGATCTAACATCCAATATCTTCTATTCGAGTCCGACGTTGTCCCGTGCTTCCAATGTGTTTGTATTCCGCATGACGGGAGGCAATCCTTCTACGATCGGAACCGTGACACCGAATGTGGGATATGGAGTATTCAAGACCTTGGGCAATACCTTCCGGAATTATTATGGCGGAAGCGAGATCACAATCTTGAATGACACACCTTTCTCCAGTGCGGATTTTGCAAACGGCGTGTTTGTCAAGAAGACCGAATATGCCGATTACGGTTCGACGCTTGAATAGTCGAGAAAATGTTGATACGAATAAAGGCTGCCCATTTGGGCAGCCTTTATTGTTTGTTTTTGTTTGTGCTTGGGCGATCCTGGATTCCCGCGAAAGCGGGAATGACCGTTGAGGTTGTCATTCTCCGTCAAGCGGGGAATCCACCCGGCTAAGAGCCGGGCTCTATGGACGGAGGAGTGTTGAAAGGATTGGATGCAAATCTCCGCACCCGCGCCTTGTCATTTCCGCCTTGAGCGGAAATCCAGGCTCGTTGAAGCGCAGAACAAGGTCGGCCCCCCCCTTCACTCGCTCCTTCGCCCACAAAACCCCTTTCTTAAAGGGGCGGGGTCAGTCGATCCAGCTCGTGAGGAGCTTCAGCGTGCCGTCGGGCACCATGCGCAGCGACTGCGCCGAAGCCGGAACCAGCACCGTCTCTCCTTGATGCACCGGAACCGTTTCGCCTCGGTCATCGGTCAGCGTGCCGTGCCCTTCGAGACACATCACCACCACGAACGAATCCCGTGCCGAAAGGTCGAGCGTCTGCTCGCGGGTCAGATCGAAGAGCGACGTCGTGAAGTAGGGGCACGCAACCAACTCGACCCGCGTGTCGTGTTCCGGGGTGTAGTGCGTCCGGTAATCGGGCAGCACGGTATAGTCGATGGCCCCTTTGGCCTGCTCGGTGTGCAGTTCGCGGGGTTTGCCGTCGGCGCCCACCCGTCCGTAATCGTAGATGCGGTAGGTGATGTTCGACGTCTGCTGAATCTCGGCGATGAACGACCCCGAACCGATGGCGTGCACGCGGCCCGCGGGCAGGAAGAAGACATCCCCCGGACGGATGGCATACCGGGCCAACAGGTCGGTGATGGTGTTGTCCGCGACACTGGCCTCGTACTCCTCGGGGGTTACCTGCTTCGAGAAGCCCGACAGCAGGTGGGCGTCCTCATCGGTCGAGACGACGTACCACATCTCGGTTTTACCCTTCGAGTGGTGGCGCTCCCAGGCCAGCGCATCGTTCGGGTGCACCTGGATCGAGAGGTCCTGACGCGCGTCGATGAACTTGATCAGCAGCGGGAATTCGTTGCCGAATCGCTCGTAGTTGGCTTTTCCCAGCAGCGCGGCACCGTGACGGGCCAGCAGGTCGGGGAGTTTTGTCCCCGCCTCGGGGCCTTCGGCTACGACGGACTCGTTGCCTTCGACCCCCGAGAGCTCCCAACTCTCGCCGATATTGTGCTGGTCGGTGGCGATCTCTTTGTAGGGGGCGATCTTTTCGCCGCCCCAGATCAGGGATTTCAGAATCGGTTGGAACTTATACATTTCGTTATGCGTTGTTTTGTGCGTCCAGTTGACTCAGTGCGAAAGCGTAGGCACCGACCGAGATGGCGCGGCTGGCGCCCAGTTTGGAGATCGTCACGCCGATGCGTTTCTGCGGATCGTAGGCTACGTAGCGATCCGTGCCATAGACCTTGAGCGTGCGGTTGTCGCCGCGTGCGAATTCGAGGAATTCGGCCTCGTCGTCCAGGTCATAGACCTTCATCTGCACACGGTTGAGTTCGTTGCCGTCGAACTGGTGGATCTTCGAGCGCAGTTCGCGCAGGAGGCTTGGCATGATCCACTTCCGGGCTGCGGTGATGCCGCCTCCGATGACGATCAGGCCGTCGATCAGCGTCACGGCCGTGGCCATGGCGTCACCGGCCACTTCGCCGAACTCCGCGAAGGTCTTTTGTGCGGCTTCCGCATCGCCCGGGCGTTTGCCGTCGGCGATTTCGCAGATATCCTTCGGTTCGAGCCCGTGGTTGGGATTGCCGGTCAGCTCGCCGTAGACGCGCTTGATGGCCCGCACGGCCACGCCGTCCTCGACGATGATGTCGGGGAACTTCTTGTGCTTCAGGCAGAAGGTCTCCACGCAGGAGTTGTCGCCACGGTTCAGTCGGTTGTCGACGACGATGCCGATTCCGAATCCCGTGCCGAAGGTGTAGCCGAGGAGGTTTTTGTAGCGTTTCGGGCTGTGGAGGGCTTCGAGCCGGGCGTTGATTTCGGGCAGGGCGCCGCCCAGGGCCTCACCGTAGGCGAAGAGATCGCCGTCGTTGTTGATGAAGACCGGGATTCCGAACGTCGCTTCGAGGAAGGGGCCCAGGGCCACGCCGTCGCGGAACGACGGGAAGTTGGGCAGGAAGCCCCCGATGATGCCGTTCGGATAGTCGGCCGGGCCGGGGAATGCGAAGCTGATGGCTACGGGTTTCTCCGGGAGTCGGGCGATGATCTGTCGGAAACCGTCGACCATCGTGGCGAGGCACTCGTCCAGGTTGGCGGCGTGCGACGGCATGGTGATGGGTTCGACGATGAACTGGTTGGCCTGCATGGCTCCGAAGACGAAGTTCGTGCCGCCGGCGTCGAGGGTGATGACCACCCGGTTGTCATGACTGTACATATCGAGTTTGTGGTTGGATTGTTCCGGTTCCTATCCCACAAAGGTAGCGATTTTTGCCGGTATTGCCAAGCCGAAAGGGGAGAAGCGCATAAAAAACGAAATCCGGAGGCTGCAGCTTCCGGATTTCGCGGGTTGTGATGCCGTTTTTTGGCGGCGGAGGGTCAGATTTCGTGCGTGAGGTCGGTGTTGTGCACGCCGAGCACGGCACGCCCCGAGGGGTCGTTGCAGTTGGCGAAGGATTGGTCCCAGGCCAGCGCTTCGGCCGTGCTGCACGCCACCGACGGCACCGAAGGTACGCACGCCGCTGCGGTCTGCGACGGGAAGTGCTCCTCGAAGATCGAACGGTAGTAGTACTCCTCCTTGTTCTGCGGCGGGTTGACGGGGAAACGCTCGGCGGCGTGCTCCATCTCGCGGTCCGACACCGCCTCGGAGGTGATCCGCTTCAGCGTGTCGATCCACCCGTAACCCACGCCGTCGGAGAACTGCTCCTTCTGCCTCCAGACGATCTCTTCGGGCAGCAGATCCTCGAAGGCCTTGCGCAGCACCCACTTTTCGATGCGGCCCTTTCCGGCCATCTTGGCTGCGGGGTTCAAGCGCATGGCCACGTCGAGGAACTCCTTGTCGAGAAACGGCACACGCCCCTCGACACCCCACGCGGCGAGCGACTTGTTGGCCCTCAGACAGTCGTAGAGGTGCAGTCGGCCGATCTTGCGCACGGTCTCCTCGTGGAAGGCCTGCGCGTTGGGCGCCTTGTGGAAGTAGAGGTATCCGCCGAAGATCTCGTCGGCGCCCTCGCCCGAGAGGACCATCTTGATGCCCATCGACTTGATGACCCGCGCCAGCAGGTACATCGGCGTCGAGGCGCGGACCGTGGTCACGTCGTAGGTCTCGATGTAGTAGATCACGTCGCGGATGGCGTCCAGACCCTCCTGAATCGTGTAGTGGATCTCGTGGTGGACCGTCCCGATGTGGTCGGCGACCTTGCGGGCCGCGGCCAGGTCGGGCGACCCGGCCAGCCCCACGGCGAAGGAGTGCAACTGCGGCCACCAGGCCTCTTCGCGGCCTCCGCTTTCGACGCGGCGGTCGGCGAACTTCTTGGCCACGGCCGAGATGATCGACGAGTCGAGCCCGCCCGAGAGCAGCACGCCGTACGGGACGTCGGACATCAACTGCCGTTTCACGGCCTCTTCGAGTGCCGTGCGGAGCGAGGCGATGTCGGCCGGGTTCTCCTTCACGGCGTCGTAATCGAACCAGTCGCGCCGGTACCAGCGAATCATTTTGCCCTCCTTCGACGACCAGTAGTGTCCGGGCAGGAAGGGCTGGATCGTGGTGCAAACCCCTTCGAGCGCCTTCAGCTCCGAGGCGACGTAGAACTGCTCGTCGCGGTCCCAGCCGATGTAGAGTGGAATGACGCCGATCGGGTCGCGGGCGATGAGGTATTCGTCGTGCTCGATGTCGTAGAGCGCGAAGGCGAAGATGCCGCTGATCTTTTCGAGCAGTCCGATCCCGAACTTGCGGTAGAGCGGCAGAATCACTTCACAGTCGGATCCGGTCAGGAATTCGTACTCTCCGGCTAGTTCGGCGCGGATCTCCTGGTGGTTGTAAATCTCCCCGTTGACGGCCAGGACGAGCTTTCCGTCGCGGCTGTAGAGGGGTTGCCGGCCCGACTGGGGGTCGACGATCGAGAGCCGTTCGTGCGAAAGAATCGCCCGCTCGCCGCAGTAGATTCCCGACCAGTCGGGGCCGCGGTGGCGAATCTGTTTCGACATTTTCAGCACCTGGGTGCGCAACGCATCCGACTGTTGCCGGATGTCGAATAATCCTACGAATCCACACATACGTTATCGGTTGTTAGCTGATCAGTTGTTTTCGGGGCGAAGTTTGCGGACGACGGCTCCGGCCTGCCACATTTCGCTTTCGCGCATTTCGCGCAGCTCCTCGTTGAGCTTCGTGCGGTAGTCGGGCTTGCTGTTGGAGTCGATCGAGATCTGGGCTTCGTTTCCGCTGCGGACGCTCTCGTAGAGCTCCTCGAAGACGGGCTTCGTGGCGTCGCGGAAGCGCTTCCACCAGTCGAGTGCGCCGCGCTGTGCCGTGGTCGAGCAGTTGGCGTACATCCAGTCCATGCCGTTTTCGGCGACGAGCGGCATGAGCGACTGCGTGAGCTCCTCGATGGTCTCGTTGAAGGCCTCCGAGGGGGTGTGTCCGTGGGCGCGCAGCGTGTCGTACTGGGCGGCGAAGATGCCCTGGATGGCACCCATCAGCGTACCGCGCTCACCCGTCAGGTCGGAGTAGACCTCTCGCTGGAAGTCGGTCTCGAAGAGGTAGCCCGATCCGACGCCGATGCCGAGTGCGATGACGCGCTCCATGGCGCGTCCCGTGGCGTCCTGGAAGACGGCGTAGCTGGAGTTCAGGCCGCGGCCCTGGAGGAACATGCGGCGCAGCGACGTACCCGAACCCTTCGGGGCGATCAGGATGACGTCGACGTCGGCCGGCGGGATGATGCCCGTGCGCTCCTTGTAGGTGATGCCGAAGCCGTGCGAGAAGTAGAGGGCCTTGCCGGGGGTGAGGTGCTTCTTGATCGTGGGCCATACGGCGATCTGCCCGGCGTCCGAAAGCAGGTACTGGATGATCGTACCGCGCTCGGCGGCCTCTTCGATCTCGAAGAGCGTCTCGCCCGGCACCCAACCATCCTCGACGGCCTTGTCCCAGCTCTTCGAGCCCTTGCGCTGTCCGACGATGACGCGGAAGCCGTTGTCACGCAGGTTGAGCGACTGCCCGGGGCCCTGCACGCCGTAGCCGATGACGGCAATGGTTTCCTCCTTGAGGACCTCACGAGCCTTCTCCAACGGGAACTCTTCACGGGTTACGACGTTCTCTTCGACGCCGCCAAAATTGATCTTTGCCATAGTTTTATACGTTTTGGTTGTTGTTTGTAGATGTCTTTTTTGGGGAGGGCAGAGCGGATGTCAGATCGCCTCCTGCACCTGTTCCGGATTTTTGCGCATTTTTTCCAGTTCTTCGAGATACTCGTTCAGCAGCTCGCGCTTCGACTTGATGACGGCCACCGTGCCGCTGCGCACGAACTGCTGTACGCCGTAGGGCTGCAACAGCCGGAACAGCTCCTGGGTTTCGCTCTTGTGTCCGGTCTTCTCGACGACGATGTAGTCGGAGTCGATCTCCAGGATGCGCACGTTGTGCCGCCGGACGAGCTGTTCGACGCTGCTGCTGCGCGTCACCTTGTAGAGTGCGATCTCCTGTTGCACGACCTCGTCGGGGCGGTAGACGAAGGTCTTCAGCACGTCGATCTTCTTCTCGACCTGCCGCACGACCTTCTCCACGGTCTCGGGCGAGGTGCGCACGACGATCGTAAACTTGTGAATGCCCTGCAGGGCCGATTCCGAGGTCGTGAGGCTCTCGATGTTGACGTTGCGGCAGGTGAAGACCGTGGTGATCTGGCTCAGCAGACCGACTTTGTTTTCCGAAAATACGGTGATGATGTATTCCTGTTCCATATCCATGATCGGCAATTTATTCGAGACGGATCTCGGCGACGGGGGCTCCGGCCGGAACCATCGGGAAGACGTTTTCCTGGCTTTCGACGCAGACCTCCAGCAGATAGGCACCCGCTGCGGCCTTCATTTCGCCGACGGCGGCGGCCAGCTCCTCGCGGCGTTCGACGCGGCGGTATCCGAGTCCGTTGGCGCGGGCGATCAGACCGAAGTCGGGGTTCGCCAGTTCGGTGAAGGAGTAGCGCGAGTCGTAGAAGAGCTCCTGCCACTGGCGTACCATGCCGAGGAAGGAGTTGTTCAGCAGGACGATCTTCACGGGAACCCGCGACTGGAAGATCGTGCCCAGCTCCTGAATGGTCATCTGCAGCCCGCCGTCGCCGACGAAGAGAACGACATCGCGCTCCGGGGCGCCGAGTTTGGCGCCGATGGCGGCCGGGAGTCCGAATCCCATCGTGCCGAGGCCTCCCGAGGTGACGAGGCTCCGCGTGCGGCGGAATCCGAAGTAACGGGCGGCGAACATCTGCTGCTGCCCGACGTCGGTCACCACCACGGCGTCGTTCGCATAGGCGCGGGCCACCGTATCGACGGCTTCGCCCATGTGGATCTTCGGACCGGCGGGGTGCAGGGCGGGGCGGATGACCCGCTCCTGTTCGATACGGTCGCAGTCGTGGAATTCGGCGGTCCAGGCGCTGTGGTTCCGCTTGCGGATGCGTTGGGTTAGCAGCGGCAGGGTCTGGCGCACGTCACCCGCCACGGGGACATCCGCCTGAATGATCTTTCCGATCTCCGCGGGGTCGATCTCCAGGTGGATCACCTTGGCGTTTTCGCCGAAGTGGGCGGGATTGCCCGTCACGCGGTCGTCGAAACGCATTCCCACGGCGACGAGCAGGTCGCAGTCGCGGTTCTTGATGTTGGGGCCGTAGTTGCCGTGCATACCCAGCATCCCGACGTACTGCGGCGAATCGGTCGGCACGGCCGACAACCCCAGCAGTGTCGAGGCAACGGGCATTCCGCTGCGGTCGAGGAACTCCTGCAGTTCGGTTTCGGCATTCCCGAGGATGACGCCCTGACCCACCATGACCAGCGGACGCCGGGCTTCGTCGATGAGGCGGGCCGCTTCCTCGATGCGCGCCGGGTCGGGTTCCGGGACGGGGACGTAGCTGCGGATCGAGACGAGCTTCTCGTAGTGGAACGGCGCCATGCCGCACTGGGCATCCTTCGTGATGTCGACAACCACCGGCCCGGGACGTCCCGAGCGGGCCACGTAGAAGGCCTTGGCGATGGCTGCCGGAATCTCCTCGACACACTTGACCTGGCAGTTCCATTTCGTGACGGCCTGCGTGATCCCGACGAAGTTGGTCTCCTGGAAGGCGTCGGTGCCGAGCAGCGACGAGCCGACCTGTCCGGTGACAAGCACCAGCGGCGTGGAGTCCATCAGTGCGTCGGCCAGTCCCGTGACGGTATTCGTGGCGCCGGGTCCCGACGTGACCATGCAGACGCCCACGCGTCCGCTGACCCGTGCATATCCCTGCGCGGCGTGTACGGCGCCCTGCTCGTGCCGCACGAGGATGTGGCGCAGTCGGTCGCGGTAGTCGTACAGGGCATCGTAGACGGGGATGATGGCTCCGCCGGGGTAACCGAAAATGGTGTCGACGCCTTCGATCAGGAACGATTCGAGCAGGGCCTGCGAACCCGTCATCAGGGGCTCGGAGGCCGTTTGTCGCGCGTCGGGAGTGGAGGTATTCATGGCTGGATCGGGATTATTCGGGTTGGATCGGTATTCGTTTTTTTACGCTTCGTCGTCGAGGATGCGGACGGCGCCCTTGTCCGCCGAGCTGACCAGCCGGGCGTAGGCGCGGAGCGATTTCGGAACCTGACGGTCGCGGGCTGCCGGGCGGAAGTGCTCCTGAGCCGCCATGCGCGCGGCAATCTCCGCATCGTCGACCAGCAGGCGGATCGAACGCTTCGGAATGTCGATTTCGATTTCGTCGCCCGTGCGGACGATGGCGATCTCGCCGCCCGAGGCGGCCTCCGGGGAGACGTGGCCGATCGAGAGCCCCGACGTACCGCCCGAGAAGCGTCCGTCGGTGATCAGTGCGCAGGCTTTGTCGAGGTGTTTCGACTTGAGGTACGACGTGGGGTAGAGCATCTCCTGCATGCCGGGGCCGCCCTTCGGACCCTCGTAGCGGATGACGACCACCTCGCCGGGCTTTACTTCGTCGTTGAGGATGCCGTGCATGGCCTGCTCCTGCGACTCGTAGACGCGGGCCGCGCCGCGGAAGACGAAGAGCTTCTCATCGACCCCGGCGGTCTTCACCACGCAGCCCGAACGGGCGATGTTGCCCGTCAGGACGGCCAGGCCGCCGTCGCGAAAGTAGGCGTGAGCGATGTCGCGGATGCAGCCCTCGGCGCGGTCGGTGTCGAGCGCGTCGTAGTAGCAGTGCTGCGACCCCAGCTCGCGGCTGTAATGGCCGGCCGGGGCACTCAGCGAACGGCGCCGGGCGGCATCCGAGGCCGTGGGGCTGAGGATGTCGCACGCCGCGATGGCTTCGCCGAGCGTGCGTCCGTCGACCCGCTGCACCGAGGAGTCGAGCAGCCCGCCGCGGTTGAGTTCGCCGAGGATGGCGAAGATGCCGCCCGCACGGTTGACGTCCTGAATGTGGTAGTGGGAGTTGGGGGCCACCTTGCAGAGCACCGGGACGCGCCGCGAGAGGCGGTCGATATCCTGCATCGTGAAGTCCACGCCGGCCTCGTGTGCCACGGCCAGCAGGTGCAGGACCGTGTTGGTCGAGCCGCCCATGGCGATATCGAGCGACATGGCGTTCTCGAAGGCGGCCTTCGTGGCAATCGAACGGGGCAGGACGCTCTCGTCCCCCTCGAAGTAGTAGCGTTCGGCGTTGCGCACGATGATGGCGGCGGCATCCTCGAACAACTGGCGGCGGTTGGCGTGTGTGGCGACGATCGTGCCGTTGCCGGGGAGCGACAACCCGAGGGCCTCCGTGAGGCAGTTCATCGAGTTGGCGGTGAACATGCCCGAGCAGGAGCCGCATCCGGGGCAGGCGCAGCGCTCTATTTCGGCGATCTGCTCGTCGGAATACTTCGCATCGGCCGACATGACCATGGCGTCGATCAGGTCGAGATGTCGGTCGCCGAAGCGTCCGGCCTCCATCGGGCCTCCCGAGACGAAGATCGTGGGAATGTTGAGCCGCATGGCGGCCATCAGCATCCCGGGGGTGATCTTGTCGCAGTTGGAGATGCAGACCAGGGCGTCGATCTTGTGGGCGTTGGCCATGTATTCGACGCTGTCGGCGATGATTTCGCGCGAGGGCAGCGAGTAGAGCATCCCGTCGTGTCCCATGGCGATTCCGTCGTCGATGGCGATGGTATTGAACTCGGCGGCGAAGCATCCGAGGCTTTCGATGCGTTGTTTGACCTGCTGACCGATCTCGTGCAGGTGGACGTGTCCGGGCACGAGTTGCGTGAAGGAGTTGGCGATACCGATGACGGGGCGTCCGAACTGTTCTTCGCGCATTCCGTTTGCGCGCCAGAGGCTCCGGGCTCCGGCCATGCGGCGGCCCGAGGTGGTGACGGCGCTTCTGAGCGAATGTTTCATTTTTTGCGGTTCCATGGTTGTGTGAGGGCGCTGGCCTGAAAATCAAAAAACCTTTCCCCGTTGGGAGAAAGGTTTTGTTTTATCCATCGAACAGGTACGTCACCTTTCTCCCGTTATCTTTTTAATGACCACGAGCAGCACGTTAATGACGACGTTATTCGAATGATTCAGGGCGATCATGCCGTTTTTTCGTTTTGTTCAGAAGCAAAGATAGGGAACTAATTCGGGATGCGCAAATAATTTTCTAAAGAAATTTAATAATATGACGATCCGGAAGCATTTTCTTTAATTTTGCTTTCGGATTGTCCAAATACGTACTTGTATGTTACGGTTTGTAATCGACTTTTTGGCGTATCCGGCCTTTTGGGCGTCGATTTTCCGGATTCGGGGCTTCGAACCGACTCCGGAATGACCCGGAACTTTCGATTTTCGGGCCCGATCATCGGCGCAGAGTCCTGTTTGTCACCCTTATATATAAGGTGTTGGCTCCGGAGAGGAGGGCGTGCTTACGAATTGTTACCGGGGATTTGGATTATTAAAATATTTGTTTTATATTTGTCCTCGATGAATCTTCAGAGACTCCATACAACGCACGGTGAAGGACACGGCTTTTTCGGTGTCCGGACTGGTTGTGGAGTCGCCTCTCATTTCGTAACCATCGCTTCCGCGACGTTTACCGCCACTACCACTACCACCACCCCTGTGGGGGTCGAGTAGTCTATATTCCGTCCGCATCGTCGTATGCCTATTCCGGCCCAGGCTGCCGGAGCGGAAAACAGGGTAACAGCAACATTCTCCGGTCAACATCCGAAACCGACAGGCTCCAGACGCAGCGGTATCTGCGCGGGGCCGGGACAGGGAGTGGAATTTCGACTTCGGTCGCATCCTTCCCGATTTTCGGGTCTCGGGCCATCCCGGAGAGCTTCCACAAACGATTGGTTCCATTAAAAACGAAAATTCACCATGAAACATATCAAGGTTTTTGCCCCGGGAACGGTGGCCAATCTGGGTTGCGGGTTCGATGTGATGGGCCTGACGCTCGACGGTGTGGGCGATCTGCTGGAGGTCGGTGTCGAGCCCGGCGCCGAGGGGCTCTCGATCCGCAACGACAGCGGTGTCGATCTGCCTGCCTCGCTCGATGACAACGTCATTACGCCGGCCGTTCGGGCGATGCTCGAAGCCTATGGACGCCCGGTGCGGGTGGAGATCCGCCTGCTCGAAAAGATCGTCCCGGGAAGCGGCATCGGGTCGAGTGCGGCCTCGTCGGCTGCGGCCGTCTACGGCATCAACGAACTGCTGGGCCGCCCCTTCCCGGGCAAACGGCTCGTGGAGTTCGCCATGCAGGGCGAGGCGCTGCTCGGCGGTACGGCTCACGCCGATAATGTCGGTCCGGCGCTGCTGGGCGGCGTGGTGCTGATCCGCGGTTACGAACCCTTCGACATCGTGCGCCTGCCCGTGCCCGACAACTTCTTCTACGCCGTGGTGCACCCGGCCATCGTCGTCAGTACGAAGATGGCCCGCGAGGTGCTTCCGCGTGAAATCCCCCTCTCGAAAGCCGTCACGCAGTGGGGCAATGTCGGCGGACTGGTCGCCGGGTTTGCTCTGCGCGACGTGGCGCTGATCGGCCGTTCGATGCAGGATGTCGTTGTGGAGCCCTATCGCAAGGGCTTTATTCCCGACTACGACGTCTTGAAGGCGAGTGCATTGTCCGAAGGGGCTTTGGCCCTGAACATCGCCGGATCGGGACCTTCGGTCTTCGCCCTGGCCTCGGATTATGCCGTGGCCTGCCGGATTGCCGACCGGATGAAGGCGCATTTCGC
The DNA here is from genome assembly GCA_019115745.1 of Candidatus Alistipes intestinigallinarum. Taxonomy (GTDB): domain Bacteria; phylum Bacteroidota; class Bacteroidia; order Bacteroidales; family Rikenellaceae; genus Alistipes; species Alistipes intestinigallinarum. The sequence goes on from DXDA01000023.1 coordinate 22,246, forward strand.
CGAACGCGGCATCGCCAGCAATACCTATGCGGGTCGGGTGTCGAATGCGGGAGCACGGGTTGTCGAATAACAAACACACAAAGCCATGAAATTTTACAGTACACGGGACCGGGAGCGGAAACAGGCCTGTACGCTCCGCGAGGCCGTCATGATGGGACTGGCCCCCGACGGTGGGTTGTTCGTTCCGGAACGGATTCCGCAGGCCGATCTTTCCGAGGCGGAGCGCCGGGCCGGGGAGTCGTACGGCTCCTTGGCGAGCTACCTGGCGGGTCTCTTTTTCGGGGAAGATCTCGACCCGCAGGCGCTGCGCCGTGAGCTGGAGTCGCTGTATGACTTTCCGGTGCCGTTGCGCAGGGTGGGGCGGGGACGCTATACGCTCGAACTCTTTCACGGACCGACCTGTGCCTTCAAGGATTTCGGCGCGGGATTCATGGGCCGGGCCGTCGGACTGCTGGGGGCGGCCGGGGAGCGGCTCGTCATCCTCACGGCCACGTCGGGCGATACGGGCAGTGCCGTGGCGCATGGATTCTATAACGTGCCGGGCGTCGACGTGGTGGTGCTCTACCCCGAGGGGAAGATCAGCCGCCTGCAGGAGTGCCAGATGACGGCGCTCGGGGGCAATATCCATCCGCTGCGTGTCGCCGGGACGTTCGATGACTGTCAGCGGCTGGTGAAGGAGCTCTTTGCCGACGAGGCGTTCCGTCGCCGTCGCCGGGTGACGTCGGCCAATTCGATCAACCTGCTGCGGTGGATTCCCCAGGCGTTCTACTACTTTTACGGCTACTTCCTTTGGCGGCGGGAGACGGGCGGCGACCATCCGACGATCGTCGTGCCGAGCGGCAATTTCGGCAACCTGGCGGCGGGGATGCTGGCACAGCGAATGGGACTCCCGGTCGGGGACTTCGTGGCGGCATCGAACCTCAACGACGTGGTTCCGGAGTTCCTGCGCACGGGTGTCTACCGCCCGCGGCCCTCGATCCAAACTCCGGCCAGCGCCATGGACGTGGGAGCTCCGAGCAATTTCGAACGGATGCTGTGGCTGTGCGGCGGGGATCCCGAGGCGTTGCGGGCGGAGTTGACGGGTTTTCGGTGCGACAATGCCGGGATCCGGCGGACGATCGACGAGTTGTACGAACGGACCGGTTATTTCTCGGATCCGCACAGTGCCGTGGGATATGCGGCGTCGATGGCGGTCGGGAAGCCGGGCTTCTACCTCTCGACGGCGCATCCGGCGAAGTTCGGCGAGGTGATCACTTCGGTAACGGGGACACGGATTCCGCTGCCTGAACGGCTGGAGAAGTTGACGCAGCGACCTCAGCATTCGGATCCGCTGGCCGTGGATCTTGCGGCACTGGAGGCGTTCGTCGAGCAGGTCTGAACGGACGGTCCGATTCGAATAGGAACAGTCCGTCTTGAATAAGGGCAACCCCGATCCGGAATCCGAATCGGGGTTGCCTTTTTATGCGAAACACGCTCGTCGGGTCATCGGGCCGATTCCGACCGGATGGCCTTGCGGAATCCCAGCCTGCGGGGAGGACCCCTGATCGACCAACACGAAAAAAGCGGAAACCTTTCGATTTCCGCTTTTGGTACCCCCTCAGGGGCTCGAACCCTGGACCCCAACATTAAGAGTGTCGTGCTCTACCAACTGAGCTAAAGAGGCATCAATCGTTATCCGATTGCGAATGCAAAGATAGGTATAAAATTGTTAATTCCAAAAGATTTTTCAAAAAAAAGTGGATTTTTTTTCTTTTTCACCCTCTCCGCGCGTTATTCGAAGACTACCTGGTCGCTGTTCCATTCACCCCCGGCATCTGGGTAAATAAAGGGACGCTGATCGCCGAACCGCTTCATATTCAGATAGCTTTCGTAGAGATTGATCCCGTTGGCCGAACGTGTGGCCAGCGAGAAGGCGATGACCGACGGGTGGCGTTTGGTCGTATGGTACGAATTCTCCGCCCGCTCGATGTAGGCCTGCTGCCAGGCCGGATCGTTCGACGGATTGCCTCCCTTCTGCCGGGAATCGCCGCTGCGGCTCGTGTCGATGGGTGCCTGGGCAATTACGCAGAGCCCCTGCCCGTCGCAGAAATCGAGGAATGATTCGTTGACGGGTCCCGGCAGCAGCTTCAACGTGTTGTACCCCTGCTCGCGCAGCGCCGCGATGTCGTTTTCGGAGATCGTTCCCGGGACTTCGCGGACCCGGAGCGTGGCGGGCTGCCCGTTCAGCAGCAGACGCCCCTCCTTCACGTCGATCTCCCGGAATCCGAGCCGCAGCTCCATATACTCCACATAACGTCCTTCGTGCTGGGTTTTGAGCCGCAGGGTGTATTGCGTGGGGAGCTCGGGGCTCCAGAGCATATTGGCCGGAATGCGGGCCAGAAAACGCAACGTATCTTCACCGCGCATCTCCAGGGTAATATCCTTGTGGCCGGCGGCGGCGTTTTCGCCCGTCGGGGTGAGCAACTGGTAGTGGATGCGCGAGGTGCGGGGATTGAGCGCCTCGCTCTTGATGACCAGAGCCACTTCGGCCGTAGCGTCACCGTTTTCGCCGATCCGGGTTTTGGTCATCACGTCGCGGATGCGCAGCGTGGGCTGGCTCAGGAGCCAGATGCCGCCGAGCATCGGTTCGGGATTCTCCTTCCAGCTTTCGAGCAGGGCCGAGGGGGAGGGTTGCACGACCCGAATCTCGACCGTATTGCGGCCTTCGTGGACCAGTTTGGTGATATTGAACTCCGCGGGGGCGTTTCCGTCGGCGACGTAGGCTGCCTCGCGGTCGTTGATGCGCAGTTCATACTCCCCGGATGCCTGTCCGATGTGGAGCAGCACCTGGCGGTTGGCCCAGGCGAAGGGTACGGTGAAGTTCGTGGAGAAGCGGTTTTCGTTGAGATTCCACTCTACCAGCCGGGTAAAATAGCGGTTGTCACCACCGTCGGCGGCTTCGGCGGCCTCGGCCGAGGGATAGGCGAGGAGTTCGCCGCGCGGGAGTTCGCGTCCGTGGGTGGGTACATACTCCTGCGCACAGAGCCCGCAGAGGGAAAAAAGCGCGATGGTTGAAAGGATCGTCCGCATAAGTTCGTATATTTGTGCCCGGTAAAGATACGGAATTTTTTCGAGACTGCGATGAACGGACTTCCCAAACTCAATTTTCCACCCATCCGGCTGCGGGCCCGCCGTCGGGAGGGGACGGTCGAGGTGTGGGATTCCCTGCGGGGTATCTACCTGGTTCTCACGCCCGAGGAGTGGGTTCGCCAGCATCTGATCGCCTGCCTGGTCACCTGCTGCGGGGCCCAGCCTACGCGCATCGTGCAGGAGTACGCCGTACCGCTCAACGGCCAGCCCCAGCGGGCCGATGTCGTGGTGGTGGACGATTCCGCACGCCCGTTGCTGCTTGCCGAGTGCAAGGCGCCGCACGTGAAGATCGACGGGCGGACACTTGCGCAGGCCGTTCGTTACAATTCGGTGCTGGGGGCGCGCTACGTGGTGCTGACCAACGGCCTGTGCCACTATTGCTGCGAACTCCGCGACGGGGAGTACGTCCGGCTGCAGGCGTTCCCGCGCCTCAGCGAAGAGCCGGACCCGACTGCAGAGGCCCGGCCTTGAGCTGCCGGCCCCTCTCCTTCACCCCCCCCCTCTTGGTCAGAGATTCCGGAAATTCTTGCGGATATACTCCTGAAACGCCTCCTTGTAGATCTCCCCGATCGGTATGTACTCCGTGTCGCTCAGATAGATACGTCCCTTGATGTAGGAGCGTATGGCCTTCAGATTGACGATGTAGGAGCGGTGCACGCGCATGAAGGAGTCCGCGGGCAGGGCGGTTTCCATGTTTTTGAGCCGGAAGAGCGTGGTGATGGTCGTTCCGTCGGCCAGATGCAGCCGGACGTATTCGCCTTCGCTCTCGATGTAGACGATGTCGGAGATCTTCACGAGCGAGACCTTGTAGTCGGCCTTCACCGAGATGTACTCCCGGTCTTTGGGCAGGGCTTCGGAGTCGGGTTCCTGAGGCGTGCGCTGGTTGTGGCGCAGTTCGTAGAGTGAATTGGCCTTGGCGGCGGCCCGGCTGAAATCGGCGAAGCTGAAGGGCTTGAGCAGATAGTCCACGGCGTCGAGCTTGAACCCCTCGACGGCGTATTCGGAGTAGGCGGTCGTGAAGACGACCATGGGTCGGTCGAGCAACCCGCGGACGAACTCCACGCCGCTCAGATCGGGCATGTTGATGTCCACGAAGATCAGGTCGGCCTTCTCGGCCGCGAGCCATTGCTGGGCCTCGATGGCGTTGTTGAAGCGCGCCGCGAGCTCCAGATAGGGGATCTTGGCGATGTAGGATGCGATTTGACGCAGAGCCAGCGGCTCATCGTCGATAGCGATACATTTAAGCATGAAGCGTCGGGATTTCGAGGTTTGCGGTGTAGGTTTCGTCGGTTTCGAGGATCTCCAGCGAATACCCTTTTTCGCCGTAGATCAGGGCGAGCCGTTTGCGGACGTTTTCGAGTCCGATTCCGGCTTCGTGCCGTTTGTCGGGGGCCGAGTGCCGGCTGTTCCGGACGGTTGCGAAGACCTTTTCGTCGGCGTATGCGACCTGGATGTGGATGAACGAGGGGTGGTTGTAGCTGATTCCGTGCTTGAATGCGTTTTCGACAAAGACGATCAGCAGCAGGGGCGGGATCGACACCTGCTCGGGGAGGTTGCGGGGGGCCTCCAGCCGGATATCCACGTCGTCCGTGTAGCGGATGCGCATCAGCTCGATGTAGTTCTTCAGGAACTGGATGTCGTGATTCAGGGAGATGAGTTCGTGCCCCGACTCGTAGAGGACGTACCGCATCATCTTCGAGAGCTCGATCACGGCGCTTTTTGCCGACTCCGCGTCTATATCGATCAGGGCGTGGATGTTGTTGAGCGTGTTCATGAAGAAGTGCGGGTTGATCTGGTACTTCAGATAGTCCATTTCGGCCTGGAGGTTCTGGCGTTTGAGGGCCTCCATCTGCTGTTCGTCGCGCATGGACTGGTAGATGAGCTTGATGCCGGTGTTGGCGCCGGTCATGAAGAACCCGAGGACGACGTTCCAGTAGATTTCGAGGTTCGAGAACGAGGCCTGCCGGTATGCTTCCGAGATGTTGATGCTGGTCTGTGCGATGAGGTTGTCGGCGAGGTGCTTCTCGTAGATCTGCACGAGCCAGAATACGCCGATGATCAGGGCGAGGTCGCTGAGGAGGTATTTCCAGTATTTGCGGCGAAGCATGTACCTCGGGGCGAGGATCGTGTTGTGGATGAGGAAGATGATGAGGTAGGGAGCGATCTGCCTCCAGGCGATCAGGACGTTCTCCAGATTGATGTGCATCTCGGACATCATCTGCGAGTTGAGCACGGGAACCAGGATGATGGCCGCCCAGACCATCAGATAGAGGAGGTTTTCGCCTATGGCTTGTTTGCGGGAGATTTTCATGGGGCAAATATGGGAAAAAAGCCCGGTTTCTGCAAACCGGGCTTTGGGTGGCGGGAACTGCCCGCGGCGTGTGTACGCTTACTTGTTGAGCAGCGAGGGCTCGTAGAGATAGCGTTTGATGCTGCGTTTGGGGGTCTTCTCGAACTCGGTGGGGTAGATCACGATGTCGGAGACCCGTTCGTAGGCGGCCAATTGGGCGTTCAGCTCCTGAAGGTTCTTCTGCATGACCTGCGGGAGATCGGCCTTGTCGACTCCTTCGGAGTCGGCCAGTTCGTAGTCGGGCACGACCAGGGCCTTGAGGCGTCCGTTTCCGGCGTCGAGGACGAGGGATTCCAGAACAAGGTACATGTTGTTGAGTTTGTCCTCGATCTCTTCGGGGTAGATGTTCTGCCCGTTGCCCGAGAGGATCATGGTCTTCGAGCGTCCGCGGATGTAGAGCGTACCGTCGGGATCCATGGTTCCCATGTCGCCCGTATGGAGCCATCCGTCGGGATCGAGGACCTTTTCGGTTGCTTTTTCGTTCTTGTAATACCCCTTCATGACGTGCTCGCCGCGGACGAGAATCTCTCCGGCAACATGTTCGGGATCCGGGGAGTCGATCTTCACTTCGAGCAGATCCTTGAGATAGCGGCCGCACGAAGCCTGTTTGAATTCGTTGTCGGGCGAGAAGCTGATGAGCGGGGCGCACTCGGTCATGCCGTACCCGATGGTGATCGGGAAGTGGATCTTGCGCAGGAAGGATTCGGTCTCCTGGTTCATGGGAGCCCCTCCGACGATGAAGATCGAGACGTTTCCGCCGAATGCATCCATGAGTTTCTTGCGGATGACGGAGTAGATGGCCGTATTGAGCAGGGGGATCTTCATGGCGATGGACATGGGTCCCTTTTCGAGCATGGGGAGGACCTGCTTGCGGTAGACCTTTTCGAGAATCATCGGCACGCAGCAGATGATCGTGGGTTTGACGACGCCCATGGCTTCGATGAGGATCTTCGGCGAGGGGATCCGTCCCAGGAGGGTGATGTGCCCTCCGACGGCCATCGGGGCGAGGAAATCGAAGGCGCATCCGTATGCGTGTGCCAGCGGCAGGAACGACAGGGTGCGTCCTCCGCGCTGGAAGTAGAGCTGTCCGGTCTGGGTGTTGAGGGCCGACATGGCGAAGACGACGTTTCCGGTGAGGTTGTTCACCGTGAGCATCACGCCCTTGGAGTATCCGGTTGTTCCGGAAGTGTAGTTCAGCAGGATGACGCGGTCGTTCGGAACGTCGGGGTATTTGATGTCGTTGACGCTGAATCCGCGGGGGTATTTCGAGCGGTAGTTCTTGAGGATGTCGCGCTGGAATTTCGTGAGGGCCTTTCCGTCCCGTTCATAGATGGCGTGGAAGTCGGTGAGCGAGAAGACGGCCTCGATCTGCCGGATCTGATCCTCCTCGATGACGTCCCAGAAGTTGTCCCCGAGGAAGAGCAGCCGACTCTCGGAGTGGTTGATGATGTGGATGACGTCGGCGGGGGTGAAGTCCTGCAGGATGGGGACGATGACGGCTCCGTAGGTGATCGTGGCCAGGTAGGTGATGCACCAGCGGGGGTTGTTGCGACCGATCAGGGCGATTTTGTCACCCTGCTTGATTCCGGCCTTTTTGAAGAGGAGATGGAGTTTGGCGATCTCCTTGGCCATTTCGTAATAGGAGAAGGTTTCGTTCTTGAAGTAGTCGGTCAGGGCCGACATTTCGCGGTTTTCACGAAAACTCTTCTCGTATATCTTCAACAGATTTTCCTGTAACATGAGTAGGTATTTCGAAAGGTTTTAGGAACAGATGATGTTTCCGCCGGGGCTTATTTCTTCCGCTCGTCCCCGTTGCTTGCGGCCTCGGGGTTCTGGAAGCTGTCCGTTTTGGATTCCGGGACGGTTTTCCCGTCGACGATCTTCACGCGGTGCGGTTTCCAGACATAGATTTTGGATTCGGTTCCGGCCTTGAGTCGTTCGATGTTCTTGCGGTGCGTGTAGATGAGCAGGATGGCGATGACGAACGAGAAGACGACGAAGGGGATCGAACCGTTGACCTTGGGGGATATGAGCGTGAATGCGGGGAAGCAGCACCCGGCGATGATCGACGCCAGGGATACGTAGTGGAAGATCATCAGCACGACGAGCCAGACTCCGAAACACAGGAGCGCCACGGGGGGATAGATTCCGGTGACGGCTCCGACGAGCGTGGCGACCCCTTTTCCGCCCCGGAATCCGGCGAAGATGGGGAAGATGTGCCCGAGCACGGCGGCGAACACGGCTCCGATCTTGAGGTTGATGAGGTCGTTGGCGCCGATCAGGTCGTCGTACTGCATGAGTTCGATGATCGTGACGGCGACGAATCCCTTGAGGAAATCGAGGGCGAAAACGGGCGCTGCGGCGCGTTTTCCGAGAACGCGGAGCATGTTGGTTGTTCCGGCGTTTTTGGAGCCGTATTCCCGGATGTCGATCCCGTAATATTTCTTGCCGATCCACACGGCGCTCGGAATCGAGCCCAGCAGATAGGCGATGATAATCATGGTTGTGGCGGTATAAATAGTCAGAATCATGCGTTTTTCGGTGTTTCGTTGTTTATGCAAATATAATGAAAAAATCCGGTTCCGGAAGCGGAAGCCGAAAAAAGCGTCAGGATGGGCGCAAATCCGGAGAAATTCGTATCTTTGTACTCCAATATGGAAGATGTATGAATACAAAGGCTTTACTCGAACCGATGGGCTCGTGGGCGTGGTGGCGCTCATGGTTTTTGATTTTCCTCGGCTGCTCGATCATGGGTACGGGGTTCGTACTGTTCATCAACCCCTATAATTTCGTACCGGGCGGAGTCTACGGTATGGGTATTGTCCTGCATAATCTTTTCCCGTCGATCCAGGTGGGAACCTTCGGCTACATGTTCGACATTCCGCTGATGCTGATTGCGATGTTGATCTTCGGCGGCGGTTTCGGGACGCGGACGGTGCTGGCGGCGCTCTATACGCCGGGCTTCATGAACGTCCTCACGCGACTGGTCTACCCGACTCCGGAGGCGGTTGAGACGCTGGATCCGTCGCTGCTGCTGGGCGGCCGTCTGAACCTTTCGAACGACCTGTTGCTGACGTGCGTCATCGGCGCCGTGGTGATCGGCGTGGGCCAGGGCATCGTGGTGCGCCAGCAGGCCACGACGGGCGGTACGGACATCGTGGGGATGTTGTTGCAGAAATTCGTGGGGATCAAGTTCTCGACGGGTATCTTCCTGGCCGACGGATTTGTCGTGCTGTCGGGTCTTGCCGTGATCGGCTTCGGCCTCGGTACGGGCGATGCGGCCTCGAACGGCTGGATGCTGACGCTCTACTCGCTCATCACGATCTATATCTCGTCGCGCGTGGTGGCCTACCTGCTCGACGGCGCCTCGTACGACAAGCTGCTGTTCATCATCAGCGACCAGCACGATGAGCTGAAGCGGTTCATCATCGAGGATCTCGACCGGAGCGCCACCTACCTGAAGTCGCGGGGAATGTATACGGACCAGGTCCGCGACATGATCTTCCTGGTGGTCAGCCGCAAGGAGGTTCACCTGGTCCAGAACAAGATCCGGGAGATCGACCCGCGGGCCTTCGTGGTGGTTACCGACGCCTACGAGACCTTTGGTGAGGGCTTCAAGCAGTTCCCGGACAAGAACCAGATCCAGGCCGAATAGCGCGCTCCGGAGGGGCCGGACCGCGGGGCGGGGATGCGTTCCCGGGGGCTTTCTTCGGCTGGGAGGGGCCGCACCTGTCGCCGCGAACGGGAAAAAGAAACGGAAAACGATGGAAATAAATACGAATACGCTGCGTCCCCTGCAGGGGGACGGGAAAAAACTCTTTGTCGAGACCTACGGCTGCCAGATGAATGTCGGCGATACGGAGATCGTGGTCTCGCTGATGCAACAGGAGGGATATGTCTATACGGAGCGGATCGACGAGGCGGATATCATCCTGATCAACACGTGCTCGATCCGTGACAATGCCGAACAGCGCATCTGGGGACGCCTGGCCGAGATGAGGGGTCTGCGCCGCCGACACCCGGGGCTGATCGTGGGAATCCTGGGCTGTATGGCCGAACGTCTGCGCGAGAAGCTGCTCGAAGGGGCTTCGGGCGTGGACGTCGTGGCGGGCCCGGACGCCTACCGCGACCTGCCGCGCCTGGTGCGTGAGGCCGAGGCGGGCGGCAAGGGGGTCAACGTCCTCCTCTCGACGGAGGAGACCTATGCCGAGATCGCTCCCGTGCGCCTGGACCGCAACGGCGTGAGCGCCTTCGTGGCGATCATGCGGGGCTGCAACAACTTCTGCTCCTACTGCGTGGTGCCCTATACGCGGGGCCGCGAGCGGAGCCGTGATGCGGCGACGATCGTCGCCGAGGCCCGGAGCCTCTTCGACAACGGCTACCGCGAGGTGACGCTCCTGGGGCAGAACGTCAACTCCTACCGCGCGGGCGATGTCGACTTTCCGGAGCTGCTGCGGCGCGTGGCGGAGATTTCGCCGCTGCTTCGCGTGCGGTTCGCCACGTCGCACCCCAAGGACATGAGCGACCGCCTGCTCGAAACGATGGCCTCGATGCCGAACATCTGCCGGTCGATCCACCTTCCGGCGCAGTCGGGCTCGACGGCGATGCTCGAACGCATGAACCGCAAATATACGCGCGAATGGTACCTCGACCGTATTGCCGCCATCCGCCGCTATCTGCCGGACTGCTCGATCACGACGGACCTCATTGCGGGCTTCTCGGGCGAGACCGAGGAGGAGCACCGCGAGACGCTGTCGCTGATGCGCGAGGTGGGTTACGACTTCGCCTACATGTTCAAGTATTCGGAGCGCCCGGGGACCTTTGCGCAGAAACACCTGGGTGACGACGTGCCCGAGGAGGTGAAGTCGCGGCGCCTGCAGAAGATCATCGCGCTGCAGAACGAACTGGGTCTGGCAAGCTACCGCCGCGACGTGGGGCGGGAGTTCGAGGTGCTGGTCGAAGGGGTGTCGAAGCGTAACCCGAACCAGTTGTCGGGACGTACGTCGCAGAACAAGGTGGTGGTCTTCGACCGCGGCGACCACCGGATCGGCGAATACGTGCGGGTGCGCATTACGGGCTGTACGGCCGCCACGCTCTTCGGCGAGGCTCTGTGAGGAAACGAAGCATGGAAAAATAAAAATTGAAGGACAACGATGCGTTTTGACGAACTGGACCTGGAGGATGAGATCCTCGACGGTCTCGAAGATATGAACTTTTACGAAATGACGCCCGTTCAGGAGCAGACGATCCCGGTGATCCTCGAAGGGCGCGACCTGATCGGCTGTGCGCAGACCGGTACGGGCAAGACGGCGGCCTATACGCTGCCGCTGCTGAACCGGCTGCTGCTGGAGGGGAACGAGGAGAATGTGGTGAAGTCGCTGATCATCGTTCCGACGCGCGAGCTGGCGTTGCAGATCGACCAGCAGTTCCAGGGTTTTTCGTATTATGCGCCGATCTCCACGACCGTCGTTTACGGGGGTGGCGACGGCAAGGGCTGGGACCTGCAGAAGAACGGGATGCTGAACGGCTCGGATGTGGTGATCGCCACGCCGGGACGGATGATCTCCCACCTGCAGAACAGCCACGTGGACCTTTCGCACGTGGAGTACCTGATTCTCGACGAGGCGGACCGGATGCTGGACATGGGCTTCAGCGACGACATCATGAAGATCATCTCCTATCTGCCGCAGGATCGACAGACGATCATGTTCTCGGCGACGCTTCCGCCGAAGATCCGGGAGTTGGCGAAGACGATCCTCCGCAATCCGGCGGAGGTGAACATTGCGATCTCGAAACCCAACGAGGCGATCGACCAGTCGGCCTACGTCTGCTACGAGAGTCAGAAACTGGGCATCATCCGGGAGTTGTTCGCCGAGCCGCAGGAGTCGAAGACGATCATCTTCTCGTCGTCGAAGCTGAAGGTCAAGGAGCTGGCGCATACGCTCAAGCGGATGAAACTCGACGTGGCGGCGATGCACTCGGACCTCGACCAGTCGCAGCGTGAGGAGGTGATGCTGAATTTCAAGAACAACAAGGTGAAGATTCTGGTGGCGACGGATATCGTGGCCCGCGGAATCGACATCGAGGATATCGGTCTGGTGATCAACTACGACGTGCCGCACGATCCGGAGGATTACATCCACCGCATCGGCCGTACGGCGCGTGCTGCGGCGACGGGCAGTGCCATTACGTTCGTCAGCGAGGAGGAGCAGGGCAAGTTCCATCAGATCGAGAAGTTCATCGAGCGGGATATCCGCAAGGCGGAGCTTCCGGCGAGCGTGGGCGAGGGTCCGAAATACGAACCGGAGGAGGGCCGCAAACGGGGCGGCCGAGGCGGTCGCGGCCGGAGCAAGGGCGGCGACGGGCGAGGTCACGGTCGCGGACGTCGGGATCGCCTGCGTGACAAACCGCGTGGCGGCTCTTCGCCGCGTGAAGGCCAGCCGGGAGCGGCGGACGAGGCGACGAAACGCCCCTCGGGAGAGCCTGACGCTCCGACGGCTTCGACACCGACCAACAGTGCAGCCCCGGTTCCGCCCGGAACGGGAGCGGAGGCTTCCGGGGAGGAGAAGCCTCGGAAACGCCGCCATCGCGGGGGGCGTCATCGTCGGCGCAAGATGCCGGTTTTAGAGGGCGAAGGCGAGCTTTCCCGCTGATCTGCCTCCCTGTGTCGCTAAAACTGTATAGTTCGATGAAAATTCGGGTTGTATAATTTGTTTTTGTCTATATATATATATATATTTATACCTGGAATCTTTAAAAAATCATTGATTGTGTTATGAAACGATTCATTTTCCTGTCGGTCTCTTTGTTGTCCATACTATTCGCCACGGCAGCGGAATCCATCGACGAAGTCCTTAAACCCTATCGTGAAATGCCTGGTGCGCACTATGTCAATTACCTGCGGCAAAAGGAGTATCGCAAGGCTGTGAAAGCATTGGACGGTGAGTTGGCGGAGTTTCATAAGACCCTGAAGCGTTTCGATATGATTACGTTGAAGCTCGGAGTGCCGGAACTCGATAGTCTGTCGCGGAAACTGGCTGCTATCGACGGGCTGACCTGCATCTGTTCGAAAGACGACGATGCGCGTAAGGCAGGCGATAGCGCGCCGTCGGATATGTTCGGAGCTATTGTGCCGTCCGTGACTTACTTGCAGGGATACGCCAGGAAGAGCGGCGCGTTTTATACCGAGTTCGTCTATCTGATGCTCGTGCAGCCCGGCGCGGCAACGATTGCCTACTTCGAGGGACAGCTCCGGGAGGAGCATTTGAAGTATGCCTTGCCCAATGTATCGCAGGAAACGAATGTTGAGTTCGAATAGGGTGCAAGGATAGCGAATGGAAGGTTATGATTGATTTCGGGTATGTGCGGCGGTGATTGCCGCTCCGTTGCAGCCTGTTCGGGACATCATAGCCGGAACGACGCCCGGTGTGCAAGCGCAATGCACACCGGGCGTCGTTCCGTATTGCCGGTTGTTGTGATTACTTATGCCGTTTGCTTGGTTCTTCAAGGCATCATAAAGCCGGGAGGGGCGGGTAGCTTTGCATACGTGGCCATGGACCGCGAGCAACGGCGTTTGGAACGCGTTCCGAGGGTCTTGAACCTTCTGTTTTCCCGGCTTTGTACTATTTCTGCCGGAAGTAGATTTGCATCGGAGCGCCCGGATAAAAAAAGTCCCCCTTTTCAAAGGGGGATTTAGGGGGATTGTCTCACCTGGATTTTTCGGGAGCGGAGCCGTCGGCTCTGCTATACAGTCCTTACTTCTGCCGGAAATAGATCTGCATCGGAACGCCCGAAAAATCCCAGTGGTCGCGAATGTTGTTTTCGAGGAAACGCCGATAGGGCTCCTTAATGTACTGGGGCAGGTTGACAAAGAAGGCAAACTGCGGTGTGGGCGTCGGCAACTGCGTGACGTACTTGATCTTGATGTACTTGCCCTTCGTGGCGGGGGGCGGGTAGTTCTCGATCAGCGGCAGCAGGAAGTCGTTCAGCTCGGAGGTGGCAATGCGCCGCTTGCGCGACTGGTAGACCCGGATGGCGGTCTGCAGGACATCGAGAATGCGCTGCTTGTTCAGTACCGAGGTGAAGATGATCGGAATGTCGTTGAACGGTGCGAGTTTCTTCTTGAGGAACTCGGTCCACTCCTTCATCGTGTTGTTGTCCTTTTCGATGAGGTCCCACTTGTTGACGACGATCACACACCCCTTGCGGTTGCGGACGATGAGGTTGTGGATGTTCAGATCCTGGGATTCGAGCCCTTGCTGCGCGTCGAGCATCAGGATGCAGACATCGGAGTTCTCGATGGCGCGGATCGAGCGCATCACGGAGTAGAATTCGAGGTCCTCCATGGTTTTACCCTTCTTGCGCATCCCCGCGGTGTCCACAAGGTAGAAATCCATGCCGAACTTGTTGTATCGGGTTCGGATCGAGTCGCGGGTGGTCCCGGCAATGGAGGTCACGATGTTGCGATCCTGCCCGAGCAGGGCGTTCGTGAGGGATGATTTCCCGACATTGGGGCGCCCGACGATGGTGATGTGCGGGAGGTTGTCGTCCTCCTCGGCTGCGGCATCCGCGGGGAGCGCCGCGAGGATGGCATCCATCAGATCCCCCGTGCCGCTTCCGGACATCGAACTGATGCAGAATGGATCCCCGAGCCCGAGGGCGTAGAACTCGTGGGAGCTGAATATCAGGTCGTTGGTGTCGACCTTGTTGCAGACGAGAATCACCTTCTTGGAGGTTCGGCGCAGGATGTCGGCCATGAGCATGTCGAGATCGGTGATTCCGGTTCGAACCTCGACGAGAAAGAGGATCACGTCGGCCTCGTCGATGGCCAGGAGGACCTGGCGTCGGATCTCGTCTTCGAAAATATCCTCCGAGTTGACGGTGTAACCGCCGGTGTCGATCACGGAGAATTCGCGTCCGTTCCAGTCGGTCTTTCCGTAATGGCGGTCGCGGGTCGTACCGGCCGTCGCATCGACGATGGCCTTTCGTTCACCGACGAGGCGGTTGAAGAGGGTGCTTTTTCCGACGTTGGGGCGTCCGACGATTGCTACGAGGCTCATATCTTGTCCGTTCTTTAATGCATTTGGAGTGCAAAGATAGCGCAAATCCGTGAGGGTAAAAAAATTTTTCGTGAAAATTACCCGGTTACGCCGCTTCCGGCCGGTTGTTTCGCTTCCGTCGCTTCCGTTGGTGACGACCCGCCGATCCCAACCGATTTCTGCCGGGGCCCGCCGATGCTTCCCTCCCCTTCAAAAAACTATATGCCGGCCCGAATGTATCGGCTTTCGGTGTCACCGGCCTGTACGGGATAGAGCAGAATGGCGCTGTATCCGACGAACAGATGCTCCAGCAGCGAGGGGATCCGGCTCATGGAGGGGTGGTAGGAGACGCGGTCGCGGCGGCTCATGACAAACCACAGACAGTCGTCATCGCGCAGGTCGTGTTCGAGCGAGGGGATGTCGTCCCACTGGCTGAAGGGAACGTAGTCGATGTTTGCGGGACGTTTCCGCCCCTTGGGCCGGAGGTATTCGAGGGTGGACTCGGGAGCCAGGAGCGCGATTTTGGCACCGGAATTTCCGGCGAGGAGTTGAATCCTCCGCAGCCACAACTGGAATCCGGCCTCCTGTTCGGCCTTTTCGGGAACGACGATCAGATGGCGTTTGATCGTGTTGATGGGCTGTACGGGCCGGTACAGGAAGGTTGTGACGTTGCTCTGCATGAGGATGTCCACGGCCATCTTTCCGATTGCGGGGCTGGGCGGGCCGGGGATTCCGGGAATGCCGGGGAGTGCCGGGACGACCGGCGCCGTGAGGTGCATTCCCATGACGATGTCGGTGATGCTGCGCTCGCGGGCCACGCTGACGATGGCATTGGTGATGTTCACGTCGTAGCGGAGCAGCTCCTGGAGGTAGATGTCGGCGGCAGCGGCGGCTTTGGCTGCGGCCGTGAGGATCTTCTGGGCCTGTTTTTCGACATTGGGGTCGTCGGCCTTGTTGTCGATGGCGTGCAGGGCGTAGAGTCCGTTGGGTTCACCGGCGGGCTTGAGCATCGAACTCAGCCCGACGAGTTCATCGGCCGACTCCTCGTGGGCCACGGGGATCAGAATGTGGTCTTCGCGTTTGGGTGTTTTCGCCTCGGGGGCGTGAGTTTGGCGCACGGCGATGTTGTGGGCTCCGCGCTGGGTGGCGAAGGTCGAGACGGTGCAGGTGGCCAGGATCATCAGAATCGTACCGTTGAGGACGCTTTCGTTGAGCAGCCGAATCGGCTCTCCGTCGGGCGTATGCCCGAGTATGACGTTGTATCCGACCATCACGGCGGCGAGTGTTGCGGCGACGTGCGCCGAGCTGAGGCCGAAGATGACGGTTCGCTGGTCGGGAGAGAGCCGGAACGATTTTTGGGTGAGCCAGGCGGCGATGAACTTCGCGGCGGTGATCAGGACGATCATCACGGCGGCGACTTCGAGGCTTTCCCAGTCGCGGAAGAAGGCGCGGTAGTCGATGAGCATTCCGACTCCGATCAGGAAGAAGGGGATGAAGATGGCATTCCCGACGAACTCGATGCGGTTCATCAGGGGCGAGGTGCGAGGGATGAGTCGGTTGAGGGCGATTCCGGCGAGGAATGCGCCGATGATGGGTTCGAGTCCTGCGAGCTGGGCGAGGAATGCGCCGAGGAACACCATGACCAGGACGAAGATGTACTGCGAGATGTTGTCGCTGACCTGCTTGAAGAACCAGTGCGCCAGGATCGGGAATAGAACGACGATGATGGCGATGCAGAGGGCCACGGACCCTGCGAGCCGCCACCAGAACATGTCGTCGACGTTTCCGGTGGCCATTCCGACGATGACCGTCAGCAGGAGCAGGGCGAGGGTGTCGGTGATGACCGTACCTCCGACGGCGATGGTGACGGCCTTGTCCCGGGCGATTCCGAGTTTGCTGACGATGGGGTAGGCGATGAGGGTCTGCGACGCGAAGAGCCCGGCCAGGAGGATCGAGGAGTAGATCGAGAATCCGAGGACATAGTATCCGGCGAGGATTCCGAGAGCCAGGGGTACGCCGAAGGTGTATAGTCCGAATACGAGGCTGCGCCAGGAGTTGTGCCGGAAGTCGGACATGTCCATGTCGAGCCCCGAGAGGAACATGATGTAGAGCAGGCCGGCGGTTCCGGACAGGATGATGCTGCTGTCGCGCAGGACGAGATTCAGGCCGTGGGGGCCGATCACCGCGCCGGCGATGATGAGCCCCAGCAGGTAGGGGATCTTGAGTTTGTTCAGCAGCAGGGGTGCCGCGAGGATGATGACCAGAATCAGGAGGAACTTGAGAATCGGGTCTTCGAGCGGCAGCGTCAGCGAGGTATGTGTGAACGACAGGAGCATGAATCCGAGCGGGGGTTAAACTTGCCTTGCAATAGGGGGAAACGCCGGTGGCTTCGGAATGAATCCGGAGCGGGCCGGGCGGCTTCCGTTAAATACAAATATACGAAAAATCGCGTTTACAAACAAACGGTTTCGGCTCTTTTCTCGCACCGGACGGGGCTCCGGTGCGAATTTCGGCGGTTTTTTGCGAGGGCTTTCCGGCATAGCGTGAGCGAGTTCCGTGCGATCTCCGGGGCTGGGTTCCGCCGTGGAATTTTCGCCGGGAAGCGGGATTTTCGAGAAAATAATCGCCGTAGACGACACGGTTTTTGCGGAAAAAAACGTAACTTTGAAAATTCAGAATACGTAAACGACGACGAATGAATCGGACACACATCTCCGGAAAACTGCTCGGTCCTGTTCTGGCAGGCTTCTTCATCATGGGCTTCTGCGACCTGGTGGCCCCGATTACGGGGCGGATCGGTGCGGAGTTCCCGGAGGAGCTGCAGGGAGCGGTGAGTTTCCTTCCGACGATGGTCTTTCTGTGGTTCCTGGTGCTTTCGACGCCGGTTGCGGCGCTGATGAACCGCTGGGGACGGAAACGGACGGCGCTCGTGGGCTACGGCTTCACGATGGCCGGGATGCTGGTCCCCT
Organism: Candidatus Alistipes intestinigallinarum; assembly: GCA_019115745.1. Taxonomy (GTDB): domain Bacteria; phylum Bacteroidota; class Bacteroidia; order Bacteroidales; family Rikenellaceae; genus Alistipes; species Alistipes intestinigallinarum. The sequence goes on from DXDA01000023.1 coordinate 39,732, forward strand.
ATGCGGCGGGCGCCGGTTGCGGGCTCGGGTGGTACTTCCTGGGCTTCGGGCTGCTGGGTGTCGGCAATACCTTCGTGCAGGTGGCCGTGAACCCGCTGCTGGCGACGATCGTCCCCGGCGAGCGGATGACGAGCTACCTGACCGTCGGTCAGATCTTCCGCAATACGTCGCTGCTGATGCTGGCGCCGCTCGTCACGGGACTTGTCGCGTGGACGGGTTCGTGGCGCCTGCTGCTTCCGATCTACGCGGGCCTGACCGTCGTGGGCGGGCTGTGGCTGCAGATGACCGCCATCCCCGAACCGCCGCGCCGCGCACATACGGCGGGTTTCATGGAGTGTTTCCGGCTGCTGAAGAACCGCCGGGTGCTGCTCTCGACGCTGGGCGTGGCGTGCTTCATCGCCGGGGATGTCGGCATCGGGTTCCTCTCGGTGCGGCTGATCGATGCCCCGTCGTCGATCCTCACCACGACGGGCTTCTACGCCTGCCGGATCGTCGGGACGCTGGTCGGCGCGTGGGTGCTCGTGCGGGTCTCCGACACGAAGTACCTCGCCTGGAACATGGCCGGGGCGTTGCTGCTGGCCCTTGTGCTGCTCTTCGCCCGCAACGAGACGGTGATCTATGCGGCCGTCGGACTGCTGGGCTTCGGCATGGCGTGTGTCTTCGCGACGTTCTACGCCGTGGCGACGAAGGCCGTCCCGGAGCAGGCCAACGAGGTGGCGGGGTTGATGATTCTGGCCATCTCGGCCGGGGCTGTTTCGGGCCCGGTCTGCGGGGCTGTGATCCGCGCCACGGGGAATCCGCACCTGGGGATGCTCTTCGTGGCGGCGTGCCTGGGCTACATGCTGTGGGCGGCGCTCCGGTTGCAGCGAAAATGAATAAAAAGAGACAAATATGCGAAAACTCGTACTGACACTTATGCTGGTGGGCGCCGCCTGGGGCGCCTCGGCGCAACGCCCCCGCACGATGGTGGAGTGGGGCGTCATCGGGGGTATCAACGTCCCCGACTACACGACGAACATGGATGCCACGGACATCCGCAACAAACTGGGCTGGCAGGCCGGCATCGTCACGGCGGTGAAGTTCGGGGCCCTGGCCGTCGAGCCGCAGATCCTCTACGTGCGGCAGGGGCTCCGCATCCGCCCGGAGGGGGGCGAGGAGCTGAACCTCAAGTCGAATTCGATCGACGTTCCGGTGCTGGCCTCGTTCCGGCTGCTCAATCCGCTGCGCATCTACGCCGGGCCGGTCTTCACGGTGATGAACGACTGCAAGCAGAAATCGGGCGGCGACCTGCTGGATTTCGGACGGATCCGACCGTCGGTGTCGTATACGGTGGGAGCGGGCGTGGTGCTGCTGCGCCACCTGCTGATCGACGTGCGCTACAACGGCCAGTTCCGGAGCAAGCACGACGTGGTGCTGCCCGACGGCCGCCAACTCGACAAACTCCGTACCTATAATGTGGCGCTGAGCGTCGGCTATATCTTCTGAGGGGCCTATGACGGAGACAGTCGGAAAGGAGATTCTCATCGAAGGGGTTGATCCCCGGGAGCTGTACGGCCCTCAGGAGGCCTATCTGGACCAGATCAAGTCGCTGCACCCGACGCTGAAGATCGTGGCGCGGGGTTCGTCGCTGAAGGTGCTGGGCCCCGAGTCCGAGACGCGGCGCTTTGCCAAGCGGGTGGATTCCCTGGTGGCCTACTACCTCAAATACGGACACATCTCGTCGCAGGTCATCGACCAGTGCTTCTCGGGAGTGTCGCTGCAGGAGGAGGGGCCCGTGGACAAGGACGTGATCGTCTACGGCAACAACGGCAATATCGTGCGGGCGCGGACCGTCAACCAGCAGCGGCTCGTCAAACTCTATGACAAGGACGACCTGCTCTTCGCCGTGGGCCCGGCGGGCTCGGGCAAGACCTATACGGCCATTGCGCTGGCGGTTCGGGCGCTGAAGGAGCGGCAGGTGCGGCGGATCATCCTCACGCGCCCGGCCGTGGAGGCGGGCGAGAAGCTGGGCTTCCTGCCCGGGGACATGAAGGAGAAGCTGGACCCCTACCTGCAGCCGCTGTACGACGCGCTGAACGACATGATTCCGCCGATGAAGCTGCAGAAGTATCTGGAGGAGGGTACGGTGCAGATCGCGCCACTGGCCTACATGCGGGGCCGGACGCTGGACAACGCCTTCGTGATTCTGGACGAGGCGCAGAACACGACGCTTTCGCAGATCAAGATGTTCCTCACGCGCATGGGTCGCAACGCGCGCTTCATCGTCACGGGCGACGTGACGCAGATCGACCTTCCGAAGCGATCGGACAGCGGGTTGGTGCGGACGATGGAGATTCTGCGCGGAGTCGAGGGGATCGGGATCGTGGAGTTCGACAAACGGGACATCGTGCGTCACCCGCTGGTAAAATACATCGTCGAGGCCTTCGACCGCCGGGCTGGGGAGTCTTTGGAAAATCAGGAAACATCCACATCAAAAAACGAATAGAGAGATATGAATCGCAATCTGACGGCCTTGCAGCCGACACTCGTTTGGAAACACTTTGCGGAGATCGTCCGCATACCGCGCCCCTCGTCGCACGAGGAGCAGATCCGCCGTTACGTGCTGGACACGGCGCATAAACTGGGTCTCGAAGCCCGCGAGGACGAGGCGCACAACATCTACGTGCGCAAGCCCGCGACGCCGGGGATGGAGAACCGCAAGGGGGTGATCCTGCAGGCGCACCTGGACATGGTTCCGCAGAAGAACAACGACAAGGAGTTCGACTTCGAGAAGGACCCGATCGACGCCTACATCGACGGCGAGTGGGTGACGGCCGACGGCACGACGCTGGGGGCCGACAACGGCATCGGCGTGGCTTCGATCCTGGCGGTGCTGGAGGACGACACGCTGCAGCACGGGCCGCTGGAGGCGCTCTTCACGGCTACGGAGGAGACCGGCATGGACGGCGCCTTCGGACTGAAGGGCGGGCTGCTGCAGGGCGATATCCTGCTGAACCTCGACTCCGAGACCGAGGGTGAACTCTACGTGGGGTGCGCCGGCGGACTGGATGCCAACATGCTCTTCGACTACGCCGAGGTGCCGACCCCTGCGGAGGGTTATTCGGCCGTGAAGGTCGTTGTCAAGGGGCTCAAGGGGGGACACTCGGGTATCCAGATCGTCTGCCAGCGTGCGAATGCCAACAAGACGCTGTTCCGCTTCCTGAACGAAGCTCCGTGCGAGACGCTGCTGGCGTCGGTGGACGGCGGCGGGCTGCGCAACGCCATTCCGCGGGAGGCGGAGGCCACGGTGCTTGTTCCGACCGAGGAGCTGGGCACCTTCACCGAGGCGCTGGCGGCCTATAAGGAGGTCATTGTGGCGGAGTATGCCGGGATCGAGGATTCGATCGAGATGTACGTCGAGGCGTGCGACCGCCCGGCGGGGATGCTTCCGCGCGAGACGGCTGCGGCATTGATCCGTGCCGTGGTGGCCTGCCCGGACGGCGTGCAGAAGATGTCGATGGCCATGCCGGGTCTGGTGCAGACCTCGACGAACCTGGCCCGCGTGGTTTCGGACGGCCGTACGGTGAAGCTGCAGTGCCTGCTTCGCAGCTCGGTGCGGAGTGAGAAACGCGCCCTGGGCGAGTCGATTGCGGCGCTCTTCGCGCTGGCGGGGGCTCAGACCGAATTGTCCGGCGAGTACGACGGCTGGAACCCGAACATGGCCTCTCCGATCCTGAAGGCGATGACGGCCTCCTACGAGCATCTTTACGGTCGGAAACCGGCCGTTACGGCGATCCATGCCGGTCTGGAGTGCGGCATCATCGGCAGCAACTACCCGGGTCTGGACATGATTTCGTTCGGCCCGACGATCTGCTACCCGCACTCGCCGGACGAGAAGGTGGAGATCGCCTCGGTGGGGAAGTTCTACGACTTCCTGACGGACACGCTGCGCAACATTCCCGAAAAGTAGTCGCGCGGTGAGCGTTTCATCCGACAAGTGGTTCGTGATCGTGAATCCCGTGGCCGGGGGCGGCCGCGGGCTGGATCACTTTCCGCAGATTTCGAAACTGTTGCGCGATGCGCATATCGTGTGCGAGCCGGTCTTCACGGAGCACAAGTTCCACGCCACGGAGCTGACCGTCACGGCGGTTCGTGAGGGCTACCGGCGGATCATCGTCGTCGGGGGCGACGGCACGCTGCACGAGGTGGTCAACGGCCTCTTCATCCAGCAGACGGTCCAGCCCGACGAGGTGCTGCTGGCCGTGGTGGCCGTCGGTACGGGGAACGACTGGGTGCGGACGTTCGGGATCTCGAACCGCTACCAGGACGCCGTGAAGGCGATAGCGGCGGGGTGTTCGTTCCTGCAGGACGTGGGGGTGGTCTCCTACGAGGAGTCGCACTACCGGCAGAGCCGCTACATGGCCAACGTGGCGGGCGTGGGGTTCGACGCACACGTCGTTCGCAAGCTCTCGCACCTGAAGAAGAAGGGACACAAGAGCCGCTGGCGCTATACGTGGTGTGTGGTGAAGAACTTCTTCCGCTACAAGTCGACGGGTATCAAGGTGTGGGTCGACGACCGGCTGGTCTACAACAACCTGCTGCTGTCGGCGGCCGTGGGTATCTGCAAGTTCAACGGCGGAGGTATGCAGCCGCTTCCGGCGGCCGTGGCCGACGACGGGATCCTGGACCTTTCGCTCATCCGTCCGATCCACTTCTGGCATGTGCTTTTCCGGTTCCACTACCTCTTCAACGGAGGGATCTACCGTATCCGTCACATCCTGCAGGAGCGGGGGAGCCGGATCCGGATCGAGTCGTCGCCGGAGGTTTCGGTGGAGGTCGACGGCGAATCGCTGGGTCATACGCCGCTGGAGTTTTCGATCCTGCACCGGGCGATCCGCATTGTGGTATCGCCGGATTTCCCGGGACTGAAGAGCCCGGCGCAGACGGCGTAACGCTCCGACCCCCGACTCCCGACTTCCGACTCCCGACCTCCGCCCCCCCCCGACTCCCGGACGGGCGGATTCCCCGGACGGGATCTTTCGGACCGAGGACTGGCCTGGTTTGGGCTTTCCGCCGGACGGGAGCCTCGGACCGGTGACCGGCTTGGCTTGGGCCTTCCGCCGGATAACCGTTTATTCGATAGAGATCCGACCTTCGGGTTGGATCTTTTTTTGTGTAAAAATCGCAAGTGTGTGCGCACACACTTGCGATTTTCGGAAAAAACACCTATTTTTGCCTCCATGAACCGCAACCGATACAGCCCTTTGTCCGCTCCCGGGGACACACCCGGGAACGTACCCGAAAATTCCGGCGCACAATCCGGCGCACAATCCGATGCGCCGATGCCGGTGCGCCTGGTCGACATTGCGCGGATGGCGGGGGTGTCGGTCGGGACGGTCGACCGGGTGATCCACAACCGGGGCAAGGTCTCGGCGGCGAATCTCGCACGGATCAACGCCGTGCTGCAACGGGTCGACTACCGTCCGAACCTGATTGCCCGGACCCTTGCGTCGGGACGTCAGTATGTCGTAGCGGTGGTGATGCCGCGCTTTGCGGCGGGGGAGTATTGGGCCGATTTCGAGGCGGGGGTCGCGCGGGCCGAGACGGAGGCGCGGCGTTATAACGTCACCGTACGGCGGTTCAGCTTCGACCAGTACGACCTTTCGTCGTTCGAGGAGGTGCTCGGGGCGTTGCGCGACGAACCCTTCGACGGCGCGGTTCTTGCGACGCTCTTCGCCGAGCGGGTGGTCCCCTTCACCGCGGAGCTGGACGCCCGGGGCATTCCCTACGTCTTCGTCGATTCGGACCTCCCGGCCTGCAACCGCCTGGCCTACTTCGGGACCTCGTCGTTCGATGCCGGGGCGGTCGCTGCGCGGCTGCTCTGCGAACGGCTGGACCCGGATGCGGATCTGGTCGTGGGGAAGATCATCCACCGCGGGGAGGGTGGCTCGAACCAGTGCCGCGAACGGGAACGCGGTTTTCGGGACTATCTTCGGCGGCACGATTTCCGGGGCGAGCTCTACGACGTGTCGCTGCGGCTCGACGACGCGGCGTACAACGCCCGCTGCCTGGACGCGCTTTTCGACCGCCATCCTACGGTGGCCGGGGCCGTGACCTTCAATTCGACGTGTCACATCCTGGCGGGCTACCTGGCCGCACGTCCCGCGCACCGGGTCCGTCTGGTGGGTTACGACGTGATCGACCGCAACCGGCGGATGCTGGCCGACGGCGTGGTGACGGCCCTTGTGGCCCAGCGCCCGGAGGTGCAGGGCTATCGCGGGGTGATGTCGCTGTGCGGCTGGCTGGTCGAGGGACGGCGCCCCGAGGCGGTCAACAACCTGCCGCTCGACATCCTGCTGAAAGAGAACATACCGTATTATACCAACAATATTATCTGAACCAGCTATGAAAAATCTGTTTGACATCCGCGACCGCGTCGTTGTCGTGACGGGCGGAGCCGGAATTCTGGGACGATCGATCTGCGCCTACCTGGCCGAACAGGGTGCCAAGGTCGTCGTATTGGACCGTGACGAGAAGTCGGGCGAGGAGCTCGTGGGCTCGATCCGTGCGAAGGGCGGCGAGGCGCTGTTCCTTGCGACCGACGTGCTGAACCGCGAGGTGCTGGAGGCCAACCGCGAAGCGATTCTGAAGGCCTACGACCATATCGACGTGCTGCTGAACGCGGCGGGCGGCAACATGGGCGGTGCGACGATCGCTCCGGACAAGTCGTTCCTCGACCTGGAGATCGACGCCTTCAAGAAGGTCGTGGATCTGAACCTCTTCGGGACGGTGCTTCCGACGACGGTCTTCGGCGAGGCGATGACGGCCCGCAAGAAGGGTGTGATCGTGAATTTCTGCTCCGAGTCGGCGCTTCGTCCGCTGACGCGCGTGGTGGGCTACGGCGCCGCGAAGGCCGCCATCGGCAACTACACGAAGTACATGGCCGCCGAACTGGCCATGAAGTTCAGTCCCGAGATGCGTGTGAACGCCATCGTTCCGGGCTTCCTGCTGACGAACCAGAACCGCACGCTGCTGACCAACCCCGACGGCTCCTATACGGACCGTGCGCGGACGATCATCGCCCACACGCCTGCGGGACGCTTTGCCGAGCCCGAGGAGCTGCTGGGCACGATCCACTACCTGATCAGCGATGCCTCATCGTTCGTGACCGGCGCGCTGGCCGTTGTCGACGGCGGATTCGACGCTTTTTCGATCTAAACCGTTCATTCCGGGCGATCCGCGCTGCATCGAGCGTTCGGCGCGGGGCGGGTCTCCCGAAAAATCATTACGCACATGTATCTTTGCAAACAATCGTGGCGGTGGTACGGGCCGAATGATCCCGTGAGCCTCGCCGATATCCGCCAGGCGGGAGCTACGGACATCGTGAACGCCCTGCACCATATTCCCAACGGCGAGGAGTGGTCCGTGGAGGAGATTCGCAAACGGCAGCAGATGATCGCCGATGCGGGTCTCACGTGGTCCGTGGTGGAGAGCATCCCGGTTCACGAACACATCAAGACCCGCACGGGCAACTTCCAGCCCTACATCGAAAACTATAAACAGTCGATCCGCAACCTGGCTCAGTGCGGCATCCACATCATCACCTACAACTTCATGCCGGTGCTGGACTGGACGCGCACGAACCTCGCCTACGAGCTTCCCGACGGATCGCGGGCACTGCGCTTCGAGCGGGCGGCCTTCGTGGCCTTCGACCTCTTCATCCTGAAGCGCCCGGGCGCCGAGCAGGAGTACAGCGAGGCGGAGCGAGCCGCCGCAAAGGCCCGCTACGAGCGGATGGACGCCGCGGAGATCGAACTCATCACGCGGAACATGATCGCCGGACTCCCGGGCTCGGAGGAGAGCTTTACGCTGGAACAGTTCCAGAAGGAGCTGGACCGCTACAAGGGGGTTACGGCCGAGGTGCTGCGCGAGAACCTGATCGCCTTCCTGCGGGAAGTGACGCCGGTGGCCGACGAGGTGGGTTCGGTGCTGGCAATCCACCCCGACGATCCTCCGTTCTCGATTCTCGGGCTGCCGCGCATCCTCTCCACGGAGGATGATTTTCGGAAGTTGGTCGAGGCGGTTCCCAATGTTTCGAACGGCCTTTGCCTCTGCACGGGATCGTTCGGCGTCTCGGCGAAGAACGACCTGCCGGGGATGATGCGCCGCTGGAGCGACCGGGTGAACTTCGTGCACCTGCGCTCGACGCAGCGCGACGCCGAGGGTAACTTCTTCGAGGCGAACCACCTCGAAGGCGACGTGCCGATGTACGAGGTGATGAAGGCCTTCCTGGAGATCCAGCAGCGGCGCAAGATCTCGATTCCGATGCGCCCGGACCACGGACACCAGATGATCGACGACCTGAAGAAGAAAACGAACCCGGGCTATTCGTGCCTGGGACGCCTGCGGGGGCTCGCCGAGTTGCGCGGCCTGGAAATGGGCATTGCCCGCTCGCTCTTCGCCGACAAATAACGGTGCGGCGTGCGCATGAAAAGAGGGTCTCCCGGATTGCCGGGGGACCCTCGCTGTTTTCGGGAAGGACTTCTTATTTTATTGGTTGGCCGTTGCCGCACCCTGTGCCGGGTCGGGGGTCACGGTTTCGGTGATGTCGATCTCGGTGACGACCCACTGGAAGAGGTCGTTGGCGCACTGGCTCTGCAACTGACTGAGTTGGGACATATCGGTCGTGTCGGCGAGGATGGCGTTGAAGAACTGGTCCATCGTCTGATAGGTGTCGTTTACCTTCTGCGCGAAGCAGTTGTAGAAGGCGCGCTGCTGGTCGTGGTCGAGGCCTGCGGGCAGGACTCCCTGGGCGACGAGCAGGTTGTAGGGGAAGATGTGGCGCATGTTGCGGGCGTCGGCGTTGAGTTCGTCGACGATCTCCGTAACGACAACCATGTCGACCGTGTCGTCGACGCCCTCCATCTGGATGAACTCCACGTAGACGGGATAGGCGTTTTCGAGGGTTCCGGCCACCTGGTCGGTGAAGAGGACGAATTCGGCATCGGTCAGATCGTCGAGATAGACCATCTTGCGGTAGTCGCGCAGGGCTTCGCGCATGGCCTTGCGCTGATCGTGGTTCCACTGGCGTTGTTTGGAACAACCCGGAAAAGCTGCGGCGAAGAGTGCCAGCAGGGGCAGACAGAGGAGCAATTTTTTCATCTTTGTTCAGATTTTGGTTTTACTTTGGGGGAAGAGAGCAATCCGTGTGCCAAAAAAGTCGTATCTTGTCGACCGATGGATTTCAACCGCTATATCACGGCTTCGGAGTTTTCCGCACTGGCCGAACTTTTCCGGAGGGAGGGGCGCAGCATCGCCTTCGCCCGCGGGGAGTCGTTTGCCTGCCAGGAGGTGCGGAACCGCCGTTGCGGCGTGGTCGAGCAGGGTGCCTTCCGCTACGTGCACCTCACCGAACGGGGCGAGCGGCATGTGGTGGGCTACGCCTTTGCCGGGGAGTTCGTCGGCGACTACATCTCGATGAGCAACGGCCTGCCTGCCTGGATCGGCATCGAGGCGATGTGCGACAGCCGGGTGCTGTGCCTTGCCAACGACCGCTTGGCCTCCTTTTACGCCACGGATGCCGCACACGAACGGCTGGGCCGCACGTTGGCCGAACACCTGCTGGCCGAGGTCTACGAACGCCTGCTGCAGTGCTACGCCTCCACGCCGCAGGAGCGTTACGAAGCGCTGCTGCGCCGCTGCCCCGACCTGCTGCATCTCGTTCCGTTGAAGGAGCTGGCTTCTTACCTGCGGGTGCGTCCCGAAACGTTGAGCCGCATCCGGCGCCGTATCCGTTGATGCCCGATCCGCTGCGCTCCTTTCCGTTACCCTCTCCTTTGCGATCCCCGCATCTTGCGGTATTTCTTGATTTCGGTCAAGGCTTTTCCTGAACCGTCGCCCTACCTTTGCCTCAATGAAACAGGCTATCGTAATCGGAGCCACGTCCGGGATCGGACGGGGCCTTGCCGGAAGGCTTGTGGCCGCCGGCTGGCAGGTCGGGGCGGTCGGACGGCGCGAAGGACTGCTCCGCGAACTGGCTGCGACCGCACCTGCGAATATCTCGTATGCCGTGGCGGATGTCACGCAGCCCGCCGCGTGCATCGCGGCGCTGGACGAACTGATGGAGCGGATGGGCGGCATGGATCTCTGTGTGGTCTGCTCCGGAACGGGCGAACTGAATCCGGCGCTCGACTTTACGCTCGAAGAACCGGCCATCCGGACCAACGTACTGGGATGGACGGCCGTGGTCGATTGGGCCTACGGTTGGTTCGAACGCCGGGGCGGGGGAGACCTTGCGGTCGTCACATCGGTCGGCGGGTTGCGCGGCAGTGCGGCAGCACCGGCCTACAACGCCTCGAAGGCCTACCAGATCAACTATGCCGAAGGCCTGCGCCAACGGGCCGCGAAATCCGCTTCGGGAGTCCGGGTGATCGACATCCGCCCGGGGCTGGTCGATACGGCAATGGCCAAAGGCGAGGGTTTGTTCTGGGTGATGCCCGTCGACCGGGTGGTGGATCAGA
>DXDA01000024.1 GCA_019115745.1 Candidatus Alistipes intestinigallinarum
GCCCGGAGAAAAAAGTCTGGAATGCCATTAAAAGTGTCGCCTGCTATCGGATTCAAGCCATTTTTCAACAGATGCTTTTGGGGAAAGACAACTTTTATTTGTGTTTCCGTAAGCGAACCCCATGTCTCACAATTCTACAATCTGATCAAAAAAGATTGTTTGCAGCCGCCATGATCCATTTGTTTTACCAATTAACCTTTCCAGGCGACGTGGCCCCTGCCGGACTCTCGTCGTTTTTCCTTATCTTCTGCAGAAAAGCCTCTGCATACGTTCGGCCGATGGGGATTGTTGTCGGGCACCCCTTCAGACGCAGTTGCGCATGGGTGTATTCGGCAACCTGCGACAAGGCCACGACATACGACTTGTGCACCCGCAGGAATTGGTCGGCAGGCAGCAATTCGGAGGTCCGCTTCAGGCTGGTGCGCGAGAGGATGTATTTGCCGTCTCGGCGGTGGATCTTCGTGTAGTTCTCCATCGCTTCGAGATAGCGGATCTCCTCGATCGGGACGACTACGTTGTTGTACTCCTGTTTCAGCGTGATGACCTCCTGACGTTCGGAGCCGTTGCGGGCCTCCAGACGGCGCAGCGCCTTGTCGACCGCCCGCTCGAAGCGTTCGTAGGCGAAGGGCTTGTGGAGGAAATCCACGGCATCGAGGTCGAAGCCGTCCAATGCGTATTGGGCATAGGCCGTGGTGAAGATCAGACAACACTCCTTCGGAAGTGCATCGGCGATCTCCAGTCCGTTCATGCCGTTCATCCGGATGTCGAGGAAGACCAGATCGGGACGGGTGCGACGGATCGCTTCCCACCCTATGTGCGGTTCGCTGAAGCTCTCCACCTCCATCCCGCCCTTCCTGTGGCAAAACTGTTCGATGACCAACAGGGCCATCGGTTCGTCGTCGATGGCTATGCAACGGATCGGTTTCATGGCGTTTGGAGTTGAATGGTGAGCCGGACGCGATAGAGCCCCTGCAGTTCCGAGGTCTGGAGTTCGAACCGCTCGGGATAGAGCAGTTGCAGGCGTTTGCGGCAGTTTTCGATGCCGATGCCGGGCGCCTTCTCCTCCCGGTGCCGCATCACCGCATTTTCGGTCCGGAACTCCAGTACGCCCTCGCGGAGCCGGATGCCGATCCGGATCGTGCAATCCTTCTCGGACGAAACGCCGTATTTGAAGGCGTTCTCCACGAAGGTGATAAAGAGCATCGGCGGCACGGCCGTCCGTTCGTTGTCGATCTCCTCTTCGATGACGATTTGCGTATGGGCATTCAGCCGCAGCCGTTGCAGATCGACGTACTGGCGGATGTACTCCCATTCGTCGGAGAGCGGGATCATCTCCCGGTCGGCCTGGGCATACATGTAGCGGAGGATGTTCGAGAACTTGACGAATGCGGACTCCGCGTGGTCCGATTTCGAGAGGGTCAGGGCGTAGAGCGTATTGAGCGTATTGAAGAGGAAGTGCGGGTTGATCTGGGCTTTGTAGAGGGCCAGTTCGGCACGGTCCTTCTGCGCGGCGAGTTCCTGGCGGGCGAGGATCTGGCGGAAGAGTTCGAAGGTCAGCTCGATGGCCAGCGAGAAGCCCGTCACCACGAGGAAGAAGAACCAGATGGTCTGCGACCGCATGTTCTGCCGGGCCGCCATCTGCCGCAGATCCGTTGTGGTGAGGCTTTCGGGCATCGGGAAATGGGTCAGCAGGGCCGTGATTCCGATCAGCACCGCCATCAGGATGATGATTTCCAGATAGCGTTTTTGCATGAAGAGGCGGGCTATGCGGACATGCCGATAGGCGAAATAGAGGGCGTACACATAGATCACGAGTGCGATCAGGAAGGCCGTATTGTGAACGATCCAGCGATCGACGGGCAGCAGCGTGATGACCAGGGGCATGATCACCAGACAGAACAGCAGGTCGACATACAGGGTGATGCGGTTGTGTTTCATGGGCGGCGGACTTTTGGACGATCCGGCGATACAAAGATAGAATTTTGCGGTTTGAAATCCCACATCCGGGAGCCGGAGTTCGTCATCACATTCCGGAAGTTGGTCATCACATGCTTTCCTGTTCGCGCGGGGTGTTCTACATTTGTAGAAACAGGGATATGCCCCTTCAATCGAAGGGCTTCCGGCGAGTGATATGACACGTATAATCCAGAAAAAATAGCGAAAAAATGAAGAATCGGACTCTTTTGGCCCTTTTCATGCTGCCGATGCTCGGCGGCTGTACGGGCGATCGGCCGCAACAGACCGCCGAGGTGTACAACACGCTGACGGTCGAACTCGGAGATCAGACGCTCCATACGGACTATCCAGCCACGCTTCGAGGACGACAGTTCGTGGAGATCCGGCCGCAGGTCGGGGGCATCGTCACCGACATTCTCATCGACGAGGGTGCCGTTGTCCGCAAGGGGCAGGTTCTCTTCGTCATCGACCAGGTTCCCTACCGGGCCGCTCTGGAAACGGCCGAGGCCAACGTGAAGAGTGCCGAGGCGCAGTTGCAGACTGCCCGTCTGACGACCGAGAGCAAGGAGGCGCTATTCCGCGAGCGGGTTGTTTCGGATTTCGACCTGCAGATGGCGCGCAACGGGCAGCTCGAAGCCGAGGCCGCCTTGGCGCAGGCCCGGGCTGCGGAGACCAACGCCCGCAACAACCTCTCCTATACGGAGGTGAAGAGCCCCGTCGACGGCGTGGCGAGCATGATTCCCTACCGGGTTGGGGCGCTTGTCGACAGCAACATCGAGGAGCCGCTGGTGACCGTTTCGGACGATGAACGGATCTACGCCTACTTCTCGATGGCCGAGAGCCAGATGCTCGATCTGATCCAGCAGTACGGATCGCTCGAAGAGGCGCGGGACAAGATGCCCGATGTGGGGCTTCGCCTCGGCAACGGTTCGTTGTACGACCTCACGGGGCGTATCGACGCCATCAGCGGGACGGTCGACGAAGGGACCGGGGCCGTACGGCTGCGGGCCGTTTTCGAGAATCCGCGCCACCTGCTGCGCAACGGAGGCAGTGCCACGGTGACTCTTCCGACCCTCCACGAGTCGTGTATCGTCATCCCGCAGTCGGCGACCTACGAGCTCCAGAACCGCATCTTCGTCTGGAAGGTGGTCGACGGCAAGACCCAGTCGGCCCCGGTCACCGTCTACAAATACAACGACGGGCGGAACTACATCGTCGAATCGGGCCTGGAGGTCGGGGATGTCATCGTGTCCGAGGGTGCGGGGCTGCTGCACGAAGGAATTCAGATTACGCCCTCCGCGGGCGGGAACCCGGAAAATTAGTCTGCCTTATGACCATCCGCACCTTTATCGACCGGCCCATTCTGGCCGGGGTTATCTCGGTAGTGATCCTTATCGTGGGATTTATCGGCCTCTCGCAACTCCCCGTGGAGCAGTTTCCCGAGATTGCGCCCCCGACGGTGAGTGTTTCGGCCACCTACACCGGCGCCAATGCCGAGACTGTCCAGAAGAGTGTCGTCGTGCCGTTGGAGGAGGCGCTCAACGGCGTGGAGAACATGATGTACATGACCTCCACGGCCTCGAACAACGGGTCAGCGCGAATTTCCGTCTACTTCCGCCAGGGTACCGATCCCGACATGGCGACGGTCAACGTCCAGAACCGCATCGCCACGGCCCAGGGGCTGCTTCCGGCCGAGGTGACGAAGAGCGGTATCAACGTGCGCAAGCGCCAGACGAGCAACATCAAGCAGTTGGCCGTCTACAGTCCGGACGATTCGTTCGACGAGGCTTTCCTGACCAACTACATGAAGATCAACATCGAACCTCGCCTGTCGCGTATTGCGGGCGTCGGCGAGGTGAATGTCTTCGGATATGAATATTCGATGCGCATCTGGCTCGATCCGGGCAAGATGCAGAAATACGGACTGGTGCCCTCGGACATCTCCGCCGTGCTGGACGAACAGAACGTCGAGGCGCCGACCGGGACGCTGGGTGCCGAGTCGGAGAATACGTTCCAGTATGTGCTCAAGTACCGCGGCCGCTATGAGAATGAGGTTGATTACGAAAACCTGGTCATCAAGTCGCTGCCCGACGGCGAGGTGTTGCGCCTGAAGGATGTGGCGACCGTCGAGCTCGGGACCCGGGGATATGACTATATCGGCGAGGTGAACGGACATCCGGGCTGCAACATCATGATCGCGCAGACCTCGGGTTCGAACGCCAACGAGATCATCGAGGAGATCGACCGCACGGTGGCGGAGATCTCGAAAACCTTGCCCGAAGGGATCCGGATCGTCGATCTGATGAGTACGAAGGACTTCCTCGACGCCTCGATCCGCAGCGTCATCAAGACGCTTGTCGAGGCGATCATCCTGGTGGTGCTGGTGGTCTACGTCTTTCTGCAGAGCCTGCGGTCGACCTTCATTCCGGCCTTGTCGATCATCGTTTCGCTGATCGGCACGTTCGCCTTTCTCTACGCTGCGGGCTTCAGCCTGAACATGTTGACGCTCTTCGCCCTGGTGCTGGTCATCGGTACGGTGGTCGACGATGCGATTGTCGTCGTGGAGGCCGTGCAGGCGAAGTTCGACGAGGGCTACCGCTCCTCCTACCGCGCCACGATCGACGCCATGGACGGCATTACGTCGGCGCTGATCACCACGACCTTCGTCTTCATGGCCGTCTTCATTCCCGTGAGCTTCATCGGCGGGACCACGGGAACGTTCTACACGCAGTTCGGTCTGACGATGGCTGCGGCCGTCGCCATCTCGCTCGTCAACGCCCTGACACTCAGCCCGGCGCTCTGTGCGCTCATCATGACCCCGCATCAAAGTGCCGGTGAGGGCCGTCGGCTGAGCTTTTCGTCGCGCTTCCACATCGCTTTCGATGCGGCCTTTCACCGGTTGGTTGCGAAATACAAGTTCGGGGTGCAGTTCATGCTTCGACGCAAGTGGCTGGCCGGGGTGCTGCTTGTGGTGGCGTGCGGGGGCTTTGCCCTGCTGATGTCCACGACCAAAACGGGACTGGTTCCCAACGAGGATATGGGCACGATCTTCGTCGACGTGCGGACCTCGCCGGGCAACAGCACGCGACAGACCCGGATTGTCATGGAGCAGGTCGACAGTTGCCTGCGCACCATTCCCCAGATCGAGTTCTACTCCAATATCACGGGCAACTCGATGCTGAGCGGCCAGGGGGCCTGCAACGGCATGTTCACCATCCGCCTGAAGGACTGGAGCGAACGTACCGACAAGGAGGATGCGATCGCTGCGGTGATGGACGAGGTCAGCCGTCGTACGGCCTTCATCACCAGCGCCGACATCCTGCCCTTCACGCGTCCGATGATCCCGGGTTACGGTGTGAGCAGCGGCTTCGAGGTCTACGTCCAGGACCAGAAGGGCGGCACGACGGAGGATCTGTTGAAACATACCCGGCAGTTTATTGCGGCGCTGAGCCAACGGCCCGAAATCGGCCGTGCCACCACGTCGTTCGACACGAAGTTCCCGCAGTACCTGGTCGAAGTCGATGCCGCACGCTGCAAACGCAACGGCGTTTCGCCGGCCGACGTGCTGAGCACCCTTTCGGGCTATATCGGCGGCAGCTACGCCTCGAACATGAACCGCTTCTCGAAACTCTACCGCGTGATGGTGCAGGCCCCGCCCGAATACCGCCTCGACACCGAGTCGCTGAACAACATCTTCGTGCGCAACGACGCGGGGGAGATGTCGCCCATCAGCCAGTACCTGACTCTCACGCGTGTCTACGGTTCGGAGATCCTGACGCGTTTCAACCTCTTCTCCTCCATCCAGGTCAACGGTACTCCGGCCACGGGCTACAGCTCCGGACAGGCCATCGAGGCCGTGCGTGAGGTGGCGGCGGCGACGCTTCCGACCGGTTACGGCTACGAATTCGGCGGCATGTCGCGCGAGGAGTCTTCGACGGGGAATACCACGACCTTGGTCTTCGTTATCTGCGTGGTCTTCATCTACCTGATCCTCTGCGCTCTGTATGAGAGTCTGTTCGTGCCGCTGGCCGTGATTCTCTCCGTGCCGTTCGGACTGGCCGGCAGCTTCCTCTTCGCCAAAATGTTCGGTCTCGAAAACAACATCTACCTCCAGACGGGTCTGATCATGCTGATCGGCCTCTTGTCGAAAACGGCCATCCTCCTGACCGAGTACGCCGCCGACCGGCGTCGTGCGGGCATGAGCATTGCACAGGCCGCCATTTCGGCTGCCAAGGTGCGTTTGCGCCCGATCCTGATGACGTCGCTGACGATGATCTTCGGCATGTTGCCGCTGATGTTCGCCTCGGGCGTCGGGGCCAACGGCAACATCTCGATCGGTGTGGGGACCGTCGGCGGCATGTTGATCGGCACCATCGCCCTGTTGTTTATCGTTCCGCCGCTGTTCATGGTCTTCCAGTACCTGCAGGAGCGATGGATGCCCGAGCGGCGCCTCGAAGAGACGGACCTTGTTCAACCGGAAACACATTCACACGCATGAAACGAATCGTCATAGCATTGTGCCTGCTTGCGGGGCTGGGCAGTTGCCGGGTTTACCGGGCCTACCAGCGTCCCGAACTGCCCGCGACCGACAGCCTTTTCCGGCAACCCGTTTCGGAAGCCGATACGTCGTCGCTTGCCGACCTGACATGGCGCGAACTCTTCACCGATCCGCTGCTGCAGCGGCTGATCGATTCGGGGCTGGTGAACAATAGCGACCTGCGGGTTGCGCGGCTCCGCGTGACGCAGGCCGAAGCGTCGCTGACGGCCTCCCGCCTGGCTTACCTGCCCTCGGTGTCGCTTACCCCGCAGGGGACGATCAACGCTCCGGAGAAGGCTCCGACGACCCGTACCTATGATCTTGCCGCCGCGGCTGAATGGGAGATCGACCTCTTCGGGAAACTCCTCAATGAGAAGCGCGGTGCGGCGGCGACGCTGGCCGAGCAGGAGGCCTGCCGGCAGGCTGTCGAGACGCAGTTGGTGGCGACGATCGCCAACAGTTACTATACGCTGCTGATGCTGGACCGCCAGTTGGAGATTTCGCGCAGCACGGCGGCGATCTGGGACGAGAACGTGCGGACGATGAAGGCGCTGAAGCGGGCTGGACAGACGACGGAGATGGCCGTCGCGCAGAGTGTTGCGGAGAAGCTGACCGTCGACGGTTCGGTGCTTGCGCTCGAACGGCAGATCAACGAGACGGAGAATGCGCTTTGCGTGCTGCTCGGGACGACGCCCCGGACGATCGTGCGTTCGACGCTCGATGGACAACAGTTTCCCGACTCGCTGACGACGGGTCTTCCGCTGCAGCTTTTGAGCCGTCGGCCGGATGTCCGGCAGAGCGAAGCGGCGTTGGCTGCGGCGTGTTATGCGACGAATACGGCCCGTGCGGCCTTCTATCCGACGGTTACGCTGGGCGGCACGGTTGGCTGGACCAATGCGGCGGGAGCGGCGATCACCAATCCCGGGCAGTGGCTCTTCACGGCGGTCGGGTCGCTTGTCGAACCGCTCTTTGCACGGGGACGGAACCGTGCCAACCTGCAGATAGCCCGGGCACAGCAGGAGGAGGCGTTGGTGAACTTCCGACAGAGCCTTCTGACGGCGGGAGCCGAGGTGAACGACGCTCTGGTGCAGTGGCAGACGGCCCGGCGGCGGCTCGAACTCGACCGGCAGCAGATCGAAGCCCTGCAGTCGACCCTGCGGAGCTCCGAACTGCTGATGCAGTACAGTTCGCAGAACTACCTGGAGGTCCTCACGGCCCGGCAGTCGCTTCTGCAGGCCGAACTGGATGCCGCTTCGGATTGTTTTGACCGGATCCAGGGTGTCATCAACCTTTACCATGCTTTGGGTGGAGGGTATTGATCTGTTTTTTAAGGTTTTTTACCTGTGATACCTGCCTTTCCCGTTGGGTATGGACTTTCTGAAGCTGTCGGAGAAATTTTGCACCCGGTTTGTCTGTGGCAACTTGTCTTGACCATGCGATGTCTGTCCGGCACAACTTGTTTTGGGAGGGGCGATCATGTAGTGATTGAGTGGCTCAGTCGCTGAACAGCCCTGCAAAAGCAGTATGGAAGTTCCCGGCGTCGCTTTGGTTCCCGACATAAACTGCGGCTGTACTTGCCCGAAGTGGCGATTTCGCGCAGTTTGTTTCAGTTGCGACAACGGCGAATCCATGGGTGTGGGATTGCCGGCCGTCGTGCAAGCGTGTGTAGATGGTCGCCTGCGACTCCGGGTGTTGGATAGATTCCCCAATGGCTGACAGATTGCTGTTGAGGATTTTCCAGCCTGTGATTTATCCGCATTTTCCCGGATTTTCCGGACCCGGATAGTTCGTCGGAACCATCCAAACCCATAAAAAAGGAGCCATCCCTTTTGCCGGGATGGCTCTTTCGTTTGGAATCGGACAATCCGCTCCGGAACGGTTTGCGGTTATTTCAGGCGGGGCAGTTTGTTGTCCGCGGGGGTTGCTTCGCGGAACGAGATGGCATAGCCGCCCCCTTCGACCGCCCGCAGCCGCAGCCGGCTCTTCGACGTGCAGCGCACCTCGCGGATCGTATAGGCCTGCGGGTTGTTCCGGTAGTCGGCCTCTTCGGCATCGGCATAGATCGTCGCTACATAGCTCTTCGACGGGTCGAGGAAGTCAAACCGGATGTCGGAGAGGTGCTCCTTGCCGGCAACGTTGCCCACAAACCAGCGGCCCGAATCCTTGGCCTTGCGCGCCACGGTAATGTAGGCTCCCGGTTCGGCCTCCAGATAGCGGCTCTCCGTCCAGTCGAGCGCCACCTCCTCGATGAAGCGGAAGGCATCCGGGAAACGCTCGTAGTTCTCGGGCAGGTCGGCGGCCATCTGCAGCGGCGAAGCCATCACCACGTAAATACCCAACTGGTTGGCGATCGTGCAGTTGGCGTGCGAATGGTTCTCGGGGTTGATCTTCGAAATGTCCATTTCGAAGATGCCGGGCGTGTAGTCCATCGGGCCTCCGATCAGCCGCGTGAAGGGTAGCACGGTGACGTGTGAGGGTTTCGAGCCTCCGAAGGCCTGGTACTCCGTACCGCGGGCCGATTCGTTGCCGATCAGGTTGGGCCACGTGCGGCAGAGTCCCGTCGGTCGTACGGCTTCGTGGGCGTTGACCATGATCCGGTAGTCGGCGGCCTTCTTCACGGCATAGAGATAGTGGTTCACCATCCACTGATTGTAATGGTTGTTGCCCTTGGGGATGATGTTGCCGACGTATCCCGACTTGACGGCCGGATAGCCGTGTTCGTTCATGAAGCGGTAGGCGGCGTCGAGGTGCCGCTCGTAGTTGCGTACCGAACCCGACGTCTCGTGGTGCATGATCATCTTCACGCCCTTTTCGGCGGCGTAGCGCTGAATCTCCTCGACATCGAAGTCGGGATAAGGGGTCACGAAGTCGAATACATAATCCTTCATGTTGCCGAACCAGTCCTCCCAGCCGATGTTCCAACCCTCGACCAGCACGGCATCCATGCCGTGCGCCGCCGCGAAGTCGATGTAACGTTTCACATTGGCGGTCGTGGCGCCGTGACGGCCGTTGGGTCGGACCTTCGTCAGATCGTCCGTGTCGAGGTGGACGCTCTGCAACTCGTCGGTATAGGACCAACTGCTCCGGCCGGTGATCATCTCCCACCAGACGCCCATGTATTTGCAGGGTCGGATCCACGACGTGTCCTCGATCTTGCAGGGCTCGTTCAGGTTGAGCGTCAGCCGCGAGGCCAGGATGTCGCGGGCGTCGTCCGAGACGATCACCGTCCGCCACGGGGTCGTGGCCGGGGTCTGCATGTAGGCCTTGTCGCCGTTCGGGTCGGGGGTCAGGTGGGCCTTGAAGACCATCGTACGGTCATCGAGTTCGAGGTGCATGGCCGGGAAGTCGACCAGCGCCGCCTCGTGGAGATTGATGTAGAGTCCGTCGTCGGTTTTCAACTGCAGGGAGGTCTGCACGCCGGTGGGCGAAAAGGCCGTCTGCGAGAGATTGTCGGTAATCGACCCGTTCATGTGTCCGCGGATCTCCGAGAGGCGCGAGCAGGTGTAGTCGTACTCCTGGGTGTCGTAGTCGCCGGGGATCCACCAGGCGGTGTGGTCCCCCGTCATGGCGAACTCCGTGCACTCGTCGGCGATGACGAAGTAGACCAGATTGGGCTGTACGGGGAATTCGTAGCGGAATCCGAGCCCGTCGTCGAAGAGTCGGAAGCGGATTGCCATCCGGCGGTCGCTCTGCGGCTGGCGGAGCGTGACGCAGAGTTCGTTGTAGTGGTTGCGGATCGAGGACTCCTCGCCCCAGACGGGCTGCCACGTCTCGTCGAAGGTGGAGGTCTGCGCGTCGAGGATCTCGAATTCGTCGCAGAGCGATTCGGTCGGCCGTACGGGAGCCGAGGCCGCCACGTCGCCGCCGAACTGTACCGAACCGCCCTTGCCGCGGAGCAGGAAGCCCATGCGGCTCGGTTTTACGACGACCTTGTCGCCGCGGAGGAGTTCGTAACGGGGTGTTCCGGCTTCGTCGAGCGAGAAGCGCATCTGCAGATTCCCGTCCGGGGATCGGAGTTCCTGGGCCGGCGCGGCGGCTCCCGAGAGCAGCAGGGCTGCCAGTGTTGTCATCAGTGTTTTCATGGTGGTCGGGTGTTAGTCCTGTTCGAGCACGAGCATGTCCCAATACTTGATCGAGGGAAGGGTGACGGCGATTCCCGAGGCGGTCTTTTCGAAGGCCAGTTCGCGCACGGCGCCGCCGTTGATGTCGGGCGAAGCCATCCAGACCCGGTCGACGGGCTCCTGGGTGTCGATCTCCACGGTGGCCGACTCCACGCTCTGCGGTTCGGGCATCGTGCCGTTCAGGTCGCGCCACGAGAGCGAGTTGGCCTGCGAGAAGTTCAGCAGATGGATCACCTGCCGCTCGCCGACCTTGCGTCCCAGCGTGACGACATTCCCCAGTGTCGGGGCCCAGGCTGCGAAGCTCAGCTTGCCGTCGGTCGAACGGACCGTCACGTCATTCAGCTCGCCGCCGTCGCGCAGCAGGTTCTCGTAGGCCACCAGGAAGTCGTAGTAGGCGATCATGGCCTCCTGCAGCTCGGAGCTCATGCCGAGGTTGCTGTTCGGGAAATACTCCTTGCAGAGCATGTGCTCGCCCAGTTCGAGGTGCGCACCTCCGAGTGCGAAGATCACGGCATTGGTCAGCAGCACGCCCGGAGTGTTGAACGTCCCCATGTTGTCGGCCAGATCGTAGTTCATGTAGGCCGCAAAGACGGTCTTGAGGGTCCCGTTGCTGTATGTGTCGTTGGCTTCGATCGTGGAGCGCAGGTCGGAGAACTGCTCCTCGCTGCCCCACATCTCGTTGTAGCAGAAGTCGACCTGTCCGGTTCCGACGATCTGCTCGGCACCGTATCCGCTCACGGCATTCATCACGAGGCGCTTCTGGGGATGGAGGCTCTTCATGGCGCGGATGAACGAGGCGTATCCGCCCGGCAGATCGACCGTTTGTCCGTCGTAGTTGTAACGGGTTCCGCGGCTGCCGAGCTGGTCGATCTGGTATCCGTCGAAGTCGAGGACGGCATAGACGTCGTCGTTCCGCTCACCGATGTACTGCTGCCACTCGCTGTTGCCGGGATCGAGCAGGTAGATCGAGCTCTTGAACGGAGCGCTCAGGGCATGTACATCCTTCTGCGCGTGGTTGTTGTCCTGGAAGATGTACCAGCGTTCGTTGACGCCGTCCTGTGCCGCATCGTCCAGCGCCCCGAAGCAGAGGTTGTAGAAGATGGCCTTCATGCCGCACGAGTGGATCTTGTCGATGTAGGCCTGCAGGGTCGAGAGGTAGGTGGTACGGCTGGCGATGTCGAGGTAGGAGGCCAGCGGGTTTTCGCGCGTGCCGCCCAGCGGCCAGTGGTGTTTGTAGTGCCAGTCCTGGAACTGCACGCCGTTGATGTGGTGGCGGTTCAGGTTGTCGATCACCCCTTCGATGCCGCTCTGGGGCATCTCGCCGAACGACGAGAGGAATCCGTAGCGCGGGAAGCGGGTCCAGTCGCTCGAAACGTCGACGCCGATCGTCGCCAGGATGGTTTCACCCTCGCTGCTCTTCTGGTAGACCTCGACGAGATATCCGGTGAAGTCCTCGTCGGGGGCGGTCCAGGTCCAGGAGGTTCCCGTGGCGGCCTGTTCGCCGAGGTTTTCGCCCAGGTGGCGGTAGCGGATGTAGATGGCACCGGCTGGCATCTGGCTGGCCGTGAAGGTGACGGTTTCGCCGGGGGCGTATGCCGCCTTGTCGGTCGAAAGGGAGATTTCGGCGTTCTTGCCGGCATCGGGGTCTACGAATCCCGTGTATCCCAGCTCCTTGTTGCAGGACACCAGCAGGAATCCCGCGAGAATTGCGCTTAAAAACATATTTCGTTTCATAGTCGTGTTCGTTCGTATCAGTTTTTCGTAACGGTCATGGTTTCGGTCAACTGGTTCAGGACGATGGTGTAGTTTCCGGCCGAGACCTTCCATTTGCGGTCTACGCTGGCGTTTTCGGCGAGCTGCTTGTCCACGAAACAGATCGTTTCGCTGCCGGCCTCGAAGACCTTGTTCTCCTCCGATGCCATGAACCAGGCTCCGTTCCAGTCGCTTTGGCAGTCGCAGGTGAATTTCAGCTCACCGCTTGCGAGCGTTCCGGTCCAGGTGAAGGTGTAGTCGTCCTCACCCTTCTGCAAGGGGGTTGCGTCGTCGAGCGACCAGCCGTTGGGCGTGGCGTCGCCGATCATCCAGATCTGCTCGTAGGGCGTGAACTCCGTCATGACCATCGACTCGGCGTCGGGCGTGATGTCGAGCGCGATCTTGTAGGGTTTGTTCGGCGTGTCGGCGTAGAGCAGCCATTTGTTGTCGGGGTCGAATCCCGAGACGAAGACCACGGTCGTGTGGGTGTAGTCCGAGTTGTCGACATCGGTCTTGTACATGTTCTCCCATGAGCCTTCTGCGGTTCCGAACTTGAACTGACCGTTCCCGATCTCGGCGCCGTAGCGGAAGATGAAGGGGTTGACGGGATCCTGCGTCATGGGCTCGAAACTCCAACTGTTTGCCTCGCTCACGAAGTAGATGCGGCTGAAGGGCGGCGTGTTGACGTCGGCGGTTTCGACTCCGAGGGTGAGGTTGAGCAGGTCGACCGTCAGGGTGTAGCCACCCTCCTCGGCGATGGTGAACTTTTCATCGGGTTCGTCGTCCGAGGTGCGGTAGACGAGCGTCCACGCATCGTCGGCCGTTGCATCGCGGTTGTACGAGGGGAGGAATTCGCCCTGCGTGGTGATGAACTTCAGCTCGCCGGCCTTGAGGTTCCCGGTCCAGGTGAAGAGTCCCGGCTGGGAGCGTTTCAGCGCCTCGGGAGCGTCGACCGACCATCCCGTCGCAGTGGCGTCGCCGATCAGGTAGAGCGTCTCGGTCACGGGCTCGTAGGGGGTGGCCGTGAACCGGACTTCGGATTGCTGCGTCCGCTCGTCGGCAGCCACCCGGGCCGTTACCCGGGCCTTGTATTCGGCGGCCACGCCGGCTGCGGCTCCGAACTCTCCGCGCAGCAGATCGTTCAGTTCGGTGACCGTGTAGCTTTGGGCATAGACCCTGCGGCCGGCTTCGATCGTCACTCCGTCGGCGTAGTCAGCCTCCGTGGGTGCGATTTCGAGCGTGTAGTCGATGGCGTTTCCGGTACCGTAGTTGGTTCCCGTAGTCCAGGTCAGCGAGAGGCCTGCCGAGGCGTATTGGCGTTCGTCGAGCAGGATCTCCGTCTGCGAGGCGGTGAGGGCCAGCGGCGTTTCGCCCTTCGACGTTTCGGTCAGCTCCTCCGAGCAGGCTCCTGCACAGAGCACCGTCAGGAGCAGCGCTGTCTGTAAGAATATGCGTTTCATCTTGGTAATCGTTTTTCGGGTTGGGGAATCAATAGCCGGGGTTCTGGGTCATGGCGCTGTTCGAGTCGATCTCGGTCTGCGGGATGGGGAGCAGCAGCCGTTCGCGGGTGACGCTCTTGCCGATCGACTGGAGGAATTCGAGGGCGTAGTCGCCGTCGTCGATGCGCACCAGGTCGAACCAGCGGTGCCCCTCGAAGGCGAGCTCCATGCGGCGTTCGTGGATGATCAGTTCGCGCATCTCCTCCTGCGTGCGGCCCTTGCCGATCGAGGGGAGTCCGGCGCGGGTGCGGACGATGTTGAGCGGCGTGCAGGCCTCGTCGGTGAGTCCCTGCTCGTTGAGCGCCTCGGCCTTCATGAGCAGCACGTCGGCGTAGCGGTAGACGATGAAGTCCGAGGGGTTGGTGTTGTACTCGGGCGAATCCTCCTTGGAGACGAGGAACTTGCGGACGTTGTACCCCGTATTGGACCACGATTTCTGATACTCCGTGCCGTCGAATGCCGGGCATCCGTCGTAGAGCACCGTGACATCCTTGCGCAGATCGCCCTCCTCCCATTGCGCCATGAATTCGTCGGTCGGGAGATTCCAACCGTAGCTGCCGGCCACGAGGTTCGAGTTGCGGGGGCCCATGTAGGTCGAGAGCCACGACGCCTGGTTGTCGCTGCCCCAGAAGTCATACTGCGTGCTGCCCGAGTAACCGACCGTAAAGATCGCTTCGGGACTGGTCTCGGCGGCGATTCCGAAGTTGTCGGCAAATTCGCAGCGCGTGAGGTCGTAACCCAGGGCCTCGACCTGCTCGCAGAGCGAGACGACGTCGGCATAGTGGGTTTCGGGCTGCCAGGTCAGGTAGATGTCGGCCAGCATCGTGAGGGCGGCATCCTTCGAGACGCGGTTGTAGTCGTCCGACGAGTAACTGCTCTTGGCCGGAAGGAGCGAGATGGCCTGTTTGCAGTCGGCAATGATCTGCTCGTAGCAATCGGCCAGCGAAGCCCTTGCAATGGCCGTGGACTCGCCGGCGTTGTAGGGCTCCAGGCGCAGGGGCACGCCGCCGAACAACCGCACGAGAATATAGTAATAGTGAGCCCGCAGGAAGTAGGCTTCGCCCATCGACCGGTTGTAAATCTCTGCCGAGAGACCTTCGGGCGAGAGGCTGTTGATCACGATGTTGCACTGCCCGATCCCGACCCAGGGCGAACGCCATACGTAGAGGGCATAGGCATTGTCGCTGGCTGCGGCGAAATTGGCGCACTGCACGGTTTCGATACCGTCCTCGCCTCCCCCGCCGCCGACATCGGAGTTCCCGGCGATGATGTCCAACGACCAGATCCGCATGTTGTAGAGGTTCGACGACTGCAACGGGGTGTAGCAGGCGTTGGTCAGCGCCTCGGCGACCTCGTCGGTGACGGCGACGTCGGTATCCACGGCGTAGGAGGGGTGGCTGTCGAGAAAATCGCTGCACGAAGTGGCCGACAGCGCAAGGATGGTATACAGGGATATGAGAATCTTTTTCATGGTTCGCGTCGGTTTAGAAGTTGAAGTTGACACCCAGACTGAAGGTGCGGGAGACCGGATAGGTTCCGTTGTCGATACCGTTGATTCCGATTTCGGGGTCGAATCCGGTGTATTTGGTCAGCGTGGCGAGGTTTTCGCACGAGAAGTAGATCCGGGCGTTCTGGATGTGCAGTTGTTTCATCCAGCGTGCGGGGAGTGTGTATCCGAGGGTGATGTTCTTGAGTCGCAGGTAGGAGCCGTCCTCGACGAAACGGTCCGAGATCCGGGCGTTGTGGTTAGGGTCTCCGTAGACGGCGCGGGGCATCACGGTGCTGGTTCCGTAGCCGACCCAGCGGTAGCGGACCGAAGCGGTCTGGTTGTGAGCCGAGGACATGCCTTCGGTGGTGATGTTGGTGGCGTTGAAGATTTCGTTTCCGGTGACTCCCTGCAGGTAGATCGACAGGTCGAAACCCTTCCACGAGAAATCGTTGACCATCGAGAACATCCAGTCGGGATTGGGGTCGCCGATGATCGTACGGTCCTCGTCGTTGATCACGCCGTCGTTGTTCAGGTCCTTGAAGCGGATGTCGCCCGGTGCGGTTCCGCTCTCCTGGAAGGCGTGGTTGTCAACCTCCTCCTGGGTCTGGAACAGCCCGTCGGTGACATATCCGTAGAAGACGTTGATGGGCGAACCGTTGCGCTGCATGGTCACGTAGGCGCCGTTGATCTCGTTCTGGTAGAGCGGCGTATCGCTGTTCAGGCTGATGATGCGGTTGCGGTTGAAGGTGGCCGTGACGGTGGTTTCCCAGCGCAGACCTCCGTTGCGCCCGTCGAGGTTGACCGAGCGCAGCGACATTTCGACACCCTTGTTCCGCACCTTGCCGGCGTTGGTGTAGGTCGTGGTCGTGTCCTCGAATCCCGAGGTGATCGGAATGGCGGCCTTGACGAGCATGTCGGCCGTATTCTTGACGTAGGCGTCGACCGAGAAGTTCAACCGCGAGTTGAAGAGCGCTGCGTCGATACCGATGTTGCTCTGGCGAACCTCCTCCCAGTGGATCGTGGGGTTGGCCATGGTCTTGGCCATGAGCGTCGAGACGACATTCGATCCGAAGATGTAGGATCCGGTGCTGTAGGTCGAGATGTAGGAGTAGGAACCGATCTTTTCGTTACCGGTGATTCCGTATCCGGCGCGGAGCTTGAGGTCGCTGACGAACAAATCCTGCGGGAACCAGCGTTCGCGGGAGATTCGCCATGCGGCGGATACCGAGGGGAAGTTGCCCCAGCGGTGATCGGGCCCGAATCGCGAGGAGCCGTCGCGGCGGAAGGTGGCCGTCACGAGGAACCGGTCGTCGTAGGTGTAGTTCAGACGGGCCATGAACGAGAGCAGGGCCCAGTCGCTCGACGAACCGCCGATATCCTTCATCGTGTTTCCGTTGTCGAATTCGTGGACGCTGTCGAAGAGGAATCCGGCCATCGTGGCGTTGAAGGCATCGGTGCGGTTCCACTGTGCGGAGCTTCCGACCATGAGGCTTACGTCGTGCTTGTCGGCGAACGTACGCTCGAAGGTGAAGTAGTTGTCCCAGAGGTAGGTGAACGACTTGTTCGTATCCTGATAGCGGGTTGTCTCCTCGACGGGCGTGGGGCTGTAGTCGTAGGCCTGCGAGAAGTTGTCGTTGTACCACATCTTGGCGTCGTATCCGAACGTGCTCTTGAATCGCAGCCAGGGGAAAAGAGTCACCTCGGCCGAGATGTTGGCCAGGAAGTTGTAGCCTTTGGTCTGGTTGTCATTGGTGTAGAGCGTACCGATCGGGTTGCGGATATCGCCGTACCAGTAGGAGTTCCCCTCGGGGCCGCTCCACGAACCGTCGGCATCCTTGACCGACTGGGTGGGCAGGGCCTTCATGGCGTCGCTGATCGAGTAGGAGCCGGCCGATTTCTTGTCGGTCGAGAAGGTGATGTTGTTCGAGAGTTTCAGCCAGCGGAAGAGCTGCGTGTCGTTGTTGTTCTGAAAGGTGAATCGCTGGTAGTTCACCGTGCGGACCGTGCCGCTCTGATCGAGGAATCCGCCCGAGACGTAGTAGTGCGACTTTTCGTTGCCGCCGGAGTAGCTGACCGTGTAGTTTTGCATGACGCCGGTCTGGAAGAGTTCGTCGAGCCAGTCGGTGCCTTCCCCCAGCGACGAGGGATCGCTCCAGGCGGGGTTCGTGGCCAGGCCTGCGGCCGAGAGCATGTCGTTCGAGTAGGCGGCATACTCCGCGGCGTTGAGCATTTCGGGAATGCTCGTGACATTCTGGATGGCCCAGTTTGCCGTGACGGAGAGTCTGCCTTCGCCGGACTGTCCGCGTTTGGTGGTGACCATCACCACGCCGTTGGCACCGCGGGCGCCGTAGATGGCCGTAGCCGAGGCATCCTTCAGTACGTCGATCCGGTCGATGTCGGCCATGTTGAGCGAGGCGAGTCCGAGGTCGGTGGGCACGCCGTCGATGACGACGAGCGGGTCGCTGTCGTTGATGGTCCCCAGACCGCGGATCTTGATCGAGACGTTGTCTCCGGGCTTTCCGGCATCGACGATCTGCACACCGGAGATCTTGCCCTGAATGGCCTGTCCGACGTTTGCCACCGGGGTGTCGCGGATCTGCTTGCTGCCGACCGACGCGATGGCACCCGTGAGGTCGTTCTTCCGCATGGTACCGTATCCGACGACGACCACTTCGTCGATTTGGGCGGTATCCTCTTCGAGTGTGATTTCGAGGTGAGTCCGGTTGTTCAGGGGGATCCTTTGCGAGCGGTATCCGATGAACGAGACTTCGAGTTCGGCCTTCGGGTCGGCCGAGAGTGAGAAAGCGCCGTCGATTCCGGACGAAGTTCCCGAGGCGGGATTCTTCAGGTCGACGATCGAGGCGCCGACGACGGGATTCCCTGCGGCGTCGCGGATCGTACCGTTTACCGTGATCTTCTGGGCCATGGCCGGGAGGCCTGTCGCCAGGGCGAGGAGGAGGCTCCCCACGCAAAGCGTGAATCCGGAGCGCAAGGTTTGGTACAACCTTTTCATACGAATTGTTTTAGGTTTGGACTTTGGGTTTCGGGCCTCTGCGGCGCCTCGAATGAGGCTTTGCGCATCGGCATATCAAAATTAGCCGACAAAATCCGCCAAACGAGATGTTCGAAACGCAATAGTAGTGTCTTGTAAAAAATAAACGGCTCGTTAACAGGATGTTAATCGAACCGTTCGGGGGTAAAATAGTAGTTGTTTACGAAAGGCGTCCGATGCGCATGACCTGTTTTTCGAACTCTTCACGACTGGCGAGTGCGGCGTTTCTCATCTTGACGCGGTAGTTGTAGACCGTGGAGACGGAGCGGCGGAGGAATTCGGCGATTTTCACCGAATCGTTGATCCCGAGCCGGATCAGGGCGAAGATTCTCAATTCGGTTGTCAGGAGCATCTCGCCCGGGATGGTTTCGATGCGCTTGTCGGGTTGAAGGAGTTCGTTGAACTGGGTCACGAAGTCGGGGAAGAGGTGCAGGAACGTGGCGTCGAACTTGGCGTAGAATTCGTTGAGTTCCGACTCGATGAAGGCCGTCGAGCGGAGGACCTTCTGCAGTTCGGCCATTCCGCCTTCGCGGGCGATGCGGAGGAGTTGCGAACGGTAGGTTTCGATGCGCCCGATGTACTCCGAGCAGAGGTCGAGATAGCGCCCGAGATAGGACTCCTTGATGTTGTTCGACTCCTGCAGAAGCCCGATGTACTTCTGCAGGCGGGCATTGGCGAGGCTGAGTTTTTCGTTGATTTCGCGGGTTTCGCGTTCGGCTGCGGAGGCGCGCCGTTTGTCGCGGAAGGCGATGAGCGCCACGGTGATGAAGAGCAGCGAGAGGATGCTGACACTCCACAGGGCCCGGTTGAGCTGTATCCGTTTGCGGGTCATCAGCGTGTCGTAGGATTCGGAGATGATCGGCAGCAGACGGTTGATCGAGTGGATGTTGTTCAGGGCGTTGACCGTCATGGCGTCGTTTCCCGAGCAGGTGATGTAGCGGTAGGCGCGTTCGACATCTCCGGCTTCGTAGAGCAGCGAGGCGAGTTCGTAGAGCGAACGGTACTCGTGTACGGGAGTCTTCAGGTCGTGGATGGCGCTCTCCGTGAAATAACGGATGGCCTCCATGATGTTTCCGTTCTGCTGATGGACCGTGGCGATGAGATAGGCGAGGATGGCCCGTTCGTGGAGCGAGGTTTCAGCAGTGTCGTAGCGGTCCAGGAGGTCCTGCAGGGCTTCGGATGCTTTTCCCGCGTCACAGAGCATGTCGGCGAGCAGGTAGAGCCGGGCAATATCGTCTTCGCCGAGTTTTTCGTAGAGCAGCCGTTGGTAGGTCCTTTTCAGCCGGAGGTATTCGTTGCGGCAGATGGGATCTCCGGCGTTGGTTGCCAGGCCGTCGTAGAAGGCGTGGTAGACGTGGTAGTAACGCGGGCGGAGGTCGTAGGGGAGTTGTGTCGAGTCGATCTGGGCGAGGTATTCCCGGGCTTCGACGTACATGCCCGAGAGGACATAGCGGTCGGCCATGTCGAGCATGGCGTCGAACTTCATGCCGGGATTTCCGACCCTGCGGGCCACGTCGAGTTTCACCCGGGCGTAGAAGGTTGCCGAATCGAGATTGTACTGATAGTATTCGTCGTAGAGGTTGTCGTAAATCCCGTAGCGTTGCAAGTCGGTGCATCCCGGGGTTAGTTTGGCCTTGATTCGGTCGATGTACTGGGTTTTGATCGTCTCGAACCGGTCCCGTTCGTCGATCGTGCGGTCGAGCTCTTCGAGTTGTCGTTCGACATTGCGCGGATAGGGAGCATTGGGGCTGCAGGCCGAGACCAGGAAGGTCAGGAGTATGATTCCGAGAAGTCGTTCGATCATGGCAGGAAAACGGAAAGATCTGAAGTTTTGGGGTATTTGGGTGTGGCTGATAATATGCATGACAGTCCCCTTTACTATTTGTTGTTGGATCCTGTTGATGAGGCTGACAGACTTAATGAGTATTGCGATATTGAAGAGACGGCGGGATGATCGGGCTAAATTGTTTATATCGTTTTATCTTCCTGATAATAGGGGAGATTCTCTTTCATGATGATGTCGATGGGCATCATGTGGTGAGTTTCCGTCACATTCCGGTTGTAAAGCAGATACTGGATCATGGCTTTTATGGCATTGAAGCCCTGCAACTCAGGACGTTGGCAGAGCAGGGCTGTGATCGAGCCGTTTTCGATACATCGGATGTTGTTGGAAGTCAGGTCGAACGAGATGATCTGAATGTGGTTGATCCCATGGTTCCGCAGAATGTCGGCTATGATATAGCCTCTTGAATTCATGATTGCGATACCTTGAATATCGGGATTGTTTTGAATGAAGTTCAGGATCTCTTTTTCATTCTCTTCGGGAGTCAGTACCGAGAATGTCGATTCCTTGATTCGATGGTTGAATTTGGCCCGGATCATATAATCCATGAATCCGCGTCGTCGTTCGAGCGAAGTGCTGGCCCGTTCATTCCCGGTTCGCAAGGCTCTGAATATGGCGATTGATCCCTCTCCTCCGCACAGGGAATGCAGCAACCGTCCCAGCAGAAAGCCGCTGGCATAGTGATCGGTGGTGAATGTCGTAATGGGGCGGGTCTCTTCAATGATTGAATCGACGAACAGATACGGTATGTTGGCCGCATCCAGTTTGCTGCATATCTCCTGGGTCTCGTGGATGAAGGTCGGGCCGATAATGACAGCCTGAGGGGCTTGCGCCAGAATACTGTTGTAAGCAGACTTGCAGGAATAGATGTCGTATTGATTGTAGAATGCGTAATTGCAGGAGATGCTGATGTCGGAAAACTCCTCGATGGCATGTTCGATGCCGGCCAGGATGGAGCTCCAGTACTCTCCGGGGCTGGCAATGGGCGTGCAGACGGTGATTTTGAATGTTTTACGACAAGAAATGGCGGATGCGTGCAGATTGAACTTGTAGTTTACCTTGTTCAGCACTTTTTCCACGGCTTCGCGGCTTGCGGGGGATACGTTGCCGCGGTTATGCAGGATGCGGTCGACGGTTCCGGCCGAGACGCCTGCCATCTTTGCAATATCCTTGATTTTTATTTTCTGTCGTACCATTTCGTTGAGTTTGGAAATTCGGCATATGCAAATTTATCATAAATTATTTGGGTATTCAAAAAAAATGCGTACATTTGTGGTGTGTGTACGAACACAGTCGATGTCTGTCGGGAAAATTTTTCAGTTTTATTGTGTCGAAATCCTTGGGTATTCGATTGTTACCCCTGCTTTTGGGTTTAAAAATAAATTTAATTTCGCTTGTTTGAAAAGTAGAGGCATCCCTCTGTTTGTAAGCGGTGTGTACGAACACGGAAAATTGGTATGCAGCGGGATGTCTGCCGTGCGATTTGTGCGGATCCATTGTTCTCTGAAACTCTAAACCAACCATAAATGAAGAAATTCTACTTGTTCCTAACTTTGTTTGTACCCTATCTTTGTATGGCGGAGGATTTCCCCCCCCCGAGAAATTCTTCTGAGAACCAGGGGTATATAGATTTCAATAAAAATGGCAGGATGGATCTCTACGAGAATC
>DXDA01000025.1 GCA_019115745.1 Candidatus Alistipes intestinigallinarum
TGACCACAAATCCCAGGTCGAAAAAGCGATAACCGACCAGAAAGTTGTAGAGCAGCGCGTAGCAGACCGGGTCGAAAATCAGATAGGTGAAGCCTCCGCAGGCGGCATAGCGGAATACCTGCCGGGGCAGGATGGCAGCAACGGGCCGGATGTAGAACCGGTCGATCAGCCGCGTTATCCCCTCTGCCAGACGCATCAACGGGCCGTATAGGTCCACATGCCGGGGAAACGCTCGGCGTGGGCGCGGATGAAGAGTTTGCAAGCCTCGGGATCGTCCGATTCAAAGGGCGAGACCATGAATTTCGCACCGAAGCGATAGATGCCGCAGGTCATGGCCACCTCTTTCGAGGAGGCTTCCCGGACGGCCCGTTGGGCATTCTGCTCCGAACTGAAGACCCCCAGGACCACATAGTGACGTCCGGAGGTCATGCGAACGGCTTCGGACTCGCTGCCCGCCGTACGCTCCGCCGGTTCCCGGACGGCTTCGGACGTTGCCGCCGAAGGCGCCTGCACCTCCCCCGGCCCGGGCGTTGCCGCCGGTTCGGAGGCGACGACGGCCGAAGCCGCCATCGAGTCAGTCGCTGCGGCAGATGCTGTTGCGTTTATGACCGCAGTTTCGGGAGTGCTCTCCTCGGCGATCTGACGGGACGCAGCCGCCCGCTCGGCCACCCTTGCCACCATCGCGGCATCCCCCGACTGCTTCAGGTCGAACCACCACCAGGCCGTAGCTCCCAACACACAGACAATGGCCACGATCCCGATCCACAGCACGGCATCGAAACGCCGCGGAGCCTGCACCCGGAGCGGTTCGTGCCCCTGAGGGTTGAGCCGCCGGTCGAACTCCGGATCAATCCGGAAATCCTTGAAGTGCAGCACGCCGATTCCGGCGATGGTCAGCGTATCCCCTTCGCGGACCTGAGCGATCCAGCGGTCGTAGACCTTCTGCGCCTCGGGAACGGGGTTTTCAGGGCGCACGCCGTTGACCTTCAGGACGCGGGCGATCTCGTCGACGAGCGACGTTCCGCGCTCCTGCGAAGAGAACTGCACCCTCCGGCACGGCGGTACGACATGCCGCCGGTCGATCCGCCGGGCAGCCTGCCGCTCGACATACAGCGTTCCGACTCCGGGCAGGAGCAGCGTCCCGCCCCCGGCCAGCAGATTGCCGATGAGTCTGGCGACCTGTTCGGTCATCGGGTTTTCGTTCATTTCTTGATCTTTTTATGGACCCGTTTCGACGCAGCGGACGAAACGGCGTGTTGTTTCGGCATATCGGGCTCCACGGCAGGACGCTTCGCCCCCCGCCAGATCATCCAGATACCCAACACGATGAAGGGAATGCTGAGCCATTGGCCCATATCGAGGGCCCAGCCTATTTCGAAGGACTCCTGCTCGGTCTTGATGAATTCGAGGAAGAAGCGCGTAAGGAAGACCCCGATCAGCCCGATGCCGAACAAGACGCCGGGACGCCGACGCGCCATATCCTTGCGGTAATAGAGCCAGCAGAGGATGGCAAAGGTCACCACATAGCAGATCGCCTCGTAGATCTGCGTGGGATGCACGGCGGCCGGGGCGTATTCGGTCACCCACTTGTGCGAGCGCACGAACTCGAAGCCCCAGGGCAGCGTGGTGGCGCGCCCGAATATCTCCGAATTGAAGAGGTTGCCCAGCCGGACGATCGCGCCGCCGATTCCCACGGGAATCATGATGCGGTCCAGCGACCAGACGTAGGGCAGGCGGTTCTTGCGCGAGAAGAGCCACAACCCGATCAACAGGCCGATGGCCGCACCGTGGCTGGCCATTCCGCCGTCGCGGAATCCGGTGATGATGGTCCAGGGCTGCGAGAGGTAGCCCACGGGATCATAGAAGAGGCAGTGACCGAGGCGCGCCCCGAGGATCGTGGCGATCGTTCCGTAGACGAAGATCGACTCGGAGACCTTCGAGGGGAGCCCTTCGCGTTTGCAGAAGTTATCGAAGAATTTGGCGCCGATCAGGATTGCCAGCGCCCACATCAATCCGTAATAGCGAATATCGAAAGTCCCGATGCTGAAGAGCACCGGATCGAAATCCCATACGATCGAAAGCGGTTGTATCAACAAAGGAATCTGTAACATCTATTCAAGTCATTTTCAACACGCCGGCCAGTCCGGTCACACGCCCGGCTCTCCGGTCTTCACCAGTTCTCCCCCCCCTCCGAAGCGTTCCGGAGGCTATTTGATGTCCTGGAGGTTGACCTTCTTGAGCGTAAAGGAGAAGGTGCTGCCGACCCCCGGTTCGCTGCGGACGGTAATGCGCTCGCCGTGGGCCTCGATGATGTGTTTGACGATGGCCAGTCCGAGGCCCGTTCCGCCCTGCTCGCGCGAGCGGCCCTTGTCCGTGCGGTAGAAGCGCTCGAAGACGCGCGGCAGGTCCTCCTTCCCGATTCCGAGTCCGTTGTCCTCGACCTCGACGAGAATCTTGTCCAGCATGTCGCGGAAACGGATGCGGGTCTGCCCGCCCTCCTTGCCGTAACGGATCGAATTGATGATCAGGTTGACGAACACCTGTCCGATGTAGTGTTTGTCGGCCAGGGCCCAGAATGGCGAAGGGAGATTTTCGGCCCCCTTGACCGAGATCTTGATCCCCTTTTTGTCGGCCTCCATCTCGGCCTGGTCGGCGATCTCCTTGGCCAGCGCCACGACGTCGAACTTCTCCATGTCGAGCTTGTTCATGCTGCTCTCCAGTTTCGAGATGGTATCGAGGTCATTTACAATATTGATCAGGCGGTCGATGCTCTTTTCGGCCCGTTCGAGGTACTTGCGGTTGATGAGTTCATCCTCCAGCCCGCCGTCCAACAGCGTCGAAATATACCCCTGGACGTTGAAAATCGGGGTTTTCAGTTCATGGGCCACATTCCCGAGGTACTGTTTGCGGAACTGCTCGGCCTCCTTCAAGCGGGCGATCTCCTTGTCGTTGGTATCGGCCCAGGCGGTGAGCTCCTCGCCGATATCCTCGACCTTCTTGTCCTTGAGTTCGGAGAAGATCTCCTTCGTGTGCACGTCGCGTGAAAGGACGATCGAATAGATCGGCTTGAGCTTGTAGGAGACGTACTTGCGGATGATGAACAGCGCCACGAACGTCACAATCGTAAAGGTGCCGAGCAATACGCCGGCAGCCGCGATCCACCGGATCTGCACCCCTTTTGCCTGCAGGGAGAACAGCACCCCGGCGACAATCACGGTCGCCAGCAACCCGATCCAGGCCGAAGCCGCCTCCTTGGTTTTGATGCGTACCATGGTTCTTCAGTTATTTCATGTAGTTTTGCATCAGCCGGGCGATGTACTTCCCGATGATGTCGAATTCGAGGTTGACGACCGACCCCACCTCGATGCGGCAGAAGTTGGTGTGCTCGAAGGTGTAGGGGATGATGGCCACGCGGAAGGAGTCGGGCGTGGGGTCGCAGACCGTCAGGCTGACGCCGTTCACGGCCACGGATCCCTTCTCGACGGTACAGAGTCCGCCACCGCGGGGTTCATACCTGAACGTAAAGTACCAGCTTCCGTCGGCATCCTCCTTGGCGGTGCAGACGGCGGTCTGGTCGACGTGTCCCTGAACGATGTGTCCGTCGAGCAGGGCGTCGGGTTTCATCGAGCGTTCGAGGTTGACCAGATCGCCCACGCGCAGCAGCCCGAGGTTGCTGCGGTCGAGGGTCTCCTTCATGGCGGTGACGGTGTAGGTATCGTCGGTGATGTCCACCACCGTCAAACAAACGCCGTTATGTGCTATGCTCTGATCGATCTTGAGCTCCTTGCAGAAGTCCGCGCGGAGCGTGAAATCCTTGTTCTGCCGGTCCGTACGGATGGCCACCACCTCCGCCGTACCCTCCACGATGCCTGAAAACATACGCTTAACTGTTGATTATCAATTTGCCCTTCACTTTGTAAACCGAGAGTATGTCACTGTCATTGAGGACAATATCGTCGTAATGCTCCCGATCTCCGGCCACGAGGCGGACTTTACCCTCCTCCTCTGCGGCACGAACTATGCGCAAAGTTACAATTTTTCGGCAGACAATCACATATTCTTCACCAGGAATAATTGCATCCCGGTCGACGGCTTTCAGGAGGAGGATGGTCCCGGGCGGCACGCAGTCGCCCATGGCCCGACCGGTGTATGACATGGCCAGATCGCACCCGCCGACCGGGGGAACGATCAGGTTGCACTGAGCTTCGAGCCGGTCCAGATTAGCAATTCCCTGTTCGACGTCGACGTCGTAATAGGGGATCTGGGGGCCGCGCATGGAGTCGTCGGAAAACATCTGCCCCTCGCCGGTCAAGAGCCAAAGCTTGTCGATCTGAGGGAATTTGGCCACGATACGGTCCGCCACGTCGAGCGAAATACCGTTGTTTCCGCGTTTGATCTGATAGAGGTTTTCGCCTCTTGCGAGGCCGATATAGCGTGCAAAATAGTTGGTCGACATATTCGCCCACTTAATCACCGCCTCAATTCTAAGCCAATTATTCTGCTTTTCTCGCATTTTTTTTCGTTTATTAAAATTTTTTTTGCATCTTTGCAGTCCCGGTCCCGTAGTTCAATGGATAGAATATAAGATTCCGGTTCTTACGATATGGGTTCGATTCCCGTCGGGACTACCAGACAGAGGTGCGGAGCTCCGCGCCTCTGTTTTTATTTCATACTCTTTTTTTCAAAACACATCGCACATTTTCACTTCCACACTCCCCAATTTTCATTCTTACAAAAATAATAACAAATTTCTTACCAACAACAAAAAATAGCACTTTTGATCGTATAAATAGCGCGTTCAAACACACGCGCACACAAAGGCCGGGAGGGTCTTCGGGCCTGTGGCGGGGAGACTTTTCCATCGGGGATTCCCGATTGCTATTACCTATTCCTGCATATGGGGAACTCGTCGTCGACCGTTCCGTCGGATCGGTCGGCCCGACCCGAGAATCCGCTCCCGCCGGGAAGGATCAAAACAGCAGCCGCACACCTACGCGCAAGGAGACCGAGAGCGGCGCATCGGAACGCGACGTACGCAGTTCGGTATCGGTGAAGTAATAGGCGGCTTCGGGCTCGAAATAGAGGCCTACGAACTCTCCGAGGCGATATTGGGCACCGATTGCGGCGGTTGCCGACCACTGCACCCCGGCTTCATTGACATTTTCGCTTCCGAACTTCGCCGAGATGCACTTTTCGAGCATTCCGCCCGCCCCGAGATAGGCCGAGAAGCGCCCCCGCTCGACAAATTGCCAGTTCAACCGAAGAGGCACCCCGATAAAATGGAGTTTCTGGCTCACGTCGTCCGAGGAGTAACGCAGACGCACGTCCGACCGCAACAGCGTATAGTTGACACCGCTTTCGAGCGAGAGCCCGTAGGGGAGTTCCGCCCGCACGGTCACGCCGCACCCCAGGGGCAGATGGTGGCGGAATGAACTTTCATCGTAATTGCGCCGCTCCATGGGCGAGAAGTTGTCGCCGTTTCCGACGAGCGACACGGCATCGTTCGCCATGGGGGAATAGCTTCGCATGGCCGTCTCCTGCAAGGCACTGCCGCCCGTCATACCGCCGCCGGCAAAGAGCGCCAGCGAGGCTTTGGTCCGGGTCCGGCCTCCGTTGTTCCGCGCCTCGAAGGGGTCTGCGAAAGGATCGTCGAACGTCCCGGCACTCCCGGCCGTCCGGGTCGAAGTCCGGCTGCGGGCTGCTTCCGCCGCACGACGCTGCCGCACCTGCCCGGATTCCGGGCGAGCGTCAGCCGACGGTTCCGGCTGCCGGGTCTGCGCCGCCTTCGGAGCCGACTGCTCCGCGCGGGCATCCGTCCGGAGCACCCCCTCCGAACCCGCCTTCCGGGCCTCAGCCTCCCGCTGCACCGGCCGCTCCGCTTCGGCGGCGGCGGTTTCCGGATGCCGCACCGTTGCCACGGCCAACAGCTCCGGGCCTTTTTCAGTCGATCCGATTGCGACCGTCCCCTTTTCTCCGCGGGGGGCCTCCGCGGGAGCCTCCACAGGACTCTCCGCCCCGACTCCGGGGGCCTCCGTCCAGCCGGAGGCTTCGGCGAGCCGCTCCCGCAGCGAAGCCGACTCGGGGAGTCGAGCTCCATCGACCGCAGGATCACCGGCTTCCACCGCTGAAGCGATCATCGGATACGCCTCATCCCCCAACTCCTTGTCCGGTCGCCACAGCATCTCTACAGCCACGACACAGACCAACACGGCGGCGGCAGCAGCGGCGATCCGCGGTCCATAGATCCGCCATACGTTTTTCCGGGGTTCGGGGACGAGGGTCCCGGCAAGGCGCGGTTCCACCCCATCGAGTTCACGCTGCAGACGCTCCCAACCGCCTTCTGCGGGCGGGAGTTCGGCGTCGCGCAACGCACTCCGCATGACATCGGTCCAATCGGTATTTTGTTTCATCTTCATCCCTGCGACTTCAAATAGTCCTTGATCCGGCGGGCCAACAGGGTCCGCGCGCGGAAGAGTTGCGACGAGGAACTCTTCTCGTTGATACCCAACAGTTCGGCGATCTCCTTATGGGACCGCTCTTCGATACAGTAGAGGTTGAAGACGGTCCGGTAACCGTCGGGGAGTTCGGCGACGAAACGCATCAACACCTCCTGCGGGATGCGCGCCACCTCCCCCGGTTCGGGTTCGGCGATTTCGGCGGCGGCGCGGCCCTCGTCGAGTTCGAGGGTTCCGAGGCGGTTCCGGTTCCGGAGCCACTCCAGGGCGACATTGACCGTAATCCGTTCGATCCAGGCCCGGAGCGACCCGGGGCCCCGGTAGGAGAAGCGGTCGAAGGCGCCGAAAATCTTGAGGAAGGCGTCATGCACGAGGTCCTCGGCCGTCTCGCGGTCACCGACATAGCGCATACAGATCGCCAACAGCCGTCCGGCAAAGCGATCATACAGCTCTTTACGGGCCGTATTTTCGCCCTTTCGGCACCTTTCGGCCAGTATCTGTTCCTCCGTCTGCATCGATAGTTTCACCCTACTAAATGCGGATTGGGGCAAAAGACTGCATGATCGAGAAAAAAATTTTCTCATCACGCAGTATTTTCTCTCCATCCACGTTTTAAAGGCGAAAGGTAATACAAAATACGAAAACTATGAAAAAAATCGGTTTATTCCTCCTCGCGGCACTGACGGTTGTCGGATTCAGTGCCTGCAACGACGATGACGGCGACTATCCGACCAGCAATCCCCTCATCACGACGGTCTGCCCGCTCGACGGAGGCGACTACTACTTCCAGCGCGACAACGGCGACAAACTCTACCCGAGCGACAAGACGCGGGTTCCGGGCTACCGCCCCGCGAACGACGGCACGAAACAGCGGGCGATCATCTGGTTCTCGCTGCTCGACGGAACGGTCCCGGGCTACCGATATAATATTGCGCTCTACGCCGTGGAGGAAATCTACACGGGGACATCGGAGATCGTGGAGGATGCCGCGCAGCTCGAAGAGCTGGGCGATGCGAAGACGGGCTATACGCTGGGGACGTTCAACCTCTCGCGCGAGTGGCTGACCTTCTACGCGAACTACGCCGTGCACGACTATTCGTGCCACACGTTCACGCTGGCCGTGGACAAGACCGGCACGACGGAGTTCGAGAATACCGACGAGGATTACCTCAACGTGGTGGTACTGCATGACGACGGCGACGACTCCCGGGGCTACGACTCGGGCTCGTACGTATCGTTCGACCTGACGCCGCTGGCCGCGGAGCTCGACGGCAAAAAGGGCATCAACCTGCTGCTCCCGACGCGCGACAACGGCAACAAGGAGCTGAAACTCGATCTGCCGCAGGAGGAGTAGCCACTCCATGCCGGCAGCCGATCCGGTCCGCAGCATCTGCGGGCCGGATTTTTTGTCTTCAGCGGAGCAGGATTCGCCGAAAAAACGTATCTTTGCAACATGTCCATCGTACGCAATACCGAAAGCGACCTCGAATTCGAGAATCGGATCCGCCCGCAGGAGTTGGAGAACTTCGCCGGGCAGGAGAAGATCGTCGAAAACCTGCGGGTCTTCATCAAGGCTGCGCTCATGCGCGGCGACTCGCTCGACCACGTGCTGCTGCACGGGCCTCCGGGCCTGGGCAAGACGACCCTGGCGAACATCATCGCCAACGAAATGGGTGCGCAACTGCGCGTGACGTCGGGTCCGGTGCTGGACAAGCCGGGCGACCTGGCGGGGCTGCTCACGAACCTCAACCCGGGGGACGTGCTCTTCATCGACGAGATCCACCGCCTGAGCCCCATTGTCGAGGAGTACCTCTACTCGGCGATGGAGGACTTCAAGATCGACATCGTGCTCGACAAGGGTCCCTCGGCGCGTTCGATCCAGATCGAGCTGGCGCCCTTCACGCTCATCGGCGCCACGACGCGCAGCGGCCTGCTGACCTCGCCGTTGCGGGCGCGGTTCGGGATCCAGTGCCACCTGGAATACTACGACGCCGGGGTCCTTGCGGGGATCGTGCGGCGTTCGGCGCGGATTCTTGACGTCACGATCGACGACGACGCGGCGCGCGAGGTGGCGTTGCGTTCACGGGGCACGCCGCGTATCGCCAATGCGCTGCTGCGGCGCGTGCGGGACTTCGCCATGGTCAAGGGCGAGGGGCATATCGACCTGCCGATCACGCGGGTGGCGCTCTCGGCGCTGAACATCGACTCGCGGGGGCTGGACCACATGGACAACAAGATCCTGGGGACGATCATCGAGAAGTTCAACGGCGGACCGGTGGGTCTGAATACGATCGCTACGGCCGTCGGCGAGGAGGCCGGAACGATCGAGGAGGTCTACGAACCGTTCCTGATCAAGGAGGGCTTCCTGAAACGCACGCCCCGGGGCCGCGAGGCGACACCGCTGGCGTGGGAGCACCTGGGCTTCGGCGCTCCGGGCGGCGGCGATGCCACCCTCTTCTGACCCAGACACCCGTCGCACTTCCGCCCGGCTCCATGAACAAACGCCATCCCATGAACAAACACTATCCCGGTCTTGCCCGACCGTTCCGCCTTGCAGCCCTGCTGCTTCTGCTGCCGGTTCTCGCGGGGTACGTCCCGAAGGTCTACTCCACGCCTCAGAAGAGCGACCCGGCACCGGTCACAGCCCCCGGCGAAACCACGACGGCCTCTGCCGAAGCAGTTCCGACGCCGCAGCTTCGGAACACGGCAACGCATCCCGCATTCAAAAGCACGCGCTTCGCGCTGGAGGTCAACGCCGGATACGGCATGGTCGTCAGTGAAATAGAGAAACTCAGCAACATGAGCGGGAATCCGCGTCGCGGGCTGCATCTCAACGCGGCGCTGCGATGGGCTTCGCAGAAGCAGGCCGGTGTGGGACTGCGCTATTCGGGCTATTTCTCCTCCGTCCAATACAGCGACTACTTCACCCCGGAGGGTCGCCTCAAACTCCACATCCACTACATCGCACCGGAACTCGTCATGCGCCAACAGGTCGGCAGGCGGTGGGAGCTGCACGAGACCCTCGGTGTCGGCTATGCCTCCTATGGGGAGTCGCTCCGGGAACTCTCCGAAAGCATCAACGGTTTTGGCGGCCATCTCAATTTCGGGGCCGAATACCGGCTCTCGAACCACCTCGCACTGGGGTTGGGCGTGACCGGCTACCGCATCATCTACCCGAACCAGGAGATCCTCACCACGGATGTAAACACCACGGCGGGCATCACCCTATTCTCGGTCAACGGCGGCATCCGAATCCTCTTCTGACCCGCTTCCGATCCCCGCGACAGACCCCGGCCCCAGGCGGCATTGAACTCCCGCCCCAAT
>DXDA01000026.1 GCA_019115745.1 Candidatus Alistipes intestinigallinarum
CCGAAAATCCCGAAAACAGACTGATTCCCAGGTGTTTCCCATTCATGAAAAATCTGAAAAAATTTATGAAAATATTTATTTGCACCGAACGCCCGAATTTTTCACGATTTTGCCCCGCTCAAGTGATTATATAATAAACAAACCGAAAAAATGACCGAAGAATTCCTATATCGCTACGTCTCCTGCCAAACCACCCCGGAAGAGGAACAGGAGATCCTGGCCTGGTTGAATGCCGACCCGGAACACGAACGCCTGCTCGCACAGGTCCACCGCCGTCACGACCTGGCCGCCCTCAGCGCCCCGCTCATCAACGAACTCTACGACCGCGACCGGAAAAATAACCTCCGCCACCTGGTGCGCCGCTGGGCCGTGGCCGGACTCTCGGCCGCCGCTGCGGTGTCGCTCCTCTTCGGGGGCTACTACTACCGCCAGAGCCGGATGCTCGAACGCCTCGGCGCCCGGAACATCACGCTCGACGTCCCGGCGGGCCAGCACCTGCGGATTTCGCTCCCGGACGGTACCGCCGTGTGGCTCAATGCCGGAACCCGGCTCGAATACCCGGCGCTCTTCGCCGATGCCGAGCGCCGCGTGCGGGTCGACGGCGAAGCCCGTTTCGACGTGACGCACGATGCCGACCATCCGTTTGTCGTGGAGACCTACGCCTGTGACGTGCGGGTGCTGGGCACGGAGTTCGACGTGGCGGCCAGCCGCGAGCGCGGGAGCTTCACGATGGCCCTGTTCGAAGGGAGCGTCGAGGTCCGCAACCGCCAGACCGACCAGACCGTCCGGCTCCGCCCCAACGAGACGGTACGCCTCGAAGGCTCGCGCCTGGCCGTCGGGCGGATCGAGAATTCGGACGACTACCTCTGGACCGAGGGCTACATCAACTTCCGGGGCCACACCTTCCGCGAGATCATCGACCGCTACCGCCAGGTCTACGGCGTGGAGATTCGCCTGGAGGGCGTGACGGTCCCCGAGACGAAGTTCCAATGGGGCAAGATCCACATCCAGGACGGCGTGGACAACGCCATGAAGGTCCTGCAGACGATCTACCCCATCACCTACGAGTTCGATCCCGAACAGCGTACGATCGTCGTGCGCAACCGATAAACGATTCACCCAACCCCGAAAACCCGCTTGCCTATGAGATAACCCGATTCCTTTCTCTCTGTACGACCTGAAACGGTATTTTGGACCCCCCGTATAAAAGAGGTCTGCGGCAGTGGTAGCGCACTCCGCAGACCCGGGTTCAAGCTATTCATCGAAGTAACCTAAACCTTAATTCACAAAAGTATGAATAAATATGCGCAAATCAAAGCGTTTATGGCGTTTGCACTCTTTGTTTTCGTGTTGCAGGCGCCCTTTGCGGGACATGCGCAGACGCGGAGGATCCGCCTCGACCTCGAAGCGGCGCCGCTGAAAGAGGCCATCCAGGCCATCGAGCAACAGTCCGCGTATCGTTTTGTGCCGAGTCCGGAGGTGGATCTCGAACACCGGGTGAGCCTGCGCGCCGAATCCGCCTCGATCCGGACGCTGCTCGACCGCCTGCTGGCCTCGACGCCCTACACCTATACGGTCATCGAGTCGACGACGACCATCACGCTGTCGAAACGTCCCGAAACCCCCTCGTCACACGTGTCGGGCGTGGTGCGTGACGCCTCGAACCGCCCGATCATCGGTGCGACGGTGCTGGTCGCCGGGACGACGAACGGCGTATCGACCGATGCCGAGGGATGTTTCGCCC
The DNA here is from genome assembly GCA_019115745.1 of Candidatus Alistipes intestinigallinarum. Lineage (GTDB taxonomy): Bacteria > Bacteroidota > Bacteroidia > Bacteroidales > Rikenellaceae > Alistipes > Alistipes intestinigallinarum. The sequence goes on from DXDA01000026.1 coordinate 1,745, forward strand.
TGACCGTCCCGAATCCTGCGACGGCCCGGCTGGAGTTCAGCTACCTGGGCTGCGAATCCCAGACGCTGCCCGTCGGCAGCCGCACGCGCTTCGAGATCACGCTGCAGGAATCCGCCTCGGAGATCGAGAGCGTGGTGGTCACGGCCCTGGGTATCAAGCGTTCCGAAAAGGCCCTGGCCTATACCGTGGCGCAGGTTGCCCCCGAGGAGCTGACAACGGTCAAGGATGCCAACTTCATCAATGCCCTCTCTGGCAAGGTGGCCGGAGCCGTGGTCAACGCCTCCTCGTCGGGCGTGGGCGGCGTCTCGAAGGTCGTCATGCGTGGTATGAAGTCGATCATGCAGTCGTCGAACACGCTGTACGTGATCGACGGTATCCCGATGTTCAACAACTCGTCGAAGGGCGGCATGGAGTTCGACTCGAAGGGCGCCACGGAGTCCATCGCCGACCTGAACCCGGACGACATTGCATCGATGTCGGTGATGACGGGCGCTGCGGCCGCGGCGCTCTACGGTTCGGAGGCTGCGAACGGTGCGGTGCTGATCACCACCAAGCGGGGCGAAGCCGGGAAACTGAAGGTGACCCTCTCGACGAACATCGAGTTTCTGGAGCCGCTCTGGCTTCCGGAGTTCCAGAACCGCTACGGCACGGGCCGCAAGGGCAAAACCACGGGGTCGAAGATCCACAGTTGGGGTCCGCGCCTTTCGGAGAACGCCCGCTACGGCTACACGCCGGAGGACTTTCTCGAAACGGGCCATGTCTATACGAATTCCGTGACCGTCTCGGGAGGTACGGAGCGCAACCAGACCTACTTTTCGGCTGCATCGGTCAATTCCGACGGGCTGATCCCCAACAACGAGTATAACCGTTACAACTTCACGTTCCGCAATACGTCGCATTTCCTTGATGACCGGCTGACGCTCGACGCCTCGGCCTCGTACATCATCCAGGACGACCGCAACATGACCAACCAGGGTGTCTATTCGAACCCGCTGGTTTCGGCCTACCTCTTCCCGCGGGGCGACAATTTCGATCTGGTCCGCACGTTCGAGCGCTGGGACCCGGCGCGGAAGATCTACGCGCAGTTCTGGCCGCAGGGCGCCGGGGACCTGGAGATGCAGAATCCCTACTGGATCGCCTACCGCAACCCGCGTGAGAACAACCGCCACCGCTATCTGCTGTCGGCCTCGGCGAGCTACTCGATTCTCGACTGGCTGGATGTCTCGGGCCGCATCCGCATCGACAATACCGACCGGTCGTTCACGCAGAAACTCTACGCCACGACCAACTCCACGCTGCTCGAAGGGAGCAAGTACGGACACTATACGGAGTTGAGCGAGAAGTCGCGCCAGACGTACGGCGACGTGATGGTGAACATCAACAAGACGTTCGGCGAGCGTTTTTCGCTGGCGGCACACGTCGGCGCCTCGCTCAACGACACGCGTTTGCAGGGGCTCGAACTGAACGGTCCGCTGCAGAATCCGTCGAACATCTTCCACCCGGAGGCCATCGACCCGACGAAACGCAAGGTGACGCGCTCGGGGTGGCACGAGCAGACGCAGTCCCTGTTCGCCTCGCTCGAAGTGGGCTGGGCGTCGCAGCTCTTCCTCACGGTGACGGGCCGCAACGACTGGGCTTCGCAACTGGCCGGATCGCCGCAGCCGTCGTTCTTCTACCCGTCGGTGGGTGTTTCGTGGCTTCCGTCCGCGACCTTCGACTTTCCGGAGCTCTTTCCCTATCTGAAGATCCGGGCGTCGTGGGCTTCGGTGGGAACGCCGTTCCCGCGGGAGCTGACCTACGCCACCCACCCCTACGACCATACGGGCCAGACGTGGGACGACAAGACCAACTACCCGATCGGCGAGCTGCGCCCCGAACGGACGAAAACCTGGGAACTGGGCTTCGACGCGCGCTTCCTGAACGGCTTCGACCTTTCGTTCTCATGGTACCTGGCCGACACCTACAACCAGACGTTCAATCCGCAGGTTTCGGCCTCGTCGGGCTACGCCGACATGTACGTGCAGACGGGTCACGTCCGCAATACGGGTATCGAGGCGAGCCTGGGCTATTCGCATACGTGGCGCGACTTTACGTGGAACTCGAACTTCACCGTGTCGAGCAACCGCAACGAGATCCGCGAACTGATGCGCGACTGGTACAATCCGCTTTCGGGTGAGGTCATCTCGAAGGACCGGCTGGAGATCAACAAACTCGGTCAGGTGCGCTTCCTCTTGAAAGAGGGCGGATCGATGGGCGACATCTATTCGAATTCGGACCTGCGGCGCGACGACAAGGGCCGGATCGAGATCGACGAGGCGGGGAACGTCTACGTGGAGAACAACCTGCCGGACATGAAACTGGGGTCGGTCTTCCCGAAGGCAAACCTGGCGTGGCGGAACGACTTCCGCTGGAAGGGCGTGAACCTCGGGTTCCTCATCGCGGCACGCATCGGCGGCGTGGTCTACTCGGCGACGCAGGCCAACCTGGACCTCTATGGCGTTTCGGAGGCTTCGGCTGCGGCGCGCGATGCGGGCGGCGTGCTGGTCAACGGCCGGGCGATGGTCGATCCGGAGATGTGGTACACGACGATTGGTGCCGGAGCGGGCATTCCGCAGTATTATACCTATGACGCGACGAACGTGCGTCTGCAGGAGCTGTCGGTGGGCTATACGCTCCCGCGCAAGTGGCTCAAGGTGTGCGACATCACGGTATCGCTCGTGGGCCGCAACCTCTGGATGATGTACTGCAAGGCGCCGTTCGATCCCGAGAGCGTGGCTTCGACCGAGAATTTCTATACGGGGATGGACTATTTCATGATGCCTTCGACCCGGAACATCGGTTTCAACGTAAACATTAAATTCTGACCGCCATGAAGACAAGAAACGGAATAAACACGCTGCGTCTGCTTGTGGCAGCCGCCCTTGTGACGGTGGCCGGGGCCTGTACGGGCAATTTCGAGGAGTACAACCACAACCCGAACGAGACGACCGACAGCGAGCTGGAGCGCGACAACTACAACGTGGGCGCCAAACTGCTTCAGTTGCAGAACGAGGTGATCCCCTCGCAGGAACACCTGTACCAGTTCACGGAGATCCTGGCCGGCATGGCCTACGGGGGCTATTCGGAGGCGATTCCGACGTGGACGGGCAAATTTTCGACCTTCAATCCCACGGCGGACTGGCTCAAGGCCCCGTTCGTGACGCTGATGACCGACACCTATGCCCCCTACCGCGGGATTCTGGCCGCGACGGAGGATGAGGTGCCGCTGGCACTGGCCTCGCTGCTGCGCGTGGCGATCATGCACCGGCTCACGGACCAGTACGGTCCGATCCCCTACTCGAAGGTGATCGAGGACCGGAAGAACTCGCTGGCCGTGGCCTACGACACGCAGGAGGAGGTCTACGCGACGATGTTCGCGGAGCTGGACGCGGCGGTTGCCGTCCTGGACGCGAACCGGACGCTGTCGACCGAGGCCTTCGGGGAGTACGATCTGGTCTACGGCGGGGATTTGAAGAAGTGGATCCTCTTCGCCAATTCGCTCAAACTGCGCATGGCGATGCGTCTGACGGAGGTCGACGCGACGATGGCCCGCACGAAGGCCGCCGAGGCCATTGCAGCGGGGGTGATCACGGAGAATGCGGACAATGCGCTGTTCAAGCCGACGGTCAACCGCACGGCGATCTGCTTCAGCGAGTGGAAGCAGCACCCGATTTCGGCCGACCTGGACAGCTACATGAACGGTTATGGGGATCCTCGCCGCGGGAAGATGTTCACGTCGGTGAAGGTCACCGAGACGGTCACGGATCCCGAGACGCAGGAGTCTGTGACGGTGACGAAGGACGGATACCGGGGGCAGCGCATCGGCACGACGCCCGAGGACAAGGATGCGGCCACGACGCAGCTTTCGCACCCGGACATCGTCGACAGCGATCCGATCATCTGGTTCACGGCCGCGGAGGCAGCCTTCCTGAAGGCCGAATGGGAGCTTCGCTGGGGTTCGGTTGCCGAAGCGGGGAATCTCTACCGTCAGGGTGTCACGCTGTCGTTCGAACAGTGGGGCGCGGGCTCCGCCGATGAGTACCTGGCGACCGAAGCCCAACCGGCGGACTTTGTGGATCCGCTGGGCACGGGCTACGATTTTGCGGCCCAGTCGACGATCACGCCGGTGTGGAACGACGCCGACGATGCGGCGACGGCGCTCGAACGGATCATCACGCAGAAGTGGATTGCGATCTTCCCGCTGGGCAACGAGGCGTGGAGCGAGTACCGCCGCACGGGCTACCCGCACCTGATGCCGGTACCCGATGCGGGGAACATGTCGGGCGGAACGGTCACGTCGCGCTGGGGGGCCCGCCGCCTGCAATACCCCACCGAGGAGTACAACGAGAACCGGGCGAACGTCACGGCGGCCGTGGCTGGCGAGCTGAAGGGCACGGACACCTTCGGGAGCCGGGTCTGGTGGGACAAACGAACCTTGAACTAAAAAGCACGAACCTATGAAACTCATACGACTGACAGGAATATTGGGGATGCTGGTCCTTGCGGCCTGCGATGCGGGCATCGAGCCGATCGACCAGGAGGTCCGGACGCTCGACGCGTGGAACGCGGCCGAATGGGCGGCCTACGCGGAGGGGCTTCGGGCCTACAAGGCGGGCGACCACTACGTGACGTACGCCTGCTTCGACAATGCGCCCGAACGGATCGAGTCGGAGAAGAACTGCATCCGCTCGCTGCCCGACTCGCTCGACGCGGTGATTCTGCGCAATCCGCTTTCGGACTTCGACCGGGAGGACATTCCGGAGTTGCACAAGCGCTCGACGCGGGTGCTGGCCACGGCGGAGTGCTCCGACCCGGCGACGGCCCTGCAGCGCCTCGACGCGACGTTGCAGGAGATTGCGTCGTCCGATCTGGACGGTGTTGTGATCCGCTATTCGGGGGCCGTGACGGCCGAGGCTTCGGCCATCGAGCCGGCGGTGGCGCAGCGCCTCGGGGCATTGAGCGGCAAGATGCTGGTTTTCGAAGGCAATGCCTCGTTCATCGCTGCGGAGAACCGCGGGTTGTATGACCTGTACCTGCTCGATGCGACCTCGGCCGGCGACATTTTCACCGTGGAGAACGCGGTGGACTACCTGACGGGCTACTACGGCATCGAGGCGGGCCGGGTTCTGCCGCTTGTTTCGCTGACGGGGACGCTTGCCGACGAGCGGGGCACCTCGCAACCGGCGCCCACGAAGGTTTCGGAGACGATCCAGTCGCGTCGGCTGGCGGGCATGGCCTTCGACGGCGTTTCGGCCGACTACTATTCGTTGACGGGCAACTATTCGCGCCTGCGTGCGGCGATCGACCTGTTGAATCCTGCACACCAATAAAAACCGCGATCATGAAAGAGATGAAACATATCCTTTTGGCGCTGCTTGCCGTTTCGGCGGCCGCCACGGGCTGCAAGACCGAGGACTACGACGACGGCACGACGCCGGTCGCCAACACGGCCTATATCGGGGCAGCGGAGACCACCCCGGACGCACCCGTCACCTTCAAGCGCACGGTCCAGACCCTCGACCGGGAGTTTACCGTGAAGCTGGTCTCCCCGCTGTCGGAGGCGGTCGATGTGGAGTTCCGCATCGATGCCGAGGCGGTTTCGGCCTACAACCGGCGCCACGGCACCTCCTACGGGCTGCTGGAATCGATCCACTACAACCTCGCGCAGCAATCGGTGAGCATCGAGGCCGGGAAGGTCGAATCCGACCCGGTAACGATCCGCTTCCAGGGTCTCGACCAACTGGAGATGAACGAGACGTACCTGCTTCCGGTGTCGCTGACCTCGACGTCGAACGGCCTGGGGCTGCTTCGGGGTTCGGAGACGCTCTACTACCTGGTGAAGCGCTCCTCGGCGATCACCACGGCGGCGGACCTGACGGACTGCTACATGTGGGTTCCGACGTTCGAGACGCAGGCGGGTCAGGCTCCGATCATGGGGCTGAAGGCCATGACCTACGAGGTGCTGGTCAACGTTCCGGAGTATTTGACCTCGCTGCCGAGCCAGGGTACGGTGAACGTCACCTCGGTGATGGGCGTCGAGCAGCACTGCCTGCTGCGCATCGGCGACTCGGGCTACCCGCGCCAGCAGATCCAGTTGCAGGTGGGCGACGTCCATTTCCCGGACGGGGGTGCCGACAACGTGATTCCGGCGTTGACGGTCGATCCGGGCGAGTGGTACCACATCGCCTTCACGTGGGATCTTGCCGAGGAGGTGGGGCGCATCTACGTCAACGGACGGCTGGCCTACTCCGACCGCCTGTCGTGGGACTCCGAGACGTTCGACATCGGACAGGTCTCGAAGGGAGGTGCCGAGGATGAGGCCTACCGCTTCCTGATCGGCTACTCCTACAACCCCTACCGGCCGTTGAACGGCATGGTCTCCGAGGCGCGGATCTGGTCCGTGGCACGGAGCGAGGAGGAGATCTTCCGCGACATGTATGAAATCACCGACCCGGCCTCGAAACCCGAACTGCGGGCCTACTGGAAATTCAACGAAGGCACGGGCAATACCGCCAAGGACTATTCGCAGTACGGCAACGATGCGGTCTGCCTCGACGGCTCCAACAGCATGGAGAACGGCGAGCGCAAGGAGGGTACGCTCAAGTGGAACAACGCCATCGAAATCCCGATGCTCAACCAGGAAGAATAAAAAACGAACGACTATGAAACGGAACAATGAATTGAGAATACGGCTTCGCGCGGCAGGCTTCGGCCTGCTGGGCGCGGCGGCCGTGCTGTTTGCCGGTTGCGAGGGCGAGGAGTTCGTGCGCGACGGCGGCGAAATGCCCCTGCCGGCCGGTGATACGCCCACCGGGGCCCTTTATGCGGAGGGAGGTTACGATCCCGAATTGCAGGACTTTGCGATCTGCCAGGACGAGGTTGTCTCGGTGGTCTACCGGCTCAACTACCCTGCTACCGAAGATGTTACGGTCACCCTTTCGGTGGGTACGCAGGAGGATGTCGACGCCTATAACGATGCTAAGGGGCTGAGAGACGTTATAGAAAACCTTGGAGGCTGCAAACGCTATCGGCTGCTGCCCGAGACGAATTACGAACTGCCCGAAGCGATGACGCTGACCGTCCCGAAGGGCAAGACCGAATCGGAACCGCTCTTTATCGCCGTGATTTACGACAAGGCGTTGCTTCAGGACATGCTTCAGTTGCGGATGAATTATCCGTGGATGCTGCCGCTGCAGGTGGAGAGCATCCAGGGCAACATCCTTCCGCTTATTGCCGACCAGCAGTTCGGGATCGGCATCCGGCCCGGAAATCTGCCGTCGAGTTCAAATGGGGAAATGAAATTGGCTACTGAGAAGCCAAGGCCGTTTACAAGTTTTGTTTTTGTTGATTGCCGGGTAGTCAATCCCTCCTACGTCATCTACTACGGCTATAAGGAATCCTTATACGAAGCCAAACAGATCGGTTCGAAGATTCGTTATGTGGAGAACCGTGAGACGATCACCTGTTATCCGATGTTTGATGTGGAGTGCCTGCGTCCGCTCTTTATTGCGCAGGATGCCGTTACGCAGGGGGCTGTTTTGCAGACCGATCCCGACCTGATGTATGTGCTGACCCATCAGGAACGCTATGTCGATCCGCAGCGCAAGTTGGATATGAAGGTTTGCGTATCGATCGAGACGCAGGCCAAATCCCCCGTCGGACTTTGCAATCTTTCGGAGGAGAACCGGTCTTCGCTGGCGTGGCAGATTGCGAATTTCGTGAAGAAATACGGCCTCGACGGCGTGGCGCTCAACGACAAGGGGGCGAACTATGCGGTCGAGAGGGCTCCGGCGGTGGACAAATCCTCCTACACGAAGTTCTTGAAGGCCTTGCGCGAGGCCTTGGGCAACGACAAACTGATCCTGCTGAGTTACGATTTCGACGAAAATTCGGCCCTCTACGAAGCACACGACGGCTTGCAGGCGGGCGATTACCTTGATTTTGCCTGGTGGGGGACCGAGAACGAACTCTGTACGCCCTATGATCCCGAGTCTCCGGTTACGCCGATTGCCGGACTGGACAAAAGCAAATTTGCTCCGATCGCAGGCAATCCGGTTGACACCCCGGAATTTAAGGATTTTTGGGATACTCAGTCAAACCAAAACACCCAAAAATTAAAGGACTTGTATGACACGGGTGATTGCCCGGGAGCTGTCTGCCTCGGCATTTTGGCCCGGACACAGAATTTTGCGGAGAGTTATCAACAAGAGATTCCGAGTGCTATCGGACCGATTCCGTTGCATGAAACCGATCGGAAAACAAAACCCGGATGGTATGGGCAGGCATTTTTTGCGATGGAAATAAGTATACCGGAGTGGACTGGCGGGGCCTACGGAGCCGGTCTGAAAGACTGGTAATGGATTTTGCTCCGGTCTTTGTTGGCCGGGAATAAGGATGGTCCGCAACCTGTTTGGGGGTTGCGGACTTTTTTTCACCCCGCCCGCCTCTTAGGCGGGCTTTTTAGAGGATTGTTTCACCTAAAAAGAACGGATTTTATCGACTTGTGCGTAAACTTACGGAATTTGTGGCAACTTATTCCAACAAGATTATGGCAACAGTAAAGGTAAAATTCCGGGAATCAACCGTCCCGGGAAGAACAGGCTCCATCTACTATCAGGTGTCGCACCGCGGCAAAATGCTCCAGATTCCGACTCCGATCCGCCTGCATCCCGAGGAGTGGGAGTCGAGTCGGCGGCAGATGGCCGGTGCGGGTTCGGATTCGTTTGTGCAGTTCCGGATCGAAAGCGACCTGGCGCTGCTGAACCGGATCATCCAGCGCTTCGAGCTTGCGGAGCGCGACTACGACGTCGGGGAGATTGCCCTCCAGTTCCGGGTCCCGCAGCATCAGACGACGATCCTGGCCTTCATGCGGCAGCAGATCGACCAGCTCGAAGCCAGCCGCCGCTTCGGCACGGCCCGCAACTATCACCGGGCGATGAACAGCCTGTCGGCCTATTTCAATGGCGAGGACCTTCCTTTCCAGGCGCTGACCGAACAGGTCGTCGAGCACTACGGCGCAAGCCTCGAACAGCGCGGTGTGGTCCGGAATTCCGTGTCGTTCTACATGCGGATCCTGCGCTCGGTCTACAACAAGGCCGTGCGTCTGCACCTCGTGGAGCAGTCCTACCCTTTCCGGCACGTCTACACCGGGGTCGACACCACCCGCAAACGGGCCGTCGACGAACGGATCATCGCCCGCCTGTTCCAACTCGACCTGCGCCATTCGGTTCCGCTGGCCCGGGCTCGGGACCTCTTCATCTTCAGCTACTGCACCCGGGGCATGGCCTTCGTGGACATGGCCTACCTGCGCAAGACGAACATCCGCAACGGTTCGATCTGCTACACGCGGCACAAGACCCGCCAGCAACTGTGCGTACGGATCGAACCCGTCGTGCAACGCATCATCGACAAGTACGAGAGCTGCTCGGCGGTTTATGTGCTTCCGGTGCTGCGGGCCGAGGATGCCGCCGAGGCCTTCGCGCAGTACCAGACGGCGCTGAACTACTACAACCGGCAGTTGAAGGTCCTCTCCGGGCTTCTGGAGCTCGATTACGGGCTCTCCTCCTACACGGCCCGTCACAGTTGGGCGACGGCGGCCCGGAATCACAACATCCCGATTTCGGTGATCAGTGCCGGGATGGGCCACACCTCGGAACGCACGACGCAAATCTACCTTTCGCTGCTGGAGAATTCGGTCATCGACACGGCCAACCGACAGCTTACGTCGCTGTTCGACGGGGCCGCGGAACCGTAGCTGCATACGGTTTTGCGGCGTTTTTTCGGTGTCGGCCGGCTTGCCTTCCGACACTCTTTTGGGGACGCTTCTGCGAAGCGCCCGGAAAAACGGCGCTGTTTTTCGCGGCCCGTCGCCCTGCCGACCCTACCGCGCTCCGGGGGCTTTCGCGGCCGGGCCCTCAGCCCCGCTCGGACTCCTGCGTTCCGGGACCTTCCGCGGCCGGACCCTCTGCCCCGCTCCCTTCTCCCCCGAAATTCCCGAAAAATCCCCGAAAAATTCCGCACGAAATCGTATCTTTGCGACAATGAAAAATGCAGTTACTCTATTTTCCGAATTGGGCGAGCGCCTCGGCTCGTTCGGTGAAGATGCCGCCTCGCGGGCGGTTGTTGAGGCGGCCCATGCCGCGAACGGATGGTTCCTGCCGGACGAGATCGTGCGTTCGGTGCGGACACTGGCCGACGGGATGCTGCGCCGCGACCGGCTCGAAGCGTGGGTGGCGGCCTACCCGTGGCTGCAACAGCCCCACGCGTCGCGCAACGTGCTGGTTGTCATGGCCGGAAATATCCCGTTGGTGGGCTTTTTCGACCTGCTGTGCGTGTTGGTTGGCGGCCATCGCTGCCTGGTCAAGCCTTCGGCCAAGGACCGGGTGCTGATGGAGTATGTGGTGGAACAGCTCCGGGCGATCGATCCGTCGGTCGCGGTTGCCTTCTACGAGGAGGGCATGGCGGTCGATGCCGTGATCGCCACGGGCAGCGACAATGCCAACCGTTACTTCCGGTCGCACTATGCCGGGATTCTCTCGCTGTTGCGGGGCAGCCGCCAGTCGGTTGCGGTGCTTTCGGGATCCGAGACGCCGGAGCAGTGGGCAGCCCTGTCGGACGACATCTGGGCCTATTCCGGATTGGGCTGTCGCAACGTGTCGCTGCTGTTCCTTCCGAAAGGCGTTGAACCTACGCTTGAGATGCCGCGCGTAAACGGCAAGTATCGAAATAATTACATCCAACAAAAGGCGTTGCTGGAGATGCAGGGTACCCCCTTTGTCGACCTGGGGGCGGCGGTGCTGGTTGAGCAGCGTGCCTTCCCGAATGCCCTGAGCCGGATTGCCTGCACGCATTACGACTCGTTGGAGGAGGTTGCGGCGTGGTTGGCGGACCACGACGACGAACTGCAGTGTGTCGTCACGGAGTGCCTGCCCCACAGCCGCCGGGCCGCCTTCGGACAGGCTCAGTCCCCGTCGTTGACCGACTATCCCGACGACCGCGACGTGATTGCCTGGCTGGCGACCCTGAATGGTTGAAAAATGTTATCTTTGCAAAAGGATTGAAAAAATTACTGCCATGTCGATGGTTTTCCGTTTCCGGATGTTGAGCGACGAGAACGACAACTTCTTGCGCGATTACGAGGTGATGTACGACAGCACCTTGCTTGATTTTCACCGTTTTATCCTGCAGTCGCTCGAATATGAGGATTGCATGGCTTCGTTCTTCACGGCGGATGAGCGCTGGGAGAAACTGCGGGAGTTCACGTTGATGGATATGGGTGACGGTTCGGAGGAGGCTCCCGAGACGATGGATCGGGTGACGCTCGGACAGTTGATCCATCGCCACCGCGACCGGCTGATCTACCTGTTCGACCTCTTCGGCGACCGTGCCTACTATCTGGAGCTGACGGGCGTCTACGAGGCGGACCCCGAGGCTGCGTATCCACGGGAGATCTTCGCCCGGGCTGAAGCCCCCGACCAGTACGACCCCCGGAAGAACCGCTACGACGAGGAGGAGGGTTCAGCCTTCGACGAGGTGATGGGTGAATTCAAGGATTTCGAGGGGGACGACAGCTACGATGATGAATACTAAGCGGCTGTTGGTGATCGTCGGGCCGACGGGTTCGGGCAAGACGGATCTGAGCATCCGTCTGGCGCAGCATTACGGGGCTCCGATCCTCTCGACCGATTCGCGGCAGTTCTACCGAGGAATGCCGATCGGTACGGCTCAGCCCGATGCAGAACAGTTGCAAACTGCAGAACATCATTTTATTGCCTCGCATGATATCAAGGAGAACTTGAACTGCGGGGAGTATGCCGTTCAGGCGTTGGCGTGCCTGGAACGGCTGTTTGCCACACACGACTGGGTTGTGGCAGTCGGAGGTTCGGGACTCTACGTGAAGGCCTTGTGTGAGGGGATGGACGATCTTCCGCAGGCGGATCCGGCGTTGCGTGCCGAGCTGAGCCGACGTCTCGAAACCGAAGGGGTCGATGCGTTGGCCGCGGAGCTTCAGAGGCTCGATCCACTCTATTACGAGGAGGTTGACCGCAAGAATCCGGCCCGGGTGGTCCGGGCTTTGGAGGTGTGCCTGCAGACCGGACGCCCCTACTCCGCACAACGCTCCGGAAAGCGCACTCCCCGACCGTTCGGGATCGTGAAGGTGGGGATCGACCTTCCGCGCGAGGAGCTTTACGAGCGGATCGACCGACGGGTGGACCGCATGTTGGCCGACGGATTGGAGGCCGAAGCGCGAGCGCTCTACCCTTACCGGTCGCTGAATGCCCTGCAGACGGTGGGTTACCGGGAGTTTTTCGACTATTTCGACGGCCGGACGAGTTACGACGAGGCGGTGGAGCTGATCAAGCGGAATTCGCGGCGCTATGCCAAACGGCAGCTCACCTGGTTTCGGAGGGATGCGGAGATCCGCTGGTTTTCGCCGTGGGACGATGCGGCGATCATCGCCTATGTGGATTCGGCGGTTGACTAAATGCAGTGGTTTCGAGGCGAGTGTGGAACGGGAAATCGAGCGTTGAGTTGGGATCTTCGAGGAAAAGAGGTTGGATTTTGGCAAATCCCGAATAATTTTCTAATTTTGCGGATGTCTTTTGCGAAAAGGACTGCGCCCGGATGGTGGAATCGGTAGACACGCCGGACTTAAAATCCTGTGGCCAGTAATGGCCGTGCCGGTTCGATCCCGGCTCCGGGTACCATGAAAAAAATCCCAAATGGCTAATCAACAGCCGTTTGGGATTTTTGTTTTTGCTTCGTGTCCGCATTTTTTAAAGTTAAAAGTCGACTGAATGCAGTGGTTTCGAGACGTGTATGGAGCGGGAAAATGAAAATGGGATTCGTTTATCTCCGTGATGCTGCTATTCTTGCTTTTGTATCAGTGAAGAATGTCCGCCTCTGAGGTGCCCTATGTAACTTGAAAACCGGGAGTGCTAAGATTCTCCCGGTTCCTTTTTTATGATTGTTCTGTTTGTTCTGAATCACCTTGCCGGAGGAATCAGCGGTGCAGGATCACGCCTGTCGAGGCTTGCCGGTCGTTGCTGGACAGGACTGTCAGTGTCCGAAGCGTGAGGTGTCTACCTCCTTGTGCTTTTTGGCCTTGTAGCCGCCGAAGCGGTAGGAGAAATGGACGGTCGCGGTGCGTGTGTAACGTTGCGACCCCATGTCGATCCACTGTCCGCGGTAACGGACCTTCGTCGAGGGCATTCCGCTGTCGAAGAGGTCGCTGCAACGCACCGAGAGTGTGGCACGGCTTCGGTCGAAGGTCCACTTCAGCGCTGCGTCGGCTGTTCCCAGCGGTTCGATATCGTAGGTCCCCTGAATGGCTCCCGACTGGAAAAAGCCGTTTACCTCCAGGTCGAGGGCGGGCTTTCGGCTCAGGTGGAAGGTGTTCGTAAGCCGGGCGATCCCGACCCACTTCGCGCGGTCGAACGACATGTCGTGGAACGGGTCGCACTTCTGCCGCATCCGCATTCCGGTGAGCGTCAACCGCGAGTCGAGCCACCGCCCGATGCGGAACGGGATGACGGCATTGGCTCCCCACTGCCGGTTGATATCCCAGTTGAGCGACTGGTAAATCAACGCCAGTCGGTCGGAGGCTTGCCAGACCGCCTGCGTGAAGTAGTCGGGCTGCTCGTTCCAGAAGAGGACGAAGATATACTTCTGGCGATAGATGTAGAGGGCCTGCGCCTCGTAGTTGCGTGAGGGACGGAGCCCCGAGGTTCCGTGAATCTCCGAATAGCCGTCGATGTAAGAGATGGCCCCCTGCATCTCCCAATACGAGGGATATTGTTTGTCCGACGAGAAGTTGAGTTGTATGATGTGTTGTTCGGAGGGCATCCAGGTCATCGTGGCCTGCGGATAGAGCGCCCAGTTCTCGTAGCCGCCCAGTCGGTAATACTCCCCGGCGAGCGACGCCGAGAAACCCACCTTCCCGAACTGACGTCCGAAGCCGGCATAGAGATTCCCGGTGTATTCGTCAAGCCGGGCGTCGGTGTCCGAGGTTGCAGGCACGCCCTCCAGGACGGTGTAGTGCTGCCAGTCGTGCGAACGGGCGAAGGCAAAGGCGCCACCGACCGTCAGTTCCCAGCCCGAGTCGAACGTGTGACGCTCGTCGACGGTGGCATTCAACCGGTCGATGCGCTGCCCCGAACCGATGTCGAACGCCGTGGCCGATCCGTCGGCGTAGTCGTTCGTAAGGTTCGACCGTTCGGGATTGTCGTAATGGGTGTAGTCGAGCCCCAGGTCGAGCCCGAACGCCGAGGTGTAGCGCAGCGCGAGGTTGTGCAGCGACTGGTCGCTCAACTTCTTCGAGAGCGACTCGACGTAGCTTCCCGCCGAACGGGACAGGCCGTCGGTGTTCGGCGAAAAGGAGGCGGTGTAGGCGGCGCTCAGGCGTCCCCGCTGCTTCGGGGCGTACTCGACGGCGGCACGCAACCGGTGGCTCCACCCCTCGTAGGTCATCCATTCATCCTGCCGGATGTCGTACTGCTGCCCCTCGAAGGTGTGCAGCGACTGCAGGTCGAAACTCGACAGCTCCTTGCTCCGGGCCGCCGAACAGGTGACGTCGGCCGACCACTTGGGCGACGTAAGGACGAAGTTGCCGCCGGCATCGTAGGTGTCGTAGTAGCGGTTCGTGTAGTTGGCGTGGAGCTCGCCCGAGAAGGCTGTTTCGTGGTTGCGGCGCAACACGACGTTGATCGCCGCTCCGCGGACATGGTACTGTGGCGGGGCGCTGAACATCACCTCGGCCTTCTCCACCCGATCGACGGGCGTCGCACGCAGCAGCGTGGCCAACTGCTCGGCGGTCATTGTCGAGGGGCGTCCGTTCAGGATCACCGTGACGGACGACGCCCCGGCCAGCGTCAACGTCCCCTCCTGCTCCGCAACGCCCGGCAGCCGCGTCAGCGCCTCGTAGGCGTTGTTGACGGCCTGCCCCTCGGTCAGCCGTTCGAGGTCGTAGTTCAACCGTCCCTGCTCGACCTGCACCACGGGACGCTCGCCGCGCACCACTACGGCATCGACCGCCGTGGCGGCCTCCGTGAGCCGGATATCGCCCAGCTCCGCCCGATTGGAATCGACGGTGCGGAGCTCATAGGCGATGTGCTGAATCTGCAGCCGGAAGGGACGTACGGTCGAGTGGATCTCGAACCGTCCGTCCACCCCCGAAGCGACGGCATCCAGGTAGACCGAGTCGCGGTTGAACAGGACGACGGCAGCACCCGCAACGGGGGCGTCTGCCGAATCGATAATCCGCCCGCGGATTACGGCATCGGATGGAGCCTCCGCCGGGGAGGCCGTTTGGGCATTTGCAGCGGTGAGGGTCAGCAGGATCGCCACCGGAATCAGGAGTGTGTACAGCCAGCTATTCTTCATGGTTTTGCGATTTTCGAAGGAGTTCTTCGTGTCGCAAAGTTACCATCGAAAAAGCCTTACCGGTGCAATCCGTATCTTACCCGAAAAATCACATCGGGCTGATTTTCAATGGATGTTTTCAATAAAAATCTTACTTCGGGCGGATTGAACCTTACTTGGAACCACAGCCCGGGCCCGGTCGCTGAATGTCAGGAAAACAGTCCGAGCAGGATCTCCCGCTCTACCGCATCCGATTCTGCGATGCGGCGCTTGAGCTTTGATTTGAGCGAGTAGACGCCGTTGAGCGACATGCCGAGCAGGACGCTGATCTCCTGCGGCGTGAATCCGGCAATGACCAGCGCCGCGAAGTCGTAGTTGCGCGTCGTCCAGCCGGGCAACTGCTCGCGGAGGCGTGTGACGGCCCGGTCGCTGTAGAGGTCGGCCATATCCACGACATCGGCCAGCATCGCGGGGCTCAACGCCAGTTCCTTCATTTTGGCAGTCAGCCGCTCGCCCTCGCCGAAGGTGTAATACGTGGCGGCAATGTCGCGCACGGCGGCCACGCGCCCCTCCAACAGCCGCTTGACGGCCGCTTCGCGGGCATCCGAGGCATCGAGCCGCGACGTAAGGCTGTCGTGCGACTCACGGTAGGAGTCCACGAGAGCCAGCGATTCGCTGAGTTGTTCGTCGCGGCGGCGCAGCTTGCGGCGGTAGCTGACCACGGCCCACCCCGCTGCCATGATGACCAGCAGGGCCACCAGTGCGGCAATCCACGCACGGTAACGCAGCGACGCCTCGCGCAAGGCCACCTCGTTGGCCGTGCGGTAGCGTCGTTCGAGTTCGGCGACCTGCGCCCCGCGCTGCGCTTCGAAGAGTGAATCCTTCACCGAAACATATTGCCGCAGGTAGTCGTAGGCCCGGGAGTCGTCGCCCCGGTCGTGGTAGATTTCGGCAGCCAGGTCGAACAACCCGACATCTCCCTGATGGAACGTATCCCGACAGGCCAGCGACTCTTCGATATAGCGGCGGGCCGAATCGAGCTGGCCGTCGCGCTGGAAGATGATGGCCGAAGCCACGTCGTAGAACGACCGCCCGGTATCCTCCGACGAGGCCGAGCCGTACGAAAGCGGCGCACGGCGAATCACCTTGAGATCGATCCCTTTGCGGGCCTCCAGCAGTTGTTCGGGGGTCCAGTCGCCGAGATAGGTGTGGAAGATGAGGTTCTGCAGGCGGATCTGCTGGGCGAAGTAGCGGAACTGAATGGTGTCGGCCGCTTCGACCAGCGGCTCCAGCGTCTTTACGGCCTGTTCGTAATCCCCGTTGGCACAATACGATGAGGCCAGCATGAAGCGGCTGTATCCCTCCTGCTCCTTGTTGCCGTTGGCACGGGCTGCCTCGACGGCCTTTGAAAAGGGCTCCACGGCATCGTAACCCTGTTCGAAATAGTGCAGTCCCAGCGTGTGATAGACGGCCACGAGCAGCGTTTCGGTCCCCCGCCGCAGCGAATCGTCGAGTTGTTTTCCGGCCAGGGCCTTCTCGGCCAAAATCGCCGCCTGGGTGTAGCCCCGGATTCCCTCCTCCAGATTGCCTGCCTTGACGTGCGCCTGGGCGTAGGTATACCACGCCGCAGCCCGCTCACTGTCCGAACCGTGACGGTCGTAGTAGCGCATTCCCCGGTCGAGGGCCTCCTTCCCGGTCAACGTATCCCCTGCGGCGACTTCGGCCAGCCCCAGCATCAGCGACCAGCGGGCCCGGTCGTTGCGACTCATCCGTTCGGGGTTCATAGCCTGCAGGAGCCGCCGGGCACTGTCGGGATGCTCTGTGGCGAGAAAGCCGTCGACCGCAAGGTGCCTCCCTTCGGGGACGGGGGCCGAGCATCCCGTTCCGATCAGCAGCCACAGGCTGAGCAATATGGTTGCCGGCCGTTTCATTCCTCCCAGTCGACGTGTTCGGCGTTGTGGAAGAATCCGCTTACGAGAGTCAGGTATTCGGGCAGGCGTCCGTCGCTGCTCCAGCGCAGGGGAATGCCGAACAGCTCCTCGGTCGTGCGGCAGAGGTCGAACCCGCAGGCTTCGAGCGAGGGCCTCACCCACTCCGGGTGTCGGCACGGGGCGCCTTCGGACCGCGAACACCCCTCCGCCGGACAGTAGAGACACGTCCCGGCATAGGCGAAGGCGCGACCGGCGTAGCGACGCTCCAACTCCAGCAGCCGATGTTCAAGCCGCACCCGTTCGGGCCGCAGCAGCGGCGTGGCTTCGGAAAGGGGAAGCCCGGTTTGTGCGGGTGTAATTTTCGTGGCGATGATCAGTGCCGTCCGATAGCCTGCGAGGTAGTCGTCCATGTCGAACCCGAAGGGCGGACAGGCCCAACTGCGCCCGTAATTCGGACAGGCGCGGCAATAGGCTGCGATTCGTTCCGCATCGCGGAAACGGGCGATGTAGTCGGCGGCGAGCAGTGAGACGGTAAAGTCCCGGACCGTATGTTCGGACGGGCGGTTCATGGAGGCAAAGATAACCAAACGGGACAGGATTGCCAAATGAAAACGGCCTTTTCGACGGGCCCGTCCGATCCTTCTGCCGTGGCGACGACAGTTTTCGGGGTGTCGGCAATCCGGATTTCCGGTCTGGCTGTTGTGCGGGATGCAATCGGGCGTTTGCAGGGCTGTGGAACGCAGCCGGGATTGGCTGGATAAAAAAATACCTTCGGGGATATCGGTCGCGCGCCGGTCTTGACGGCAAATTCCACACGACGACCGCCTGTTGGCGGCTTTTCTCCACAATTCTGACCGATCGGCGCGTGCGGCCTTACCCGAAGGTATCGTATCGTATTTCAGGGTTTATTCCGCGATTCTGATTTCCGCCTCGGTGTAGCGGATTCCGGAGCGGATGGCAAAACTGTATACCTTGCCTATAGCTGCTGCGGGGTCAATGACTCGGACCGTCACGTGGTCGGCGGCATAGCTGAATTGCAGTGCCGTATCATTCTTGGCTCCGCATTCGGAGTCGGTGGACTCTGCCGGGAGCGGAATTGTCACGGAGCGGTCGCCGGCGAGTTTCACGTCGAAGACCTGCCCCCATTCCGGAAGTCCGTTTCCGTCGAGTTTCTGAACCGCATAGCGGATCTTTGCCCCGACGGTTTGCTCTCCGCGGGAGATCCACTCCTCCACATGGATCGTTGCATATTCCGAAGCGACGGCCATCGCCCACTTCTCCGACGGGAACTCCATCAGCGAAATATCCTTGCAGACGAAGTATCCGTGCTGGAGTTGCACCGGGATTTTGCTCTTGAAGCCGTCGAGTTTCAGCGTCTTGAGCTCCTCCAGTCCGGCGACGGCCCCGGCGTCGACGAACGAAAAGCGGCTCGCCCCGACGAAATTGTGCTCGGCATCGATGTAGACGGCATTTCCGAAGAGTGTCTGCCCGTTGTTTTCGTCGAACATTTCGAGCAGCGTTCCGGCGGGCACTTCGGGGGTTGCCGGACGCTCCAGGGTGAAATCCACCCGGACCTGCTCTCCGGCGCGGACCGTACGTCCGATGGCCCAGATGCGGTAGTTGTCGG
Organism: Candidatus Alistipes intestinigallinarum; assembly: GCA_019115745.1. Lineage (GTDB taxonomy): Bacteria > Bacteroidota > Bacteroidia > Bacteroidales > Rikenellaceae > Alistipes > Alistipes intestinigallinarum. Next base: position 20,702 of record DXDA01000026.1, read on the forward strand.
GGTCGCTCTCCTCGCGGATGACGAAGGTCACCTGTCGGTTTCCGGCCGTGAACCACTCCTGATAGGCGAGTCGGATGGATACCTTTCCGTCCGGGAGGGTCAGGGCGAAACCCTTCGGTTCGGTGTTGCGGTCCTGCTGGAATTTTTCATAACCCTCTTCGTCGTAGATCAGTACGGGCATTCCGCCCTGGGGGGTTCCTTTTTCGTCGACGACCGAGATGTGTGCCACGGCATCCTTTTCGTTGGGTTCGGACCCTTTTTTATCGCAGGCCGTCAGGAACAGCATACCGGTCAGAAGAAGCGTCAGCATGGAAATGATCGTTTTTCGCATGTTTTTCATGATTTAGTGTTGCGGAGCGCGGAAGCCCCGGCGTTGTACATTGGGTTTTCCGACTGCAAAATTAGCGGATCCGCGGTATTTAACAGTTGTCCGCCGGATCCGCCAATCTAACACATTTCGAAAAACAACGCTGATAATCAATTGGTTGTCGTGGAGCTTCCGGGCCGAATTCTAACACCCCTCTGACACCGGGCCGAGCAGGGACAGAAACAGCTCCCGGTCGGGTGCATCGGAGGCCTTGATGCGGGATTTCAGCCTCGACTTGCGGGCGTAGACGTTGGCGACGCTCTCCTCCATGAAGAGGCTGATGACCTGGGGCGAGAAGCCTCCGAAGATGTAGCACAACAGCCGCACGTCGGCCTCCTTCATGCGGGGGAAGTTGCGTCGGAGCTTCTGCATCACCTCGTCGTGAGCCATGTCGACGATCTGTTCCAGCTCCTGCAGCATCTCGCCGTTTTCGGCGAAACCGTCGATCAGGCGTTTCACTTCGCGGGTCATGGCCGCCTGTCCCGTTGCGGTGTTTTCGCGTTCGTAGAGCGTCTTGCCGAGGCGGTCGACGATGTCGAACCGCGACGCGATGATCCCCTTCAGCCGGGCTTCGGCAAGGTCTCTCTGCGCGAGGTTGCGCGCCAGGTTGCGGTATTCGGCTTCGGCTTCGCGGATAAGCAGCAGATGGCGTTCGTCGCGCTCCCTGTGCAGCCGCATCCGCTGCCGGACGAGGAACCCGGCAATTCCGAGCAGCAGGAGCACCGTCCCCGCGACGACGCGCTCCCCGACCCGCCGACTCTGCATCCGGTAGTCGGCGAAAGCCGCTCGTTCGCGGAAATACTCCTTTTCGACCATGCTGGCGGAGGTCTGCAGGGCTGTTCGTGTGAGCGAATCGTTCAGCCGGATGAAGCCGTCGATCTTGCGGGCCGCTTCGCGGTAATTCCCGGCCCGGGCCTCGACGCGATAGGCCGTGTATTCGATCATGGGCCATACGTCGTTGTCGGGTTGCGCCATTTCGGCGAGCCGGAGGTAGTGGCGGGCGCTGTCGGGGCGGTTGCGGAAGAGCTGAGTCTGCGCCAGCGTGCAGCGGCCTGCGGCCGAGGTGTCGCCGCGGATCGACCGTTCGACACGCAGCAGCAGGTCGTTGGGGATCCGTTCGTTCTCCGAGAGGGTGTAGAGCGTGGCGAAGAGCCCGAGACTCCTCCGCACGAGGGTGTCGTCAGCCAGATCGTCGGCCAGATCGAGCGCCATTGCGCAGTCGCGGCGAGCACGCCCCAGGTCATGCATCCGCAGGGCCGAGACGCTCATGCCGAGCAGCGCCTCGGTGGTCTGGCGGGGGCTCTCCGAGCGCATGAAGAGGTCGCGGGCGTCGCGGTAATAGCGGTATGCCGTCACGAAGTTGAGTTCGGTGCGGTAGACCCCGCCGATCCGGAGGTAGAGCAGCCCGAGATAATAGGGCTCGTCGATCGTGCGGAGCTGCTCCTCGACCTTGAGGAACATCCGCAGTGCACCGGGCTTGTCCCCCTGGCGCAGCCGGCTCCGGCCCTGGTAGTAGCGGGTTTTGCAGATGGCGCGTATTTCGTTGGGGTGTTCGCGGTAATACTCCCAGGCGATGCGGAGGAGCGAGTCGTTGTTTTCGGCAACCTCGGCGCGTTCGGCGGCTTCGGCATAGAGCAGGGCGTAGCGGGCGTGCTGGGCCCTGCTCCGGAACGGGGCGCCCTGCAGGCTGCGGAGCAGATACAGGGCGCTGTCGGGCGCCTCCGCAACGAGGGATGCGGCGCGAGTGAGCGTCTCTTCCGACTGCGAGCCTGCGGAGCAGCCGGCAAGCAGCCATCCGAGGAGGAGCAGGAGTCCGTATGTCCGGGGTTTCAACATGTCGTCGGGTTCTATCCGAAGCCCGAAGATACGAAATCGCCGCGACGTGTGCAAATCGAGCATTCCGGAGCTCTCTGCGAATCGGCCTCCCAGGGCTCTGGGAGGCAGTTCGGAGCAGAAATTTCGCTTTGGAGGCTTGTTTTTCGGGATTATCGCGTATCTTTGCGCGCAGATTTGGTTTCCGACTCCCCGCGCGGGGAGGGAATGAAAAGGGAATCGGGTGCAAATCCCGAACAGTCCCGCTGCTGTGAAACTCCGCAGACGTTCCGAGTATCTCGGCCACTGATCCTTCGGGATCGGGAAGGCTTCGGAACGGGAGCCAGTCAGAAGACCTGCCAAGTCGAATCGACGCCGTCGCGCCCCGAGGAATGGGCAGCCGGTTTCGGACCTGATGAACCACCGAAAAGAGAAAAAACGATTGCCGGACGGAGTCGAGGCCGGGAGCATTGTGGCCCTCCGCAACCCCTGAACCGGCGAATGAATAACCCGGAGAGGCCGGACCGAGACGCTTTGCCCGCAGGGCGGAGCTCGAAGCATCCGAACCCGGAGACGGTCAGGCCTTTCCCTAAAAGACGAAAAACGATGAATATTCTTTTATACGGAGTTCCGACCGGGATTGCCGGACGCATTGCCGAACGCTATTCGCTGAAAATGACCTCTTCGCTGGTAGCCCCGGGGGAGCCTGCGGGTTTGCAGTTGATTCCGCCGATGAGCTCTCCGCGGCAGTTGCTGGCCTTTTACAACGCGATGCTGGTGCGCGAGTCGGAGATCGACGCGGTGATTGTCTGCGACCGGGGATCGTGCGATGCGGTCAGCACGGTGCAGTATTGTTCGCCGCAGGGCAAGTTCTTCACCGTGAGCGGGGATACCGACGAAGAGGAGTTGGAGTACGCCATCTCCCGGATCGTGGAGACCAAACTGGGCCGCGTCTGCGCCCACGAAGGCCTCTGATCCCGAAGCCCCTCCTTTCCCGAACACGCAGGCCCCCTTCCGAAACGAAAAATACGCCGCGGGACCACTGCCCCACGGCGCATTCTCTTGGGTTGCCGCCCGGCGCAGACGCCGGAGCGTCTCACCGGCCCCCCCCCTATTTGTCCAGATCGACCAGCTCGTACTGCTGCGAGCCGATGCCGAGGGCTTCGGCGTGTTCGAGCGTGTGGATGCCGTGGCGCGACTCCATGCGCTCGATCAGGTGTACCTTGCCCTCATCCTTCGAGGCGTAGACCTGATCGACACAGGCCTTGTCCAGCGCCACGGGATCCAGCGATGCGAGGATGCCGATGTCGCCCATGCGGGGCGGTTCGGGATCGGCATCGCAGTCGCAGTCGACCGAGAGGTTGTTCATCACGCTGATGTAGAGAATCCGGTCGCCGCAGTGGTCGACGATGGCCTTGGCGGCCTCGGCCATCGATTCGAGGAAGTCGTCCTGCGGGGGCAGGTCTCCCCAGACCTTGCTGACGTCGGTGGTCCGGCCTGCGGAGTGGATCCAGGCCTTTCCGGCCGAGGAGGCGATTCCGATGGCGATGTTCTTGATGGCGCCGCCGAAACCGCCCATGACGTGCCCCTTGAAATGGGAGAGCACGACGGTGAAGTCATACGCCGGATAGTGCGAACCGACGATGTCGTAAGTGAGGTGCCGGCCTCCCGCGACGGGCAGACGCACCTCCCCTTCGGCATCCATGATGTCGACCGGGGCAATGGCCGTGAAGCCGTGGTCGGCGGCGGCCTTGAGGTGATCCTCGGTTGCGGCGCGCCCGCCGCCGTAGGCGGTGTTGCACTCGACGATCGTGCCGTCGAGCGAACGGACGAACTCGCCGATCAGCGCGGGTTGCAGGAAGTTGTGGCCTCCGGGCTCGCCGGTCGAGAGCTTCACGGCGACGCGTTTGCCTTCGGCCTTCCGTCCGAGGGCCTCATAGACGGCCTTCAGCCCGGCGGGTGAGATGTCGCGGGTCATGTAGACCTTGGCGGGAGCCGTTTCGGCGCCCTTTTTTTCGGGATTTGCGGCACAGCCGGAGCCTGCGGCTGCGAACTGCATGAGGAATGCGCACATACAGATTTTTCCGAACATGGTTACTTGAGGTGTTTGACGAGAAGATACCCTCCGAGGATTTGCAGCAGCATCCCGGGGATTCCGATGCGGAAATCCTGCAGGGCGGCGGCGAGGCTGCCCGTCAGTGCCCACTCGGCGAGGGAGCCGACCACCTGGTAGAAGAGCACCACGGCGAGGAGCAGCGGCAGCGAGAGGCTGCGGAACTTGTGAGCGGCGAATCCTGCGGCCGCGGCGAGCAGCAGCGACTTCGTGAGGATGGCCGGGAGTGCGGCGGCTGCGGGCATGGCGAAGAGTGCCGAGTTGATGAGGGGCGATGCGACGGCGGTCAGCAGCCCGACTTTCCAGCCGTACTTGTAGGCGGCGACGAGCGTGAAGAAGTAGATCGGCAGGAGCGTCGGGCCTCCTGCGGGCAGGAGGTGGCACAACTGCGGCAGGGCGATGTTCCCGATGATGAAGAGGGCGGCGATTCCATAGGTCCGGGCCTCTTTGTACTCCAGCGAATGAAGTGTAACAGAATTGGTTGCCATGTTTATATCCATTAAAAGTTTAACTTGATTCCTCCGAATGCCGTAGCCCGCGGCATGGGATACCCGGCATTGATTTCATAACGTTGTGCGAGGAGATTCTCCCCGCGGGCATAGATCGTCAGCCGGCGGTTGACGCGGAACGAGGCCCGCAGATTCAAAAGTACGAAATTTTCCTGAATTTCCGCATTCGGGGCCACCGCCGTGTAGAGACCTTCGACGTATTGCACGCCCGCCGCGACCATCCACCGCTTTCGGGAAAAGTTCGCTCCGGCGTAGAGCTTGTGCTCGGGCGACGCCAGTACGGGATACTTCATCCGCAGCCAACTGTAATTGGCGTCGAGGCTCCACGCCGCAGCGATCCGCCAGGCGGCATTGGCCTCGATGCCCCAGTTTTCGATCCGCGCCTGGTTGAGCAGAATGTTGCGTCCGTCGCGGATCCCGGTCTGGATGATGTCGCGCCCCTCGATCCGGAAGAGGTTGACGCCGTACGAGAGACGGCCGTCGGCCAGTCGCTGACTCCAGGCGAGTTCGTAGTTCCACAGCCGTTCGGGCTTCAGGTCGGGGTTCTTGACCCCGAACATGTAGAGATCGCGCAACACCGGATTCCGGAAACCCTTGCTGGCCGAGGCCTTCAGCACGCCGTCGCGTGCGGCCCGCCACGAAATGCCGACCTGCGGCACCCACTCCGTGCTGGTCCGCGTGTGGTGGTCGACACGCAGCCCCGCATCGAAGGTGAAGCGTCCGGCCGTCTGGCGGAATTCGGCATATCCGGCCACTTCGTCCTCCGTCTGGTCGGCGATCGGCGATTGGGTGCCGTCCGCCACCGCGCGGTTCCAGGCTTCGCCGCCGAAGTGCTGCCAGTCGATGCCCGCCGTCACCCGGGCCCCCTGCCAGAGCGCCGCGCTCTGGTAGAGCGATATGCCGAGCATCCGGTCGCGCGAATGGAACCGGTAGTCGAGCGGCTCCTCTCCGGCTTCGTATCCGTCGTTGATGCGGTGACGTCCCCAGTTGTAGTAGCATTTCAGGGCTCCCGACGTGCGGTCGTACTCGTTTTCGAGGGCGAAGGAGGTCATGCCGCGGGTGATGTGCGAGTCGTTGTCGTAGAGACGTTTGGTGACCGGACCCGGGTTCGAGGCGTTGAAGTGGGTCAGGCTGACATCCGCGAAGGCCTTCCAATGCGCCGAGAAGGCATACCCCACCTTCGCATAACCGCCGTACTGTTCGAATCCCAGATCGGCCCGGTGGCCGTCCGTACGGTTGTACGAGGCGGTGACGACACTCGTGAAGCGCCCCTTGCGGATGCGGTTTGCGGCTTCGGTCTGCAGGGTGTTCCACGAACCGTAACTGACGTTCAGGTCGGTGCGTACCCCCTCTTCGCGCTGTTGGCGCGTGACGATGTTGATCACGCCGCCCATGGCGTTCGAGCCGTAGAGCACCGAGGCCGGGCCGCGTACGACCTCGACGCGCTCGGCCAGCATCGACTGGTAGACATCGGCGATCGGGTGTCCGAAGAGCCCCATGTATTGCGGTCGCCCGTCGACCAGGACAAGCAACTGGGCTGCGGAGCCGCCGCCTATGCCGCGCAGGCTCATGCCGCCGGCAGCTCCGGTCGAGACGCCGTATCCCATCACACCGCGCGAGGTGATGAATAACCCCGGGACCTGTTCCGTGAGGAGCGGCAGCAGCGAGGCCTCCTGGCGTTGTTCGATCGTTTCGCGGCCGACGACCGCCACCGACATGGGCAGGTGGCGGATGTCCGACGCATAGCGGGTTCCGGTGACGACGACCGAATCGATCGGGAGGTTGCGTTCCGCGATCCCCGCATCGGCGGGCATCGACGTCTCGGGAGCCGCCGTTGCAGCGCCCGCAATTCCGGCGCAGAGCGCCGCAAGGAGGAGCAGGTTTCTATTTCGTTTCATTTTTGGATAGAGTTTCGAGTTGTTGTTTCTCCTGCATCCGGCGGACGAACTCCCCGATGCGGGGCAGACACTCCTCCGGGGTTTGCGCATCGGCGCAGAGGCTCTCGACGGGGCAGATCCCGTCGCCCGCGCGGTTGATGATGTTCGGGACGAGTCGTTCGTACTCCACGGGGATTCGGGCCCCTTCGAGCAGTTCGAGGGCCGGGCGGCTCAGCGTCAGAGCATAGACACCCCGCACGCCTCCGGCCGCCATCAGCGCCGCGGCACCCTTCCCGACGACCTTGTCGGCGATGAATCCCCCGCGCAGCAGCGCAGGCTCCTCGTGCAGCAGCCGCCAGAGGTCGCTGACACCCCGCTGGTGGAACGACCGCATCATCTCGCCGTTGCGGATGACACACGAGCATTGTTCGGCCCGCAGCCGTTCGACGGCCTGCCGGTCCCTGTTTTCTATGGAATGGGGCATGGTACGGTTTGTTTTTCGGTGGTTCGTCCGGTTCAATATCCGAAGTGTTCTGCGGCGCGGCGCATTGCGGCGACGATCTCCACGCCGAACGGGCAGCGGGTTTCGCAGGCTCCGCAGGCCACGCACTCCGAAGCGTGATGGCTCAACGCCCGGTAGTGCTCGCGCACCGTCTCCGGAATTTGCCCCTGGGCGACCGTGAGGTTGTAGAATTTGTTCACTGCGGCGATGTCGATACCGGCTGTGCAGGGCGCGCAATGGCCGCAGTACATGCAGTGCCCCTGCCAGGTGAAGCGTTCCAGACCCTGCAGGACCGAGGCGTAGTCGCGCTCCGCGGCGGGAGCCTCGCACCAGGCCAGCGCTGCGGCGATCTCCTCGCGGCTGCGGCAGCCGACCATCACGGCGGCGACTCCGGGCCGCGTGAGGGCATACTCCAGACACTGTACCGGGGTCAGGGCGCGTCCGAACGGGGAGTTCGTTTCGCTCAGGAGGTCGCCGCCGCCATAGACCTTCATCACGTCGATCCCTACCCCGCAGCGTTCGCACAGTTCGTAGAGACTTTCGCGTTCGGGGTCGATGTTGTGCAGAGCCCGAGCGTAGCTCTCTTCGGCCCACAAGGCGTCGACATCGTCACCGGCCGGCTGGAGGTCGTAGGCTGGGTTGATCGAGAACATCACCACGTCGACTACCCCGCTCTCAACGGCCATGCGGGCCACCTTCGGGTTGTGGCTGCTCACGCCGAGGGCCCGGATGCGCCCATCCTGGCGGAGTTGTAGCGCATAGCGGAGGATCTCACCGTCGAAAACACGGTGGAAATCCTCCTCGGCATCGATGTAGTGGATCATCCCGATGTCGAGATAGTCGGTTCGGAGCTGCTGCAACTGGATTTCGAACGACGCGCGGGTCTTCTCCGCATCGCGCGTGCGCAGGTATTGGCCGTTCTCCCAGACGGTGCAGAGGTGGCCCTGGATGATGAAATCCCCGCGGCGGCCATCGAGTGCGGCCCCGATGTTTTCGCGCAACTGCGGATTCGGCGAATAGATGTCGACGAAGTTGATGCCGCGGGCGATGGCGAAGTCGAAATCCGCCCGGACCTCCTCGGCGCTCTTCTCCATGAATCCTTCGCAGCCGAGCGCTACGGCACTCACGCGCAGGCCCGTCCGGCCCAGTATTCTGTATTCCATATCGTATTGGTTTCTTCGGTGTCGGTTGCTGCAAAGATAGGTCGAAATCCCCGATTCCGGGGTAGTCGGATTACGGAACTTGTTACCAATTTTACGGGAAAGGGCCCAAAAAATCCCCGGCGATGCTTGGATCGGCGGGGATGGCGGTTTGCGGACTCTATCGGTAGATTCCGTTCAGCAGGTGGGCCAGGCGCAAGCCGGCCCGGAGCAGTTGTCGTTCGACCACCGGCGTAAAACGTGCTACGTAGTCGTAGGAGATCTCCGTGCCTTCGGGCGTGGCGTCATAGACTTCGGTGCAGACCGCATGAGTTTCGCGGGCCCACTCTTCGGGAGTCCCGGCCGTAATGGCCTGCTGTTCAGCCTTCGATGCCCGATCGATCTGCTGCTGCCACTCCGTGTAGCTCCAACGGTGCCCGGCTTCCGGCAGGTCCGTATCCCAGACCGAATGGAGGTTTGTTCTGCGGCCGAAGAAGCGCACCTCGCGGCGGTTCCCGCCCAGGTCGCTCTGCCGCCCCAGATGCATCGGACAGTGCATGTCGCCGACCAGGTGGATCAGCATCCGGAGATTCACGGCCTCCTCTTCGGGCGTCAACTCGCCTGCGCGGAGTCGGTCGGCGATCTCCGTGACGGCCTTCAGCACATCCCCTTCCGGGATTCGGCGCGCCTCATCGAGCGTCTGCCCCTCCTCGACATTCAGGTAGTGCCAGGTTTTCGTCGAGGCGTATTCGGGCGTGTGGCTGGCGTTGTCCAGCCAGTTCGACCAGTAGACCGGCGATTGTCCCTCCAGAATCCGGTGGACGGCCTTTGCCGCCTTGCGGGTGAGGTGTTGTTCGGCGATGGCGGCCGTGACGTCGTGGCCCTTTTGCCCCCAACCGAAAGCAACACTGGAGATAACCAAACTCAAGCTCAACAGAATCAATCTCTTCATGTGGTGTATTCCTCTCCTTGCCGGCATTCCGGTCAGTGGTTCATGGTGGCGAGGAACTCCTCGTTGGTGTCGGTCAGTCCCATCTGCTTCTGGAGGAACTCCATGGCCTCGACGGGCGTCATGTCCGAGAGGTATTTGCGCAGTACCCACGTGCGGTTCATCACGTCGCGGGGCAGCAGCAGGTCTTCGCGTCGCGTACCCGAGGCGATGACGTCGACGGCCGGGTAGACGCGCTTGTTGGCCAGTTTGCGGTCCAACTGCAGCTCCATGTTTCCCGTACCCTTGAACTCCTCGAAGATCACCTCGTCCATCTTCGAACCGGTGTCGATCAGGGCCGTGGCGATGATCGTCAGCGAACCCTTCTCCTCGGTATTGCGCGCAGCGCCGAAGAAACGCTTGGGCTTGTGCAGGGCGTTGGCGTCGACACCTCCCGAGAGGACCTTGCCCGAAGCCGGCTGCACGGAGTTGTAGGCGCGGGCCAGGCGGGTGATCGAGTCGAGGAAGATCACGACGTCGTGGCCGCATTCAACCATGCGCTTGGCCTTTTCGAGCACCATTTCGGCAACCTTCACGTGGCGCGAGGCCTGTTCGTCGAAGGTCGAGGCGACGACTTCGGCCTTGACGTTGCGGGCCATTTCGGTCACCTCCTCCGGGCGTTCGTCGATCAGCAGCACGATCATGTAGACCTCCGGGTGGTTGTCCGCAATGGCGTTGGCGATCGACTGCAGCAACATCGTCTTACCCGTCTTGGGCTGGGCGACGATCAGGGCGCGCTGTCCCTTTCCGATCGGCGAGAAGAGGTCGACAATGCGTGTCGACATGTTGTTGTGCCCGTTGCCCGTCAGGCAGAACTTCTCGCTCGGGAAGAGCGGCGTCATGTATTCGAACTGCACGCGGTCGCGGATATATTCGGGTTTCAGGCCGTTGATCTCGTTCACGCGTACCAGCGGGAAGTACTTTTCACCCTCCTTCGGGGGGCGGATTGCACCGTTCACCGTGTCGCCGGGCTTCAGTCCGAAGAGTTTGATCTGCGAGGGCGAGACGTAGATGTCGTCCGGGGAATTGAGGTAGTTGTAGTCCGCCGAGCGGAGGAATCCGTAGCCGTCGGGCATGATCTCCAGCACGCCTTCACCCTCGATCTCCCCTGCGAAGTCATCCTTCGTGATGATCTCCTCGTCGAGCGAACGGGGCTGCTGTTCGGGTTGCTGCTGGGCGGCCGGGAGCTCGTCGCCGCCGGTTTGTTGAGTCGTTGGGTGTTGTTGCTGCGTCTGTTGCTGCTTGGGTTTGCGGCCCCGGCGTTTGGGCTCGGGTTTCGCGGCCTCCGGAGTCGTTGCGGCGGCAGCGGTCTCGGCTGCGGGAACGCTGTTTTCGGCCGGGACCTCCGGCGCGGGGATCTGAGGAGCCTCTGCGGCGGGTTCCATCGGCAGTTCGGGTTCGGCAACGGCTCGTTTACCTGCGGCATGGGCCTTTTTATCCGTTTTCCGGGCATTCGTTTCCGTTGCGGCTTTCCCTCCTTCCGCGGCTTTCCCTCCTTCCGCGGCGCTCTCCGCCTTGGCCAGACGCGGACGGCGTCCCCGTTTGGCTTTCGGAGCCTGTTCGGCAGCCGGGGTCGCTTCCGCCTCCGGCGAAGTTCCCGGAGCCTCGGGAGCCGGGGCCCCGGAGGCCGGTTCTTCAGCCGCAGATTCCGCCGCAATGCCGGCAATCTTTTCCATCAGTTCGCGCTTTTTCACCATCACATTCCCGATGCCGAGAGCTTTTGCTATTTCACGCAATTCGGCCAGCGTTTTGCCTTCGAGCGCTTTCAGATCCTGCATATAAAAATAATGTTCTGTTCAAAGAGATTTTCTAAAACCGAACGGTCGTCCGGTTCGTTGGAATTCGCTTGCAAAGATAGTGCATTATTTTGAATTACAAAATAAAATGGCCGTTCCGACGACTTCCGGAACGATAAATTGCCCGGATCGATCCATAAAATACCTAAATGTAGCGATTGTGCGGTCCCGATTTTTCCCCGACCTTTGTCTCAGCAACAATGAACCGGGAAATTCAGCCATCGCATTGTTTGTATTGTTAATGTTTGTGTGTGGAAAACCCTTCCGGAAACGGAAGGGTTTTTTGTGTCCGGGGGGGGTGCTTCGCCGGGCTGTAGCGGGCTGTGGCGGGTTCCCCCCCCCTTGCCGCGGTCAGTGGACCGAGCGGTATTCGTTGGGCGAACACCCCACCACCTTCTTGAACAGACGCGTGAAGTGCTGCGGATAGCGGAATCCAAGTTCGTAGGCGACCTCGCTGATCGAGCGCCCGGGATCGAAAATACGCTCCTTGGCAACCTCGATCACCTTCAACTGGATGTACTCCTGGGCCGAATTCCCGGTCTCCTTCTTGACCAGATCCCCGAAGTAGTTGGCCGAGAGGTGGAGTTGCTCGGCGCACCAGCGGACCGTCGGAACTCCGTCGCGCTGGGGTCTGTCGCCCGCGAAGTAGTCGTTGAGCAGACGCTCGAAACCGGTCAGCACGTCGCGGTTGACATTGCCGCGGGTGATGAACTGCCGCTCGTAGAAACGCGTGCAGTAGTTGAGCAGCAGCTCGATGTTCGAGACGATGAGCGTGCGGCTGTGCTTGTCGATGGCGTGCTGCAGCTCCGACTGAATGTTGTGCAGGCAGTCGAGCACCACGCCGCGCTCCTGCTCGGAGAGGTGCAGCGCCTCGTTCACCTCGTAGGAAAAGAACGTATAGGCGGATATGTTGCGCCCGAGCGAGGTGCCGCGCAGCAGATCGGGATGGAACAGCAGCGCCCACCCTTTCGGCTGATAGGTCTGACCGTTGTCCTCGTAGCCGATGACCTGTCCCGGCGCGAGGAAGACGAGTGTCCCCTCCTGATAGTCGTAATAGTTGCGGCCGTAGCGCAGGTCGCCGCACTTCACCTCCTTGAGATAGATCGTGTAGAAGCCGTAGACCTCGCGCTGGTAACGGGCGACGCCGCACTTCGAGAAGTCGATGACGCTCACCAACGGGTGCAGGGTCTCGACGCCCCGCGATTCGTTGTACTGGTAGATGTGGTCGAATTTGACGATCTTTTCCATGTCCGGGATTTTTTGTCCATCCAAAGGTAGCGAAAAAAAACGGAGTTTTTCCGCTTCGGCGGGCGGATCGGTAACAATGGTACGGAAAACCGGAATCCGGGTAGTGCCTGCGCGCTGAAAAAGCAAATCCCGACCTCCGGTTCGGGAGATCGGGATTGCCGATTTCGCAAGCGGACCGCTATTTCGCGGCCGGCTCTGCCTGCATGTCGAATCGTACCGTGGCGCCGTCCTTCAGCTCCGAATAGCGGAGGAAGGGTTCGGCGAAGGCCTTGCCGTCGACCGACATCTTTCCGATGTAGCGGTTCGCGGGGCTGTTCTGCGGGGCCTCGATCACGACTTTCTGGCCGTTTTCGAGGTGGATCGTCGCGCGGCGGAACAGCGGGGCGCCGACGGCGTACTCATCGGCTCCCGGGCAGACGGGATAGAACCCCAGGGCCGAGAAGACGTACCAGGCCGAGGTCTGTCCGTTGTCCTCGTCGCCGCAGTACCCGTCGGGCTGCGCCTTGTAGAGCCGGTTCATTACCTCACGCACCCAGTACTGCGCCTTGGCGGGCTCACCGGCATAGTCGTAGAGGTAGATCATGTGCTGCGCCGGCTGGTTGCCGTGGGCGTAGTTGCCCATGTTGGCCACCTGCATCTCCGTAATTTCGTGGATGCGCTGTCCGTAGTAGCTGTCGTCGTAGATGGGCGGCACGACAAAGACCGAATCGAGCATCTTCGAGAATTCGGCTTTGCCGCCCATCAGCTCGGCCAGCCCCTCGACATCGTGGAACACCGACCACGTATAGTGCCAGGCGTTGCCCTCGGTGTAGGCGTCACCCCACTTGTAGGCGCTGAACGGAGCCTGGAAGTCGCCCTCCTTGTTGCGGCCGCGCATGAGCTTCGTCTCGGCATCGAAGACGTTGCGGTAGTTCTGCGAAGCCTTTTCGAGCATCGCGGCATCCTCCGTGCGGCCCAGCTTCGCGGCGACCTGGGCGATGCACCAGTCGTCGTAGGCGTACTCCAGCGTGCGGGCGACGTTCTCGTTGATTCCGACGTTGTAGGGCACGTATCCGAGCGTATTGTAGTATTCGTGTCCGAGGCGTCCGGTCGACGATACCGTCGGGTGGACCTTCGTGCGGCCGCTCAGCATCGCCTCGTAGAGCACGTCGACATCCTCTGCGGGCGTGATGCCCTTCAGAATGGCATCCGAGACCACCGACGCCGAGTTGTTGCCCACCATGCAGCCGCGGTGTCCGGGCGAGGCCCACTCGGGCAGGAAGCCGCTCTCGCGGTAGGTGTTGGCCAGTCCGGCCTGGATCTCGGCGTTGACCGACGGGTAGACCAGGTTCAGCAGCGGGAACAGACAGCGGAACGTATCCCAGAAGCCCGTGTCGGTGTACATGTACCCGGGCAGCACCTCGCCGTTGTAGGGACTGTAATGGATCGGATTCCCCGCGGCGTCGATCTCGTAGAACTTGCGCGGGAAGAGCGTCGAACGGTAGAGGCACGAGTAGAAGGTGCGCAGTTGGTCGAGGCTGCCGCCTGCGACCTCGATGCGTCCCAGCACCTCGTCCCAACGGGCCTGGGCCTTCTGCTTGACGGTCTCGAAGTCATCCGCTCCGAGTTCCGTTTCGAGGTTGCGCACGGCCTGCTCCGCGGAGATGAACGACGAGGCGATGCGGGCCGTCACCTGCTCGCCGCGCCGGGTCGTGAAGTGCACCTTCGCTACGGCGTGGTCGCCCTCCGCCGACTTCCCGCCCTCGGGCTTGAGCCGTTGGCTCCCGGCCTTGTAGGACGAGGGTTTGTCCGTCAGCTCGACAGCCGAGAAGGGCTTGTCGAAACGGATGACGAACCAGTTGCGGAAGTTTTCGGGCACGCCGCCGCTGTTGCGCGTCGTGTAACCGGCCACGGTGCGGTTGTCGACCACCTCCACGCGCGACCCGCGGTCGAAGGCGTCGATCACCACGCCCGACTCCCCGGACTCGGGGAACGTGAAGCGCATCATGGCGGCCCGCTCCGTCGGCGTCACCTCGGCCACGATGTCGTGGTCGGCCAGGTAGACCGAATAGTAATAGGGTTTCGCCACTTCGGCCTGGTGCGAGAACCAGCTCTGGCGCGACTCCTCGTCGAGTTTGTCGTTTCCGCGCACGGGCATCAGCGCGAATTGTCCGTAGTCGTTGATCCACGGCGAGGGCTGGTGGGTCTGTTTCAGGCCGCGGAGGGTGTGGGTATTGTAGGTGTAGGCCCAACCGTCACCCATCTTGCCCGTCTGCGGCGTCCAGAAGTTCATGCCCCACGGCAGCGCTACGGCCGGGTAGGTGTTGCCCGTCGAGAGGGCGAATTCCGACTGCGTGCCCATCAGCGTCGTCACGTACTCCGTCGGACACACGTCCGTTGCACGCTCCTGCGGCGCTTCGCAACATGCCGCTGCGCCCAGTGCGCAGGCGAGGATCCAAAATCTTTTCATTCGGTTCGGTTATCAGTTTATGGAGTTCAACAAATCGATTTTTCCGTCGTTCACCAGTTTGAGAATCAGCTCGCCGAAGAGCGTATTCTGCCAGGCGAACCACGCCCGGGTGAAGTTCGAGGCGTCGTGCCGCGAGAAGGATTCGTGCATGAAGCCCGTGCCGGCGTCGGTGGTGATCAACTGGCAGAGGCAGTCGCGGATCTCGGCATCGTCCGTCGAGGTGAAGGCCCGCATCATGATGCTCATCGGCCAGATCATCTCCACGCCGATGTGCGGACCGCCGATCCCCTCCCCGGCTTCGCCGCGCCAGAAGTAGGGATTGTCCGTGCTCCAGACGAAGCGACGCGTGTTTTCGTAGACGGGGTCCGTGCGCTCGACATCGCCCAGGTAGGGCATCGCCAGCAGCGACGGTACGTTGGCGTCGTCCATCAACTGCACGCTGCCGAAGCCGTCCACCTCGAAGGCGTAGATCCGTCCGTATTTCGGGTGGTCCACCACGGCGTACTGTTGCAGGGCGGCGGCCACCTCGTCGGCCAGTGCCGTACATTCGGCGGCCAGCTCCGCCTCGCCGTTCACCGTTGCGAGAATTTCGGCGGCTTTGCGCAACGACGAAACCGCCATAAAGTTCGACGGGATGAGGAACCCGAAGGTCGTGGCGTCGTCCGAGGGCCGGAATGCCGACGCGATCAGCCCCACGGGCTTCACGGGATTGCCGCGCCCGACGTGGCAGCGGGTGTCCAACTGGCGGTCCGTCACGCGCAGGAAGATGTAGTCGCCCGGGCCCTCTTTCATCTGCTGCTCACGCAGCGTGCGGAGGATGGCCCGCATGGCCTCGACCCACGTTGGGTCGAAGACCGACGCATCGCCCGTCGTCTTCCAGTAGTGGTAGGCCAGGCGGATCGGATAGCAGTGCGAGTCGATCTCCCACTTGCGTTCGAAGACCCACGGGCTCTGTTCGTTGCCCGGGTAGCCGACATCCTCCCCGGCGCCCGTCGGGCCGTCGTTGAAGGCGTTGGCGTAGGGATCGATCGTGATCAGCCGCATCTGCTGGCGGATCACCCCGGCGATCATCCGCTGCAGTTTCGGGTCCCGGGTGCAGAGCTGCACGTAGGGCCAGACCTGCGCTCCCGAATCGCGGAGCCACATGGCCGGGATGTCGCCCGTATAGACATAGGTCGAGGGGTTTCCCTCCTCATCCTCGCGGTAGTGGACCGTGGTGTCGAGCGTGTTGGGGAAGCAGTTGGCGAACATCCAGCGCAGGCGTTCGTTGGTCAGCAGACCGCACACGCGGGCGATCTCCTCCTCCACTGCTTCCGACTTAAAAAGCCGATCCTCCGCGGCGGGCCGCTGGTCGGCATAGACCTCCGGCTCGTCGGCGCAGTACCACACCTTCGGCTCGGCGCCCATCTCGAAGATGAGTTCGCCGCCCTGCATGATGTCGGCATGGGCGATCCAGGGTTTCGTGTAGGGCTCTCCGTTGAGCCAGACGCGCTGGATATAGCGGTTTTCGGGGGTGAGGTTTCGCGCTTCGATGGCAAAGGTGTTGTTCGGGACGTCGATCTCCACCCGGTCGAAGAGCGGCACGCCGAACCAGTAGCGGCCGCCCGCGGGCTCGACTTCGTACAAGCCCAGCGACGACAGCACGTACCAAGCCGACATCTGCCCCACGTCCTCGTTGCCCGAAAGACCGTCGGGTTGGTCGTGGTAGAGCGTCGTGAGCACCTGGCGGACCTTGTCGGCCGTCTTCCAGGGCTGGCCCAGCATCGTGTAGAGGTAGAGAATATGGTGGCTGGGCTCGTTGCCGTGGGCGTACTGGCCGATCAGTCCCGAGATGTCGGGCGAGGTCTCGGCACCCTCGACGACGGAGCTCACCGTGAAGAGCGAATCCAACTTTTCGAGCATCCGGGCCCGGCTTCCGAAGCAGCCTTCGAGCCCCTCGACATCGTGCGGTGCGAGCCACGTGTACTGCCAGGCGTTGCCCTCGCAGTAGTCGTCGGCGCGGTGCGTCGAGGCAAACGGATTGAACGGCGTGCGCCATCCGCCGCGGCTGTCGCGTCCGCGCATGAAGCCCGTCGTCGGGTCGAAATAGCGACGGTACGAGTGGCTGCGCTCCGTGAAGTAGCGGGCATCGTCGCTCTTGCCCAGTGCCTCGGCGGCACGGGCGGCGGCACCGTCGGCCAGGGCATACTCCAGGTCGTAGGCCACGGCCTCGTTGAAGAGGTCGCACGGGATGTAGCCGTGCTTCATGCGCAGGCCGTTGCCGCGGTCGGGGTTCATCGCCGTCTTGCGGATCGCCTCGAAGGCGCGCTCGCGGTCGAACCCTTCGATCCCCTTCACGATGGCGTCGGCCACCACGGGAATGCCCGGATTACCCACCATGCAGTCCGTTTCATTGCCCCAGAGGTGCCAGACCGGCAGGCGTCCCTGCTCGTCGGCGATGGCCAGCATCGTGTTGATGATGTCGGGCATCCGCTCCGGGTGGAGGATCGTCATCAGCGGCATCGCCGTGCGGTAGGTATCCCACAGCGAGAAGGTCGTGTAGGTCGTGTAGCCGGGATTCTGGTGCACCTGGCCGTCGGCCCCGCGGTAGTCGCCGTTGGCGTCGCAGAACTCCGACGGGGCGACCATCGTGTGATACAGCGCCGTGTAGAAGATCCGGCGTGCCGCCTCGTCCGGGGTCGTGATGCGCACTTTCGAGAGCTCCTTGTCCCAGGCTGCTGTTGCGGCTTCGGCCACGGCTTCGAAGTCCCAGCCCGGGAGTTCGGCCGCGAGGTTGGCCTTGGCACCCTCGATGCTCACGGGCGACAGGGCTACCTTCAGCATGACCTGTTCGCCGTCGGTCGTCGTGAACGAGGCGCGTCCGTAGTGCTCGCCGACCGTCTTGAACGACGCGACGGGTTTCGAGAACTCGGCCACGAAGTAGACTTTCTGATCCTTGGCCCAGCCCGTCGAGTAGCGCCAGCCGGAGATCGTACGCTCGTCGATCTGTTCGAGGTGCGTCTCGGTGGCCTTGTCCCAGCAACCGCCGTTTTCGAGGTCGAAGACCACGGCGGCCTCCTGCGAGGCAGGGAACGTATAACGGTGCAGACCGACGCGCGACGTGGCGGTCATCTCGGCCGTCACGCCGTAGCGCACGAGCGGCACCGCGTAGTAGCCGGGCCGCACGACCTCCTTCGAACGGTCGGCATAGGACCAGAGACCCGATGCCGGGTCCTCCTCCGTGCCGCGGGCACAGGTCACCTCGCCCACGACGGGCATGACCGTGACGTCGAACAGGTCACCGATGCCCGTACCCGAGAGGTGCGTGTGCGAGAATCCGATCACCGTGGAGTCCGAGACGTGGTAGCCCGAGGTCCAGTCCCACGCCTGGGGAATGCTCGTCGGACCCACCTGCACGAGTCCGAACGGAACGTTTGCCCCGACGAAGACGTGTCCGTGTCCGCCGGTACCGATTTTGGGGTCGACCCAGCGGGTCAGACTCTCCGTTTGCTGCGGCTGCGAGCAGGAGGCCAGGGCCGCCAGCAGCGCCGCAGCGCTCAAGATGCGTTGAATTTTCATTTATGATCCGGGTTTTGAAGTTCAAAGGAGAGTTTGCCGCCGCGCAGCAGGGCGTCGTGGCCGATGCGGTAGGTCGAGAGGGACTTGCCGCCGAGCGTCATGCGGCGGATGTATCCCTCGCCCTGCTTCTCGATCGTGAGCACACCCTGCGGTGTGTCGATCTCCGCGCGGTCGAACGTCGGGGCGGTCAGCGTGTAGGCCGGCTCGCCCGGGCAGTCGGGATAGAAGCCCAGCATCGTGAAGACCGCCCAGGCCGACATCGTGCCCGTGTCGTCGTTGCCCGGGATGCCGTCGGGCTTGACGGTGAAGTATTTGTCGAGCAGGCGCCGCGTCTCGCGCTGCGTGCGCCAAGCCTCGCCGGGGAAGCGGCTGAACAGGTACGCATAGGCGATGTCGGGTTCGTTCGCCGGGTCGTAGAGCCCCTCGTCGAAGACCATCTGCAACTTCTCGACGAAACGCTTGCGGCCGCCCATTAACTTCACGAGCCCCTCGACATCGTGCGGCACGTAGAAGGTGTAGTTCCAGGCCGAACCCTCGTGGAATCCGGGTGCTGCCGAGAAGTTCTCGCCGGCCCGCGGGTCGAAGGGCGTGAGGAACGAACCGTCCTTGTTGATCGGGCGCAGCGTGCCGAATTTCGGGCAGTAATAGTGCCTGTATCCGAGCGAACGCTCGCGGAACAGGCGCGCATCGTCCCGCTTTCCGAGCGCATCGGCCAGGCGTGCCAGCGCGGCGTCGGCCACGTAGTATTCCAGCGCGTGCGACACGGAGACGTCACCGGCCAGATCCTGCGCATAGAATCCCAGCGGGATGTATCCCCGCTCGATGTAGGGGTCGATGTCGGGCCGCAGGACATTCTGTGCGCCGGGCGTGGTGGCCGACTTGCGGAAAGCCGCATAGGCCGCCTCGATGTCGAAGTCGCGCAACCCCTTCATCCACGTGTCGACGATCACCGGAATGGCCGGGTCGCCCTCCATCGTGAAGG
The DNA here is from genome assembly GCA_019115745.1 of Candidatus Alistipes intestinigallinarum. Taxonomy (GTDB): domain Bacteria; phylum Bacteroidota; class Bacteroidia; order Bacteroidales; family Rikenellaceae; genus Alistipes; species Alistipes intestinigallinarum. Next base: position 40,042 of record DXDA01000026.1, read on the forward strand.
TCTCGCGGCCGTACAATTCCCAGCGGGGCATCCAGCCCCACTCGCGCGAGATGTCGATCATCGAGCGCACCATCTCCACCTGCCGCTCGGGATAGACCAGCGTCAGCAGTTGGTGGACGTTGCGGTAGGTGTCCCACAGCGAGAAGACCGTGTAGCGCTCGCCCTCTGTCACGCCCACTTCGCCCGAACGCTCCATCAGCGGGTATTCGCCGTTGACGTCGCTCACGAGGTTCGGATGGATCAGCGCGTGGTAGAGCGCCGTGTAGAAGACCTTGCGCTGCTCCTCCGTGCCGCCCTCGACGCGGATGCGGCCCAGGTCGGCGTTCCAGCGTGCCCGGGCCTCCGTGCGGATCGAGTCGAAGGTCGCGTCGGCCGCCTGTTCGGCATCGAGGTTCCGGCGGGCGTTCTCCATCGAGACGTACGAGATACCCATCCGCACCTCGATCTGCTCGCCTTTGGCGAGGTTGTCGTAGGTGAACCAGTAGCCGATGTCGTCGCCGGCCAGTTCACGGCCGTATTCCGTGTAGATCTTGTACCGTCCGTTGTCGGGGGTCCACTCGGCTTCGACGCCCGTCATCGGACGCTGTTTTTTCCAGTAGCCCGCGGCTCGCGGCGCCTTCGAGACCCGCAGCACGAAGTAGACAGGGAAGACCTTCTGCGGGTTGTAGCAGAAGGTCCCGAGGAGTTTCATGCCCTCGATCTCCGTCGCGCTCACGCGCCGCACCATCGCCCCCGATTCGTTCGTCAGCCCCTCGCCCAGATTCAGCAGCAGGTTGCCCTTGCCGCCCGGGAAGGTGTAACGCTCCACCGACGTGCGGGCCGTGGCCGTGGCTTCGGCCCGGATGCCGTACTTCGAGAGCGTCACGGCGTAGTAGCCCGGCGAGGCCTCCTCGTTGCTGTAGGCCGAGCCGTATTCGCGGTAGTCGGGTTTCAGTTCGCCTGTTGTGGCCATCGTCAGTAGCGACCCCATGTCGGGGCACCCCACGCCGCTCAGCGCTCCGTGGGCGAAGCCCGTAAAGAACTTGTTGTGGAACTCGTAGGGCGTCGACCACCAGCGGGCGTCCTTGTCGTAGACGTTTTCGTCGGAGCCCATGACGTTGAACGGCACCACGGCCATCATGCCGTTCGGAAGGACGGCTCCGGGGTTTGTCGTCCCGAAGTTCGTGGTTCCGATGAAGGGATCGACCCAGACCGCGGGTTCGGAGGCGCTCAGCGAACCCCCGAAAACGGCTGCGGCGAGCGCAGCCAGGGTGAGCGTTCGTCGCAGCAGCATCAGAGGATCGAGTTTTTCTTCGTGAATTCGATGATCTCGGGAATGTATCCGAAGGCGAGTCCGGTGACCGTATCGGCGCATCCGTAGTAGACGGCGACACGTCCGGTCGCGGGATCATGGAGCGCCGCGCAGGGGAACGTGACGTTCGGGACGTCGCCCATGCACTCGTACTGTTCGCGCGGCGAGATCAGATACGGGCCGCTGCGGGCCAGAACCTTCCAGGGCTCGTCGAGGTCGAGCAACGCCGACCCGAAAGCGTAGACGTAGCCGTTGCACGAACGCAGCACGCCGTGGTAAAACAACAGCCACCCCTCCGACGTCTCGATCGGTACGGGCCCTGCGCCGATCTTCATGCACTGCCAGGCCGACTGTTCGAATGCCGCGGGCGACATCACGTGGCGGTGACGGCCCCAGAAGCAGAGATCCGGGCTCTCCGAATAGAAGATGTCCCCGAAGGGCGTATGTCCCGTGTCGCTCGGGCGCGAGAGCATGGCGTAGCGGCCGTTGATCTTGCGCGGGAACATCACGCCGTTGCGGTTATAGGGCAGGAAGGCGTTTTCGAGCTGGTGGAAGGTCTTGAAGTCGGTCGTCCAGGCGATGCCGATCGTCGGGCCGTGGTAGCCGTTGCACCACGTCACGTAGTACTTGTCCTCGATCTTGGCCACGCGCGGGTCGTAGCCGTAGACCCACTCGCCCACCTCGGGGTCGGCGCCTTCCAGATGGAAGTCCTCCTCCTCGATGTCCCAGTGGAGCCCGTCGACCGAGAAGCCCACGTGGATGCGCATCCGACGGTTGGTGTCGTCGCAGCGGAAGACCCCGGCGTAGTTGTACTCCCCTTTCTTAAAAGGTACGACCGCCGAGTTGAAGATCGAGTTGGAGGTCGACAGCGCATGGCGCCCGATGATCGGGTTGGCCGAGTAGCGCCACATCACCTCGTTCGAGCCCGCGGGACGATCCTCCCACGGCATGTCCGGAAGCGCCGGACCCGCAATTTTCAGCTTATCCATCTATTCAGATTTTGGTTTTCATGTGCATTGCGGCCCGCCGGGTGCCGGACGGGCCCTCCTCCCCGGATTCGGAAGCTCCGAAAAGTTGCCCAAAAGTAGGCAATTTCTCGAAGATTTACAACGTCCCGGGAGCCGAATTGTGAAATTTTTCACACCCTGCTCCCGGAACGGCTCCCTTTCGGCTCCCCGGGGTCGGCCGTATCGGTCGAATATCCGGATTTGCTGATGGTTGCCGGAGCGACGAGTCCGGCTTGAATTGCGGCGGGCTACCGGCGTTTTTCGCGGATTTTCTGCTTGAAATTGCGCTTGCAGCGCTGGCGGAATTCGAAACGCAGGCGTTTGAGTACGCCCCAGAACTGCAGGGTCGTCGGATCGGAGTGTAGCAGTTCGGCGTACCGGTCGAGAATGCGGAGGTAGGCCGGGGCGGGACACGAGAGGCGCCGCAGGTTGTCCAGCCGGCGGCGTTTGGACAACTTGCGGTGAAACGTCATGCGGTTGGTGTCGATCAGTTCGAAGCGGCAGTTTTTGCCGTCGAAGCAATAGAGGATGTTGTCGATGTTGAGATCCTCGTGGTAGATGCCGGCGTTGTGGACGCGGAGCAGAAAAGCGGCGAAAGCGTCCAGAATCCGGGCCTCTTCGGGATCTTCGGCGTAATGTTCCGTGACCGACCGCATGGATTTGCCTTCGGACCATTTCGAAACGAAATAGCTGTCGTGCAGAAGTCCCCGGCGGCGGATGTCGATGGCGGCAACCATCTCCGGAGTCTCGACGCCGAGTTTGAGCAGCCGCCCGGCGTGGAGGTAGGCGCGCATGGCTTTGCTGCGGCGCAGCGTGCCGTAGACCAGCCGGTTGATCAACGACGGTTTGCCGTAGCGCTTGATGACGAACTTTGTGCCGTTCGCCGTCTCGAAGTATTTGATCGTATTCCGGCCGTTGTGGAGGGTTGTCCCGTTCCGGTCGAACCAGGCGGGATCGGCCAGTTGCTGAAGCCAAGGCTCCAGCTCGGCATATTTCAGGTTGATGCGTATTTTCATATACGTATTTGATTTCCGGCAAAGATAACAACGGAGTGTCGTTTGTCGGCTTATCCATATTTCTTCGGTTTTCTCCTGTTCGGGTTCGGTTGCGTTTTTTTTGTCCGGAAGTGCCGGATTTGGTTCCGAAATTTCGGAAGGTCGTTTCATTCGGCGCTGTTTTTGCTTTTGTTCTGTAATTTTAGCCCTGCTGTTCGGGCGTTTTTGAATTTTGGTATTTTGTTTCGAAACCTAAAAAATCAATTTTTCTTTCGTTTTATTTTGTTTTTATCAAAAAGTATGTTTATATTTGTCGTACCTAATTCATCGACCTATGAACAATACGTATGATGTCATCATCATCGGCGGCGGAGCAACCGGGGCCGGCATTGCCCGCGACTGCTCGCTGCGTGGGGTCAAGGCGCTGCTGCTCGAACGCTCCGACATCTCCACCGGAGCCACCGGCCGCAACCACGGCCTGCTCCACAGCGGAGCCCGCTACGCCGTGACGGACCACGAATCGGCCGAAGAGTGCATCCGCGAGAACATGATCCTGCGAAAGATTGCGGCGCATTGCGTCGAAGAGACCGACGGACTGTTTATTTCACTCCCCGAAGACGGGTTGGAATATCAGTCCGTTTTCGTGGATGCCTGCCGCCGGGCGGGGATCCGCGCCGACGTGATCGACCCCAAGGAGGCCCTGCGGCTGGAACCGTCGGCCAATCCGGCGTTGATCGGTGCCGTACGGGTTCCGGACGGTGCGGTGGACCCCTTCCGGCTCACGGCGTCGAACGTCCTCGATGCCCGGGCGCACGGCGCCGAGATCCGTACCTATACCGAAGTCCTGGAGCTGTTGCGCGAACAGGACCGCATCGTCGGCGTGCGGGCCTATGACCACCGGAATCACTGCGAACTGAAGTTTTATGCGCAGGTGGTCGTCAATGCGGGCGGCATTTGGGGCCACGGCATCGCCGCAAAGGCCGGCATTACGGTCAACATGCTCCCTGCGAAGGGTGCGCTGCTGATCTTCGGACACCGGGTGAACAACCTCGTGCTGAACCGCTGCCGCAAACCGGCCGATGCCGACATTCTGGTGCCGGGCGACACGATCTCGCTGATCGGTACCACGTCGAGCAAGGTCCCCTACGACGAGATCGACCACATGATCATCACGCCCGACGAGGTGGACCTCTTGCTGCGCGAGGGCGAGAAACTGGCGCCGTCGCTGGCCACGACGCGTATCCTGCGGGCCTACGCCGGGGTGCGGCCGCTGGTGGCTTCGGACGACGACCCGAGCGGCCGTACGGTGAGCCGCGGCATCGTGCTGCTGGACCATGCTACGCGCGACGGACTGGAGGGCTTCATTACCATCACGGGCGGCAAGCTGATGACCTACCGTCTGATGGCCGAATGGGCCACGGACCTCGTCTGCAAGAAGATCGGCAATCCGGAGCGGTGCCGCACGGCGGAGATTCCCCTGCCGGGATCGACCGAAGACCGCCGGGAGGTCGAGAAGAAGATTCGCAACAAACCCATCGCACAGCGCCGTTCGTCGATCTCGCGGCACGGCGACCAGGCGGTGAAGATCGACAGCCGGACGTCGATTCAGAACAGTCTGGTGTGCGAATGCGAGGAGGTCTCGATCGGCGAGGTGGAGTACGCGCTGGAGAACCTCTCGGTGAACAACCTGGTGGACCTGCGGCGCCGGACACGCGTCGGCATGGGCACCTGTCAGGGCGAGTTGTGCGCCTGCCGGGCCGCGGGGCTTATGGGACGCAAGGACCCGATCTGCGCGCGGAAGGCGAAGGCCGATCTGGTGTCGTTCCTGAACGAGCGCTGGAAGGGCATGGCCCCGATTGCCTGGGGCGACACGCTGCGTGAAAGCGAGTACATGACGTGGGTCTACGAGAGCGTGTGCGGATTGTCGGACGAAGCAAAAACAGCATCCAAATGAGATTCGATACAGTCATCATCGGTGGCGGACTGGCCGGCATGACGTGCGGCATCCGCCTGGCGGAAGCGGGACAGCGTTGTGCGATCGTCTCGCAGGGACAGAGTGCGATCCACTTCTCGTCGGGATCGTTCGATCTGCTGGGGCACCTGCCCGACGGCACCCCCGTAACGGACCCGGAGGCGGCGATTGCCGAACTGGCGAAGATCGCCCCGGCCCACCCCTACTCCAAGATCGGAGCGGCTCGTTGCGCGCGTTATGCGCAGGAGGCTCCGGCGCTGCTGCGTGCAGCCGGGATCCGGGTTGCGGGCGACAGCCGCCGCAACCACTTCCGGATTACACCCATGGGTAAGGCAAAGGCCACGTGGCTGACCATCGACGGTTATCTCACGGCCGAGGAGGCGGACCGGCTTCCTTTCAAGACGGTGTGCATCGTCAATGTGGAGGGTTTTCTGGATTTCTACCCGGAGTTCATCGCCGAGGAGTTCCGCCATCGCGGCATCGAGTGCCGTTTCGGGAGCTTCAACCACCCGGATCTGGAGCAGATCCGCAAGAACCCGAGCGAGATGCGTTCGGCGAACATCGCCCGGGTCTTCGACCGGGAGGCCAATCTGGAGGCTTTGGCCGAGGAGTTGCGGCGACTGGCTCCGACGTGCGATGCGCTGATCCTTCCGGCCCTGATCGGCATCACGCGCAACGATTCGCTGGAGTTCCTGCGCTTGCGGGTCGGGCATCCGATCTACCTGCTCCCTACCCTTCCGCCGTCGATTCCGGGCATCCGGGCCCAGCAGGCCCTGCAGCACCGCTTCCGGGCGCTGGGGGGTGAATACTTCCTGGGTGACAGCGTTGTGTCGGCCGAAACGAAGGGCTCCCGCGTGGAGCGTATCTTCACGGCCAACCACGGCAACATTCCCTTCGAGGCGGCGCATTTCGTGTTGGCGACGGGCAGCTTCTTCAGCAAGGGGCTGCAGGCGACTCCCGACCGGATCGTGGAGCCGGTCTTCGGGGCCGATACGGAGTATGTGGCCAATCGTGCGGAGTGGTATACGCTGCGCTTCTTCGACCGGCAGGCCTACCAGGCCTTCGGTGTGAAGACCGATCCCTCGCTGCGAGTCATGAAGCAGGGGCAAGTGCTCGAAAACCTGTATTGTGCGGGAGCGGGGCTTGCGGGCTTCCATCCGGTGCAGGAGGGTTGCGGTGCGGGCGTCTCGCTGCTTTCGGCCCTCCATGTGGCGGAAAACATTTCGGGAATGAAGCATTGAAAATGGAGAATTCCGGATTGGTCATTCCCCGCTTGCCGGGCCCCGTTAAGAAAGGGATTTCATGGGCGAAGGAGGCAAAGTATGGTTTCCGAGCCGGTCCTGCGCCTCGATGATCCTGGATTCCCGCTCAAGGCGGGAATGACGAAGAGGAAGACGGGTGAATTGGAAGTTGAAAATGGAGAATTTAGGAATAACAGCGGTCCGAAGGATTTGACTTCCTACAGGCGGAATGACCTTCCACATAAAGCCCACGCCTGAGGCGGGGGTTTGGGGGTGGGTCAGATTTGAATACGCGGCCTTGGGCCGCGAGCAACGGCGGTCGGAAGCGCTCGAAGGCAGGAAAGAGACATCTCCGGTCGGGATCGAGTTAGGCTCGGATTTGAATACGACGCCAAAGGCGGCGAAAAACGGCAGCCGGAAGCATAATGAGGATAAAATTTGATGATACGTTAAACAGCAATCAATCATGAATATTCAGCAGAACAGCGTCAGCGAGAATAATTTCGAGCAGTGCATCAAATGTACGATCTGCACGGTGTACTGCCCGGTGGCTGCGGCGAACCCGGACTACCCGGGCCCGAAACAGGCAGGTCCGGACGGTGAGCGCCTGCGGCTCAAACAGCCCGATTTCTTCGACAACGCCCTGAAATACTGCATGAACTGCAAGCGTTGCGAGGTGGCGTGCCCGTCGAACGTGCGCATCGGCGACATCATCCAGGCCGCGCGCATCAAATACGGACCGCAGCACAACACGTCGCTGCGCAACTTCGTGCTGGCCAATACGGACCTCGTGGGGACACTGGCCACGCCCTTTGCGCCGATCGTCAATACGACCGTGAAGCTGAAGCCCGTCCGCTTCGTGATGGACAAGGTGATGGCGATCGACCACCGGCGCATCTTCCCGAAGTATGCGCACGGAACCTTCACGTCGTGGTACCGCAAGCACGCCGCGGCGGCACAGGAGGCCTTCCCGAAGCAGGTGGCCTACTTCCACGGCTGTTACGTGAACTACAACAACCCGCAACTGGGCAAGGACCTGCTGCGGATCATGAACGCCCTGGGCTACGGCGTGCAACTGCTCGACAAGGAGAAGTGCTGCGGCGTGGCGTTGATCTCGAACGGACTCTACAAGCAGGCGCGGCGCCAGGCCGAGACGAACCTGCAGTCGATCCGCACGTCGGTGAAGGGGCGCGACCTGGACCTGATCACCACGTCGTCGACCTGCACCTTCACGCTGCGTGACGAGTACCCGCACCTGCTGGGACTCGAAAACGACGACGTGCGCGACCGTATCGAACTGGCTACGCGCTACCTCTACCGGTTGATCCAGTCGGGCAAGGCCGAGTTGAAATTCAAGGATACCACCCCGCTGCGCGTGGCCTACCACACGCCGTGCCACATGGAGAAGATGGGATGGGGATATTACTCGATCGAGCTGCTGCGGATGATTCCGGGTGTGGAGGTCACGGTGCTCGATTCGCAGTGCTGCGGCATCGGCGGCACGTACGGCTTCAAGAAGGAGAACTACGAGGTTTCGCAGGCCATCGGCGCTCCGCTGTTCCGCCAGATCGAGGAGTCGGGGGCCGACATCGTGGCCACGGACTGCGAGACCTGCAAGTGGCAGATCGAGATGTCGACCTCGAAACCGTGCGAACATCCCTTGCATATCCTGGCTTCGCGGCTGGCCTGATGACCGCGCGGAGCCTTTGTCATAAACAGCAACTACAACCAAAACCAACCTAAAACGCTATGAAACAGTACATTCTTGCACTCGACCAGGGGACGAGCAGCTCCCGGGCCATTGTTTTCGACGAAAAGGGCGCGACGTGTGCCGTAGCACAGAAGGAGTTTCGGCAGATCTTCCCGAAATCGGGCTGGGTGGAACACGATCCGCATGAGATCTGGTCGTCGCAGGCTTCGGTCATCGCCGAGGCGATCACGATGATGGACATCAACGGTCTGAACATCGCCGGCATCGGCATCACGAACCAGCGCGAAACGACGATCGTGTGGGATTCGGAGACCGAGGAGCCGGTCTACAACGCGATCGTGTGGCAGGACCGCCGCACGTCGGACTATTGCGATGAACTGAAGAACCAGGGCCTTACGGATATGATCCGCCAGAAGACGGGTCTGATCATCGACGCCTACTTCAGCGCCACGAAGATCAAGTGGATCCTGGACAACGTCCCCGGAGCCCGCGAGCGCGCCGAGAAGGGCAAGCTGATGTTCGGAACGGTCGATACGTGGCTCATCTGGCGTCTGACGCGCGGCGAGGTGCACGTGACGGACGTGAGCAACGCTTCGCGGACGATGCTCTTCAACATCAACACGCTGGATTGGGACCAGGAGCTGCTGGACCTGTTCAAGATTCCGCGTTCGATGATGCCGGAGGTGAAGTCGTCGAGCGAGGTCTACGGCCACACGAAGACGACGATCTTTGCCCACAAGGTGCCCATCTCGGGAATTGCAGGCGACCAGCAGGCCGCCCTGTTCGGACAGATGTGTACCGAGCCGGGCATGGTGAAGAATACCTACGGCACGGGCTGCTTCCTGCTGATGAACAGCGGCGAGAAGCCGATCCTCTCGCAGAACAACCTGCTGACGACCGTGGCATGGAAGATCGGCGACAAGGTGAACTACGCCCTGGAGGGAAGTATCTTCGTCGGCGGTTCGGTCGTGCAGTGGCTGCGTGACGGGCTGGGTGTGATCAACTCCTCGTCGGAGGTCGAGGCGCTGGCGTCGCAGGTGCCCGATACGAACGGTGTCTACTTCGTGCCGGCACTGACGGGCCTCGGAGCTCCGTGGTGGGATCAGTACGCCCGCGGTACGATCGTCGGAATCAGCCGCGGCACCACGACGGCCCACATCGCCCGTGCGGCTCTCGAAGGCATTGCCTATCAGACGATGGACATCACGGCGGCCATGTCGCGTGATGCGGGTATTCCGCTCAAGGAGCTGAAGGTTGACGGCGGGGCTTCGCGCAACAACCTGCTGATGCAGTTCCAGGCCGACATTCTCGGCACGAAGGTGATCCGTCCGCAGGTTGTGGAGACCACGGCCATGGGTGCGGCCTACCTGGCGGGTCTGGCCGTGGGTTACTGGTCGAGCATCGACGAGATCCGCAAGCAGTGGCAGATCGACCGCGTCTTCGAGCCCTCGATGGAGGAGGCGAAGGTGGCCGAGGCGAAAGCCGGTTGGGCCGATGCCGTGAAGCGGACACTGAGCGACTACACCAAGCGATAAACTGCAGGAGCCGCTTCACAAACCCGATAAAATGAGCTGAAAAAACCTGAAAACCACGGAGGAATCCGGAGACTTCGGAAAATCCCGGAAGAGTGCCGGGATTCCGGAGCGTTCCGGAAAGCCCCCGGAAAAAACCATAAAACCTTAATAGCTATGAACGACGTAATGGTAAAGTGCCTGTTCGAGTTCATCGGTACGGCCGTGTTGGTATTGTTCGGCGACGGAGTCGTCGCCTGTACGACGCTGAAAAAATCCAAGGGTGAGAATGCCGGCTGGGTGGTTATCACGCTGGCGTGGGGTCTTGCCGTCATGCTGGGCGTCTTCATTTCGGGTCCCTACTCGGGCGCCCATCTCAATCCGGCCGTGACGCTGGGCCTGGCCGCTGCGGGAACCTTCTCCTGGGGAATGGTCGTACCGTATATCATTGCACAGATGCTGGGCGGTTTCGTGGGTGCGATCCTCGTTTACGCCTTCTACAAGGATCACTACGACGCCACGTCGGATCCCGCGACCAAACTCGGAACCTTCTGTACGATTCCGGCCATCCGCAACTACGGACGCAATCTTTTCAGTGAGATCGTCGGCACGTTCGTGCTGGTCTTCGTGATCCTCGCCCTCTCGATCGACGGCAATACTTCGGAGGTCGGCATGGGAGCTCTGGGCGCCTTCCCGGTTGCGATGCTGATCGTGGCGCTGGGCATGTCGCTCGGCGGTACGACGGGTTACGCCATCAATCCGGCCCGCGACCTGGCACCGCGTCTGGCGCACGCCATCCTGCCGATCAAGGGCAAGGGTTCGAACGACTGGGGCTACTCGTGGATCCCGGTTGTCGGCCCGATTATCGGCGGATTCATCGCCGCAGCACTCTATTGCGTGATTTACTGCTAAAAACCTCGCAGCCATGAAGAACCTGAAACTTTTTGCAGTGCTCTTTGGCGCATTGCTGCTTTCGGCGTCGGCCTTCGGGCAAACCGCACGCCTGCATCTGAACGGAACTCTCCAGAACATGCACCTGTGGCGCGGTCTGCAGGTTGCCGACGGCGGCGTCCTGGCCGCGGATCTGAATGTCGGCTTTCTCGACGACGGCCTGAAGGTGGGCCTGTGGGGCGGTACGGACTTCACGGGCGACTACAAGGAGTTCGACTACTACGTCTCCTATTCGGTAGCGGGCTTCACGGTGGCCTTGTGGGACATCTTCAACTACTCGCCGGACCTGCCCTTCAGCAAGGACATCTTCAACTACAACAAGTACTCGACGACGCACTTCCTCGACCTGAGCGTGGCCTATAACTTCGATACGAAATTCGACGTTCCGCTGCGTCTGTACTGGGCGACGATCTTCGCGGGCCGCGACCTGAACACGGCGGGCGACAACCGCTATTCGACCTTCGTAAGCGCCGAGTACAGCGTCTACCGCAATGAGCACTGGATCGTGGACGTAGGTCTGGGCGGCACCTTCGCCTTCAACCGGGACGATTTCGACGGCGATGCGAACTTCTACGGCAACGACGGCATCAACCTGATTTCGCTGCGTACGACCTACAAGCTGAAGCTGGGACGCTTCGACATGCCGGTCTTCGCCCATGCGATGTGGAACCCCGACCTGAAGGACGGTTACCTGCAGGTGGGTATCAACCTCTTCGCCTTCTGATCCGTACGGACGTCTTGAGATACGAAAACCCCGGGAGATTACCACCTCCCGGGGTTTTCGTGATGTGCGGAGCCGGGGCTATTCCGCCCTGAGTGTAAATCCTGAATTCCCCGTCAAGCGGGAAATGACAGAAGAAAATGCGGGGAATGACCCCTTTAAGAAAGGGGTTTTGGCGGCGATGGAGCGAGAGACGGGTTTCCGTAGCGGTTCCGCGCCTCAACACCTTCCGTCATTTCCGCATTCGCGGAAATCCAGGATCGTCGTTTTCAGTTTTCCGCTTCCATGACCTGCTCGACCCAGGCGCGGACCTCGGCCTCGCTGGCCCGGTTCAACAGCCGACCCGGCCGCCACACAGCCTGGGAATAGGCCTTTTTCAGCGCTGCGGCGCTGTTCGCAATGCCGCTGCCGCCCGACGTGGCGAAGGGGATGAGGATCTTCCCGCGCAGGTCGTAACGGTCGAGGAAGGTCTCGACGATGCGCGGCGCGAGGTCCCACCAGATCGGATACCCCACGAAGATCACCTCGTAGCGGGCCATGTCGATCTCCTTGCCGGCCAGCTCCGGGCGGGCTTTCGGGTCGTTCATCTCGCGCGAACTGCGCGAGTGTTTGTCGGTCCAGTCGAGGTCGGCCGCCGTATAGGGCTCGGCCGGGGTGATGGCGTAAAGTGTCCCGCCCGTAGCGGCGGCCACCTTTTCGGCGATGCGGGCGGTCGTGCCGGTCGCCGAAAAACAGGCGACGAGGATGTTGGAATTCGATGACGTGTTGTTCATGGTCTGATTGGATTGTGCGCAGGCTGCGGCCGTCATGAAGAGGGCCGACACCCCTGCCAGGACGAATTTATACATGGGTGTCCGTCTTTATTTGGAGAGTTGGTCGTAGGCTTCGTCGGAGACGGGTTCGAGCCACTCGTTTGCGGTGTTTTCCCCGGGGATTTCGAAGGCGAGGTGTGCGAACCAGGAGTCGGCCGCAGCGCCGTGCCAGTGCTTGACGCCCGCCGGGATGTGGATCACCGTTCCGGGGAGAATCTCCACGGCGGGTTTCCCCTCCTCCTGATACCAGCCGCGTCCGGCCACGCCGATGAGCATCTGCCCGCCGCCGCTGGAGGCGCGGTGGATGTGCCAGTTGTTGCGGCAGCGGGGTTCGAACGTCACGTTGGAGACGCTCACCTGCTCGCGGGAGATCGGTGCGAGGTAGCTCTGACCGATGAAATATTGCGCATAGGCGGTGTTGGGTTCGCCGATGGGGAAGATCATCTCGCGCTGGAAGGCCGCCCGGGCATCCTCTCCGGCCGCATCGTCGGCCCAGACGCCTTTGGCGAGGTTGAATGCGGCCCAGGCCTTCGGCCATCCGGCATAGAAGGCGATGTGGGTGATGATTTCGGCGATTTCGGTGCGGGTGATCCCGTTTTTGCGGGCCGACTGGAGGTGGAATACGAGCGAATTGTCGGTGATTCCCTGACTGATGAGCGACGTGACGGTCACCAGGCTGCGGTCACGCAGCCCGAGGCGGTCGGTGCGGCTCCAGACCTCACCGAAGAGTACGTCGTCATTGAGCGCGGCGAATTTCGGGGCGAATTCACCCAACTGGTCGCGCCCGGCTGTCTGAACGATTTTTTCCTGTGCCATACTGTGAAAGGTTAGCATACTGAAAATGAAGATCCAAATGATTTTGTGCATGATTCTGCGTAATTAGACTTTTCCCGATACAAAGATACTTGCTTCTGACGGTTAGGACGTAACGATATGTGGGTAATTCTTACCATTTTTACCGATGCGGGGATCTCCCGTATCGCACGGGCCGTTTCGGGCACCGGGAAGCACCTCCCGGAGAGCCCCCTCCCCTACGCTTCGGTCGCTCGCTCCGGGCGGGGATTCCGGCCTGCGGTGCGGGGAGGGTTTCTTCGGAATTGCATAATCGCCGGGCTGAAATGTTGGATTCGTCGGACTTTTTGTATATATTTGCTCTTCTTAAATCCCGACCATGAACGTCCAGATGTTCGACATAATGCCCGCCTCGTGGCGTCTTTGTTCACAAATCGGAATCTCCTGTTTTCTGCTGGCTGCGGGCCTCTATTTCCTGGTCAACCGGGAAAAACGGCGGCTGCACCGGCTGCTGGGCGGTGTTCTGCTCTTCTGGTTCCTGCTCCACCTGAAAGACATGCTGCTGATCGATAACGCCATGCCGGACCGTTATCTCGAACACCTTTGCATCTGTGTCGATATTCTGGCCGTCCCGACCTGCGCCTTCCTGCTCTTCGAGCTGACCGCTTCGGGGTGGTTTACCTGGCGCCGGGCGCTGCGCCACGAACTGCCGTTTCTCGGGGTGCTGGCGCTGTTCGCATTCTACCCTTCGGATATCCTCTTCCACCTCGACATCCTCGGCGCCCTGGGCTACTCCCTGTGGGTCATCACGCGGCTCTTCCACACCATCCCGGCCTACAACCGCACGCTGCGGGAGAACTTCTCGAATACGGAGAACCTCGATCTGGAGTGGCTCTGGAAACTGCTCGTCTTCTTCATTCTTTTCCTCTCGATCTGGGCCTACTCGGCCCTCCAGGTCTCGATCCCGGCCGATATCATCTACAATGTCGCCTCGGGCTTCCTGTGGGGCGTGATCTGCTACAACATCCACAGACAACAACCCCTCGTTCTGTCGGATGTCGCTACCCCGCAAGCCTCGGAGCCGCAGCCCGACCCGGTTCGTCCGGAGTTCGCCTCGGAGCTCGAACGCCTCTTCGACGAGCGGAAAATCTGGCTCAACCCGCGCCTGACCATCGGCGAAGTGGCCCAGCGTCTCGGCTCGAACCGCACCTACCTGTCGGACTATCTCAATCATACGCTGGGGACGACCTTCTACGAATATGTCAACGACTACCGGATCCGGGCCGTTGCCGAACGCCTCTGTGATCCGGAGTGCGTGCTGACCATCGAGGCTATCGCCGAGAGTTGCGGATTCAACTCGCTGTCGACCTTCCGGCGCTTCTTCATCCGCCGCTACGGGTGTACCCCCACGCGCTACCGGATGGAGCGGGGCTGCGGAAAATCCACCCTCCCGACCGCCTGAAAACCGCCCGGACAAGGTTTTTTGTGCTATTGACGCAACAATTGACGCATTGATTCCCGGTTTCGGGGGCGTGCGAATATCTTTGTGCCCATACCATCAAAACCCTTTTTATGAAGAAATTCGCTATTCTGTTTCTGGCTGCCGTCGCAGGCCTGAATCTCTCGTTTGCGGCATCCGACGAGGCTTCGTCCGGTTCTGCGGCGATTGCACCTTCCCTGCCTGCGGGGGCGATTCACCACTTCGATTTCAGCGGCGACCTGCGCGACCGCGTCACGGGACAACCGCTCTACATCTCCCGATATACGCAACCCTCGCGTCCGGACCGGGTGGCTGCGGACCGCCTGGTGCCCGACAGCGTGCAGTTCGTCGATACGGACGAGGGGGCCCGCACGGCGATCCGGATCCTTCCGCTGGAGTTTGCCGGGAAGCTCAACTGGGTGGACTGCCCGCAGATGACCGTCTCGATGGTGCTTCGCTTCGACGGGAAGGACTTCCAGGAGAAGAAGAACAACTGGATCTCATGGCTGGAGACGATCTATTACGACGCTTCGGGACAGCGCGTGAACCATCCGCGGGAGAAACGCGACTACCGGACGCGCAAGATCGACGGCGAATACCATACCAGCGGGGTCATCGACGCCACGCAGGATGACGAGGGTCTGAAAATCCCCAAGGACGAGTGGGTGCGTTTCACGGTGTCGGTCGACGAGTCGGCCCGCCGGCGCACGGTCTACGTGCAGGACCGGTTCGTGGAGGTGGCGTGCAAACAGCGGCTCGACAGTACGCTCCATACGGGTCGTGTGGGGCTCTTCCAGGAGTCGCTGCCCGGCCGGATCAAGGGTTACGTGTCGGATGTGGTGATCTACGACCGGGTGCTGAGCCCCGAGGAGGTCGCCCAACTGCACGGAACCGCCGAATTCAAGAAGTTCACGGTGCTGGATGCCTACCGGCCGCTCATCCTGCTGGTCGTTGTGCTGACGATCATCCCCGTTGCCTTCTGGTTCTGGAAGCCCTTCCGGCTCAAGCGCCTCGAAGCGGCTCCGGCTGCGGACGGCTCGAACGACGCCCGGGCGCTGCAGGCCATCGACCGGGCCATCGACACCTGGATGCACTGCACCGAGGAGCAATGGATCAACAGCAGCTGCGCAACCGACCAGCTCTACCTGCGCTACCCGCGCTCGCTGAAGATCCCGAAGATCCGCAAGAAGATCGTGCAGGCCATGCAGTGCGCGCCGTCCGATCCGGAGGTTGTCCGCCGCATCAACCGGGTTGTCGACTCCTTCAACGACGCCGTCAGCTACCGGTTCAACGGTTCGATCCTCTATATCTTCGTGGTGCTCTTCTCGCTCTTCTTCCAGGAGGCGTTCCAGGGCACGCGCACGATCTTCACGTCGGAGGATCTGACCTTTTGGGGCGCATTCACCGATACGTTCGTCAAGTATTGGCCCTTCATGCTGCTGCTGATTCCCTACGTGGCCTTCTCGATGGGCTGGCGCCTGATCGGCCACTTCGAGGAGGAGATCAAGTCGGACGATCCCTCGGGCCGCAAGGGGGCCTCTTTCCGGTCGCAGGTCCGGGAGGTGGCCAACTCGGGGGCCGGAATCGTCAAGGTCATCCTCTCGATATCGTGGCTCTTCGTTGTCTGGTGCGGCAAGACGATCCTGTGGGGCATCCAGAACTCCGGGGAGGTCATCCGCCACTACCGCAACGGAGTACACGTCTCCACGACTACCGGGGTCAATCCGGCGATGTTCTTCGGCGGGCTGCTCGTCGTGGCGATCGTGATTGCCGTCATCTACTTCCTGCTCACCTACCTGTCGATCGTGGTCATGCTGTCGCCGCTGGTGGTGATCCCCTACAAACTGGTCCGCAATTACATCCTGCATCGATAAGCCGCTATGAAACGATTCCTTCCGTACGCAGCCGCCAGTGTGCTGTTGAGTTCCTGTTCGATCATGGGCCCGGCCTTCACCGGGCTGCTGTCAGACCCGGCTCCGGTCGGAGTGAGCACCCCGGTTGGGGTGAGCAGCCAGGCCGGACGCCGTTATACGCCTGCCGAGGACCCGGCGACGGGACTCTACGGTTACATCAACGATCTGGGAATGTGGACGATCCCGCCGCGATTCGAGAGCGTTCAGTCGTTCGGAAGTCACGGTATGGCCCGGGTCCGGCTCGGAGGGCGTTACGGAGCGATCGATCCTTCGGGGCAGTTCGTCATTCCGGCCGTTTTTTCGAGTTCGAGCGACGCTTCGGCGGCCATGCAGTCGATCGTCAAGGGACGCATGACGGGCCTTGAGCTTTGGGCGCAGGAGGATTCGGCGACGGGCCTCTACGGCTACCTCGATCACTACGGACGTTGGGCCATCGCACCCCAATTCCGGCGAGCTTCGGCATTCAACCGGAATTTGGCGGTGGTTCAGGTTTCGGACGGCCGCTGGGGGGCGATCGACCTGCGCGGAGCGATGGTTGTCCAGCCCCGGTTCAACAGTTCGAGTGACGCCCGTGTGGCCGTACAACGCCTGAACCGCTGATTGCACCGTCCGGGAAATCTCCGGAACTTTCAGTCGTTGCCTTTCCAACTATCACCGCGACGTTGTTTCATTCACGGGCTTGCCGACCCTTTTCGGCTCTCTTCTCTCTCAGCGGCAGGAGGACCGATCCGGTCCTCCTGTTTTTATGGCTGGCGGGGTGCTCCCGCCCCGCCCTGTCTTTCCCGTCCTGTCCTCCCCGCCCCTGCCGGAGAGTCAGCCCTTCTGTTTTTTGCTGCAAGTCCGACCTTCCGGCGGCCTTCTCCCGAATCCTTCCCCCGGTCGGAGCTGTATATTGTGCGGGGCATGTATTGGTTTTCAGAAACTTTTTGTCGAAATTTGCCGCTACAATACCCCGTGTGAGCGTTTGCCATTTTGCGAAACATTTTCTACCTTTGTGTCACCAAAATAGAAACATCATTTAGTGAAAGTGTTTCGTGATCCCTTGGAGTAGGAATCTGGAAAATTCATTGTGCAGGGAAACGGCGACACTCATCACCGTCCATAGTGTATACCTGAGGGTATGCTCTGTTCGGTGTGGGGTATTGTTTATTTGCACAAAGGTATTCCAGAACCTCTACTTCAGATAAACGAACGGCTCCACACTTTCTTTTACAACCGCATCCGGGGAGCGGGGTGCAAAGCGACTGACAATCATGAAGAGACTTTATGCACTCATGCTCGCCATGGCAGCGGTAGCATTCGTTGCCTGCGACAACGGCAGCGGAGAGGAGACGGCCCCCGGCATCGAACTGGCCCCCGGCACCGCCCAAACCCTCACGCTTTACGCCGACCAGACTGCTGCGACACCCTCGGGCGGCATTTCGTTTACTACGACGGGTCCGTGGCGGGCCACGGTTTCCGAAACGCGCGCTTCGGAGATCGATTGGATCACCCTTTCACCCGACCACGGAGATGCCGCAGGCAGCTATACGCTCCGTATCACGTTGGATGTGAACACGTCGGGTGCCGACCGCAAGGCGACGATTACCATCGAGTGCGGCACGACGAAGATCACGATCACGGTCGAGCAGAAGGCGACGACCGAGGAGGGCGAGATTCCCGACGACGGAGAGGAGCCTGTACCGGGGACTCCGGAGAGACTTGTTTCGCAGATTGTCTACAGCTATGCAGATGACACCTATACCGAGTCCGAAACGATGACTATCACCTACGACGACCGGAACCGGATTACGAAGGTCGAGGATATTTATAAGGATAACGGGAATATGGCCGATAAACGCCAGTTCCTGTACGAATACGGTGACGGGGTCATTGACGTCACGACGGTCTATTCTTCGGCGGACAACTCCTTCAAGGATGAATCGGAAAACTACAAGGCCTATCTGAACTCATCGGGCTACATTTCTCGTGCGGAGTGGGCCGACGGCACCGTCGTGACCTACACGTACGATAGCGGGAATCATTTGATTCAAGTCGATGAGGGAGAAGAACAGGAGGAGTACGTTTGGGAGAATGGCAATGTGGTGGAGACTCGCTATACCTGTCCTGAAGAGGATCCCTATATTAATCGCTACACATACTACGAGGAGTACACGAACAAGGCGAATTTCGACCTTTATTATGACTTTTTTGTCTGGGATGAGGAGCTGGGAGTCACGGGGCGCCTTGGCGTTTTGAACCGCAATCATCTGAAGCAGGTCCGGGGACAGGGAAGTCAGTCCGGGAAAGATGACCTTGATGTCGTTTACGAATTCGATGACGAAGGGTACGTAACGAAGTTCACGCAACAATATCCGGGAACCACGATTCCGCGTGTCTACACCGTCACGTACATCGATGCGAAGTAGGATCATCGTGTAGTCCAGACGGGCTTTTCGACACAGCGAGTCGACAGTTCAAGAAGAAAGAGATCGGGGTAAGCCCGGTCTCTTTTTTTGAGTGTTTCCTGAAAGCTATGGTTTGTGACCGGCCTGTGCGGGTGGTAAGTGAACGGTAACTGACCCTGCATCCGAACGATTTCAAGCTCCCCCTCCTTCCCAGCCCTTGACAGGGGCGCCAAGGGTCGCGGGCAGTGAATCCCTTCATCTGCAAAATTCAAGACAAAAGGGAGAATCTTTTTGGCTCACCCTTCTGCCTTGGAGCGGAAAACGGGATTCGCACTCGCGCTTCGCACGAGCGATTCCGCGAATTGTTGTTGACACCTCCGGCCCCTGAAAGGGGTGTCGAGGGTCGCGGGCAACGAATCCTCGACCCTCACTACTGTCAACAGAAAGAGGTGAGTTTCTCAACCCACCTCTTTCTGTCGAGAGCGGAAAACGGGATTCGAACCCGCGACCCTCAGCTTGGGAAGCTGATGCTCTACCGACTGAGCTATTTCCGCGTTACGGAGTACAAAGATACTCCGAATTTTTGAAAAGACAAGTTTTCAGCCCCTGAAAAATGACTTATCCGATCAATTTTTTCAGCGAAGCCCGGTTTTCCGGATTCTCCACCGGCTTTCCTTCCGCGGTGTAGAGATAATCCAATCGTGCCCGGAAATGCTCCTCGACTTTCGAACGAACGATCTTCATCGTGCTGTTGACCAGTCCGTTCTGCTCGGTGAAGGCCTCGTCGACGATGGCCAGCCCGGCCGGGAGCCAACGCTCCGGAAACTCTCCGGCATAGATGCCGCCAGCCCGGTATTTGTCGATTTCAGCCGCCAGAATCCGTGCCGCAGCCGCCGGACGCTCCTCCCCCGCCACCTTGCGCTGGTCGAGTTCGCGCCGCAACGCTTCGGCATTCGGGACGACAATCGCTCCGGTGAAGGGGCTCTGATTGTTGTGGATGATGATCTGGTCGATGAACGGCGACTTGTCGACGATCGCCTCCTCCATCCCTTCGGGACTGTACTTTTCGCCGTCCGAGGCGATCAGCAGACTCTTGAAGCGGCCCAGTACATAGAGAAATTCATCTTCCGAGACATAGCCCATGTCACCCGTGTGGAGCCAACCGTCGCGGATGGTCTCGGCCGTTGCTTCGGGATTCTTCCAGTAACCGGCCATGACGTTTTCGCCGCGGATGATGATCTCGCCCTTCTGCCCGCGGGGCACTTCTTGACCCTCCTCGTCGACGATCTTCAGGTCGAGCGGGATGAGGATCTTTCCCGACGATCCGAAGCGGTGCCAATGGTAACGAGGCGAGTTGGTCGAGATGACGGGCGTGGCTTCCGAGAGCCCGTATCCCTGGAACATCGGGATCCCGATGGCGTAGTAGAAGCGCTGCAATTCGGCATCGAGCAGCGCCCCGCCTCCTACGAAGAACTTCATGCAGCCGCCGAAGGCTTCGCGGACCTTGCGGAACAACACGGCATCGAACAGCGCCACGGCGGGCCGCAACAGACAGTGCCACCCTTTTCCGCGGCTGTATCCGTCCTGATTGTAGACGTATGC
This sequence comes from Candidatus Alistipes intestinigallinarum, assembly GCA_019115745.1. Taxonomy (GTDB): domain Bacteria; phylum Bacteroidota; class Bacteroidia; order Bacteroidales; family Rikenellaceae; genus Alistipes; species Alistipes intestinigallinarum. The sequence goes on from DXDA01000026.1 coordinate 60,428, forward strand.
CGTACGGAGCCCGAGGCGGAACAGCCATTCGGTGAAGGCGCCTTTGGCGCGGATCGAGCTTTCGATGTTCTTGCGGAAGTTCTTGGCCAGGGCCGGGACCGACAACAGGAAATGGGGTTGTACTTCGCGGATGTTGAGCGGAATGTTCTTGAGGGTCTCCATCGGGGTTTTGCCGATCTGGACCGTGGCGACCGAGGCTCCGCAGGCGATCATGATGTAGAAGCCGACGACGTGCGCGAAGCAGTGGTCCAGCGGCAGGATGATGAGCGTGCGGTAGTGGGACGGGATCGAGATGCGCGAAAGCGACTGCTCGACATTGGCCGTGTAGTTTCGGTGCGTGAGGACGACGCCCTTCGGGTCGGCCGTGGTCCCGGAGGTGTAGGTGATCGTGGCGTAGTCGTCGTTCTGAATGGCCTGCCCGATCTTCAAAAACTCCTCCTTGTGCTTCGAGAGGTAGTCGCGTCCGAGTCTCCGGAGTGTTCCGTAGGCGGTTTCGCCGGCTTCGAGGGGGATGTGCCCGAGGACGATGATGTGTTCGATCTGCGGGAGTTCGGCGCGGATGCGGCGGATCTTCGGCAGTTGGTATTTCGAGACGAAGATCGCCTTGACCTCGGCGTGCCGCAGGCGGAACAGCAGGTCGTTCGACTCTTCGAGTTTGACGGAGAGGGGCACGCTGATCGCTCCGGCGTAGAAGAGTCCCAGTTCGGAGATGATCCAGGCGTTCGAACCTTCGGCGAGGATGGCGACCTTGTCTTTGGGGCGGATACCGACGGCGGCGAGACCTGCGCCGATTTCGAGGGCCAGCTCTTTGGTTTCGGCATAGGTCGTAGGCTCGAACTTGTGGTGTCGTTTTTCGAGCAGGAAGGTCTTTCCGCCATATTTTTCGACGGAGGTTTCGAAGAGGTCGATGATGGTTTTCTTCATGTCTAATCCATTTTCAATACGGCGAGGAAGGCCGACTGCGGCACTTCGACGTTGCCGATCTGGCGCATCCGCTTTTTACCCTTCTTCTGTTTTTCGAGGAGTTTGCGCTTGCGGGAGATGTCGCCGCCGTAACACTTGGCCGTGACGTCCTTGCGCACGGCCTTGACGGTTTCGCGGGCGATGATCTTGGCCCCGATGGCGGCCTGGATGGCGATGTCGAACTGCTGGCGCGGGATCAGCTCCTTGAGTTTCTCGCACATCTTGCGTCCGAAGTCGTAGGCGTGGTCGGTGTAGGTCAGCGACGAGAGTGCGTCGACGGGTTCTCCGTTCAGGAGAATATCGAGTTTGACGAGTTTCGAGAGCTGGAACCCCGTGCGGTGGTAGTCGAACGAGGCGTAGCCCTTGGAGATGCTCTTCAGCTTGTCGTAGAAGTCGAAGACGATCTCCGAGAGGGGCATGTCGAAGTTGACCTCCACGCGGTCCTGGGTGATGAAGGTCTGGTTCTTCATCACGCCGCGCTTGTCGATGCAGAGCTTGATGACATTCCCGAGGAACTCGGCCTTGGTGATGATCTGCGCGAGGATGTAGGGCTCCTCGATCTTGGCGATCTTGGTGATTTCGGGGAGTCCCGAGGGGTTGTGGACCTCGACGACGTCGCCCTGGGTGGTGGTCACGCGGTAGGAGACGTTCGGCACGGTGGTGATGACATCCATGTCGAATTCGCGGTAGAGGCGCTCCTGAATGATCTCCATGTGGAGCAGTCCGAGGAATCCGCAGCGGAAACCGAATCCGAGTGCGAGCGAGCTTTCGGGCTCGAAGGTGAGCGAGGCGTCGTTGAGCTGCAACTTTTCGAGCGAGGCGCGCAGGTCTTCGTACTGGTCGGCCTCGACGGGATAGACGCCGGCGAAGACCATGGGTTTTACATCCTCGAATCCGGCGATGGCCTCCTG
>DXDA01000027.1 GCA_019115745.1 Candidatus Alistipes intestinigallinarum
GTTTTTCTTTGTGATATTTTTGTGTCGCAATTAGAATCGAAAAAGAAAATAACAGTTGTGATAATAAAACATTGACAAATAAATTGTATCCCTATGATGAACAAGCTATCCTCTTCTCCGTTCGGCTGAAAATCAGCCGCCACCTTCCATTGATCGATGACTATTCCAAACTATGAACCATTCAAACAAACCATGTTGAAACTTCTTACTTCTATGATAGAACGATGGGGCGTTGTCTGTATGAAGAGTTGTGTGCTGCTGTTGCTGTGTGCGCTGGCAGCGCCGCTCCGCAGCATCGCTGCAAATGGTGAAGTGTTCGAGGCTGCCGAACGGAATATCCGCATCTCGGGAGTCGTAAAGGACAGCGAGGGCAATCCGCTCGTCGGCGCAACGCTGATCGTCGAGGGTACGACTCAAGGTACCAGTACCGGCGCGAACGGCGAATACTCCCTGACCGTGCCCGCGAAAGCCCGGATCATCTGCTCGTATCTGGGATTCAACTCCGTGACCCAGGAGGTCGGGACTCGTACCCGGCTGGATTTCACCCTGCAGGCCACGGCCAACAGCATCGAGAACGTCGTCGTGACCGCCCTGGGTATCACCCGCAAGGAGAAGAGCCTCGGGTATGCCGTCTCGAAAATCGGCGAGGACGACATCACGAACAGCGCCAGCGGAAACTGGCTGAGCGGTATGGCCGGCAAGGTCGCCGGTCTGAACCTGGACCAGTCGTCGGCCGGCCCCGGCGGGTCGGTGCGTGTGACGCTGCGCGGCGAAGGGTCTCTCTCCTACAACAACAATACGGCGCTTTTCGTCGTCGACGGCGTGCCCATCGGCAACGGCATGGAGGGAAACTCCACCTCCGGCTCCTATGAGTCGGACGACGCCCCGATCGACTACGGCAACGGCGCCGGGGATATCAACCCCGAGGATGTCGAGAGCATCTCCATCCTCAAGGGCCCCGCCGCAACGGCCCTCTACGGTTCGCGGGCCGCCAACGGCGCCGTGATCATCACGACAAAGTCCGGCCGTCAGCAGCGCGGCATCGGCGTGACCTACTCCACGTCGGTGACCTTCGACAAGGCGGGTTACTGGCCCGATTTCCAGTATGAGTATGGCGCCGGCGACTTCCGCAAGACCACCATCAACACGGGCCATACGTCCGACGGCCTGAGTCCGGACGAATATTCGTTCTACTCCGTGGATGCCGAGCATTCGGATACCGGCGTGGCCGTCCCGACCTTCCACTCCCGCTATCAGTTCGGTGAGAAGATCAACGGGCAGATGCGCTACATGTACGCCTCGTATGATCCCGAAACCGACACCTATACGCGGCTTCCCTACGAGGTGTGCGACTGGTACAAGGGCTTCTTCCGCACGGGTGTCACCTACACCAACAGCGTGGCAATTGATGCCAGCGACGGCCGCGGTTCGCAGCTCCGACTCTCGATCAAGGATACGCGCAACGACTGGATCGTACCCAATACGGGGTTCAATACGCAGAACATCAGCTTCTCGGCCTCCAGCAAGCGGAACAAGTGGATCGAGGCGTCGGTCAAGATGACCTACTACCGCAAGAATTCGGACAACCTGCCCGTCGGCGGTTACAGCAACTCCTCGCCGCTGAAGACGCTGCTCTGGCAGCCGGTCAGCGCCTCGGTGGACGATGCCTACAACGAGTGGGCGAGCGGCCGTCTGGTCGACTACTACTCGGGGGCCGATACCTCGATGAAGCTCATCAACGGGTCGATGGACAACCCCTATTTCATCGTGTACGAATGCCTCAATACGCAGTCCCGCGACCGTGTGTACGGCAATGCGAGCGTGACGGGGCACATCATCCCCGACAAACTGTCGCTGACGCTGCGCTCGGGCCTGGATTTCAGCAACGACTTCCGCACCCAGCAGAAACCCCAGTACACCCACGCCTACCTCGACGGCATGTACCGCGAACAGACCATCCGTTCGCTGGAGATCAACAACGATTTCCTGCTCAACTACCACGATACCTTCGGGGAGTTTGCGCTCAATGCCTCGTTCGGCGGCAACAACATGGTCTACAAGTACAGCAACATCCGGCTGACGGCCCAGCAGCTTGAGGAGCCCAACGTCTTTATTTTCCAGAATGTCAACGGAACGCTCGACTTCTCGTCCGTGCGTCGCATGAAGTCGATCAACTCCTTCTACGGCTTCGTCTCGCTGAGCTGGCGCGACATGCTCTTCCTCGACATTACGGGCCGCAACGACTGGTCGTCGACCCTGGCCCCGGGCTACAACTCCTATTTCTATCCGTCGGTGAGCGCCAGCGTGCTGCTCGACGAGGTGCTGGGGCTCAAGCAGAAGGCCGCCTGGATCGACATGCTGAAGATCCGCGGCTCGTGGGCCAACGTCGGCAACGACACCGAACCCTATCAGTTGCTGGCCGCCTACTCGAACTCCTCGGTCTTCACCGGGGCCTATACGCTTCCGAGTTCGACCAAGAACATGCGTCTGAAGCCCGAGAACGTCGAGAGCTGGGAGGTGGGTGTCGAAGGGCACTTCTTCAAGAACCGCATCTCGTTCGACGTGGCCTATTACGATTCGGAGACCACCGATCAGATCATCAACGTCCCCTCCGACTGGGCGACGGGTGCCTCGTCGATGGTCATCAATGCGGGCTGCGTGCGCAACAACGGCGTGGAGGTGGCCATGCACTTCCGCCCGATCGAGCACCGGAACTGGAGCTGGAACATCGACGTCAACTGGTCGAAGAACTGGAACGAGCTGGTTGAGCTGGCTCCGGGCGTCAATGTCTGGCAGCTCAACGCCAACAACACCATCGGCAGCAAGGTCTTCATCTATGCCTATCCCGGTACGGAGCTGGGCCGCATCTACGGCTACGGACTCCAGACGGCGCCCGAAGGGGCCTTCTACTACGACGAGCAGGGCCGCAAGATCGACTGCTCGGGGCAGGACATCGTCGACGCCGAGACCGGCAACCCGATTCTCGACGGTACGAACCTGAAGGATCTGGGCAGCATCTATCCGCAGTGGAAGGGCGGTTTCACGACCTCGCTCCGCTACAAGAACCTCTCGCTGACGGCCTCGTTCGCAGCCTCCTACGGCGGCAAGGCCTACTCGCTGACCAATTCGATCCTCTCCTACATGGGCAAGCTGACCAATTCGCTCGAAGGCCGCTACGACGGGCTGATCCATCCGGGCGTCAATGTCGCCGAGGACGGAACCTACTCGAAGAACACGACCATCACCACCGATGCGGTCGACTACTACAATACGGTGATCTACCCGCGCGCCAATACCGAATCGAACGTTTTCGACACCTCCTACCTCAAGATGAAGGAGCTGCGCATCGAGTATTCCTTGCCGCGGAGCCTCTGCGCCAAGACGAAGGTATTCCAGAGCGCCTCGATCTCGTTCTTCGCCACGAACCTCTTCTGCATCACCAACTTCCCGCAGTACGACCCCGAAGTGGCATCGCTCTCCGGTTCGTCGCTCTACCGGGGTGTGGAGACGGGTGCCTATCCCATGGTGCGCTCCTACGGTTTCAGCCTTAAGCTCGGATTCTAAAACAGGACAAAAAGATGAAGACTATGAAATATCTGATGCTCGGAATGGCGCTGCTGCTCTCCCTCGGAAGCTGCACGACGAAGTTCGACGAGTACAATACCAATCCCAACGAGATGGATCTCTGGAATATCGGTCCTTCGGGGATGCTCCAGCAGTTGCTCTACTCCGGGACCGAGGTTTTCCTCTATCGGACGTGGCTGCTGAACGGCGAGTTGATCCAGTATACGTTTGCCGGGTCGGGCAACAACACCTATCACCGTTACGTGATCGACAATTCGGTGGGGTCGTCCGCCTGGTCGAACCTCTACCGCCAGGCCGCCAATGCCGACCACATGCGGCTGCTGGCCATCCAGCGCGAAAACCCCAACTACGAGGCCGTGGCCCTCACGCTGCGCACGCTGCTGATCTCCAACGTGATCGATATTTTCGGCGATGCTCCCTATACGGAGGCGTTCAAGGGCCCCTCGGAGGGGATCAGTCAACCGAAATTCGATCGGCAGGAGGATGTCTACCGCGCCTTGATGGCCGATTACGAAGAGGCCAATTCGCTGTATGACGCCTCGGCGGCGCTCGAAAACCCCGAACGCGACCTGCTCTACGGCGGCGACGTGGCCAAATGGCAGAAGTTCAACAATTCGCTCTACCTGCGCCTGCTCATGCGCCTGAGCAACCGCGACGACGTGCTGGGGGTGTCGGAGAAGATCAACGAGATCTTCTCGTCGCCCGCGCGCTATCCGATCTTCATCTCGAACGACGACAACGCCACGATGTATTACGACGCCGTGGAGCCCTTCGTCAACTACTTCGGTTCGCGGCTGGAGACCCAGTTCACGACCTCCACGGGGCGGCGCCCGGCCGAGCAGATCATCAACATGATGAAGGAGACCGGTGACCCGCGTATCAGCATCTGGTTCCGCCAACCGTCGGGCGCCGACGGCTGGAAGGGCGGCCAGAGCGGCATCGAGGCCCAGGAGGCCGACCTCACGGGCGTGGCGAATCTCAACAAGACGAATCTCGGCGAATACGATTCGCCCTATGCGCTGATGAAGTACGACGAGGTGCTCTTCATCCAGGCCGAGGCGATGCAGCGGGGTTGGGTGGCCGGAGATGCCGCCGCGACCTATCAGCAGGCCATCCGGGCCTCCATCGAATTCTGGCACGGCGTCGACAAGACGGGGCTGAACATCACCGACCGGGTCATCGAGAACTTCCTGGCCAACGTCCCCTACGACGGGACGCTGAAGGCGATTCTCGATCAAAAGTATGTGGCGCTCTTCTGGGTGGGATTCGAGGCCTGGGCCGACTACCGGCGGACGGGCTATCCCGAACTGGTCATCGGTACGGGAACCTTCAACGACCACATCCTGCCGCGGCGTCTGGTCTATCCGACCAACACCATGGAGACCAACCGCGAAAACTACGAAGAGGCGCTGGCCCGCCTGCGCAACGTCTATGGCGGCGATGACGACATGAAGACTCCGCTGTGGTGGTCGCTGGAGGCCGTCGAGCGGGGAATCCGATAAACCCTAAGAATGCTAAAGCACATGAAAACACGATTATATGATATTTGGAACAGGGCCTTTTGGCGAACCTTTCTGCTGCTGATGGCGGGTGTGATGTTCGCCGGGTGCGAGAAGGACGAGACGACGGAGAAGTATCTCTATCTGCTCGATCCCGACCGGAATCCGCTGGAGGAGCTCTCCTACGGTGTTGGCGGCGGAATGCAGGATTTTCTGATGTACTCGAACTATGGCCATTGGCAGTTGGTCCCCACCTATGCCGAGGATGCGGAGTGGATCTCCTTCTGGCCCGCCGAAGGGGTCGGAGACGCCCGTTTCTCGACGCTCGTCAAGGAGAACAAGACCGCTTACAGACGTTACGGCGAGTTGAACGTCGTGGTCGACGGCGAGTCGGTCATGGTGCTGAAATTCAATCAGGAAGCTGCCGAACCCGTGTTGGAGATCGACATGGGCGAGGCCGGCAAGACCGTGTCGGTCAAGGGCGAAAGCTTCACGGTCAACGTGACGGCGAACGTCGACTGGGTGGCCGAGCTGGTCAATCCCGAGGATGCGGCGTGGGTGAACATCGGGGAGTTCACCGACCGCACGCAGACCTTTGTCTGTGCGGCCAATGAGGGGGATGTCGCCCGGGAGGCGCATATCCGCATCCGGGCCTACGGCACTTCGCTGTCGCGCGAGTTCGTGATCTACCAGGCCGACCGGACTACGGCCTTCGAAAACGCCCGTCAAGTCTCGATCTCCGAGCTGCTGGCGATGGGTGAGGGCAAGATTTCCGAAAACGTCTATGTCGTGGGTAGCGTCATCAGCGACCGCACGACGCGCAACTACCCCGTCGCCTACGGGAAGAATGGCGAAAACCCTGCCAATACGATGTTTATTCAGGATGCCGACGCGGGTTTGTGGATCGAATTCGGGAACGAGGCGGACAACACCTACGATCTGAACGATCGGGTGACCATCCATATGTACGGTCAGATCATCGCCCGCGACGCCTATACGAACGGCTTGAAGATCGACCGGCTTTCGTCGTCGGCCGTACAGACCTCCGAGTCGGGCCCGGCCGTCGAGCCGATTGTCCTGGACGACGTTTCGCAGCTTTCGCAGTACGAGAACCGGCTGGTGACGCTCCGCAATGTGGAGTTCGCGCTGCCCTACGGTACGCTGGTCAACATCAACGAGTCGGGTTACCTGGGCGTGGAACAGGGCGCGGCATACCAGGCTTCGGCCGATTACAACGACCTGACGATCGAGTACGGCCACTATGTGCGCGACGCACACGGCAATACGACTAAGCTCTACACCACGTGGTCGTTCACCGAACGGGCGCTGTCGATGATGCCCGAGGGTGCGGGCGACATCACGGGAATCGTCAACAAACGCTACAAGTGCGACGTCTACGACGGCCGCGACGAGAGCCGCCGCAAGGTGGAGTCCTGGTGCATCCGCATCCGCCGCGAGTCGGACATCACCAACTTCGATGCCGATCCCGCCACGCGCCTCTCGAAGACGATCATGCAGATCGGGCCGTGGACCGACAACAAGGGGGCGCTGCCGACCGTCATGGCCTCCGTTGGGCAGGGGCAGCTCAAGCACTCGGTGGGTGTCGACGTCCTGGGTTCGACCTCGGGCAATACGCAGCAGATGTACCTGGCCTGGGCTCATGCCCGCTGCACGGCGGCAACCTGGAACGAGCAGACCGGCAGTTGGCTCCCGACCTACGGCAACACGAAGGGCGTACAGTACATCGCCCTGATGGCGCAGAACTGGTGGAAGAACACCTCGGCGGTGAATTCCGACACCGACGGCTGCTGCTGGATTCTTTCGAACCTCTCCACGGCGGGCTATACGGGGCAGATCTCGCTCCAGTTCACGGCTTCGAGCAACACGCTGGGCCCGATGTACTTCCAGATGGAGTGGGCCGAGACGGACGATGCGAAGGAGTGGACCCCGATCGGTTACGAGTATGTCGCCTCCAACTGGCACAGTTGCATCCATGCTCCCGAGTACCTCTTCGTGCTCCCCGATGAGCTGAAGGACCGTGCAAGCTTCGCAATCCGCCTCCGCGCTACGCGTCAGCGGAACGCCAGCGACAACGAGGATACCGCCGAAGGAACGAGCCGTCTGGGCATCATCCGCATGTCGTGCCTGGATATGTAGAACCCGAAAAATGCAAAAAAAGAGTATGAAATATTCGTTGTATCTGTTGAGAATGCTCCTGTTGGCGACCTGTCTCTGGTCGCTGACGGGCTGCTCCGAGGAGGAGCCGAAAGAGTTCGTGCAACCCGATCGGCTGGTCCGCAATCTCTATCTCGCCTCCGTGATGAGTGTCTACGAGGGGCAGCAGCTTACGTTGCAGGGCCGGGGCTTCGAGGCGGGCGACCTCCTGTCGCTGCGCGCCGAGGGGTTGCGTGTCGAGATGCCGGTCGGCGACGTGACGGCCAAGACGGCACGTGTCGTCGTGCCGGCGGAGCTGGTCCGCGGCACCTATGAGGTTTACGTGGTCCGCGGCTCCGCGGAGCAGTATGTCACCACGGTTCGGATCTACCTGACCATCGATCAGGAGGTCCCCGACAAGGAGGGCTGCAACCTCAAGGGAATCGTCTATTGCGGGGACCGGGGCGTGGCCGGAGTGCGGGTTTCGGACGGCATCGAGACTACGGTGACCGATGAAAACGGCTACTATTGGCTCGCATCGCTCAAGTCGCTCGGTTATGTCTTCATAACGCTGCCCGCGGGATACGAACCGGCGGTCTTCGACAGCGACATGATGGGATTCTGGGCCGGACTCACCGCCGGGACCGATGTCTGCGAGGTGCACAATTTCGAACTCGTGGAGGTCGACAACGACCGTCACGTGATGCTGGTGGGCTCGGACCTCCATCTGGCCGACAAGCAGAACGACCTGAACTTCTTCAGCAACGGATTCCTGACCGAGACGCAGGCGTTCGCCGATTCGAGTCCGCTGCCGGTCTACTGCCTGATTGCGGGCGACATGACCTGGGACCGCTATTGGTACGACAACGACTTTGCGATTGCCGATTACAAGCGGCTGTTGTCCTCCAGCGGCTATACGGTTCCGGTCTTCCACACGATGGGAAACCACGACAACGACCCCTATGTCACGGGCGACGTCCCGGGACAGACCCCCTACTGCAACACGCTGGGCCCGAACTACTACTCGTTCAACCTCGGACGCGTGCACTATGTGGTGCTGGACGACATCGACTGGATCAATGCGGGCGGCGCGGAAGGGGTCGTCGGAGCCCGCGACTTCAATGCGCTGGTCTCGCTTGCCCAGATGGAGTGGCTGGCCGACGACCTGGCTGCCGTGGAGGACAAGACGGCGCCGCTGGTCATCTGCCTCCACGTCCAACTCCATGGAAACTACAACTCCTCGTTCACCAACGTCCCCCGCATGTCGAGCACGACGGGAGGTACGGCCGCCTTGCTGAAGGCCGTCGAAGGCTTCTCCGACGTCCACTTCATCACGGGCCACACCCACTACAACAGCACGATGGTCATCGACGATGGAATTATCGAACACAATACCGCCGCGGTGTGCGAGACCTGGTGGTGGAGCAGTTTCTACTCCAACCGCGCGATCTGCGTGGACGGAACTCCGGCCGGCTACGGCGTCTACACCTTCTCGGACAAGGAGGTTGAGTGGTACTACAAGGGAATCGGCGAGGAGCCCGGCTGTCAGTTCCGCAGTTACGACATGAACGTGGTCAAGGCCCACCTGAACACCAACCTCTACAAATCCTACCTCTCGAAGTATCCGAGCCGCACGAACGGCGGGTACGACTATGCGTCGGTCGGGGAGAATGAGGTCTTCATCAACGTCTGGAACTACGATCCGGAGTGGCGTGTCGAGGTCTTCGAAAACGGCGTCTCGCTTCCGGTTACGCGGCTGCTCCAGCGCGATCCGCTCCACACGATCGTCTTCGACATCCCGCGGGTGGAGCAGGGTGCCGAGGCCACTTCGGACTGGGCCTCCTGTCCCATGTCGCACATCTTCTCGGCGACGGCATCCAGTGCGACCAGTACGCTTGAGATCAAGGTGACCGACCGCTTCGGCAACCAGTGGAGCGAGCAGATGGTGCGTCCGAAGGCCTTTACGAAGAGTATGAAATAATCGAAAATAGTGAAACGATGAAAAGAGATCTATTGAATCGGATCCGGACGTTGTTCCTCGTGTTGGCCGGAGTGTCGTTCGCGGCATGTAGCGAGTCCGAGGTCGAGGAACCGACCCTCGGGGTCAATACGACGAGCGTGAGTGCGAACAAGCGCGGCCTGACCTACGAGGGTGGCGACGTCACCTTCGAGGTTACCTCCAACGTCTATTGGGTCATCCACATCGACGAAGAGGCGGATTGGCTTACGGTATCGCCCCGCGCCGCCTACGGCAGCCATCAGGTACACGTCTCGGCTGCGGTGAATACGGGCGAGGCCCGTACGGCGACGCTCTATTTCGATTCGCTGGACGGCGTGACCACGCAGATCGAGGTCCGGCAGGGTTCGGCCGACGAGCTGATCTATTATCTCCGCACGGGAATGGGTGTGGAGCCCGTGAGTGCTCCGGTTGCGGTTTCCGACTTCTCGGAGTGGGGTGCCGACGGCGTCGGTACGGCTTCGGCGCTCTTCTCGGGGGTTCATGCCGAAGTGGTTTCCGACCTCGCTTCCTCGGGGTACGAGGCCGCGACGGGAGGCAATGCCGTGCTGCTGGCCGATGCCGCCGGGGTCGGGGAGGGAGAGACCCCCTCGTTCTCCGTCAGCGGCATCTCGCTCCTCGGCGACCGCTATTTCCGGGTCAAGGTCGGGGTTGCTCCCGTCTCGGGACAGGCGGATGATGTGCACCTGCGGCTGCTGGCCGGAAACGGAGGCGACGAGTTCATCGAGGTGCCCTGTGAATGGCTGGAATCCGGGGAGGAGAGCGGCTGGAAGGAGCTCTTCGCCTGCTTCAGCGTCCCCGAGGAGACCGAGAATCTCGACCTGCGCCTTGAAAATGCGGGCGGAGCCTGCCGGATTGACGATTTCCGTTTCTACGAAGGAAACGTGGGCGAAGGCTACGAACTCGTCTTCCAGGTCGGGGCCGACGACGGGCTCCCCGAAGGACATGTCTATTTCGAGGACGATTTCAGTTGGGTGACCGATGTCTACGGCGGAACCGACTACATCGGGACCTGGCCGACGCCGCTCACGGCCGAGCAGTATTGGAACGGCGTGACGGCTGCCGCTTTCGGTGACGAGGCCTACAATACGCTGATCAATTCGGGCTGGGTGACCGACGACAACAAACTCAAGGAGCGGGTCTACCTGCGGGTCGGCTACATCAAGATGGGTCGGGGGTCGAATGCTGCGGGATGCGGCGGCGGTCTGGTGACCCCGGCACTGGGTATCAAGCACAACTGCTCGGCCAATGTGAAGGTGAGCTTCGACTGCTGCATCTACGTCTCGTCGGGCGGTTCGTGGGATCCCTCGACGATGCAGGTGCGCGTCATCGGCCCGGGCACGATCAACGACGACGTCTCGACGGTGAAACTCTTTGAGATGCAGACCGCAACTCCGCTGCAGTGGGAAACCAAGGAGTGCATCGTCTACGGCGCGACGGATCAGACGCAAATCGTCTTCGAATCGGTCGAGGAGGTCAAGGCGAACCGTTGGTTCTTCGACAACGTTCGTCTGGTGAAGGCCGGGGCTGACGAGCAGCCTCCCGTGGAGCTGACTCCCCTCGATACGCCCGAAGTGACCTATGATCAGGAGGGCTCGACGGCCAGCTCGGTGCGTTTCTCCTGGCCGGTCGTAGAGAGCGCCGCCCGGTATGAATATACGTACACCTGCCTGAACTGCGGCGAGGTCGTCGAATCGCGCAGCGGCGAAACGACGGAGACGAACGTGGTGTTTGACGGGCTGATTGCCGGGACGAGCTGCTCGCTGACCGTCCGCGCACTCCCGACCGAAGAGGATACGACCTACGAGGCTTCGGAGTGGTGCGAGCCGGTCGAGGGAACGGTCAAGAGCTCCGTGACGGGTGTCGATTCGCATCCGGTGGGCTATGCCCTGCTCGAAGACGACCTGTCGTGGGTGACGGTGGGTGTCTATGGCGAGGAGAGCTTCGTGGATACCTATCCGGGCAATCCGGCCGGCATTCGTTTCGACAAGGTGTCGGCCGCCGGTCAGGCCCTGCTCGAAGAGAAGGGCTGGGAGATGACTTCGAGCAACTCCGCCGCCTATCTCTATGCCGGGAGCATCAAGTTGGGAACCTCGTCGGCCGTGGGCTCGGTCTTCACGCCCCGGGTTTCGGCCATCGATCCGGGTACGAAGGTCAACGCCGAGGTGATTGTCGGCGGTACGGCCTTCCTCGGGACCAACGACTATTACGACGACGATGCGGCCGCCATTACGATCGAGGGCGACGGAACCTTCGAGGACGGTTCGAAGAGCATGGAGTTCCGCATGGGCAGTTGGAACGACTGGGTGCGCCACCGGTTTGTCGTGCGCGACATCACCGCCGCGACGCGCTTCCGCCTCGAATCGCGGACGGCAGCCAAGGGACGCCTCTTCTTCAACTATTTCGGGGTGGTGAAACTCGACGACGCCTATTCGCCGGCTTCGGAACTCCCGCAACTGGAGACGCCGGGGAACGTGACCCTGTCGGATGCTTCGGCCTACGGTTTCGACCTGAGCTGGACCGAGGTGCCCAATGCGACCGACTATACCTACTATGTGGTGCGGCCCGACGGGTGGATTGCGGCGACGGGCAAGAGCTGGGAACCGCGTGTGCATATCGGCGGACTCGACGGCAAGAGCGTTGCGGGACACCCGTACTTCAACGTGCGGATCGTGGCCAACCACATGAACTACGACTCCGGCAAGCAGGAGATTCCGCAGACCTACCGTTCGTCGGAGAGCTCGCGGGCGCTGCAGGCGCAGCTTGTCGAGACCTCGGCTACGGTCTACTTCCAGGACGATTTTTCGTGGATCGACCCGGCGGGCGGGAGTGCCCTGTTGGCGACCAATACGGACTGGATCAACACCTATTGCACGACGGATACGATGATCCGTTTCGACAAGCTGGAGGAGGAGGGAACCTCGCTTCACGGATGGAGTTATGACAGCAACCGAAAGAGCGTCTACACCCGTCCCGGATATATCCACCTGAATTCCTCGTCGGCGCAGGGCCTGCTGATCTCGCCCGCCCTTGCGGCCATCTCGGGGAGCGATGATGTGGAGGTGTCGTTTGATGCCACCTACTTCTACCAGTATTTCTCGAAGACGGCGGATACGAACAAGACCCTGACGATCGCTTTGCGTGGGGCCGGGACCATCGAAGGGGCGACGGACGGCGTGTTGACCGTCACGCTCTCGCGGGGCAATGCCTGGGAGGGCTTCTCCTTCCGCATCCTGGGAGCCGATGCCACGACCCAGGTGCTGTTCGGACCTGCGGTTGCCAGCAAGAATCGGGTTCAGTTCGACAATTTCCGGGTCGTTTCGTTGACGAAGTAACCGATCGATAAAAACAGGAGAATTATGAAATCGAAAATTTGGAAATACACCCTGCTGTTCCTCTCGCTCGTGGGGTTGGCGTTCCCGGCGGCGGCCTGGGACCGCACGCGTCACGACGCCATCGCCAGCATCGCCGAACAGCATCTGACCCGCCGCGCCAAACGCAACATCGCCCGCTATCTGGAGCACTCCATCGTCTACTATGCCTCCTACATGGACAAGCATCGCAACGCCCCGGGCTTCCGCAATATCGAGCATGTCAGCTATGTCGACGGGCAGATGCAACTGGTCGACACCCTGCGTGACGGCAAGGTGAACTGTGTCGTGGCGCTCATGCAGGCCTGCGACCGCCTGCGCAACTACCGGGAGATGGACGATTCGCTCGTGCGGCTGAACCTGATGTATGTCATCCACATCGCCGGGGACATGCACTGCCCGAGTCATGTGAAGTATCCGGGGTGTAAGAGCGGCCGGGCCGTGCTCAACGGCAAGAAGATGTCCTACCATGCCGTGTGGGACTGGGGCGTGCTCGACCGGGCGCATGGCTGGAGCTATTCGGAGTACCGCGAACAGTTGGATACCCATACGAAACGCGAGCGTCGGGCCATAGCGGCCGGGACTCCGCGCGAATGGGTGCATGAGACGGCCGTCGACTGCCGGGTGATCTACGACTGGCAGCGGCCCGACGAGGTGTACGACAATACGTTCGTACAGGATACCTACCTGCTCGCCGAGCGGCAGCTCGTCCGGGCGGCCTATCGGCTGGCGGCCCTGCTCAACGAGCTCTTCGGGTAGCGGAACCGCGGAAGGCAGCAAAAAATCCGGACGATTTTCGTCCGGATTTTTCGTGTGTAACGGCAGCCGGGTGCGGCCCCCCCCCTACCGTTTTACCGACGGCCGTTGAGGGCGATCATGTCGCAGAGCGTGGTGTTGAAATCCTCGGCCGCGAGCAGCCGTTCGAGGGTCAGGTGCATCCGGTAACGCCACTGGTAACGGGGAATGGCCGGGATGTTGATTCGCTCCTTGTGCGGGTCCGCGGCGCGCAACGTCTCGTCCATCGAGAGCCAGTCCTGCAGCGGCAGGATCGTGAACATCGCCGGAGAGGCGAGGTGCATCTCGATGATCCGGCGGCAGATCCACGGCTCGCAACTGCGGGGTGCGCCGCCTTCGCCGTGCAGCACCTCGCGGTAGAAGCGCGTCGTGACGTCGCGGTCCTCCTCCCACCAGGCGCGGAGCGGGTTCATGTCGTGGGTTGAGGTGGTGCAGACGCTCAGATAGGGGTAGCGGGCCGGATCGGCGAAGGCCTCGCCGAAGGTCTTGGGCATCCGCTGAATCTCCAGCGAGAGGATCTGCAACATGCGCATCGTCTCCGGGACGCACGCGGGGATCATACCGAGGTCCTCGCCGCAGGGAAGCATCTCGGAGGAGGTTTGCAGGACGGGCAGCTTGCGCAGTGCCGACTCCTTCCAGAAGAGGTCGTGACGCCGGTAGAAGAAGTCATCGTGCAACCGGTCGAAGGCCTCCTGCTGCCAGGGGGCCAGCATCCGGTAGGAGCGGGTTGCGTGACCCGCGATGCGGGGGTGGAAATAGCCTTTGCGGCGCGGGTCCTCGACGAAGAGCACGTCGTCCAGCAGTGCCATCAACCCTTCGCGCAGGCGTGTCGTCGGTTCGTCCTCGCCCGGGAGGTGTGCGGCGACCCCGCGTTGCGTGGCGAACTCCGGACGGAGCCGCCCCTCTTTCAGACAGCGCTCCCGAACCTCGCTGGCCCGGTCGCCGAAGAGTTCGCCGAGCGTGGCATCATCGAGCGGAGGCGTCGTTCCGAACCCTCGCTCGACGTCGAACCCGATCTGGCGCAGCTCCTCGGCCGGGTAGGGCAGGGCGGGGTTGAAGTGTCCCAGCAGCCCGTGAACCGCCTCGGCGGGAATCTCCCAGATGCGGAAGAAGCCGAGGATGTGGTCGATGCGGTAGGCGTCGAAATATTCGCCCATCTTGCGCAGCCGTTCCCGCCACCAGGCGTAGTGGTCCTGCGCCATGCGCTCCCAGTCGTAGGTCGGGAATCCCCAGTTCTGGCCCATGGCCGAGAAGGCGTCGGGCGGTGCCCCGGCCTGCGAATCGAGGTGGTAGAGCCGTGGCGACTGCCAGGCGTCGGCACTCGTGCGGCTGACACCGATCGGCAGGTCGCCCTTCAGGATGATACCCCGGCTG
This sequence comes from Candidatus Alistipes intestinigallinarum, assembly GCA_019115745.1. Classification (GTDB taxonomy): domain Bacteria; phylum Bacteroidota; class Bacteroidia; order Bacteroidales; family Rikenellaceae; genus Alistipes; species Alistipes intestinigallinarum. The sequence goes on from DXDA01000027.1 coordinate 14,796, forward strand.
TGGGCGTAGCGGCTGACCTCGGTGAGCTGCAGGTGGAGGTAGAACTGCACGTAGCAGTGGTAGGCCACTTCGTCGCGCTTGCGCAGGCAGTAGGCCTCGACGCGCTTGCGGTCGTAGCGGGCCATGTCGCCCCAGCGCGAAAAATCCGCCGTGCCGTGCTCGTCGCGCAGCGTGCAGTAGGCCGCATAGGGCAGCAGCCACGCGCGGTTTTCGTCGAGAAACGCCTGGTAATCGGGCCGGGAGGCCGTGTAGGCGGCATTCTGCGCGAAGGCGGCCCGCAGCAGCCGCTGCTTGGCGCGGTTGACGCGTTCGTAATCCACTTCGGGCAGGGCGTTCAGTTCGTCGCGCAGGCGGCGGTACTCGTCGTCCTCCACGACCCCGGCCTCGGTCAGCCGCAGAAACTGCGGGTGCAGGGCGAAACTCGAATTGGCGTTGTACGGGTAGGAGTCCTCCCAGGTGCCGGTCATCGAGGTGTCGTTGATCGGCAGCACCTGGATGACCCGCTGGCGGGTTGCCGCCGCCCAGTCGATCAAGAGCTTCAGGTCGAGGAACTCCCCGACGCCGAAACTTTGCTCCGAGCGGAGCGAAAAGACCGGGATGGCGGTTCCGGCACTCCTCCAGGGGCGCTCCGGAAAGCGGGGCGTGAGCGAGGCGTCGAGCAGCAGCTCGCCGTCGGCCGGTTCCGGCCAGAGGCGGTTGGGGCCCTCCTCCCACTGGACGGGGGCGAGGGTCGTGCGGTTGGCGATCAGCAGTTTGTATGCGCACCCGGCGGGCAGGTCGCAGGCGCAGCTCCAGACCGGGAAGTCGGTGTCGTCGAGCGGGACGATCCGTTGCCAGTTGTCCAGCCCTGCGGAGGCGATGGCCAGCGTTTCGTCCGGATGGATCGAGGGCTCCACGATGCGCAGCAGGACCTCGGCCGCCGGGGAGTGGGCCTCGCTGTGTATCGAGGTTTGCGGGTCGGCGGGCCCGGGAGCTCCGGCGGTCCGGTTGAAGATCCCGTGCGTGAAGGCCGTGGAGTAGAACGCCGCGTCGGGGCGGATCTCCTGCCAGCGGTCGCGGATGCGAAGCCGCCGCCGGGGCTTCAATGCCGGCAGCGGCAGCCGATGGGCGTGCCATTCGGTGCGGATCGTGACGCCGTTGCGTTCGACCGTATAGCGGTATTCGAGCCTCTCCGGTCGGCTCCGGTATTCGACTTCGCCCTGCCAGATATCTTTTTCGGTGTATTGCAGGGCGATTTTTCGTTTCCCGAGCAGCAGCACGAGTTGTTCGCCCCATTGGGTGTGGTATTCGATTTCGAAAATGAGTCGCATGGTTTGTCGGAATCCTTGGTTTGGGAGTGATTCGATGCTTACAAAATTAAAAAATTCGGACGTATTTCGAAACTTTCAGCCGCCTTTTTGATGTGGATTGTTCCGCACGCAGGAACTCGTTCCCGCCTCTCCGGACTTTGGCCGTGGAGACGGGAACCGGGCGTTTTATCCGGATCGTTAGGGGTGGACGGCCACCTTGATCACGCCCTCCTCCCGCGTCTCGAAGAGCCGGTAGGCCTCCTCGATCTCGGAGAGCGCATAGCGGTGGGTGATCAGCGGCGTGGTGTCGATCCGCCCCTCGTCGATCAGTCGCAGGATCTCCGCACAGTCGCAACCGTCCACTCCGCCGGTCTTGAAGGTCAGGTTCTTGCCGTACATCTCGGGCAGGGGCAGCATCTGCGGCTGGTCGTACAATGCCACGACGGTGACGATCGCATTGGGCCGGGCACACTCCCAGGCCAACCGGAAACTGTCGCCGGCTCCGGCCACCTCAATCACGACATCGGCTCCGCCCCGTTCACATCGCTGCCGCACGAACGACAGACACTCCTGCGGCGCGACCACCTCTACCGTAGGATGGTGCTCGCGGACGAACCGGGCCCGTTCGGGTGCAGGCTCGCAGACAATGACCCGCGCGGGTCGGTGCAGCAGGACACACTGCAGGGTGCAGAGCCCCGTTGGCCCGGCCCCGAGGATCAGAACCGTGTCGTCGGGCTTGATCTCCGAGATGCGGGCGGCCCAGAAGCCCGTGGCGAGGATGTCTCCCACGAAGAGCGCCTGTTCGTCGCTGACCGAGTCGGGAATGCGGTTCAGCCCCTGGTCGGCATAGGGTACGCGCACGTATTCAGCCTGCCCGCCGTCGATGCGGCAGCCGAGGGCCCATCCGCCGTGCGGGTCGGTGCAGTTGTTCACGTAACCGTGGCGGCAGAAGAAGCAGTCGCCGCAGAAGGTCTCCACGTTGACCGTCACGCGGTCGCCCGGGCGGACTGTCCGCACTTCGGAGCCCGTCTGTTCGACGATGCCGACCATTTCGTGACCGACGGTGATCCCCGGCACGGCGCGCGGGACACTTCCGTGCTTGATGTGCAGGTCGCTCGTGCAGATGCTGCCGAGCGTAATGCGGACGATGGCGTCCCGGGGACCCTGCAGTTGAGGTTTCGGCTTGTCGAGCAGTTCGAACCGCCCCGGTGCGACGTAGGTATAGGCTTTCATGGATGAATCGGTTTGGGCGCTTCGGATGGCGAAGCGTAGAGTTGTCAATTATTGCGAAAAATACAAGAAATCGCTGAATCTTCAAAATCCCGGGTCTGATTTCCGACCCCCCCCTCTCCCCTCCGGAAATTCGGTTTTGCCGTCGGAGCGGGTGGGGCAGCCCTCCTTCCCCGGATCGGTCCGGAATGCGGAGTGGGGCGGGAGCTCCGTCACGAAAGGAGCCGGACCGTTTTCGCGGTGGCTGCTTCCAGTTCGTAGAGCGTCCGGAGCGAACTGTGCCGACCCTGTTCGTTGAGGGCGTAGACGCTTTCGTCGGAGAGCGAGGCGATGGTGAAATTCCGCACCTGGGCCGTGTGCCAGCCGACCCGGCGGGTGCTGCGCACGGCGAAGACCAGCAGACGCCCTTCGTCGATGGCTGCCTGGACTTCGGGGGCATAGCGTTGGTAGAGCGAGCGGCCCAGGGCCCAGACGAGCGGATGGCGGGCCTGGAGCAATCGTTGGAAGACCTCCTTTTCGAGCGGTGACTGGAAACCGCTGATCACGACCCGGTCGGTGTGGCGGCACTCCTCGGCCCATCGGAGGGCCTGTTCGCAAAGGGCGGGAGGGGCTTCGCGTGAGGCGAAGAAGGCGACCGAGGTTCGGTCGAGCAGGGAGCGATTTCCCGTGTAATCGTAATCGAAAGCCATAAAAAACGTGGGTTGCCGTATTAGCTTACCCCACACTCAGGCCTTCGCTGCCCCTATCCGAAATAAGCAACACGGACAGCCCACGCGAAACGCATATTGCACATCATGCGCCAGAGGTGCACGAATGCCATACAAGCGTTCACGGAGCGTCCGGTTACATCTCTTTCGGATAGTCAAAGTTGCGAAGTTTGAGTGTGAAAGAAAACGTAACAAAACGTTCGTACTATGTTGGTTCCGCGGGTCGGCACGGAACCGTTTACAAAGGTAAGGAATAAAATCGGAAAATCGGGCGGTGATGTGATTTTTTGTGTCGGTTGGCAGGGGTGTTTATGCCGGGGCGGGATGGTTCGGAGGGACAACACCACAAAAAAGGAGCCCCGGAAAAGGCTCCTTTGTGCGGATAAAGGTACTCCGATACAATAGAAACCTATCTGTATATCAGAATATTAAACGAATTTTCAAGGCCTGGTTGCCGCCTTGCCCACCGGTTTTCTACGCTGCGTTGCATCGCGTCTGTATCTTCCTGTCAGACAGTGCAAAAGTAGTAAAAATCCCGAAATTCTCCAAATGCGGAAAATTTTGCGGAAGCAAGCTGGATTTTGCTCTTTCGCTGCGGCCTATCGTTCCCGTTATTGGGTCGGCACGACTTAAAAACCGAGCATTCGACGGCGGTAGTCGAACGTTTGCCTGTATTGCTTTTTCAGCTCCTTCGAAAGGAACGAACGTTCCAGCAATTCATAGGTTAAAGGCTGGTCGGACAGGAACAGTTCGATTTCTTTCCTAACCACTTTTTCCGGAAGTCCAATGCGTCGTCCGAACTCCTCAAAGTCGGCGCGCCGGATAGTGCGGGTGTCCGAGAAGGCCATACCCTCTCTGAATAACCCCTTGTCGAGGGCGAATATCCGGGGCTCCCGCAGTTGCAACGCTGTATTGACGAGGTCATAGGCCGGGGAGAGCCGATACTCCCCATTGTGTTCAATCAGGGAAAAGTTTTTCAGATGGGCATCATCGTTCGACGTAACGAAATTGAACAGGATGAGCCGGAAGAACCGTTGGATATCGACCAATGCTGCTTTAACATAGCGGTGGATGATCCCGGCACACTCTTCGTAACTGGCCTTGTCGTATTTGTAGTTGGCTCCTGCGTTGTCTTTGGTATATCCCAGCAGGGCCGCGAAATCCTCTTGCTTGTATTTCCCCCGGTTATGGACATCGAACCGGCGCGTAATATATGCCGGTTCTCCGTTGTCGAAAAAACACAGGCCATTGGCTGCCGTCTCGATGCCGTATACCTGGGAGGCAATCTGCATCGTTACATGCTCATTGGCCGCGCAATACTCCCGATTGATGATGTGATAGCCGGTGGGCCGGGGTTTCAGAATGAACAGCCCCTGCTCCCGTTCACGGGCATACCGCAGCGTATCAAACTCGTCCATGACAACCGAGAATTTGGGCTGTGCCCCCGAGAGCGATATGCGTCCCACGTTTCTGATGGCGTCAAGGGCTTCCGGCGAATCCGCATCCGGGCTGGGCCCCGCAAAGATATGTGATACCTCCCGACCGTCGAACAGCGCCTTCCGTGCCGCTGGCGAGTAGGTGTCATATCCCTTTTGCAGGGTTGACGGGCAGACGTTCAGTTTTGTCATGGCTCAATCGGTTTTACGGTAATGGCACCTACGGTGTCGAACTGGCAGGTGGCCAGCAGGATGCCGAAATCGTCCTCGGCATCTATGTGGAGCAGTTGGGACTGGATCTGCCGATTCTCTCCTTCGGAGAGCATGTTTGCAAATACAGGGAAGAGTACGTTCGAACGGTAGGGCTCGGCCTGGAGCGGAAGCGTCAGGCTGACGGGTCCGCTCTTTTCGTTGAGCAGATAGGCCTTGTCGTAGGTGAAACAAAACGTGCGATTGTCCTCTTCGGTCAAAACTCCGGCTTTTATTCCGTGTAGGTAAACTTCACACCGTCTCATGGTTCAAATTCTTTAATTGAGCAACCAGTTGCAGCCCGAGCACGTTGCATATTGCGAGCAGGGAGGTCATCCGCGGATTGCCTGATCCCCGTTCCACGGCAACGACCGTATTGATGCTTACTCCGGCCAAATCGGCCAACTCCTGTTGCTTGATCTTCAACAGGTGCCGACGCTCCTTGATTTGTTTGCCCAATACGTTCATATTCGTATTATATTGTGATTTTATGCAAAAATAATGTTTTATATTGGTAAAAACAATTTATATTCACATTATATTGTGAATATGGCGCTTTTTGTTGTGGATTTTGGCAAGATATGTATATAAATCGCAATATATTGAGATTTCTGAAATGGAAGGCGATAGGGTGATTCTTGTTTTTGATGTTGTGAAATCTCGTTTTGTATATATTTGTCTGTCGGTATCGGCAAGTTGTGGGATAGGTTAAGTTTATGAAAAAGGTTTACATCTCAAAATATCGGTCAGAGTCTGCGACTTCGGATCGGACAAAACAGCATGACCGGGACCAAGACCATCGATTGGCAGCCTTGTCTGCGGCCATCCGGGCCGGAGAAGCAAGCGGCGAGGCAATCGGATTCGATCCCCGACGGCATTTACTGCGGCTGAAAAAGCAACGATCGAAGTAGTTATGTCGGTAGATTATTAGAGATTTCCAGAAATCTGGAATTCTGTAAATCTCTAAATCCAGGATTGAATATTTATCCAATTCCGGGATGATATGGGAGGTCGTTTTGATCTGTCGGTAAAGAATGATGGACTTGTCTGTCAGGCTGTTTCAGGTCATTAACTTTCAAGTTTTTAGGGCAGGTCGGTAAAATATGCGCTATTTTGATCCAAAAAAGCGACTTTTAAATATATTTTTCTAAATTTACAGTCAGGTATCAAATGCTTGTAGTTTCTGCCTCGAGATTATTCATATGCGTTTTTTAGAAGAGATGAGATTGCTGATCTGTTTAGGTGTTCTGTCGCTGTTTGCCTGTACATCGCCATTGGTCCAGTCGGGCCTGACCGATGAAACCCGCAAAATGATCGACAGCATCGTTCGAGTTACCCCTGGGATAGACTCATTATCCATCTTACTGGATCGTTTTGAGGCTGAAGGGAACAAGTATGGGATGATGTGTGCCAGCAAAGCGTTGGGCAAGCGTTATCGGGAAACCGCCAAATTCAACGAAGCTGTCGTCTGTCATCGTCAGGCATTAGGGTTGGCGGAACAACTTGGTGATACCGTTGAAATCATCCAGATATGCAATCAGATCGGGACCAATTTCCGCCGGATGGGTATTATGGACGAGGCTTCCACCTATCATTATAAAGCACTTGCGTTATGTGAACAGTACCACGACAAAAGTTCCTATGCAGCCTTGAAGAACCGGGTTATTTCGCTCAATGGTATCGGGAACGTGCAATTGTCGATGGAGAACTACAATGCGGCCATCCTCGCCTTCCGTCAGGCCCTGTCGGGGGAGCAGCAGTTGGAAAGCGACCTGGGCCAGGCGATCAATTATGCCAATATCGGCGCAATCTTCGAAAAGCAGGGAATGATCGACTCGGCCTGGATTTACTATCGTCGTTCCATGCAGCATAATCAGGCGGCAGGTTCCAATCTCGGGATCTCCCTGTGCCATACCTATTTCGGCAATCTGTTGGAGAAGGACAAGCAGTGGGACAATGCCATCCGGGAGTACCGGAGCGCCTATGATTTGATGGAGAAAAGCCAGGACCGCTGGCATTGGATCGAGTCCTGCATAGCCCTGGCGCGTGTCAACATGGGCAAGGGGGATATGACTTCCGCGCAAAAATATCTGACACGGGCCTCCCGCACGGCCCAAGAGATGCAATCCCGGGAACATTTGCGTGAAGTATATTGGTTGAACTATCTCTACTACGAAAAACTGGGCAACTGCCCCAAAGCCTTCGAGAACTATAAACTGAGCCGGGAATATGCCGACAGTGTCAGCAACATCGAAAACACGGTTCATTTGCAGAATGTCAGAGTCAATTTCGAAAAGGAGAAAAGTTCCAGAGAGTTGGCGTTGATCCAGGCGAACTACCGCATGGAGCAACGAACCAAAAATATCATCTTATTTGCGGGTATTTCCATTTTACTGCTGACGATCATTGTAATCGGATTTTTGCTATATGTCGTGCGTATAAAATCCAGGACCCAGAAGATCATGCGCCACATGGAGACTGTCCGCAGCAAGTTTTTCACGAATATCACCCATGAATTCCGCACACCGTTGACGGTCATTCTCGGGCTTGCCAACCAGTTGTCCGAAAAAACGGGGACAGACCAGGAGTCTTCCGCCTCGTTGCAGACCATTATCCGCCAGGGAGACCATCTTTTGAGTCTGGTCAATCAACTGCTGAACATTTCCAAGGTCCGATCCTCGATCGAAGAACCGGATTGGCGGACGGGGGACATCGTGGCCTTTATTCGGATGATCGTGGAAAACTTCCAGATATTTGCCCAGCAAAAATACCTCAATCTGATTTTCGTGCCGCAACAAACCTTCCTTCAAGCCGATTTCGTCCCGGAGTATTTTCAGAAGGTAATGCATAACCTCTTGTCCAATGCTTTGAAATATACGCCGAAGGGTGGACATATCTATATTACGGCCACACAGGAAAACAACAACCTGGTTATTCAGATCGCCGATTCGGGAAAGGGTATCGACAAACAGGATCTGCCCCATATTTTCGAGACGTTCTACCAGGGGAACAATTCCTGTATGGACATGGGGACAGGCGTCGGGCTGTCACTGGCCAAACAGATGGTGGAGACGATGGGCGGACAGATTACGGTCAAAAGTGCAGTCGGCAAAGGTACGGTTTTCTTCGTTACCCTGCCCTTGAAGCACGGGACTTCGCAGTGGGAGGAGTGGACTCCGGGCGAACCCGATAAAAATCTGACCCCATCCGTCACGACTCACGATCCTGCTTCTTCCGAGACCGAGCCGTCGGGTGCGGACCCCGTAACCATCCTGCTCGTGGAGGATAATCAGGATGTTGCGTTCTACATCGGAGGGCTGCTCAAAGACCGTTACCGGCTGCTCTATGCCCGCGACGGGAAGGAGGGACTGGAAAAGGCCGCAGAGTATATGCCGGACCTGATCCTGACCGACCTGATGATGCCCGGCATGGACGGATTCGAGCTGTGCCGGGAGATACGCAGCTCGATCGTTCTGAACCATATTCCGATCATTATCATCACGGCAAAAAGCGAGGATGTGGACAAGGTGCAGGGGCTCGAAGCCGGAGCGGACGCCTATCTGCTCAAACCCTTCAACTCGGACGAACTCCATGTGCGCATTGCCAAGCTGCTGGAACAGCGGCGGATTCTGCGGGAGAAATACTCCCGCGCGCTACGCAATAATTGTCCGGAGAGCGTCAAGCTGCTGCCGGCCGACCAGGCCTTCATGGACCGGTTGACGGATATCGTCTATTCGCAGCTCTCCGACACGGCCCTCAATTCCGACAAGATCGCGGAAAAGATGTGCATGAGCAAATCGCAGCTCAACCGGAAGGTGCGCGTAATTACAGGCAGCAATACGACTACCTATATTTTGCATGTTCGTATGGAGAAGGCCAAACGGATGCTCTCCTCCAACGATCTGCCGATCGGGGACATTGCCATGCAGTGCGGGTTCGAAGATGCCGGTTATTTCGGCCGCGTATTCAAGCAGACGTTCGGCATGACCCCGTCGCAGTATCGCAAGAAGCCCCATCTGGACTGACGGTCCGGTTGATTTCTTACGCGAAAGGCGCATTCCCGCAAGGGAATGCGCCTTTCGCGCTTTCATGCGGGAA
>DXDA01000028.1 GCA_019115745.1 Candidatus Alistipes intestinigallinarum
CGGGTTCAACATGGCCTCGACGTTTTCGGATTTTTGCCGCCGGAATTTCGGTATGCCGCCCGGGCAGATGCGGAAAAATTTCGAGAAATTGTAAAACGACCGTCAAGCCGAATTTTCCGACCTCCGATCAGAATCCGGGATTTATAGGCAACAGCTATTTTTAGCTCGTCGATGAACCCCGAATCCATGCGGAATCCGATAGTTCGAAAACGATGTCTCGCGGCCAGGTTGTTGAGGGGAGCGTCTTCCTCTCATCGACGGGTCTTGGAGGTCCTGAAGCATATGGCAGTCAAGCGTCATCGGGGGCCTCCGCAAGTCGGTTGATCCGTTCTCCCGAGCAGCTCGTAGCAGTGGCAATCGACCAGCCTTCCATTCTTGAAACAGGCCTTGCGGAAGATGCCGCATTTCCGGAAGCCGACCGTCTCCAAGACCCGCATGGAGCCCCGATTGGCGGCATAGACTCGTGCTTCGATGCGCACGACATCCGTCTGCCGGAGATACTCCTCGACGGCCAGCTTCAAGGCCCGGGACATGATGCCCCGGTTCCAGTAAGGTTCGGCAAGCCAATAACCCACTTCGGCATTGTAGCGCTCCACGTCCGTTCCGCGGATGAATCCGATATTGCCTGCAGCTTCCTGCCGGATTTCGATGCAATAGTTCCGGGAGCCATCTTGCTCCGAGGCGGATCGGATGAACCGCAGCGCGTCCTCTTCCGTATAGGGATACGGGAGGCCGTCGCGGCAATTGTCCCAGATCTTTTTGTTGTTTAGATGCTTGGCCAACGCGGAGCAATCCGATTCGCGCCATGTTCTCAAAACGAACGGCTCTGCGACGGGCTCTTCCGGCAATAATCGGCCGTTGTCGTTCCACTCGCCGTAGAGGATTCCCTGACGGGTGTTTTCGAGAAATTTGTCGAGTCGTTTCCGGAAAAGTTCGGGCTGGCTCTTTTTGATCTGAATGGTATCGATCCGCACCCGCTTGTAGAGGTCCGGCAGGCGGCAGAAGTTTTCCCAGAGAACAGAGTCGGCCTGCAATTCGTGCAGAATATCGGGATCGATGGTAAATCCGTTTTCGCTCATATCCGGCAAGACGGCTCGCCCCGCATCGGTCATCAGCCCCAGTCGTTCCATGCGGCGGCAGCGTTCCTTGTTCAGTTCCGACCAGTTGCTGCGAGGTTTTCGGGGACAAAGTTTCTGAGCCGTCACCTCTTCGGAAATCTTTTTGGTGGTACTGTCAATCCAACCGAAGCACAGAGCCTCCTCGACGGCATCGACATACCAGAAGGTGCCGTCATCAACAGGACGCCCCCGCTTGACCACCACCCAGCATTCCGTCTCCTTGTCGTAGTTTTGCAGGAGCCACTCGCGCAACTCCGACCTCGATTTTGCTTCTAATAAATGATGGATCTCCATGATTTACTTGCAGCTAACTGTTCAATATTGCAAATATAGCGAATTAAAGCGTGAAAGGGTCCGAGAAGGAAAAAATATGTTATTTGTGGGGTTGTGTTGCCTGAGGTTGCGTGCTCATGTAGAGTCGGAGAGTGGGCACTTTATGCGTACTCTAATGCGTACCCTGCGCCCGAAAAAGGGCGCTTTTTGAGGTTCAAAACAAGGATTCGGGGTAGGGCAGAAAAACAAAAAGAGCCGATAATCGACTGATTATCAACTCTTTCTTGGTGAACCCGCTGGGGCTCGAACCCAGGACCCCAACATTAAAAGTGTTGTGCTCTACCTGCTGAGCTACGGATTCTCCCGTGCCAAAAGAAAGTATCTTCCGTTTTGGTGGTGCAAATGTACGTATTTATTTTTAATTTCCAACACTCCGACGGCAAATTTTCTGTAAATATCGTTTTTGAATGCTCCGGCCCCCTCCCTGCATCCCCGACTATCCCGGGATGCGAAATTTCCTGTTCCGATTTTGTTTTGCCGAAATAAAAAGATAATTTTGTAGGCGTTAAACCCGAAATTTATTTTAAAACCCTGTATATCTATGTGTAAAGCCTTGATTATCGGAGCCGGAGGCGTCGGAACCGTGGTGACCCAGAAGATCGCTGCCAACCCCGTCTTCACGGATGTGATGCTTGCCAGCCGTACGAAATCCAAATGCGATGCCGTGGCGGCGGCCATTGGTGGTAATCGTGTGAAGACCGCCGAGGTCGATGCCGACAACGTGCCGCAGTTGTGCGAGTTGTTCCGGGCCTTCAAGCCGGATATCGTGGTCAACGTGGCGCTCCCGTATCAGGATTTGACGATCATGGATGCCTGCCTGGAGTGTGGCTGCAACTACCTCGACACGGCCAACTACGAACCCCGTGACGAGGCTCATTTCGAATATTCGTGGCAGTGGGCCTATCAGGACCGCTTCAAGGCCGCGGGACTGACGGCTATCCTCGGCTGCGGTTTCGACCCGGGCGTGACGGCGATCTTCACGGCCTACGCCGCCAAGCACCACTTCGACGAGATCCACTACCTCGATATCGTGGACTGCAACGCCGGTAATCACGGCATGGCCTTCGCCACGAACTTCAACCCCGAGATCAACATCCGCGAGGTAACCCAGAAGGGCCGTTACTACGAAAACGGCGAGTGGGTTGTCACCGAGCCGCACGAGATCCACAAACCGCTGAACTACCCGGGAATCGGCGAGCGCGAGTCGTACGTGATCTACCACGAGGAGCTGGAGTCGCTGGTGAAGAACTACCCGACGATCCGGCGGGCGCGCTTCTGGATGACCTTCGGAAAGGAGTACCTGACGCACCTGCGCGTGATCCAGAATATCGGCATGGCGCGTATCGACCCGATTATTTACAATGGGGTGGAGATCGTTCCGATCCAGTTCCTGAAGGCCGTGCTGCCGGATCCGAAGTCGCTGGGTGCGAACTACCACGGCCAGACCTCGATCGGCTGCCGGATCAAGGGTGTGAAGGACGGCAAGGAGCGCACCTACTATATCTATAACAACTGCGACCACGAACAGGCCTACAAGGAGACCGGTACGCAGGCCGTTTCGTTCACGACGGGTGTTCCGGCAGCGCTGGGCGCTTCGATGTGGGCCAAGGGTCTTTGGCGCGGTGCGGGCGTCTTCAACGTCGAGGAGTTCGATCCGGACCCGTTCCTGGCGGAGCTGGGCGAGCAGGGGCTTCCGTGGCACGAGCTGTTCGACGTCGACCTGGAGGTGGATTGATCCCCGAAGGGAGGGCCGCATATCCGAACAAGAGGCACGGCGGGATGGAATGAGTCCCGGCCGTGCTTTTTTTGTGGATGGCGGGGCGGTGCTTTCTGTCGGTAAGTATAAATGCGTATTTTCCGGAAATCCGCTCCGGTAACCCGCTCTTTTCGGGAGCTTTTTACTATTTTTGTCCCTGTTTTGAGCAAAAAACGACGCGATGATTGACTTTCTGAAACTGCCGTCTCCGTGCTACGTGCTCGACGAGGAGCTGCTGGACCGGAACCTTGCGGTGATCGACCGCGTGCGCCGCGAATCGGGCGCGGAGATCATCGTCGCCCTGAAGGCCTGTGCCATGTGGCGTATTTTTCCGGAACTGGCGGCTCATGCCGACGGTGCGACGGCCAGTTCGGCGGCCGAAGCGCGGCTCGTGCTGGAGGAGTTCGGCAGCCCGGCACACACCTACGCCCCGACCTATACGGATTGCAACATCGACGAAATCCTGCGCTGCAGCAGCCATATCACCTTCAACTCCCTGACGCAATACGAACGCTTCGGACAGCGGGCCCTGATCAACGGACTCTCGTGCGGCCTGCGCATCAACCCCGAGTATTCGCCCGTCGAAACGGACCTCTATAACCCCTGCGTGCCGGGTTCGCGGCTGGGCGTCACGGCCGAACAACTGACCGCCCGCGGCGGACTTCCCGAGGGGATCGAGGGGCTTCACTTCCACGTGCTGTGCGAATCGCGCCCCGAGCACCTGCGGCGGGCGCTGGAGGCCGTCGAGCAGCGCTTCGGCGCGTGCCTCGATCGCGTGAAGTGGCTCAACATGGGCGGCGGGCACCTGATGACCCACGCCGACTACGACTGCGACGAACTGATCGCCCTGCTGCGTGCGTTCAAGACCCGTCACCCGCACCTGCGACTGATCCTCGAACCCGGAAGCGCCTTTACGTGGCGGACGGGCTACCTGGTCTCGACGGTGGAGGATGTGGTCGTCAACGGCGGCGTGCGCACGGCGATGCTCGACGTATCGTTCGCCTGTCACATGCCCGACTGCCTCGAAATGCCCTACAAACCGGCCATCATCGGGGCGCATGAACCCGCCGAAGGGGAGTCTCGCTGGCGGATGGGCGGCACGAGCTGCCTGGCCGGGGATTTCTACGGCGACTGGGCTTTCGACCACGAACTGCAGGTCGGCGAGCGCATCGTCTTCGAGGACATGATCCACTACACGATGGTCAAGACGACGATGTTTAACGGCGTGCAACACCCGTCGATCGTCATTGTGCACCGCGACGGTGGGGTGGAGATCGTCCGCGAATTCGGCTACGAGGATTTCAAGACGCGGATGTCCTGACCGGCGCCGTGCAGACTGTGAATACAAACAAGAAACCAAGAAGATAGATGGAAAATTTCGAACCTACCGCTTATACGCTCGAATGCGTGGCCACGGGCCGCGAGTTCGAGGATACGGGCTGGCTGCTGGCCGACCCGCAGTGCAAGGAGCCGTCGCTGATCCGCGCACGGTATGCCAAGAAGCAGATCGAGGTGAAGCCCGCCGAGTGGGGGCTCTACCGCTTTGCGGACTGGATGCCGGTACGCCGGATCCTCAAGGGCTCGTCGGCTCCGGTGACCTACCGCAGCAAGGGGCTGGCGCAGCACCTCGGACTCGAAAACCTCTGGATTACCTTCAACGGCTACTACCCGGCCATCGGCGCGACGATGACGACCTGCTCGTTCAAGGAGACCGAAGCCTATTCGGTGTGCGGACGTGCGGCGGCCGACGAGAAGCGGGTGCTGGTGGTGGCTTCGGCCGGAAACACGGCCCGGGCCTTCGCCAAGGTCTGCTCGGACAACGGCATCAAACTGCTGCTGTCGGTGCCGTATGACAACATCGACGCCCTGTGGTTCGAGGAGCCGCTGAACCCCTGCGTGAAGCTGATCTCGTGCGCTGCGGGCGGCGACTACTTCGATGCCATCCACCTGAGCGATCTGGCGCTTAAGGGCAAGGGCTTCTACGCCGAGGGCGGTGCGAAGAACATCGCGCGCCGGGACGGTATGGCCTGTACGGTGCTGTCGGCCGTCACGACCATCGGCCGCATTCCGGACTACTATTTCCAGGCCGTCGGCAGCGGTACGGGCGCCATTGCAGCCTGGGAGGCCAATATGCGACTGATCGAGGACGGACGTTTCGGAACGAACCTCATGAAGCTGATGGTTTCGCAGAATGCGCCGTTTGTTCCGATGTACGATGCCTGGCAGGCGTCGTCGCGGGCCATGCTTCCGTATGACAGCGACAAGGCGCGGCGCGATGCGGAGATCATCGATGCGAAGGTGCTCTCGAACCGCAAACCGCCTTACAGCCTGGCGGGCGGTCTGTACGACGCACTGAAGGCCACCGATGGAGAGATGTTCGCCGTGACGAACGCCATGGCGCGCAAGGCCCGCAAGCTCTTCAAGGAGCTGGAGGGTGTGGACATCTACTCGGCGGCGGGTGTGGCGCTGGCCTCGCTCATCAACGCGGTGAATGCCGGCAAGATCGCCAAGGACGCCACGGTGATGCTGAACATCACGGGCGGCGGCGAGGAGCACTTCAAGGAGACGAAGGAGCTCTGGTACCTGAAGCCGAGCCACGTCTTCCCGCTCGCCCCGGACACCGACGAGGTGGTGGCGAAGGTGGAGGCGTTGTTTGCCGAGTAAGGCGGCGGACCTCGGTCCCGGAGCAATCCAACCGAATACAGAAAAAAGCGGCTTGCGGGCCGCTTTTTTATTTTCCCGAAATGATTACCTTTGTCGGCGGTTCCGCGCGGGGCGAAGCAGCCGGACCCTGCGCGGAGCGAACCGATTGTTTTATTAACCCAAATTTTCAACATTTATGGAACACATCCAAGCACGGATGCTCCCCGCGGGGACGCGCTGGCGGCGTTGGAACCGCAAGGGCTGGTCGGCCTTTGCGAGCCTGCACCGGAGCGTGTCGATCGGGGTGCTCGCTGTGGGGATGTCGATCCTGCTGCTTGCGACGCAGGGAGCGTCGGCGCAGACCTCCGACACGACCTCGGTCCTGAAGACCCTTCGGATCCGGGAGGTGGGGGTTACGGGGAGCCAGACGGCCCCCACGCGCAACGCCCAGTCGCATACTCCGCTTTTCGACCGGAAGGCCCAGGCCTCGGCGCCTGTTCAGACGCTGGAATCCGCCCTGCGCCTCACGCCCTCGGTCGATGTCCGCGAACGCGGAGGGAGGGGAGCGCAGGCCGACATCTATATCCGCGGCGGATCATTCGATCAAACCATGATTCTGCTCAACGGCATCGACTTCACGGATGCCCGCACGGGACACCAGTCCCATTCGCTGCCGGTCGATCTCGATTGCGTTTCGGCCGTCGAACTCATCGACGGCGTTCCGGGCGTGGGGGCCTACGCCGGGGCGGTGAACATCCGCACGACGCCCCTTCGCCCGAATTACGTGCGCTTCGAGGGGTCGGGCGGCCAGTACGGCTACGGATCCGGCAACCTCTCGGGTGCCGTGACGTCGGGCCGCTTTTCGGTGCTGGGTGCGGCGTCGTACCGCCGCAGCGACGGTTACCGCCACAACACCGACTTCACGAACTGGAACACCTTCGTGCGGGCGACCTGCGACGGCCGCCGGGCCGGGTTCTTCGATTTCCAGGCCGGGTGGCAGGACCGCGATTTCGGCTCGAACGGCTTCTATGCGGCCTACAACCCCGACCAGTGGGAGCATACGGCTACGGCCTTGACTTCGCTGCGGTGGACGAAGCGTGTGGATCGCTTCTCGCTGGGTGCGGCGGTGAGCTACCGGCTGAACTTCGACCGCTACGACTGGACGCGCGGCACGGCGCTCAACCGCCACCGGACGGACAACGCCGGGGCAAAGGTGTGGGCCGACTGCAACTGGCGGTGGGGCACGACGACCGTGGGGGGCGACTGGGCCTTCAACCACATCTACAGCACGAACCTCGGCGAATCGCTTGCGGTTCCCGAGGGACACTACACCCGTGCCAAGGCGCGCCATACGGGAAACGTGTGGCTGCGGCACGCGCGGAACTGGCGGCGTTTCGACCTTGCGCTGTCGGGCGGTGTGAGCCTGACGCCCTACGGGACTTCGGCGCTGTGGAGCGCCTCGGCGGGCTATGCGCCGACGGACGGGCTGCGGATCGAGGCCGGGGCATGGCAGTCGATGCGGCTGCCGACCTTCACCGATCTCTATTACAGCTCCCCGGCACAGATCAACAACCTTGATCTGACTCCGGAACGCGCTGTTACATACCGTGTTAGCGTCGGTTATATGAAGCGTTGCTGGAACTTGTCGGGGCAACTCTACTACCGCCTCGGGCGCGATATTATCGACTGGGTGTGGTACGCCGATTCGGACGAGAGCCCCGCTGCCTGGCGCGGGAAGTGGCACTCCGAGCAGTCGAGCCGACTGAATACCTTCGGGGCCGAACTCTCGGGCGGTTACGCCGTGGACGAAGGGTTTCTGCGTCGCGTGACGCTCTCCTACGGGTACATCACCAACGACCGCAACGCCGACATCATCGCCAAAAGCGCCATGGACTTCATGCGTCACAAGGCGGCTCTGTCCGTCGGGGTGCACTTCCTGCGGCGGATGTCGCTCACGCTGACCGGATCGCTCTACGACCGCAACGGCAGCTATACGGCCTATCCCGAGGTGGGGAATGCGTCGATCACCGAGGTGCACGACTACAAACCTTACTTCCTGCTGGACGGACGCCTGGCCTGGGAGAAGGGGTGGTGCCGCCTCTATGTCGACGCCACGAACCTCACCGACACCCGTTATTGCGACCTCGGGGGCATTCCGTTGCCGGGCATCTGGTGCACGGGTGGCGTGGTGCTGACCTTCGGCAAGTGACCCTTCCGGGATGGAGGAACGATGACCGGCCGACCGCTTCGGCGTTGAGTGCGACCTCCTTTCCCGTTTCCGGCTGCAGGATGCGGGCCGCCCGAAATCCGGGCGGCCCTTTCTGTTTCTTTGTAAAACCTCGTGTTTTGCTTTATGACTATACGAAAATCTCCGGAAAAATTCGTACATTTGAAGCAAAGAATCCTAAAAGCATCGAATTATGCAGAAACGTATCGTGGAGTGCGTGCCCAACTTCAGCGAGGGCCGCGACAAGGAGGTGATTCGGCAAATCGTGACGGCCATCGAGTCGTCGGGCGGCGTGAAGGTCCTCGACGTGGACCCGGGCGAGGCGACCAACCGGACGGTCGTGACGTTCGTCGGCGATCCCGAATCGGTTGTCGGAGCGGCCTTTGCCGGGGTGAAGCGGGCCGCGGAGCTGATCGACATGCGCCGCCACAAGGGGGCACACCCGCGGATGGGCGCCACGGACGTCCTGCCGCTGATTCCGATTGCGGGAATCACCCTGGAAGAGTGTGCGGCGCTGGCCCGCGACCTGGCCAAACGCATTGCCGACGAGCTGCACGTCCCGACCTACTGCTACGAGGCGGCGGCCTTCCGTCCCGAACGGAAGAACCTGGCGGTCTGCCGTGCCGGGGAGTACGAGGCGCTGCCCGAGAAGCTGGCCCATGCGGAGACGGCTCCCGACTTCGGGGCGCGGCCCTACGACGAAGGGGTGGCCCGTACGGGTGCCACGACCGTCGGGGCACGCGATTTCCTGATTGCCGTGAATTTCAACCTCAATACGACCTCCACGCGGCGGGCCAACGCCATTGCGTTCGACGTGCGCGAGAAGGGGCGCCCGGTGCGTGAAGGAAACCCCATCACGGGCAAGGTGGTGAAGGATGCCGCCGGCAATCCCGTGATGCGCCCCGGGACCTTGAAGGCCACGAAGGCGATCGGGTGGTTCATCGAGGAGTACGGCATTGCGCAGGTCTCGATGAACATCACGGACATCTCGGTCACGCCGCTGCACGTGGCCTTCGACGAGGTGTGCCGCAAGGCCGATGCACGGGGCGTGCGCGTGACGGGCACGGAGATCGTGGGGCTGGTCCCGAAACGGGCGCTGATCGAGGCCGGGAAATACTTCCTGCGCAAGCAGCACCGTTCGGTGGGTATCTCCGAGGAGGAGATCGTGCGGCTGGCCGTGAAGTCGATGGGGCTGGACGACCTGAAACCCTTCAAACCCGAGGAGAAGGTGATCGAATACCTGCTTGAAGCGCAGGTTGAGAAAACGCGCCTTATCGATATGACCTGCAAGGGCTTTGCCGATGAAACGGCAAGCGAATCTCCGGCTCCGGGCGGCGGCTCGATTTCGGCCTACATGGGCGCTTTGGGGGCTGCGCTCGGAACGATGGTGGCGAACCTCTCGTCGCACAAGGCGGGGTGGGACGACCGCTGGGAGGAGTTTTCTGATTGGGCCGAAAAGGGGCAGACGGTGATGGCCGAACTGCTGCACCTCGTGGATGAGGATACCGCGGCCTTCAACCGCATCATGGCGGTCTTTGCCATGCCGAAATCGACCGATGAGGAGAAGGCGGCCCGCAGTGCGGCGTTGCAGGAGGCGACGCTCTATGCAACGGAGGTGCCGTTGCGTACGATGCGGGCGGCGCTGGCGGTCTTCCCGATTGTGCGGGCGATGGCCGAAGAGGGGAATCCCAATTCGGTGTCGGATGCCGGAGTCGGGGCGCTGGCGGCGCGGAGTGCGGTCTTCGGGGCGCGGCTGAACGTACGGATCAACGCCGCCGGACTGAAGGACCGTGCGAAGGCCGATGTGCTGACGGCCGAGGCCGATGCCATTGCCGCCGAAGCCGAACGGCTCGAGAAGGAGGTCCTGGAGATCGTCGAACGGAAAATAGGGTAGTGCGCTCGAACAACTCACGAAAAATTACGAAAAACACGAAAAATATGACACGGGAAGAGTTTCAGAATGATATCCGCGCGGGAATTCCGGATCGGTTGCCCGCCGCGAAACCCTATGACAAACAGATCAACCACGCCCCGAAGCGCAAGGAGATCCTTACGGACGAGGAGAAGGTCCTGGCGCTGAAGAACGCCCTGCGTTACTTCCCGGCCAAACACCACGCCGTGCTGGCGAAGGAGTTCGCCGAGGAGCTGCGCAAGTACGGCCGGATCTACATGTACCGGCTGCGTCCCGACTACGAGATGTACGCGCGTCCGATCGACGAATACCCGGCACGGTGCCGTCAGGCGGCGGCCATCATGCTGATGATCCAGAACAACCTCGATCCGCGCGTGGCGCAGCATCCCCACGAACTGATCACCTACGGCGGCAACGGTGCCGTGTTCCAGAACTGGGCGCAGTATCGGCTGACGATGAAATACCTCTCGGAAATGACCGACCATCAGACGCTCGTGATGTATTCGGGACACCCGCTGGGGTTGTTCCCGTCGCACCCGTGGGCGCCGCGCGTGGTGGTGACCAACGGCATGGTGATTCCCAACTATTCGAAGCCCGACGACTGGGAGCGCATGAACGCCATGGGAGTCTCGCAGTACGGGCAGATGACCGCCGGGTCGTACATGTACATCGGTCCGCAGGGCATCGTCCACGGCACGACCATCACGGTGATGAACGCCGCGCGCAAGCGTTTCGCCCCGGGGCAGACGGATGCCCGGGGAATGTTGTTCGTCTCGTCGGGGCTCGGCGGCATGTCGGGGGCCCAGCCCAAGGCGGGCAACATCTCGCAGGTGGTGTCCGTCATCGCCGAGATCAACCCCAAGGCCGCGCAGAAGCGTTATGAGCAGGGATGGGTCGATGAACTGCATGAATCGCTGGATGAATTGATCCCGCGTATCCGTCGGGCAGTCAAGGAGAAAGAGGTCGTCTCGCTGGCTTATGTCGGCAACATCGTCGACCTCTGGGAGCGGCTCGCTGCCGAGGAGATTCCGGTCGATCTGGGGTCGGACCAGACCTCGCTCCACAACCCCTGGGCCGGCGGCTACTATCCCGTCGGGCTGAGCTACGAAGCCTCGAACAAGATGATGGCCGAAGAGCCGGTGCGCTTCCGTGAGTGTGTGCAGGAGTCGCTGCGCCGCCAGGTCGACGCCATCAACAAACTGACCGCGCGCGGCATGTACTTCTTCGATTACGGCAACGCCTTCCTGCTGGAAGCTTCGCGGGCCGGAGCCGCGGTTATGGGACGCGAGGGACGGTTCCGCTACCCCTCCTACGTGCAGGATATTATGGGACCGATGTTCTTCGACTACGGATTCGGGCCCTTCCGCTGGGTCTGCACCTCGGGCCGCGAGGAGGACCTCGCCCTGACCGACCAACTGGCTGCCGAGGTGCTCGAAGAGATTCGCAAAACCGCCCCGGACGACATCCGCGGGCAGTTGGACGACAACATCCACTGGATCCGTGAGGCCGGGCGCAACCACCTGGTTGTCGGGTCGCAGGCCCGGATCCTTTATGCCGACTGCGAGGGGCGCACGAAGATCGCCCTGGCGTTCAACCGTGCCGTGGCCGACGGACGTCTGTCGGCACCCGTGGTGTTGGGGCGCGACCACCACGACGTCTCGGGAACCGACTCGCCCTACCGCGAGACGGCCAACATCTACGACGGTTCGAACCGTACGGCCGACATGGCCGTGCAGAATGTCATCGGCGACTCGTTCCGCGGCGCCACGTGGGTCTCGATCCACAACGGAGGCGGCGTAGGCTGGGGCGAGGTGATCAACGGCGGTTTCGGCATGGTGGTCGACGGTACGGAGGAGGCCGAGCGGCGGATCCGCGAGATGCTCTTCTGGGATGTCAACAACGGCATTGCCCGCCGCAGTTGGGCCCGCAACGACGGAGCCCGGGCCGCCATTCTCCGCGAGATGGAGCGTACGCCCGAACTGCGGGTGACGATGCCTCATGCAGCCGATGATGAACTGGTGCGCAAGGCTTTGAACAAGAACGAATAACAACGATCACTTCACATGGAATATCATCATATCTCGGCGGAGCGGCTGACTATTGCCCGCGTCCGCGAAATCCTCGAACGCCACCTCCCGATCGCCCTGAGCGACGACGCCAAACGGCGCATCGTCCGCTGCCGCGAATACCTCGACCGCAAGATGGAGAATCCCGACCGGCCGATTTACGGCATTACGACCGGTTTCGGGTCGCTGTGCGATATTTCGATCGGCCGCAAGGATCTGGCGCAGTTGCAGCGCAATCTGGTCATGTCCCACGCCTGCGGAACCGGCGAGCGCGTCCCGTCGGAGATCGTCCGGCTGATCCTGCTCTTCAAGATTCAGTCGCTGGCATACGGCTATTCGGGCGTGCAATTGGCGACGGTCGAGCGCCTCGTGGAGTTCTTCAACCGCGACATCCTGCCGGTCGTCTATCAGCAGGGGTCGCTGGGTGCTTCGGGCGATCTGGCCCCGCTGGCCCATCTGAGTCTGCCGCTGCTGGGGCTCGGCGAGGTCGAATACAAGGGGGAGGTTCGTCCCGCGGGTGAGGTGCTTGCGGAACTGGGCTGGGAGCCCATCGAGCTGCAGTCGAAGGCCGGGCTGGCGCTGCTGAACGGCACGCAGTTCATGAGTGCCTACGGCGTCTGGTCGGTGATTGCCGCACAGCGCCTGAGCGAGTGGGCCGACCGCATCGGTGCCCTCTCGCTGGATGCCTTTGACGGTCGCATCGAGCCCTTCTGCGACGAGGTGCATGTGATCCGCGCCCACAAGGGGCAGCTCACCACCGCCCGCGCCATCCGCCACTGGCTCGAAGGCAGCGAGCTGATCGCCCGGCCGAAGAAACACGTGCAGGATCCCTATTCGTTCCGCTGCATCCCGCAGGTGCACGGCGCCTCGAAGGATACGATCGACTATGTGGCCGGGGTGCTCGAAACCGAAATCAACTCCCCGACGGACAATCCGACGGTCTTCCCCGAGGAGGACATGGTCGTTTCGGCCGGGAACTTCCACGGGCAGCCCATTGCTCTGGCGATGGATTTCCTGGCCATTGCGTTGGCCGAGTTGGGCAACATCTCCGAGCGGCGGACCTATCAGTTGATCTCCGGAGCCCGCGAGCTGCCGAAATTCCTCGTGGCCAATCCCGGGCTGAACAGCGGCTTCATGATTCCGCAGTACACCGCGGCGTCGATCGTCAGCCAGACCAAGGGGTTGTGTATGCCTGCGTCGGTCGACTCGATCCCCTCGTCGCAGGGGCAGGAGGATCATGTCAGCATGGGTTCCAATGCCGCCACGAAGCTCTGGCGCGTGGTCGGCAATACGGAACGCGTGTTGGCCATCGAGCTCTTCAATGCCGCGCAGGCCCTGGAGTTCCGACGCCCGGCCCGCACGTCGCCTGCGCTGGAGCGGATGGTGGCCGAATACCGTCGGCGCGTCCCTTTCATCGACAACGACCAGGTGATGTATCCCCATATTGCCGCCTCGGTGGAATTTCTGCGTGAACAACGATGAAACGGCTGCTGGTTAAAAACATCGGCCGCATCGTCGGCATTCAGCCCGAAGGGCGTCTGCGGATTTGCGGTGCGGAGATGGATCGGCTGGAGACGCTCGACAACGCCTGGCTGTTGGCCGAGGGGGAGCGGATTGCCGCGTTCGGGTGTATGGAGTCGCTGGACGGCGTGACGCCCGACGAGGTGGTCGATGCCGAGGGCGGGATGCTCTTCCCGTCGTTCTGCGATTCGCACACCCATCTGGTCTATGCCGGGAGCCGCGAGCAGGAGTTTCTGGACAAGATTCACGGGCTCTCCTACGAGGAGATTGCCCGTCGTGGCGGCGGGATTCTCAATTCGGCCGACCGGCTGCACGAAACCTCCGAGGAGAAGCTCTACCGGCAGGCCATGGAGCGCGTCCGCGAGATCATCGCAATGGGAACCGGCTGCGTCGAGATCAAGAGCGGATACGGCCTTTCGACCGAGGATGAGTTGAAGATGCTGCGCGTCATCCGCCGCATTCGCGAGACCGCGCCGTTGGAGGTGCGGGCTACCTTCCTCGGTGCCCATGCCGTCGCGCGGGCCTATCGCGGGCGGCAGGCGGAATATGTCGATCTGGTTTGTCGTGAGATGATTCCCGCCGTGGCCCGTGAAGGGTTGGCCGATTTTGTCGATGTCTTTTGCGACGAGGGCTTCTTCACTGTTGAAGAGACGCGCCGCATCCTCGATGTGGGGCGCCGGTACGGCCTGCGGGCCAAGATTCACGCCGATGAGTTGGCTGCGTCGGGCGGTGTGGAGGTCGGCGTTGCGTGCGGGGCCCTTTCGGTCGACCACCTCGAACGCGCCGGGGAGGCTCAGATCGAGGCGCTGCGCGGTTCGGAGACGATGCCCACGCTGCTGCCCGGAGCCGCCTTCTTCCTCGGAATGAGCTATCCGCCCGCCCGCGAGATGATTCGCGCGGGATTGCCCGTGGCGCTGGCTTCGGACTACAACCCCGGTTCATCGCCCTCGGGGAACATGCGCATGGTGGTCGCACTGGCCTCCATCCGCATGAAGATGACCCCAGCAGAGGCCCTTCATGCCGCCACGCTCAACGGTGCCTGCGCCATGGAGTTGAGTGCCGACTTCGGAAGCATTACTTCCGGTAAGGTGGCCAACTTCTTCATTACGAAGCCGATGCCCTCCGTCGAGTTCTTCTCCTATGCTTACCAGACGCCCGTTATCCGCAGGGTATTCCTGCAAGGGCGTCCGATAATAACGCTCCCTGACCCGATGGCGTGATGCCGCTTGTGCCGATTGATTCCGCCGGTTCTCCGATTTCCCCCACAACCGAATTCGTGTCATCCATGAACAGTTTGAAAGGTATCCTCTGGGCGGCTCTCTCATCGTCCACGTTCGGTCTGGCTCCCCTCTTTACGCTCCTGCTGCTCGGGGTCGGTTACTCCTCCTGCGAGGTGCTTACCTATCGCTGGGGCGTCGCCTCGATCTGTCTCATCGCTTTCGGGGTGTTGTCCGGGCGCAACTTCAAACTCTCCCGCGATGAGTTGAAGAGTGTGCTGGTGTTGAGCCTCTTCCGCGCCACCACGTCGTTCAGCCTGGTGATCGCCTACCAGAACATCGCCAGCGGCGTGGCTTCGACCATTCACTTCATGTATCCGCTGGCCGTGGCGCTCGCCATGATCTGTTTCTTCCAGGAACGCGGCTCGGTCCGCATCTTTCTGGCCGTCGCCCTCTCGATCGTCGGGGCCGTGCTCCTGTCGCTCGGAAACGAAGGGTTTGTCCGCGGTAACACCACGCTCGGAATCGTTGCCGCCGCCGTCTCGGTATTCTCCTATGGCGGCTACATCGTCGGCGTGCGCCGAAGCCGTGCCGTACAGATCGATTCCATCGTCCTGACCTGCTACGTGATGGGAATCGGCGCCCTGCTCTTCTTTATCGGCGGGTGCTGCTCCGGCGGCGTGCGGATAGAAACCGACCCCCGGGTCTGGCTCTATATCCTCGGAATCGCAATCCCCGCAACGGCCGTCTCGAACATGGCACTCGTCAAGGCGATCAAGTGTATCGGTCCCACGATGACCTCGATCCTCGGCGCCATGGAGCCCTTTACGGCCGTGGTGATCGGAATCCTCGTCTTTGCCGAACCCTTCACCGGACAGGGCGTGGCGGGAATCCTGCTGATTGTGGCCTCCGTTACGATCGTCGTGTGGAAGGAGCGCCGGAGCGAAGGTCGGGCAGAAATATCGCAATGATGCCCAGCAGCGGCAGGAACGAACTGACCCGGAAAATGAAGTCGATGCTCGTGTGGTCGGCCAGCCACCCGAAGAAGGCTGAACCGATGCCGCCCAGCCCGAACATCAGTCCGAAGAAGATCCCCGAAATCATCCCCACCTTGTCGGGCTTCAGATCGGTGGCGTAGACCAGAATCGCCGAAAAGGCCGAGGCGATGATCAGCCCGATGAGCACCGACATGGTGATCGTCCAGAACAGATTCAGGTAGGGGAGTGCCAGGGCGAAGGGCGCGGCGCCGAAAATCGAGAACAGAATGACGTATTTGCGCCCGTAACGGTCGCCGAGGAAACCCCCGGCCAGCGTTCCCGTGGCAAAGGCCGCCAGATAGGCGAACAGGCATAACTGCGACTGCTGGACCGTGATGCCGAACTTGTCGATCAGAAAGAAGGTGAAGTAGCTCGTCATGCACGAGGCGAAGAAGTATTTCGAGAAGATCATGACGATCAGGATCCACATCGCCCGGCGGATGGTTCGGGCCGGAAGCGGACAGACGGCGGGGCGGCGGTTGCGGAGCGGCGTGTCGGTCCCGGTGAGCATCAGGGCGTACCAGTTCCCGACCCGTACCAGCAGCAGGGCTGCCAGCAGAGCCGCGGCGGCAAACCATCCCACGGCATGTTGTCCGTAAGGCAGGACGATCAGGGCCGTCAGCAGCGGGCCTGCGGCACTCCCGCCGTTGCCGCCGACCTGGAAAATAGACTGTGCCAGGCTCTTCCGACCTCCCGAGGCCAACTGCGCCACCCGTGAGGCTTCGGGGTGAAAGACCGACGACCCGCCGCCGATGAGCGCTACCGTCAACAAAATGGCTCCGTAGGCCGACGTGAAGGCCAGGGCGATGAGTCCCGTCAGCGACAGGCACATCCCCAGCGAGAGCGAATAGGGTTGCGGATGGCGGTCGGCGTAGAGCCCCACGAAGGGCTGGAAGATCGACGAGGTGATCTGAAAGACCAGCGTGATGAGCCCGATCTGCGCGAAGGTGAAGCCGAAACTCTCCCGGAAAATCGGGTACATGGCCGGAATCACCGACTGGATCATGTCGTTCAGCAGATGGCAGAAGCCGATTGTGAAGAGAATCGAGTAGGTTGTTTCCGCCTTGAGCGTCGGGTGTCCCTTGAGTTTGTCCAGCAGGCTTTTCATCGCTTATCGGTTCGGTTTGCGGATCGTCACGCGGGCAATCCGGCCCCAAAGATAGCAATTTTTACCCGACCCCGGCATCTCCTGCCGCCTGATTACTTGCTCGATCGGTACGCCGAAGGGGTCATCCCCGTGTGCTGCTTGAAGTATTTCCCGAAAAACGACTGGTTCGGGAAATTCAGGTAGTAGGCGATCTCCTGGATGTTCATCGTCGAGTATTTCAGCAGGTTTTTCGCTTCGAGGACCACGTATTCGTCGATCCACTCCGTCGCCGTGCGTCCGGTCGTCGTGCGCAGAATCGTGGTCAGGTATTTCGGTGTCAGGTGCAGTTGCTCGGCATAGAACCCTACCGAGCGCTCCTGCATGTAGTGCTTCGACAACTCCTCCAGAAACCGGTTGAAATAGTCGTTTTTCCGATCCCGGACCGCAGCCTTTTCCGCCTGATGCGCCAAGCGCCGGTCGATGATCCGGCAAAACCGGTAGGAGGCGGTACGGAACAGTTGGCGCATGATTTCGATCGAGATCGGGTCTTTGCGATGGCTGCGGCCCTCCTTGAACAACTCTTCGAGCGAATAGTTGACCTCTTCCCACTCCTCCTCGTCCAACGAAAGGCACGGATTCTCCCGAACGGCCATGAACAGGTACAAAAAATGTTTCAGGTCGATGTTCATCCGCTGGATGAACTCCTCTTCGCACAAAACGAAATGCACGGCGGCATCCTTTTCCGATTCCACCTGCACGATCGTTCCCGGGGGACAGACGAACATCGACCGGGGGCCGATGACGAAGTGCTTCAGATTCGCAATTGTCGTTACCGAACCTTTGGAACAAAATACGACTCCAAAGGCATTGATGCGCGTCGGAAAGCGAAACAGTTCCAGCGGCGTATCTTCGTTCAGTAGCTCTCGGCGTCCCAGAATGCACCCCTCGTAGTACAGATCATTCGGCTGTGGTGGGTGAATTTTCATCAATGATGCGAGCGAAACGCTCAAAATCTCCTTTTCGTCCATTTTATAGTCTGTTTTCGCCGCAAATATAGGTGTTTTATCTTTACCTTTTTGTCGAAATGTACGAAATCGAACCTTTTGGCGAATTCGTCCGACGGGGAGGCCTTTCCCGCTGCCCCCGAAAAGAGTTCCTTTGCACCGGAAACCAAGTGAAAAAAATGATGGATATGAAACGTGTGATTTTGGGCACCGTGCTGCTGTTGGCAGCCGGCTGTTCCCCTTCCGGAAACACTTCCGAATCGACGCCTTTGCGGGTCGGAACCTGGGTCGTGGAATCCCGCTCCGATATTGGGGCGGATCTTTATGTCGGTGTGATCGAGGAGTGCGATGCCGCCGCTCTCAGCTTCCCGACGCCCGGAACCATTCTTCGATTGTATGTCGAGGAGGGGGACCGGGTTCGCCGGGGCGAGCCGATTGCCGAACTCGATCCGACGTCGGCCCGGCAGACCTTCGAGGCTGCCCGGGCCGCCTGGAAACAGGCCAGCGATGCCTGTGAGCGCCTCCGGCAGCTCCATGATGCCAACAGCCTGCCCGAAATCCAGTGGGTCGAGGCGCAAACCCGGCTCCAACAGGCCGAAGCGGCCCTCGGAATCGCCGAGAAAAATCTCGAAGATTGCAAACTCTGCGCTCCGTTCTCCGGTGTTGTCGGCACGAAACGGGCCGCGGTCGGTGAGACCGCCATGCCCGGAGTGCCGGTTGTGACCCTGCTGGCCATCGACCCCGTGAAGGTGCGCTTCTCGGTCCCCGAGCAGGAGATCGCCGCCCTGAATGCCGACAGCCGGGTCACGCTCCGCGTGCCGGCGCTGGGCGATTCGCTCTTCGTGGCCGGAAGCATCGAGAAGGGCGCCGTAGCCAATCCCGCCGCGCATACCTATGACGTCCGCGCGTCGCTCGCCAACCCCGGGGAGCAGTTGCTGCCCGGCATGGTCTGCCACGTGACGGTCATCCCCGCCGGGGCTGTCGAGGAGATTGCCGTGCCGGTGCGTGCCGTGCAGCAGGCGGGTGACGGGCGCCGTTTCGTCTGGCGGGTCGAGGGCGATTCGGTCGTGCGGGCCGAGGTCCGAACGGGACGTTTCGTCGAGAACGGTGTCGTGATCGAGTCCGGACTCCGGGCCGGTGAGCGCATCGTGACGGACGGTATGCAGAAAATCGGTCAGGGTTCCAAAGTCTCGCTGCGATGAAAGCCTCGAACAACATCATAGCCTGGGCCATGCGGAATTTCCGCATCACTTTCCTCATCGTGGGCTGCCTCTTCCTCTTCGGAATCTATGCCCTGGCGCGGATCCCCAAGCAGGAGTTCCCGGAGTACACCATCCGGCAGGGGGTGGTCGTGGGACTCTATCCCGGTGCCTCCTCCGAAGAGGTCGAGGAGCAGTTGGCAAAGCCCCTCGAACAGTTCCTGATGACCTACAAGGAGGTCAAGCGCCGCAAAACGACCTCCACGTCGCAGAACGGCATGTGTTACGTCATGGTCGAGCTGAACGACGACGTCAACAACAAGGACGAAGTGTGGTCGAAGATCAAGCACGGGCTGGTCTCCTTCAAGGCGCAGCTGCCCGCCGGGGTGGTCGCCCTGGTGGCCAACGACGACTTCGGGGATACCTCGGCACTGCTCATCACGCTGGAGTCCGATACGCGCTCCTACCGCGAACTCAAGGAGTACATGGATGACTTGAGCGACCGCCTGCGCCGCATCGAGTCGGTCTCGAATCTCCGTCCCTACGGCGTACAGCAGGAGCAGATCTCGGTTTATGTCGACCGCGAGCGGCTGGCCGCCTACGGCATCGGCGAGAAGGTCGTCTCCACGGCGCTGGCCGCCCAGGGGCTGACCCCGATGGGCGGGGCGGTGAGCAATGTCGAGACCGAGACCCCGATTCACATCGCGCAGTCCCTGGCCAGTGAGCGGGAGGTTGCCGAGCAGATCATCTGGTCGGATCCCGACGGACACGTGCTCCGCGTGAAGGATGTGGCGCGTGTCGTACGCGAATACGACGATCCCGACAGCTACATCCGCAACAACGGACACCGCTGCGTGCTGCTCTCGATGGAGATGCAGGCCGGCAACAACATCGTCGAGTACGGCGAGGAGGTCGACGAGGTGCTGCGGCAGTTCGTCGAGGAGGTGCTCCCCGCGGATGTCTCCGTCGAGCGTATCGCCGACCAGGCCAAGGTCGTCGGCGACTCCGTGCACTCGTTCCTGAGGGATCTCTTCGTCTCGATGGCCATCATCATCGTCGTGATGATGCTCCTCTTCCCGTTCCGTTCGGCACTCGTCGCCGCCATCACCATCCCCGTCTCGACGTTCATTTCGGTCGGGGTGATGTACCTTTGCGGCATCCCGCTCAATACGGTGACCCTTGCCGCGCTGATCGTCGTCCTCGGCATGATCGTCGACAACTCGATCGTCGTCATCGACGGATACCTCGACTACCTCGGACGCGGACATTCGCGCTGGTATGCCGCCGTCGAGAGCGCCCGCGAATTCTTCCCCTCGCTGCTGCTGGCCACGGTCTGCATCTGCATGATCTTCTACCCGCTGCTGTTGACCATGACCGGCATGTTCCGCGACTTCCTGAACTTCTTCCCCTGGACGATTACGATCAACCTGATGGTCTCGCTGCTGCTCGCCGTGCTGGTGATCCCCTTTCTGGAGGTGCTCATCATCCCCGTCGTGCAGTCCCGCAAGGAGGGAAAGGTCGCCTTCACGGACCGCGTGCAGAACCTCTACCGCCGCGTCCTGGCCTGGACCTTCCGCCACGGATGGCTCACCATCTCGATGGGAATCGCTTCGGTGGTCATCGCCCTGGCAATCGTCCCGCTGCTCAAGTTCCGCATGGTGCCCTTCGCCGACCGCGACCAGTTCGCCGTGGAGATCTACCTCCTGCCCGACGCTCCGATCGAAAGCACGGCCGAGGTGGCCGACTCGCTCTATCGCGTCCTGCGTGACGATGAGCGCGTGAAGTCCGTCACGTCGTTCGTCGGGTGCTCCTCGCCGCGCTTCCAGATGAGCTACGCCCCGCAGATCGCCGGGAAGAACTACGCACAGTTCATCGTCAACACCGCTTCGGTCGAGGCCACCGAGGCCATTCTCGACGACTATGCCGACGCGTGGGCCGACCGCTTCCCCGAAGCCTATGTCAAGTTCAAGCAGCTCGACTATCAGAATGTCCCCTCGTTGGAGTTCCGCTTCTACGGCGACGACCTCGACTCGCTGCACGTGGTGGCTGAACGGCTGATGGAGCGGATGCGGGAGATGCCCGAACTGCAGTGGGTTCACTCCGATTACGAGGACCCGCGGGTGATCACCGAGGTGGCGCTCGATCCCGTGACCGCCTCGCAACTGGGCGTCACGCGGACGATGACGGCCGCCAATCTGACCCTGGCCGCCGGAGACGTCGCCGTGGGGTCCGTCTGGGAGGGCGACTACAAGGTTCCCGTCGTGCTGAAGAACGAAAACCGCGGCGGCGAACGCTCGCTGGCGGACGTCGAGGATACCTATGTTTCGTCGCTCGTTCCGGGTGTGAGCGTCCCGCTGCGGCAGATCGCCACGGTCGGGCCCCGCTGGAGCGAAACCAAAATCGTACACCGCAACGGAATGCGCTGCATCACCGTCTCGGCCGACCTCAAGCGCGGCGAGAATGCCATGCGCATGACCTCCCGGATTCAGCAGGTCGTCGATCACGAACTGGTGATCCCGGCCGGGGTCACGACGGAGATTGGCGGCGCCCGCGAGTTCGACGAGGAGACCCTCCCGCCCATCATCTACGGGCTGAGCATCTCGCTGGTCATCATCTTCTTCTTCATTCTCGTAAACTTCCGCAAGTTCGGCATTTCGCTGGTCATCATGGCCGCCATGTCGCTCTGTCTGTTCGGCGCGATGGTCGGGTTGTGGATAGCCGACTTCACCATCGGTCTGACCTCCGTACTCGGGTTTATTACGCTGTTGGGCATGATCGTGCGCAACGTCATTCTCATGTATCAGCACGCCGAGGACAAGCGCAAAACCTGCCACTGGTCGGCCCGTCTGGCCGCCTACGACGCCGGAAAACGGCGCATGGTCCCCATTTTCCTGACGACAGCCACGACCGCCGTGGGTGTCGTGCCGATGATGTTCGGCGGCAGCACCTTCTGGGCGCCGGTCGGCGTGACGATCTTCGCCGGCGGCATCGGGTCGCTGATCCTCGTGGTGACGATTCTTCCGGTTCTCTATTCCAAAATCTACAAGTGATGAAAACTCCCTTCATATATCTGTTCCTCGGGGCGGGCCTGCTGTGCACCGTCCCGGTTGCGGCCCAGACGCTGACGCTTGAAGCGTGCCGTGAGGCCGCTGCGGAGCACAACCGCACGCTGCAAAACAGCCGCTTCGATCTGGAAGCCGCACTCCAGACCCGTCGTGAGGCCTTCACGAACTACTTCCCGCAGATCTCCGCCTCGGGCGGCGCCTTCCAGGCCCAGCACGGGCTGGTACAGGCCGATTTCGGGTTGACGATCCCCCAGATGGGGATGATGAATCTCCCGATCTCGATGGTCAAGCGCGGAATATTCGGCAGCATCACGGCCGTGCAGCCCGTATTTGCCGGACTGAAGATCGTCAACGGCAACAAACTCGCCCGGCTGGGCGAAGAGGTCGGGCAGCTTCAGGTGCGGAAGACCGAAGCCGAGGTCCGCGAGCAGACCGACACCTATTTCTGGCAGATCGTCTCGCTGAAGGAGAACCTCTTAACGCTCGATGCCGTCGAGCGGCAGTTGGAGGAGATTCACCGGCAGGTCGAACTCTCGGTCAAGGCCGGGCTCGTGACGACGAACGACCTGCTGCGCGTCGAGTTGCGGCGGCAGGAGATCGCTTCCGACCGGCTGAAGGTCGAGAACGGGCTGAAGGTCTCGAAACTCCTCCTGGCCCAGCACATCGGCGTCGACTGGCACGGATTCGACATCGAGACGCCCGCGCTGGCCGAACCCGAGGCTCCGGAGCGTTTCTACGTCTCGGTGGAGGAGGCCCTCGACCGCAGGGCCGAGTACCTGCTGGCCGAAAAGAACGTCGAGGCACAGAAGTATCAGAAGCGCATGGAGCGCGGAAAACGGCTGCCGACGGTCGGCGTCGGGGCCGGGTATCTCTATTACAACATGACGGAGAAGGATGTCGACGACGGGATGGTTTTCGCGCAGGTTTCGGTGCCGATCTCCGAGTGGTGGGGCGGTGCCCACGCCTTGAAGAAGGCCCGCATCCGCGAGGAGCAGGCCGAGAATGACCGTCTGCAGGCCCGTGAGATGCTGGCCGTGGAGATCGAGAAGACCTGGAGCGAGGTCCAGGAGTCCTATGCCCAGATCCTGCTGGCCCGACGTTCGGTAACCTCCGCCACGGAGAACCTGCGCCAGAACCGCAACTTCTACGAGGCCGGCACCGCACCGCTGACCGATCTGCTCGATGCCGAGACGCTCTATACCCAGAGCTGCAACAACCTGACGTCGGCCTGTGCCGCCTACCGCACGTCGCTGGCCCGCTACATGCGGGTGACCGGGCGGTAGCAGGGGGCGAGAATCAGAAAGGATGCGGGAGGACGATCGAAATCGTCCTCCCGCATCGTCTTTGGGGGATGTTCCCGGTCGGAATCAGCGCACGATGATCTCGTCGGTGAAGAGCCAGCCGCCCGGACGTCCGTTGTGCAGGGCCCGGTAACGGATATAGCGGCCGCGGTCGCTGCCCTGCCAGCCGAAGGCCCGGTAGGCGGGGCATTCAGCCTCCTCCGGGTAGTCGTTCGTGAGGGTGGTCAGGGTGCGGAACTCCCTGCCGTCGTCCGAAACCGCGATCTCGACCCGCCGCGGAAGCCAGATCCAGGCCGAATACCACTGGATGAAGTCCGCCGTCACCTCCCGCAGCGGACGGACCTCTCCGAGATCGAGCGTCACGTCGACGTCGCACGCCAGGAATCCCTGCCACCGCGTACCGTAGCTCCACGATCCCCGCACACCGTCGGTCAGAGCCCCGTCGCCGCCCGCCGCGTAGCGTTCGCTCCACGGCGCGGCGTAGTCGACCCGGCAGCCCCGGGCCAGGTGGTCGGTTTCGGTGAGCGACTCGCGCCGTTCGCCCTGTTCGTGTGCCAGGTCGAAGGTTCGGTAGCCCGCCGCCCGGGCCCGCTCGGTCAGCCACAGCGCCCGGCGGTGGAAATCGGCGTAGTCCTTCCCCTCCGGTGTGCTCCACGCCACCTCCGCCAAGGCGAAAAGACGCGGGTAGAGCATGTATTCGACCTGCTCCGGCGTCGGGATGTACTCCGTCCAGAGGTTCGCCTGCACGCCCAGCACCCGTTCGCGTCCCGGCATCGACGCCGGAGCCGGATCGTATGAATAGACCTTTCGCAAGGGTAGATACCCCGAAAAGGCCTGCGGCTCGGTGGTCGGGTTGTCCTGGTAGCCGTCCAGGTAGCAGTGCGAGCCCGGAGTCATCACCACGTCGTGTCCCGCGGCGGCCGCCTTCCGGCCGCCCTCCTCGCCCCGCCACGACATCACCACCGCATCGGAGGCCAGTCCGCCGTCGAGAATCTCGTCCCAGCCGATCATCTGCCGGCCGTGTTCGGCCAGAAAGCGTCCGATGCGGCGGATGGCGTAGCTTTGCAGTTCGTCGGTCGATGTCAGCCCCTCGCACCGCATCCGCTCCCGGCATTTCGGGCAGCTCGCCCAACCCGTTTTCGCCGCCTCGTCGCCCCCGATATGGATCATCGGCGAGGAAAAGAGCTCCAGAACCTCCGTCAGCACCTGCTCCATGAATGCGAAGGTCGCCTCGTTGCCGATGCAGAAGTCTCCCGTCGTGCCGGGCTTCCCGCTGCACGACAGCGCGGGGTAGACCGCCAGCACCTCCTCGGAGTGGGCCGGAAATTCGATCTCCGGGATGATCGTGATGTGCAGCGAGTCGGCCAGGGCCACCACGTCGCGGATCTCCTCCTTCGTGTAGAAGCCGCCCGAGGCCTGAGGGTCGCCGCGGCGGCTGTAGCGGTATCCTCCGTCGCGCCACGTCTGCCACGTCGCACCCTGACGCCAGGCCGCCCGCTCGGTCAGCTCCGGGTAGCGGTCGATCGCCAGACGCCAGCCCGCACCGTCCGTCAGGTGCCAGTGGAAACGGTTCAGTTTCAGCGCCGCCATCATCCGCAACTGCTTCTTTACGAACTCCGCATCGAAAAAGTGGCGCGAGACATCCAGGTGCAGGCCCCGGTAGGCAAAGCGCGGCGTGTCGGTGATCTCCAGGACCGGGAGGCGGTCGCCGCAACGGTCGTGGAGCTGTCGCAGCGTCTGGATGCCGTAGAAGAGTCCGGTTTCGCCCCGTGCGCTCAGTTCGATTCCCCGTCGGGAGATCGTCAGCCGGTAGCCCTCCTCCGAGTCGGGCAGCAGGGCGTCGTCCGCCATCCGCAGACGGAGGGTCGGGCGGTTGTCGGATGGGCGGGGTGGGGTGGCCGTATGGGTCGGTCGGAGGTCGGGGTCGAGCGGAAGGCCGCAGGTCAGAAGGGTGTGTCGTAGCCTTGCGGCCGTCGTGTCGGGCGTCTCGATGCGCACTCGCAGGGGCTCTTTCAGGGGCAGGTTGCCCCGGAGGTGCTCGATCTGCATCGGGCGCGGAAGGAGAAACTCCTCCACGGGAATGCGGGTTCGGCACGAAAGGCCGCTCAGCAGCAGGCCGACAAGCAGCAGACGGTAGATTCGGATCATGGCGGTTCGGGTTTCGGTCGGGTGGGCAGCGCCCGAAACAAAGATACGAATTTTCGCCCAACAAAAAACAAAGAGAGCATCCCTTTATCGGGATGCTCTCTCTTGAAGGATTGCTCGGAGGACCCGAGCTTCGGTCTATTTGTCCAGTCTGACGACGATGTAACCCTTGTAGAGTTGATCCTCCTTCTGGGTCCAGAAGGTGATCCATACCGTGTCGCCGTCGGCTTTGATAACCTCGGCATGGGCGTCGAGGTTGTCCAAGATTATACCTCCATTGCTGCCATCTCGGTAAAAGATATACATGTTTTCGTAGGCCTTGACCTCATGCATATCAATCCATTGTTTATCGATAGTTTTCACATACAATTCTTTCCCTTTGCCTGCAAAGGACCAGATGCCCCAGACCGGTTTCCCATAGCCATCGTTCGAACCGCCGCAATAGGTGCCGCCCGTAACCTGTGTGTCGTTGATCACGCAGGTATTGACGCCGGCAGCCTTGATCGTTTCGAGCTCTTCGTCGCTAAACGGCGAATCCGTAGCCGTGTTGACGATCGAGACCTGCTGTGTCAAACCGCGGGCATCGGTGACCGTAATCGTCGCCTCTCCCTCTTGCAGACCGCGGACATTGACGGTCGTGCCGTCTTCGGCCAGCGTCGCCGTAGCAGTCTCATCCGAGTTGGATGCTACCGAATAGGGCGGGTTGCCCGCGTCGATTGTGAAGGAGCCGTCGGCTGCAGCACCCATGGCCAGCGTCAATTCGATCTTCGACGTGCTCAACGTGATTGCGTCGCTCAGATATACGTTTGCCAGAATGCTCTTGTACGATCCGCCCTGGTCCGAAATGACGATGTCCGTCACTCCGTAGGCAAGTCCCTCTACCGTGATGGTGTTGCCTTCGACCGAAGCCGAGGCGATCGCCGGATCCAGTACGTTGACTTGGTACTCTCCGGCTCCGGAGGTGATCTCCAGACTCTGCGTGCTGCCCTTTTTTACATCGAAGAGTTCGGCGCCAAGCTCGATGGCCGGGCTTTCCGGAAGCTCCGGGTCCACAATCGGCGAAGGCTCCGGCTTCACCAGCGTGTCGTCGTCGCTGCACGACGCGCTCCCAACGGCTATCAGCAACGCGAGAACGCCATATCTAAAATAGTTGTGTTTCATCGCTGTTTTTCTTCTTTTGGGGTCCGAATCCGGAGCCGGGACCTTGCATTCCCTGACTCCGAAGTCGATCTCCCCAGGTTCCTATTTTTTATAGTCGGCCTCGTATTTGACACCGTCGTAATCCAGCTCTTCGTCGAAAAGCGTCTCGCAAACCCGCTCCAATGCCTGAAGCTGCGTCAGCTTCTCGCCCGAACTCGTGCCTATGGGCGTCGTATCGAACGAGTTCGACGGATGGAACGGATTCATGCCGTAGATGACCACACTCTTGTAGAGGTCGCGTACCTCCTCCAGATCCGCTACTTTCGGCCAGCTCGGAGAGTTGCTGTTGAAGTTGTAGTTGTGCAGGGCAAAACGATTGCTCGGAAGCCCCGGGAATTCCGACAACTTGGCCACCCAACTGTCGCTGTAGTCCACCATAACGTAGTCGATATAGTCGCCCGGCTGCCAGATCTTGCCGGTCGGATCTTCGAACTTGCAGCCTTCGCTCGTCATGTTCTGGATCGCTCCCAGACGGTAGGCAATCACCATCCGATCGGGCATCAATTGCTTGACACGGTACATCAGGTCGGCTGCGGCTTCGGCCGTATTGGTGGGGTAGAAGCCCGTCGGTGCGGGATCCTGCAGGGCGGTGTACTCATCGTCGAAGAAGACGCCGTCCAACGAGTAGGTGTCGCAGATGATCTTCAACTCCTTGGCAAAGGCCTCGGCCGTGGCCGGCATCAGATTGGCGACTCCGGCGTGCGTGTGGTACGGCGTGATGGCCAAAACAACCTTCATGCCCCGATCCTGCAACGGCTTGAGGTACTTGTCGCGGTTGTTCAGAATGCTCTTGATTTGCTCGTTGACCAGGGCGTGAACCGTGCCCGTCGTCTCGTCCAGTATGATGTTGTCCGAGAAGAGAACTACGATGTCATAGAAGTATTTGCCTGAATCCTTCAGTTTGAAACTCAGTGCATTGAGTGGGTTCACGTCGTTGGTCTCCAGGACGCAGAGAACCTTCGAGCGGTCATCGCCCTTGTTGCAGTCGCCCGGATTCTCCACTACATTCAGGAAAATCAGGTACTCGCTGTCCTCGGTGTTCATCTTCAGCGATCCCGAAACCACCGTGGCTCGCAGCGGAATGACGTACGTATTGCCGGCCGTCTGCTCCCCGGACAACGTATAGCTGAGATTCAGCGCCGTTGAGCGCTGGCTCGACGCCTCCAGCGTGAAATGCTCCTCCGGAAGCGTCACCTGACTCTCCGGAAGCGCCTCGTACATGTTGCCCGTCCGGTCGTTGTAGGCCTCGACCAGCTCCGGAGCGTAGGTCAGCGACACCTCGCTGACACCCTCGCCGGGTTTCGTCGCCCGAAGGTAGAGCGAGACCGTTCCGTTGCCCTCGACCCGAACTTCCGTCGTGTGGCTGCCGCGCAGCGAGTTCTCGTCCGTCAGATAGCCTTTCTGGATCGTCGTCGGGGTGATGCCGCTGTTGTCTGCGGGCTCCGTCCCGATCTCCGTCTGGTTGCAGCCTCCGGCAAGGCCCGCCGTCAGCAGAACCGCCAGCGAAAGGGCTGTGCGTTTTATGATTGCGTATGTCTTCATAAATCTTGCTTTTCTTCGTTGTTATTACCTATTTCGCGGGAAGTTCCACCGAATTCCACGTCAGCACCTTCGTCGCCGAAGCGTCGTTCCCGTACGACGAGTAGTCGGTCACCGTCGTACCGTTGCCGTCGTTGAATTTCCAGTAGGCGACCAGGTTGTAGTTCGTGGCCGGATCGTAGATCTTGTAGAAGTGGTTCGTGGCGTTGATCTCCTCCTCGCTCAGAACCTTGTTCCAGACACGGACCTCCGCGATGTCGCCGTCCAGATAGCGGTCCTCATCATACGAGTAGCCGATCCAGAAACTCCGTTCCGTCTCCGTCTCCTCCTTGTAGTAGCGGCCCCAGTTGACGTTGCCCGTGAAGGTCGTGAACGTCTGGGGCGTCTTTTTGACACCGTTGATGTAGACATTCACCTCGTGCGTCGAACTGTCGTACGTCACGGCGATATGCGTCCATTCGTCCGCCTTGACCGTCCAGTCCGACGACGTCAGTTTCTCGTCGTTCGTTGCACCTGGCATGCGGCCGGCGATCTGAAGCTGATTGTTCGGTGCCGTATCGCCGAAGCGGAGCAGGAAGTGGGCCTCGACGCCCATCAGGGTCGAGATGTTGCTGCCGCGTCCGTCGGCGAAGGCGTCCACCTTCACCAGCGCTTCGGCCGTCAACCGGGAGAGATTCTGCAGCACATGGGCATTGTTCCACTTCGGAACGCACACCGAATTCTCGCGCAGGTTCGCGACCGTGTTGACCAGCGATGCCTCCTTGACAACGAAATAGACCGTCCGGCGGCTCGCAAGCGCCGCAATGCTGGAGCCCTCGATCGAAACCGGAAGCACGTAAACCTGCTCCTTGTCGAGCGTCAGCAGGTTCTTGAAGCGCACTTCAACCCCGTTCGATACCGTCGCCCCGGCGGGGATCGTCACCGTCGCCTCCGGAATTTCGTAATACTCCTCCGGCAGCAGGGTGGCTGCAGCCGAGTAGGCCGTGTTGTACCATGCAACCTGAGTCCCGTCGACCGCATAGGTGAACGTGACATCCGTCGAGGCCGGCATCGCAAGCTCCGCCTGCAGCGTCCGCGTGTAGCTATCGGCTTCCTCCTCGACGTAGACCATGCCGACCTGGTCCGTCGTGTTGTAAATTCTGTTGTCGAAACTCTCCATGTCGTCCTGGCACGAAACCAGCACGCCCGCTCCGGCCAGCAACATGAAGATCTGTTTGATATGGCGTTTCATCTCTTCGTCCTTGTTTATTTGATCGACGGGTTCAGCGTCGAGATCATGTTACGCATGTTCTTGTAGGTGTTGACCGCGTTGAAGTAGTCGCCCGAGAAGTCGTAGACGCCCACCGCGCGAATCCGGGTGCCCTGCTGCGGCGTGTTGGCCCAGGCGGCCACGGCATCCGTCGCCGGCGTGCCGTCCGTATAGGTCGAATACTTGTTCGTCCCCGAGAGCGGCAGACCCGTGACGACCATGCCGTAGCGGTCGGCGTATTCCGACTGGTAGGCTCTCGTCAGGAGCGTCGTCAGCTCGTTCGTGGCCGTCGCCGTGCGCCCGTCGAGCAGGAGCATCGAGCAATCCGCCAGGATGCTCTGGTCGAGCAGGTTCTCCGGCGAACCGAGGAATGTCAGCTCGACACCCTCGTTGCGCGAACACCAGTCCTTCAGAATGCCGATGAAGCAGTTTTCGTTCTCCATGTACTCCTTCTTCTCCTCCTCGTCCATCAGCGTCGTCTGTTCGCCGGTGTAGCCGATGCAGATCCCGTCGTAGGGGTACTTCTTCAGCAGCGACAGCGCGTAGGAGAGCGAGTCGGTCAGGTACGAGCGGAACGTACGGTCCGGATCGTTCGGCGCGATGTTGTTCGTGTAGTCGCTCTTCATCCGGTCGAAGTCGATCGTGTAGATCACCTTCATGCCCTTGTCGTTCTGCAACTCGGCGATCTGCTCCAGTTCGCTCTGCGTCAGCTTGTCCGGGTAGATCAGGCTCACCACGTCGATGCTGTCGGGGATGTCGCGCAGGTAGTGGGCGCGCGATACGGGCACCTTCACGCTGTTGTCGTACCACGCGTAGATCTGCGTGTGATCGCTCTTGCGGTAGGCCCGCAGCGACGCAAGGTATTCGGCGTAAAGCTCCGGATTCTCCTCCTCCACGTTCCCGTACTCGAACTTCTGGTTGTCCACGTCGGTCCAGTCGTCGCAGGAGGCGAGTGTCAGTGTGGCCGCCATAAGCAGCACTCCTATATTGATTCCTTTTTTCATCGTTCTCTTGTGATTTATTCGTTAACCAGATCCGGATTGCAGTCCCACCACGTGTGCGTCGAGAACTTGTCTCCGCCGTCGGGCAGGTCGCGGCCTACGGCGCGCGTCAGGTTGACGCCGTTGGTCTTGTATTCGTCCGAAGGATAGGTCAGACGCCGGGCGAATTTCCCCGTGGCGATGTCGCCGCCGCTCAGGTTCACCGCCGTGGGCTGCAGTTTCGGATAGCCCGTGCGGCGGAACTCGGCCCACGCCTCGTGTCCCAGCGGGAAGTTGGCGATCCACTTCTGCGTGATGATCTGTTCGAGCTGGAGCTTCGCGGAACTCGGATTCCAGGCCGGAACGCACTCCGTCTGGGGCGTGAAGGTATAGGTGCCGTTCGGGTCGTTGTAGGTCCCCACCGGCGTGTAGCACGACAGGTAGCTGCTGCTTTCCACGCCCCACTTCTCGAACGAGAGCTCCACGCCGCGGCGGTAGTAGTTCTCGGCCGTATCGCCCGTGTCCCAGCCGTAGAGCGCCATCTCGGCCCGCAGGAACATCACCTCCGAGACGTTCATCCACAGAATCGGGTCGTTCTGGCCGATGTTCAGGTTCGAATAGGCCTGGCCCTTGGCAATCGCGTATTCGTTGCCGATGCGCAGACCCCAGTATTCGCTCGTGCGGCCCGTGATCGTGCAGGGTTTCGCGTAGACGCCGATGCGCGGGTCGTCCCAGCTCTTCATGTAGTTCAGCAGGTCGGCCGACATGCGCGTCTCACCGCCGTTGTACTCGTAGGCAACCTTGTAGAAGGGGTTGATGTTGATCCCCGAAAGGTAGGCGTTGTCGTCGTTCGTCGCCATGACGCCCAGCTTGCCGTCCGAGGTGTCGATCGCCTCCCGGGCACGCTGCTCCGCCGTCGTCGGGTCGGCGTAGACCAGACGGATCGCCATGCGCAGCTTCAGCGAATTGGCAAACTTGATCCATTTGTCCAGATCCCCGGCGTAGACCTTGTCGGCTGCGGCCGAGATCGACGTCCCGCGGTGCTCCATCAGCGTGGCGACCGCCTCGTCCAGCTCCTCGAAGATCTTCGTATAGACCTCCTTCTGCGTATCCAGCGGCGCCGTCACCTTGCCGTCGGTGCCGATCTGGCTGTAGGGGATCGGCCCGTAGGCGTCCGTGATGCGCTGGAAGGCCGCGGACTTCACGATCTTGCCCACGGCGAGGATCGCTTCGTCGCTCGTGGCGGCCTGAAGTCCCAGCCAGTTCGAATAGACGTTCGGAATGACGTCCAGGTACATCTTGCCCAGCCAGTCCTGCGACGGGTTGAAGTACGAGAACGACGTCGCCCACGACTGCGAGTCGGCGAAATAGCCGCCCCAGATGCCGCCCAGCAGGCACTCCGTAAACTGGTTCAGGTGCTCCTCGGCCGGAATCACGTTGTTCTGCATTCCGCCCAGCAGCGAGCTGATCAGGTATTCGTCGCGCTGCATCTCGTCGGCGGTAACCTCCGCCCAGTTGCGGTTGTAGTCCATGTAGTCTCCGGTGCACGAGCCCAGCACAAGGCTCCCAAGCAGTCCCGCACCGAAACATATCTTGCTGTATATCGTTTTCATGATCCTTGGTTAGAATTTAAGTCTGATGTTGAAGCCCAGGTTCCGCGTCGAAGGCATCATGAAGTTGTCGATGCCCTGGTAGTAGTTGCCCGTCGTGGCCACGGCCTCCGGGTCGAACGGCGCCTCGCAGTAGATCATCCAGAGGTTGCGCCCCACGAGCGAAATCGTGACGTCCGCGATGTTCCAGAACTTCTCCTTCGGGATCGTATAGCCGACCGATACCTCCTGCAGCCGGAAGTTCGTCGCCGAATAGGTGTAGTATTGCGGAAGTCCGCCCTGCGCCGCAACGACCGAGTACCAGTTCTCGGCGCTGATCAGGTCGCCGTTGACCACAACGCCCCCGAAGTCGCGCGCGGCGGCCGAGGCCTCCGATACGCCGTAGTAGTCCATGTAGGCCTGCGTGGCCGAGTAGACGATGCCGCCCAGGCGTGCCGAGAGCATGAACCCGAAGCTCAGGTTGCCGTAGTTGAAGTCGTTGCGCCAGGCGAGGTTCGCCTTCGGGAAGACCGAACCCAGCTTGATGTCGTCGACGTCGGTCGTGTTGCTGACCACCTTGCCGTCGGCATCCACGTAGACGTAACCCTTGCTGTCGCGCCGCAGGTCGGCCGTCGAGTAGAGGTCGCCCAGCGAGCCGCCCTTCTTCAGCAGGAAGCGGGCATAGCCCAGTCCGCCGATGTCCAGGCGGTCGAGCGTCATCGGCTCGTTCGTGATCGGGATCACGTAGCCCTCCATGAGTTCGAGGATCTCGTTGCGGTTGGCGCTGAAGGTGAAGTTCGACGACCAGCCGAATTTACCCCATTCGTTCGAGTAGCCCGCCGAGAGCTCGATACCCTTGTTGCGGACCGAACCCGTCTGGATGTACATCGTCGAGTAGCCGGACGAGGGCGAGATCCCCGGGTCGAAGGTCTGGTTGTAGGTCTTCGCCGTATAGAGGCTCAGGTCGACGTTGAAGTGCTTCAGGAAGCGGGCCGTCAGACCGATCTCCCACGAATCCGTACGTTCGGGTTTCAGCTCGCCCATCGGGTAGTGGGTCTTCGACGACCACTGCTGCGTGGCGTTGTCCCACTCGTAGGTCTGCTGCGCCAGGAAGCGCGGGATCGGAAGTCCCACCGAGGCGAACGAACCGCGGAGTTTCAGGTAACCGATCCATTTCGGCATCGGAAGCGCCTCGGACAGCACCACCGATGCGCCCACCGACGGGTAGAAAAAGGACTTCTTCACCGAGAAGTCGCCGGCCAGTTGCGAAGGCCAGTCGCTGCGCCCGGTGAGCGTCAGGAAGTAGGTGTTCCTGAATCCGGCCTCGACCGATGCGAAGACCGACTGCGTCTGGTCGTGGTAGCTCGACTGGATCCGTTTGGTCTTGCTGTTGTCGAGCTGCATGACGTTGAAGACGTTGGCGATGCCCGTCGACATGATCGGACCCTCGTTGCTGAAGAGGCTCTGCTGCATGTCCGAATAGGAGGTGCCGAGGTTGGCCTGCAGCGACCAGTTCTCACCGAACGTCTTGTTGATGTTCACCAGCAGGTCGGCGTAGGTCTGCTTGTCGAGCGTGCGTTCGAGCATGAACGAACCCTTCGACAAGGCGTCCGAACCCTCGTTCGTCAGCGTCGAGTTCGACGTGGCGTAGAGCTTCTTCGTGTATTCGTTGTTCGAGTTGTCGATCCGCACGCGCCCCGAGACCGACAGCCAGTCGAGGATCTTGTAGTTCAGGTTGGCGTTGAGCATGTAGCGGTCCTTCCGGTTCTCGCGCAGGTTCCGGTAGGAGATCCAGTAGGGGTTCTGACCCGTCAGTGCCGAGAACATCTTGTCCGGCCAGTATTGCGTGGCGATCTTGCGGTCCGAATCCCAGCGCTCGTACATCTGGATGTCCGCCCAGTCGTTCCCGCGCGGAAAGAGGTAGGCCGTCACCAGCGGGTTCGAGTAGGTTCCCTGGTTGACCATGTTCATGTCGCTCTGCTTGATGTACGATGCACCCACGTCGAGCGTCATGCGGTCCTTGAGGAACGACGTCGTGTTGCGGAACGTGAAGTTGTAGCGGTCGTA
Source organism: Candidatus Alistipes intestinigallinarum (assembly GCA_019115745.1). GTDB lineage: Bacteria > Bacteroidota > Bacteroidia > Bacteroidales > Rikenellaceae > Alistipes > Alistipes intestinigallinarum. Next base: position 34,256 of record DXDA01000028.1, read on the forward strand.
GTCGTTGTTCGGAACCATGCCCTGCGAATTGACGGCCGAGGCCGAGATGTAGGTCTGGTTCTTCTCGGTTCCCGTCGAAAGCGCTACGGTCTCGGTCGTCACGATACCCGTCTGCAGGAAGTCGCTCGCCGGGTCGTAGCCCTGCATCGTGGCCGAATTGAGGCGGGCGCCCCAGCTCTTGTCCACCGACGAGCCGTTCGAACTGCCCGTGCCGTAGCGGTTCTGGAACTCCGGCATCCGGAACGGACGCAGGAACTCCGTGTTCTGCGACAGCGTCACGCTCAGCGTGCCGGCCTTGCCCTTCTTCGTGGTGATGACGATGGCGCCGTTGGCGGCGTTGTTACCGTAGAGGGCCGCGGCCGCAGCTCCCGTCAGCACCGAAATCGACTCGATATCCTCGGGGTTGATGTCGGCGATGGCCTCCGTCGTACCGCGCGAGTCGAACTCCGTACCGCCCTCGTTGCCGAGGTTGAACATCGGGATACCGTCGATCACGTAGAGGGCGTTCGACGACTGCGAAATCGCCTTGCTGCCTCGCATGACCACCTTCGATGCACCGCCGACTCCCGACGACGAGGCGTTGATCGTCACACCGGCCACCTTGCCGTTGAGCGAGTTGATGAAGTTGGCGTCCTTGTTGCCGATGATGTCTTCGGAGTTCACCTGCTGGACGTTGTACGAAAGGGCCTTCTCCGAGCGTTTGATACCCAGGGCCGTGACCACGACGGCTCCGATCTCGGCCGTGCTCTCCTGCATCTGCAGGTCGATGGTCGTCTGGCTCCCGGCGATCCGCTCCTGGGTTTCGTAACCCACGTAGGAGAAGGTGATCTTGGCGCTCGATCCCGGAACCTTGATACTGTAGTCGCCGTTCAGGTCCGTGACGGTGGCGAAATTCGTCCCCGGAACCAGCACCGTTACGCCGATCAGCGGAAGCCCCGTGGCGTCGGTGATCTTACCGGTGATGGTCCGCTCCTGGTCGTCGGGATTTCCCCCCCCCTTGTAGAGCACCACGCGGTTCTCCGCAATCCGGTAGGCGATGCCCGTGCCGCGCAGCACGTCGTTGACCACGGCATTGATGTCGCTGCTCGAAACATGAGCCGTCACCGTTTGGGCGACGTTGATTTCGTTGTTGTAGAAAAAGGTGTAGCTGCTTTGCTTCTCGATGCTTTTCAGCACTTGTTCCAGCGGCGTGTCGGTCACGTCGATCCGGATCTGCTGCTGCAAAGCCTCCTGTGCCAGAGCCTCTTGACTGAAAAGGCCGAGAACGGCGACCGTCACTCCGACAGAGATGCTCCGACGGGTCCGGGCACAAAATTTCAGGCAATAAGTTTTGAACTTATCAAAAGTTGTCATACCTTTACTGATTGATGAATGGATTAACTCTGGCAGGTGGCCGCCTGCCGGAGTTCTTGAGATTGATTCATTGTTGACAGCGGGACCTCTTTTTCGGAAGGGGTTCCGCCTTTTTTTCGGTTCCTGGGTTTATTTCATAGGCTGTAGTTGGTTTTAGGCGGTTGTCGGGTGGAAGAGGGGGCTCTCTACTTGAGAATGAGCGTCTCTTCCTTGAGTTCGTAGTCGAAGGGCGTCGTGATGCGGATGACCTCCAGGATGGATTCCAGCGAGTCGTCGAAGTGGAATTCGCCCGTGAAGTTCTTTTCGACGAGTGCGTCGTTCAGGATCACGACCTTGATGTGGAACTGCCGTTCGAGGCGTTTGCACACCTCCAGGAACGGGGTCTGGTGCAGCACCCAGATGTTGTCCGTCCAGCGGATGCTCTCCTCCGATTCGGTCAGCGTGTTCAGTTGCATCTCGCCGCTGCGCGTGTTGTACGAAAGCTGCTGGTTCGGGATCATGCGCACACTCCGGTGGCTGAGCTGGCTCTCCACTTCGACCGAACCCTCCAGCAGTGTCGTGGTGATCGTCTCCGAGTCGGGGTAGCTCTCGATGTTGAATTTCGTGCCCAGGACCTTGATGCTCAGGTCCCCGACCCGCACCACGAAGGGGTGTTTGCTGTCGTGGGCCACATCGAAGTAGGCTTCGCCCGTGAGGAAGATTTCCCGTTGGTCGCCCGTGAAGCGGTCGGGGTAGATCAGTTGGGCTCCGCGGTTGAGTGTCAGGTGCGTGCCGTCCTCCAGCGTGAGGTTGCAGACCTTCTCCCAGTTGTTGCTGTGCACGCGCATCTCGGCTTCCGGACGCAGCACGGCCGAGAGCCATCCCGCGCTCAGGAACACCACAGCCGTCGAGGCGGCAGCCAGCCAGATCCGGTAACGACGCGTCCGGTCGTGAAGGAGCTTCAGATGGGGCATCGCATCCGCGTGGATGCGTGTCATCAGCCGTTCGAGGGCCTCTTCGGCCCGGTGCCCGGCTCCCGGGCGGGGACTCTCTACCCGAAGCCGTTCGTAAAGGGTTTCGGTATCGTTCGTATGCAGGGAATCTTTCATGATCGGATATGCGGATTTATGCGTTTTCTCCATAAGACTCGGATCGACGCAAAAACCACTAAACCGATTTCCACTTTTTTCAGATTTTTTTCACAAACGGCGCTGCAACCTCCTTCAGCCGCCGTTTGGCAATGGCCAGTTGCCCCTCGACGGTCGTGACGGCGATCTCCAGGACGGAGGCGATCTCGCGGTGGCTCATTCCGTCCTCGCGCGCCAGCTTGAAGATCATCCGGCACCGTTCGGGAAGTTGCTCGACGGCTTCGCTCAAGGCGTTGTTCAGCAACTGGTAGTCCACCTCTTCGTCGGCCGCGAAGGCCGGGTCTACGCTGACCTGCATCTTCGGGTGCGAAAGGTCGTAGTCCAGCTTTCGGCTGCTGGCCCGGAGGCTGTCGTTGCAGCCGTTGCGCACGGCACGGTAGGCGTAGGCGTTGAAATTGTCGATCGACGGCAGGCCCGCACGGCTCTTCCAGAGCTGGAAGAAGAGTTCCGAGACGATATCTTCGGCCGTTTCATCGTGGTGTAGCTGCATCCGGGCGAACTGGTACAGACGCTCGTAGTAGGCCAGGTAGAGCGACCGAAACGCCGCTTCGTCCCCGGCGGCAATGCGCCGGAGAAGCTCCTTGATCGTTTCGGGTTCCAGTTCCTTGTTCATACCGTTCAGGTCAGCATAAACACAAATGTAACGATTTTTTCCAGAGTTGTCAAATTTTTCAGACCTCAGCATCATTCGTCCGGAGAATTCGAAATCCCTTTTTCCGGGGACGGTTTCGGACGGCACAAAAAACGGATGCCGGGAAGCATCCGTTTTCAGCAGGTTGTTGTCGCCCGGCACCGCAGGGCGGCGGCCCGACGATCAGCCGCAATGGAACCACCGCTCGACGAGTTCCCGGATTCGCTTCTCGTCGCCCGCGATCTCCTGTCGTAGCGCCGCATCGTGGAAACCCTCCAGGCGGGTGATGATCCCGTCCAGCAGACGGGGCGGGAAAACCCCGTAGCGTTCGTAGATCGCACGCTGCTCCGCCAGACACCGCGCCGACTCCTCACACGAGGCCGGGAGCTGGCTCAACCGGGCCAGAACCTCCTTGTGCCGCTCGTCGAAGATGTTGACGTCGACGTACCGCTCGCGGGCATAGCGCACCCCTGCCTCCATCTCGAACCCGTGGCGAGCCGCCACGGCAAGCCCCGCCAGCAGCAGGTAGAGGTCTGCCGAGCCGTCCGGACAGCGGAATTCGACCGTCTGCTTCAACTCCGTATTCACCTCGGCGGGCTCCTCCGACGGGTTGGCGTCGCAGGCCATGCGCCCGGCTCCGGCGCTCCAGCCCAGCGGCACGCGGACCAGCACCGAACGGTTGCGGTCGCCCCAGCAGATGTTCGTCGGGGCCTCCTGATGGGGCACGAGCCGGAAGTAGGAGGTCGGATTCGTATTCCCGAAGGCCGTCAGCGAGGGGGCCAGGGCCAGATAGCCCGCAATGGCCTTCAGGGCCCGTTCCGAGAGCGAACCGTCGGCGTTGACCATGGCGTTGTGCTCGCCCTCCATCAGACGCGTGTGGATGTGCAGCCCGCTCCCGGCCTTCCCGACGGTGATCTTCGGCGCGAAGGTCACCTCCACGCCGTATTCCCAGGCCAGTGTCCGCAGGATCCATTTCGCCACGACCAACTGGTCGGCGGCCGATGCGAGGTCGGTGGGCAGGAATTCGATCTCGTTCTGTTCGTACATCCATTCGCCCTGCGTGAAGTTCCCCACCTCGGAGTGTCCGTACTTGATCTCTCCGCCCGCTTCGGCGATGTACTTCATCGCCCGGGCGCGGAATTCGGCCCCCTTGTTGAAGGGGGTGGATTCGTGATAGCCCCGCTGGTCGGCGGCCGGGAAGAGCCGCTCCTTCGGACTTACGACGTAGAACTCCAGTTCGCCCATGACATGCAGGTCGAGCCCCGTCACACGGCGCAGCGCCTCACCGGCACGCCGGAGCGTCTGCTCGGGAGCCAGGTCGAACGGCGTGCCGTCCTTCGTGTAGTAGCTGCACAGCAGGTCGACGGTCGGGATCTCGCAGAACGGATTCCGGAAGGCGGTCCGGTAGCGCGGAACGACGTACAGGTCGCTCGCCCCGGCCTCGATGTAGGGGAAGAGGCTCGAACCGTCGACCCGCTCGCCGCAGGTGAGGATACTCTCCAGATAGGATTCGTCGTTGATGACGAAGTTCAGCGTCTTGAGCCGTCCGTCAGCTCCCGGGTAGCGGAGGTTGAGCATTTCGATGTCGTTCTCCCGGATGTAGCGGACGAGGTCCGAACGGGTGAAGGCCGCCCGTGGCTTGCCGAGAAAGCGCACGAGCGGATCGGGATTCAGAGTCGTGTCCATATCGTTATCGTCGTTTTAAGGTTTGTTTGCTGTCGATCCGAAAGCAAATCGCTCCTTAAAGATATGAAAAAATAATTGAATCCCGTCTGTTTTTTACGAAATAATAATTTCGCGGCCCGGGCGCGGCTCAGAAATAGAACTCCGAATCGAGCGGGTAGATCTCCGTGCCGTTGCGACCGATCCGCTCCTCGCGGGCCAGCCATCCGAGGGCCAGCAGCAGTTCGGCGGTCGGGAGTCCGGTCCGCGATTCCAGTTCCGGGATTGTACTGCGGCCCGAATGCCGGAGCTCCGCATAGAGCCGGCGGGCATTCTCCGCAATCGGTTGGTTGCACTTCTCCATGATTCAGCGATATTGGGGGTTGTATTGTCGGTATAACAGACGGATGATGCCGTCGGCAAGACCCTGACGCGGCACACACACCGTCGCAATGCGGCAGATGCGCGTCACGTCGGTGAAGATCCCGAGGGCCGGGACGATCACCTCGGCACGGCTCTGGTTCAGGTAGAACTGCTCCATGCGCTCCTCGACGCTCAGTACCCGCAGCCGGTCGTAGAGCGTCGTCAGCTCCTTCGTGCGGATCGACTCCCGGGACTTCTTTTCGAGCAGTTTGTGCACCTTGTTGATGTTGCCTCCCGAACCGATCACGGCCGTCGGGTTGTGGAGCGCGGCAACCTGGGCAAGCCACCCTTCAAAGCGGCTCCATTCGGCCGGATCGGTCGCATGGCTGAGGATGCGCACCGTCCCGAGACGGAACGATTCCGCGGCGGCCTTCTCCCCCGAGGCGTAGACCACGATTTCGGTGCTGCCGCCTCCGACATCGACATAGAGGTAGGTTTTCGACCGGTCGAGCAGCTCCTTCAGGCCGCCCGCTGCAAAGATCGTGTCAGCCTCCTCCGTGCCGCTGATCGTTTCGACCGTGATGCCGCTGCGCAGCCGCACGCGTTCGAGGATGTCGCGGCCGTTGGCCGCCTCGCGCATCGCACTCGTCGCACACGCCCGGTAGTCGCGCACGCCGTAGGCCCGCAGCAGCGCCGCAAAGCCCTGCATGGCGTCGCACAACGCTTCGGCGCGGTCGTTGCCGATATGTCCGCGCAGGAAGACGTCGTCGCCCAGGCGGATCGGAACCCGCACGAAGGCCGCTTTCTTGTACTCCGTACGACCGTCGTCGTACTGCTCCACGTAATCGATCAGGAGCCGGATGGCGTTCGAGCCGATGTCGATGGCTCCGAAAGTTTCCCGATTCATTTTTCGCTCTGTTGCTTGTAGTATTCATACAGGGCGGTCTGGCTGCGGAGCGGTGCCGCATCCTTCGCCGCCTTCACGTGCGGATTGTTCTCCGGGTCCGCCAGGTCGCGCGCCTTCGTGTTGTCGCTCCACTGGATCTCGAAAACCCGGTGCAGGAGTTTCAGGATTTGCCGGTCGAGGATCGGCGTGCAGACCTCCACCCGGCGGTCGAGGTTCCGCGACATCCAGTCCGCGGAGCCGATGTAGGCCACCTCCTCACCCCCGTTGGCGAAGAGGAACAGCCGGGCGTGTTCGAGGTATTTGTCCACGATGCTGATGGCGCGGATGTGCTCGCTCATCCCCTCCACGGAGGGTTGCAGGCAGCAGGCGCCGCGGACGATCAGCCGCACCTCGACTCCCGCACGGCCCGCCGCATAGAGGCGTTCGATGATCCGTTCGTCGGTCAGCGAGTTGCATTTGGCGCAGATCCAGGCCTTGCGGCCCTTGCGGGCGTTGCGGATCTCGCGGTCGATCAGCGCCGTGAAGGCATCGCGCATGAAGTAGGGCGAGACGAGCAGGTGCTTGTAGCGGTAGCGTTTGTGGCTGTTCATCAGGAACCCGAAGACGTTGCGCACATCCTCGACGATCCCCTTGTGGGCGGTCAGCAGCCCGTAGTCGCCGTAGATGCGTGCCGTGTCCTCGTTGAAGTTCCCCGTGCCGATGTAGGCGTAGCCCCGCACGCCCGACCCTTCGCGCCGTTCGACCAGGATGATCTTGCTGTGGACCTTCAGGTCCTCGATCGTCGGCAGGATCCGGACCCCTTCGCGTTGCAGCAGGTCGGTATGCTCGATGTTCTGCTCCTCGTCGAACCGCGCCTTCAACTCGACGAGCACCGTCACCTCCTTGCCGTTCTTCGCGGCGTTGACCAGCGCGTTGATCACCTTCGAGTGTTCGGCCGTGCGGTAGAGCGTGATGCAGATGCGCTCCACACGCGGGTCGATGGCCGCTTCGCGCAGGAAGTCGATGACGTGCTGGAACGAATGGTAGGGGAAGTTCAGGAAGATATCCTTGCGGCGCACCACCTTCAGAATGCTCTGAAACGGCAGAATGTCCCGGTGGCGCAGTGCCTCGGGATTCTCGGTGAGCAGCTCGGGACGCACCTTCGGGAACTTCATCAGGTCCTTCATCAGATGGTAGCGCTCGCCCGGGGCCAGCATCCCCGGCGTCAGCTTGAGCTTGGCGACCAGCATGTCGAGCAGGTCCTGCGGCATCTCGCGGTCGTAGATCAGGCGGATGGGCGACCCGTAACGCCGCTCCTCGACCCCTTCGGCAATGCGCTCGAAGAGGCTCTTCGAGACGTCGTCGTCGATCGTCAGCTCGGCGTCGCGCATGATCTTGAACGTGTGGACCGAGATCCGGTCGTAGGTGAACATGAAGAAGATGTCGTCGATCATCAGCCGGATGATGTCGTCGAGGAAGATCACGTCGCTGCGCCCCTCCTCCGAAGGCAGCATCACGAAGCGCGGACAGGCCGAACTGACCGGGATGCGCACCACGGCGTAACGCGCCGTTCCCTCGCCCGCACAGGCCATCCGGATGCCCAGATAGGCATTGCCGTCGGGCAAGAAGGGGATCTTCACCGACTTGCGCAGGATGAGCGGCACGAGCCGCGGCGAGACCACCGAGGCGAAGTAGTCGCGGCAGAAAGCCTCCTGGGCGGGCGAGAGCTGCGTTTCGTCCAGTACGTGAATGCCGCAGCGTTCCATTTCGTGAAGGATGGAGCGGTAGGTCGTCGTGAAGGCCTCCTGTGCCCGGTCGGCGCGCCGGCTGACGGCTTCGAGCAGCGCTCCGGGCGTATAGCCGCCCAGCAGCAGCCGGTTGCGCTGTTTGCGCGAACGGCTCAGTCGCATCAGGTTGGCGATGCGCACCTTGAAGAATTCATCCTGGTTGTTGGAGTAGATGCCCAGGAACTGAAGGCGCGAAAGCAGCGGCACGGTGGGGTCCTGCGCCTCCTGCAGAACCCGTTCGTTGAACGATAGCCAGCTCAATTCGCGGTTGTTGAACGAAAAATCCATATCCGGTTTACGATCGGGTGAGCAGTTGCAGAAAACACCCCTCGGCCGAGTCGACCCAGTGGCGGAACCCCGGGTCGGGTTGCGGACGGCGGGCGAGGAATTCGTTGAAACGGTCCAGGTCGAACGATTCGGCCGTGATGCCGGCTCCGGACGCTGCGGCATCCGCCGCATTGATGCGCTGTTCGATGTGGGCCGGGATGAGCATCATCGGCTTGCCGTGGTACATCGCCTCGCAGACCGATTCGAATCCCGCCGTGGTGACGTAACCCCGGCAGCGGCGCATCATGTCGAGGAAGAGCCGGTCGTCGAGCCGGTGCAGCACGAGCTGTCCTTCGGCGTGCCACGTTTCGGGTGAGAGCGGGTGGTCCCAGAAGACGTGGACCGGGCATTGCGGATGTCCGCCGCACCAGTTCCGCAGGTCGCGGGCAAAGCCGTTGTTGACCATGTACCCGAGGATGAACCCGGCGTTCGAGGCGGTTCCCGTCAGGGCCTCGCGCCGGAGCAGCGGCGGAACGACCCGGATCCGGTGGCGCAGGTCGGGCTTCTCGGGCCGGAACGACAGCGCCAGCAGCTCCGTGCATCCGCAGGCCGTCAGCCGGGCGTGGAGCCGCAGCAGCCGACCCTGGATACCCGTGTGGCGGGTGTAGGGGTAGTCGCTGTGGTTGAGCAGGAACTGGTGCGCGATGCCCGTCATCGGGATCCGGATTCCGTAGCGGCGGACGGTCAGGCTGGTGAGCAGTTCGTAGAAGTTCACGATCCGGTCGGGTTGCAGCTCCGCGATCCGGTCGCGGATCAGGTGCATACTCCGCTCGAAGGTTGCGGTCCGGGTCGGCGAGAGGTTGCACAGCAGCGTGCGCAGCAGGCTGACGCTGCGGTTCGCCCGGTCGAAGGCAAACTGCGGGGCTTCGAATTCCGTGACCGGAACCCCGATCTTCTCGATGAAAAAGCCCGGAAGTCTCCGCTCGGGGCTCAACCCCACGAGCGCCCCCACGATCTCGTGTCCGTGGCGCCGGAGCATCGAGGCCAGCGACAGCGCCTGGGTCAGATGCCCGCGCCCTTCGCCCTGGATAACAAACAGGTAACGCATCACCGGCCGGTTTTTTCGGAGTCGTAGCGGAGAATCTCCCAGTTGCCGTCGTAATCCTCGGCCAGTGCCGTCATCGATTCGACCCAGTCGCCCGAATTCAGGTAGAGAATCCCGTCGATCATGCGTTTGTCCGCCTGGTGGATGTGGCCGCAGATGATGCCCGCACACCCCTTTTGCCGCGCAACCTCGACCAGATGCTTCTCGAAGTCGCTGATGTACGACACCGACGCCTTGACCTTCTGTTTGATTTTCTGCGAGACCGAGTAGTAGGGGAGTCCCCGCTTCTGGCGGCGGCGGTTGTAGAGCCGGTTGAACCACATCAGCAGCGAATAGCCCACGTCACCCACCTTGGCCAGCCACTTCATCGACGAGGTCACGTGGTCGAAAACATCGCCGTGCAGCACGTAGTAGTGTTTGCCGCCGCTCGTGTAGACGTAGTCCTTCAGGACGCTGACGTTGGCGAACCGGAGCGGCAGAACCCGATCCAGAAAATCGTCGTGATTCCCCCGCAGGTAGATGATCTGCGTGTCGTGCTGGAGCTCCAGCAGGCGGCTGATGAAGTTCGTGTGGCGCCGTTTCCACTTCTCGCGCCGTCCGCGGACAAGTTCCCAGCCGTCGATGATGTCGCCGCAGAGGATCAGCGTGTCGCAGGTGTGGTACTTCAGAAAACGATTGGCCTCCTTGGCCTTCGACCATTTCGATCCGAGGTGGATGTCGGACATCACGATGGTCTTGAAGTGTTTGGTTTCGGGCATTGCAATTCCATGTTGACACTGCAAAAGAACACGAGACGCTTTTCGCCGGTACGACATATCCGTTACAATGTCGTGACATTCCGCCGCAGCACCTTGCCCGTTCATGAAAATCGGGCGGTTCCCCACCTGGAAACCGCCCGATTGTTTCGGGTCTTGCGGCGCGTTCAGCCCTCCGCGCCGGAGCTTGCGTCAGAGAATGATCTCATCGTCGACCGTCCCCTGGTCACCCCAGCCCTCGATCGAAATCCCTTCGATGCGGATCGTCCCGTCGGCGATTGTCAGGTTGACCGTCACCTGCTTGCCGCCCTCCAGTTCCGGATAGGAGAAATCCGTCTCCGAGAGTTTCCAGGTGCGGCTCACGCTGCCGGCGTGGATCTCCAGCGTCACCTCCTCCGCCGACTGCGGCAGCAGCAGGAAGCTGACCTCTTTGTTTGTTGCGGTGAAGGTCTGCTTCGAGTCGTTCAGCAGGATCCGGCCTTCGGACAGCTCGACGCGGGCCGTTGCACAGGCCGTGCAGCGCGTCTCGATCTGCGAGGCGTCGATCGACGGGTCCTCGACCGTGTACTTGACCACCAGCCGGTGCAGGGCATGACGGAACGTCAGCGATACGGGCTTCTCCGATCCGACGCTCACGTCCGCGGCCGAAGCCCAGAGCAGGTCGCCCGCCGCATCCTGCGTCGTCGTGAAGTCGAAGCCTCCGTTCGAAAGGGTCTGCTTCGGGTAGCAGGCCTCGAAATGAACCTTCCCGCCCTCGGAGGCGAAGGTCAGATCGCGCCAGTAGAGCGCCGTGGTGCCTATGCTGTAATCGACGGTTGCGGCGCCCTGCGCATCGTCGTGGGCATAGAGCGTGAAGGTGTCGCCCGGGGTGAACGACCCGCTGCCGTCCTCCTCCAACTGCGGGGCGCGTGTCGCGGCAATCGCCGTCGTGAAGGTGATCCGACGCTCTTCGGAAGGGGTCGGCGTCCCGGAATCTCCGCCTGAGTTGCCGGATTCGTTTTTGTCGCATCCGGTGCTGATTGCGGCCAACAGCAGGGCCGCTCCGTAAATCATTCGTTTCATATGGTTCTGTTTTTGCTTGTTCCGATGGGTTTGTTATTCGGCATCGGCCTGTGAGGCCTGTTGGGCGAAGTATTCCTCCCATTTGTCCTGCGCCAGCGGGAGCAGGATCAGGCGGGTGATCGCAATAGGCTTGCTGCCCTCCATGTATCCGGTATCGTAGGCCGTATAGGTTGCCCCTTCGGGGTATTTTTCGTAGCGAATTTTAAAACGGATACATCCGACGCCGAACTCCTCGTCATAATCCCGATCGTTGTTATCGGCCATGTAGATGGCAGACACGTCGCCATTTTCATCGAATTCGGCACCCCAGATGGTCTCAAAGTGCCCCTCCTTAAGCGTGCCTTTGCATACGGCGATTCCCTTTTTGTTGGCCAACGCATCCTTGATCGTATTGTTGAAGCGTTCCTTGCCCAAACCTCCGACACTGTAACTCAGAAGGTCTGTCGACGTGGAGTTTACAGGGAAGACATCCTTGAAATATCCGGCCGGGTTATACGGCTCGATATAGGGCTGGCTGACCGGTTTCTTCCCTTGAATGAACCAGTTGATACCTTCATCCGTATATCCGGCCTCATTCTTGAACGAATCGCAGAAACTCTTGAAGATATCGCTTTCCGGCATTTTCTTCAACGGATAGTTGTAGTCGGGACCCTGATATTTGCCGTAGCGCTCGATGTAGCTCTTGTTCTGTTCGATCCACCAGTGCAGCAGGTTCGAAGCCGCGGCAGCCCAACACATGTAACAGTCTACGCCTCCGACCACCGCGTCCACCTTGTTGCAATCATACCAGCCGTACTCGGGCTTCCAGGCAAGCGCGTAATAGTCATACAGCCGGTCGATGAAATACTGTTTCCAGGCGCTCTCCTCCGGAGCTTTGATGCCGTAGACCCACACCTTGCGGTTGGCCCACTCGGGATCGCCCGTACTGGTCAGATTCAGCCGGATCGTCAACTGCTTGCCGGCCTCGAACTCCGTGAGGGGCTGGCCGTTGATCTGGTCGGGGGCCTTGTAGACGACCTCACGGACCGCAGTCGGGATTTTCAGCAACCCCTCTTCGTCGCGGTAGGTATCGACGGCCTGCGGGAAGATTACCGCCTCGTACGTGCCGTCGCTGTTCGTGCACGGTGTGATCCATCCGAAATCGTCCCCGGCGGCCGTCACCTCGCCGGTGAGCAGGTCGACCGTAGCGTTCATCCGGCTGCGGAGACTCGGCGTGGAGACGCCCTCGCCCTGGATTTCGACACGCAGCCGATGCAGGGCGTGTGTGAAGGTCATCGTGGCGCGGTAACTGTCGGCCGGGATGCTCTGTCGGGCGAAGAGCAGGTCCGAGGCTGCAAAGCCTTCGGCGCTTTGGTTGTCGGCAAGCGTGAAGGCGGCGTGTGTCGGATCGGCCGCCGTTTCGGGCAGAACGGGGTAGTGGGCCGCAAGGGTCAGTTCGCCCTCGCCGAACTCGCTGCGCCGAAGCCGCGGCTGCCACTCTCCGGAGGTGTAGGTCAGTTCGCGGTAGCGGGTTTCGCTGCCGTTGTCGATGTAGAGGCCGACGCAGTCGCCCTCCGAAAAGTTGCCGGCACCGCTTTCGTCCAGATCGGCACGGGTCGTGCGGGAGAAGGAGATTTCGAGGTAGTTGTCGTTCGGCCCGCCCGTCGGGTCAAGAGGTTCGTTGTTGCAGGCGGCCAGCAGGCAGATCAGCAGTCCGGCAGCCATTCTGGATCTCTTCCAAGTTGTCATTCGCATTTGTTTTTGGAACGGCAGCCTCGTCCGGGCGAATTCAATCGCGTGCGCGAGGTCGTTACCGTCATTTTGGGGCGCAAAGATACGCCAAACCTTGCGATTCTGCAAGTAACATGGGTTACGCATTTTATCGAAACCCCTTCGGAATCTCTTCTGACGGGGTTTTTGATCTCGTGAAAAATGGAGATGGAATATCAAATGGCGAACAAACAAACATTCAAAGCGTCACATCGATCATTTTTTTTCGTCCGAAAAACGGAACTTTGCCTCCGAATTCTATCTATTTGCAAGATGACTGACAACCGGGAAATACGTAACACGCCGCCGCGTCGCGGCAATCCCTTTACGGGACTCCTGTGGGTAATTCTGATCGTTCTGTTCCTGAACGGTTTTCTGTTTCCGATGTTCACGCCCGGGCGGATCGAACCGACCGATTACGGTGCCTTCATCGAACGCGTGGACAGCGGTCTGGTCAAGGAGGTGATGATCAAGAACGGACAGATCTATTTTACGGCCGAGACCGACGGAGGCAAAACCGCCACGTTCCAGACCGGCGCAATCGACGACCCCCATCTGGTCGAACGGCTCCTTGCGGCCAAGAGCCCCAACGACGACGGCAAGATCGCCTTTTCGCAGGTCGTGCCGCAGGAGAATTCGCCGATTCTGAATTTTCTGTTGATGTGGATCCTTCCGGGCCTGCTCTTTTACATCCTGTGGAAACAGGCGAGCCGGAGCATCCAAGCTCGGATGGGTTCGGGCGGCAATTTCCTCTCGTTCGGCAACAGCGGGGCCAAGATCTACGCCGATTCGGACGTGAAGACCACCTTCGCCGACGTCGCCGGACAGGACGAAGCGAAGGAGGCACTGACCGAGATCGTCGACTTCCTGCACAGTCCGTCGAAGTATGCCGAAATCGGGGCTTCGCTGCCGAAAGGGGCGCTGCTGGTCGGTCCTCCGGGAACGGGCAAGACGCTCATTGCGCGGGCCGTAGCCGGAGAGGCCCGAGTGCCGTTCTTTGCCATGTCGGGCTCGGAGTTCGTGCAGATGTTCGTCGGGATGGGCGCCGCCAAGGTCCGCGACCTCTTCAAGCAGGCCGGAGAGAAGGCCCCGTGCATCATCTTCATCGACGAGATCGACGCCATTGGCAAACGCCGCGATACGGCACTCGGCGGCAACGACGAACGCGAACAGACCCTGAATCAGTTGCTGACCGAGATGGATGGTTTCGACGGCCGCAAGGGCGTTGTGATTCTGGCCGCCACGAACCGCCCGGAGAGTCTCGACAAGGCGTTGCTGCGTCCGGGACGCTTCGACCGCCGCATCCAGATGGAGCTGCCCGACCTGGAGGGCCGCAAGGCGATTCTCCGGGTGCATCTGGCCAAGGTGAAGCACGAGGCGGTCGACCTGTCGATCGTGGCGCAGGCCACGGCCGGGTCGTCGGGGGCCGAACTGGCCAATATCGTCAACGAGGCGGCGCTGCGTGCCGTGCGGCAGGGTCGTCGGAAGGTGACGACGGCCGATCTCGAAGAGAGTGTCGAGACCGTCATGGCCGGGGCTCAGAAGAAGAACAAGGTGCTCTCGGGCGAAGAGAAACGCATCGTCGCCTACCATGAGATCGGACATGCCCTGGTGGCTGCGATGCAGACCGCCTCGGCTCCCGTGCACAAGATCACGATCATTCCGCGTACCTCCGGGGCGCTGGGCTATACGATGCAGGTCGACGAGGGCGAGCAGGTGCTGCTGAGCCGCGAAAACCTCTTCAACCGCATCGCTACGCTTACGGGCGGCCGTTCGGCCGAGGAGCTTGTCTTCGGAAGCGTGACGACCGGGGCTTCGAACGATATCGAACAGGCTACGAAATTGGCCCGGGCGATGGTCACGCGCTTCGGCATGAGCGAGAAGTACGACATGATGGGGCTCGAAACGGTAAACAACGCCTATCTGGGTGGGGACAATGCGTTGACCTGCTCGCCCGAAACGGCTGCGGAGATCGACCGCGAGGTGCTGCGCATCGTTCGGGAGGCCCATGAAAAGGCCCGGGGAATCCTTTCGGCGCATCGTGCGGTGCTCGACGAGGCGGCGGCCTTCCTGCTGGAGCGCGAAACGATCACCGGCGGGGAGTTCATGCAGATTCTCCGCAAATACGAAACGAAGGACTGACCACTCGCAAGGTGTGGAAAGCGAGTTCCCGGGGCACGAAGGGCGTGCTGCCGGGAACTTGTTTTTTCGACGGGCTTTTCGTAACTTGGCACTCGCTAAAACATCCGAACATGGCTGATGACTACCTGGGCCGCAAGATGGAGGAGTACCGGGCCCGAAAGGATAGCCCGGTCCGCCGACCGGCCGTAACCCTGACGAAACTCTTGCTCAAGAACCGCAGCTACCGCGGTTATGATTCCCGTTTTACGGTCCGTGAGGACCAGCTTCGGAGCATCATCGAGGTCAATACCCGGATCCCTTCGGCCCGGAATCAACAGGTGTTGCGCTTTCGGCCCGTGCTGGCGGACGAGGCACGTCTTGTGCTGCCGCTCATCCGTCTGGGTGGGGCGCTGCCGGAACTGCACCTGCCGCTGCCCGGCACCGAACCCAATGCCTTCATCGTCATCTGCTCGACCGTTCCCGAGGATCGTTATGTGGATATCGATCTCGGGATTTCGGCCCAAAGCATGTTGCTGCGGGCGGCGGAGACCGGCCTGAACGGCATCTGTATCGGGGCATTCGACCGGGTGCGGATCCGCGAGGAGCTGCGGCTTCCGTACGATCCGCTCCTGCTGCTGGCCATCGGAAAGGGAGCCGAACGAATCGAACTCGTGGAGATCGGTGCGGAGGAGAGTCACGCCTATTATCGCCGCGACGGGGTGCATTACGTCCCGAAAGTCCGTTTGGCGGATTTGCTGATCGCCCGGGACGGAGATTGATCCCGAGATTGGACCCGCATCACCCCCCCCCGGAAGTTGCTATTAGCTGCAAGCTGGAAAGGACGGTGCGAAAGAGATTAATGCTTTACAAAAAACGGATTTTATTTGTTCGAAT
>DXDA01000029.1 GCA_019115745.1 Candidatus Alistipes intestinigallinarum
AAGTGTGTCTGGGCAGGAGCCTTCAGATTCTTCAGATATGCAAATATAGAGATTCTTGTTTTCTGATCAATACGCCGCGACATGTTGATCTTATTTTTATACTCCAATTTCTCACTCGGGAAATAATTCCCGATTCGCGGCACTGATCTCAAGTAGGATTTCTTTTCCATGGCCGTTTTGTCCATCAGCAGCAGAACCGACTCCTCGTTGCATATGGCTCCCCGCATCCTTGTAACCCATCGAAAATCTTTCTGCAGACGCTCGATGAATTAAGTGTAAAAACAATCAACTTTTTTACTTTAGGGAAAATGCGGACAAAATGCGGACACGCAGTGCAAAATAAAAACCCCAAACAGCTATGAATTAGCCATTTGGGATTTTCTACTGGTACCCGGAGCCGGGGTCGAACCGGCACGACATTGCTGTCATTGGTGTTTGAGACCAACGCGTCTACCGATTCCGCCATCCGGGCTGATTTCCGCATTCAGATATCGATCCTTCCTCTCTTTCGGCTGTTTCGGAGGCAACCCCCGCTATTTCGAAGGCCCTCCAACTTCCTCAACCGAACCGGATTCATATCTCTCGCGGCGAATCGGGTGGACAAAGATAGAAAAAATTCCCCGTTTGCAAGCATTTTTCCCGAATTATTTTCAAAAACATCGCCCCGGACATCTCCGGAACTCCGGCGGAATCACTTCGCTCCCTCGAAATAGGCCCGCACCTTGCGCGCCTTCGCCGGGCCGATCAGCGCCGACAACTCCTCCCAGTTCGCAGCCCGCACCTTCTCCACCGTGCGGAAATGTTGCAACAGCGTCTCAATGGTCTTCGCACCGACCCCTTCGATCTGCTCCAGTTCACTGTGGATAAAGGCTTTGCTGCGCTTCTGGCGGTGGAACGATATGGCAAAGCGGTGCACTTCATCCTGGATGCTCGTCAGGAAGTGGAACAACGGAGAGGTCGGACGCACCCCCACCAGCAACGGCGGATAACCGCAATAGAGTTCCGCCGTACGGTGCCGGTCGTCCTTGGCCAGTCCGGCGATCGGGATGTCGAGCCCCAAAGCCTCCAGCACCTCGTGAATCACCCCCATCTGCCCCTTTCCTCCGTCGGCAATGACCAGATCGGGCAACTCCGCACCCTCGGCCTGCAGCCGGCTGTAACGACGATAGACCACCTCACGCATCGAAGCGTAGTCGTCCGGACCCTCCACCGTCTTGATGTTGAAGTGCCGGTACTCCTTGCGCGCGGGCTTCCCGTCGCGGAATACCACGCACGACGCAACCGGATGCGCTCCCTGCAGGTTCGAGTTGTCGAAACACTCGATGTGGCGCGGAGGCCGGTCGAGGCGCAGCTCCTTCTGCAAGGCATTCATCAATCGCTCGGTATGCCGTTCGGGATTGCGGATTTCGAGGTTTTTCAACTGTTCGGCCCGGTAGATGCGGGCGCTCTTGCGCGAAAACTCCAGCAGGTCGAGCTTCTCGCCCCGTTTGGGCACCGTAAAGGTCACGCCGTCGAACAGCAGCGTCGTCGACGGCTGGAACGGAACGATCACCTCCCGGGCCAACTCTCCGCCGCCGGCCGTGTCGACCAGGTATTGAATCGCCAGCGTCAGCATGTCGCGCTCATCCCCCTCGACACCCGTCGAGAGCTTCACGGTCTGCACGCCCACCACCGAGCCATGGCGGATCCGCACGAAGTTGCACCACGCCACGTCGTCGTCCGGCAGAAGCGAGAAGACATCCACGTCGACGATCTTCGCACTCACGATCACCGACCGTCCCGCATAGTGGTCCAGAGCGTCCAGGCGCTGTTTGTAGCGCTGTGCCGCCTCAAAGCGCAACTCCGCGGCCGCCCGCGACATCTCCCCCTCCAGGTACTGACGCGCCGGACGCAAATCGCCCCGAAGCACCGAAACCACCATATCGACCTGTTTCGCATACTCCTCCTCGCTCTGGGCACCGACGCAGGGGCCCTTGCAGTTGCCGAGGTGGTACTGCAGACAGACCGTATAGCGTCCGCGGGCAATCTGCTCCGGCGCGAGGTTGAGTTTGCACGTCCGCAGCGGGATCACCTCGCGGATAAACTCCAGCACGCTGTGCTGCATCATCACCGACCCGTAGGGTCCGAAATACTGCGAGCCGTCGCGCAGCAACTGCCGCGTCGACTGGACCCGCGGAAAGGGTTCCCGCCGCACGACAATCCACGGATAGGTCTTGTCATCCTTCAACAGAATGTTGTAGCGGGGCTGGAGGCTCTTGATGAGCGAATTCTCCAGCAACAGGGCATCCGTCTCACTGCCCACGACGATGTGGCGGATCTCGACGATCTGTTTGACCAGCACCCGGACCTTGGCGCTGTGCTCCTTCGAATTGACGAAATAGGAGGAAACCCGTTTGCGAAGACTCTTGGCCTTGCCGACATAGATGATCGTCCCCGTGCGGTCCACAAACTGATAGACCCCGGGCGACAACGGCAGCAGCGCAACCTGCTCCTTCAACGATTCTCGGACGTTTTCGCTCATACGTGCTGCAAATGTAACAAATATATCACGATTTTGTCAATTAACAAAAACGTCCGATCCGTTGTTTTATTCGTCCGAATCGTTTATCTTTGCAGTCCTTACCATCACTTCCATGCCTATGAAAAAATTATGCTCTCTGATTCTATGCGCCGCCTGCTCAACGGCTTGCGTCGACATGGAGTACGATCTCTCGAACATCAACACCGACAACATCGCAATCGGTGACGAAAGTTCCCGGTTCGAAGTCCCGCTCCTCAAGGTGCTCGTCAGCATGGACGAACTCAACGGAACCGACGGTGATGCAATCGACGAAATCTTCAACGAAGCCGACACCTGGCTGCCGAGCCAACTGCCCAATCAGGACGAGAACGGCATGTACGTACTCGTTCAGCAATTAGTCGGGAATGAGGATTATGTCGACCATGTACTCTCCGGGCTTCTTGACCAGATGGCCTCCGACTCCGAAAAGCTCGACCAGGTGGCTTCGCTCCTGCAGGAAAAATATTACGACGAATTCTCGTCGCTGCTCCCCGGCGTCTCCGTGGAGGAGTTCAAGAACGAATTCATCGAACTGTACTCCGACAACGAGCTGCTGCGTCAGCGCCTCGATGAAAAGATCGAAGAGTTGGCTCGCGGGTATCTGACGGGACTCGAAGTCAGCCTCCCCGCACTCACCTACTCCGTCGATCGCATCGACCTCAGCGACGATGTCGTCGACATGCTCGTCGAAAACCTCGACGGAAAAGAGGTCTCCGAACCCAAGAATACGCTCCACATGGCCGGGACCATCGACAACCGGCTGCCGGTCTCCATCACCGCCTCTCCGGTCTTCACGCCGACCGAAGTCGCCTTCACGGCCGAAATCGAGGCAAACAACGACGCGAACGTCCTGCCCGAAACCCGGCTCTTCGCCGACGATCTGCAATCGATCGTCCGGGGCCTTACGATCGAAATCGCCGTGAACATCAACAAATACTATCCCGGCAAGGGTTTCGATCGCGGGACAATCGGGGATGAGAAAGTACAGCCCCAGCTCACGATCAACCTCCACCTCATCAAACGCGGAGCGCTGAAGTTCGACATCTAAACCCGACATCCCCATCATGAAAAAAACATATCTCCTGCTGGCAGCGCTCCTGCTGGCCACCGGCCTTGCCGCTCAGAACCCTACGGCCTATTTCATGGAGGGTTCGACCTTCCGTTCGCAGTTCAACCCCGCCTTCGCCCCCCTGCGCGGCTACATCAACCTCCCCGCAATCGGAGGCTTGAACGTCAACCTGAGCGGAAACATCGCCCTCGACAACATCTTCTTTGCACGCGACGGAAAACTCGTCACGCTGCTCGACAGCTCCGTAACCCCCGACCAGGCGCTCCGGAACCTCAAGACCAACAACCTCATGGGGCTCGATACCCGGATCAACCTCCTCGGATTCGGCAAATTCACCAAAAATCACAAGAACTTCTGGTCCTTCGACATCAACATCCGGGCCAACGAGAGCATGAACCTGCCCAAGTCGCTCTTCGAATTCCTCAAACGCGGCGATGAGGGCAGCATCAACAACTTCGGAGCCGCCACCGAGGCCTATCTCGAAGCCGGATTCAACTATTCGTTCCCGCTGCTCAACGACCGCCTCTATATCGGTGTGCGGGGCAAGTTCCTCGCCGGAATCGCCCGGGCCCAGGTCAACTACGACCAGTTCGACGTCTCGCTCCGGCAGGACCGCTGGGCCGTGGTCACGAAGGGTACGATCGACATGACGGTGGACGGCGCCTCGGTCGAGCCCGATCCCGAAACCGGCATCTTCGAGTTCGGAGACATCGACTACAAGCCCCGCAAACCGGCCGGATACGGTTTTGCCGTCGACCTCGGAGCCACGTACGACATCCTGCCCAACCTCCAGGCGTCGCTCGCCGTCAACGACCTGGGATTCATCAACTGGGACAAGAACAGCACCGTCTCGGGCGTCTCGACCCAGGAGGCCGAATTCACCGGCGTGGCCGTCTCGGGCAGCGGCACCGAAACCGCTCCCGACTTCGATTTCGAAATGATGAAGTTCACCCAGACGGAGAGCAAAAACACCTCGAAGATGCTCCGCGCGGCGGTCAATGCCGGTCTCGAATACGAAGTCTGGAACCACCGGGTCGGAATCGGACTCCTCTACTCGGCCCGCTTCTGGGAGTACAAGACCATGCACAACATCACCGGATCGGTGAATTTCCACCCGACTCGCTGGTTCACCCTCACGGGAAGCTATTCGCTGCTCAACAACCGCGGCAGCGCCGTCGGTCTGGGCCTGAACCTCTGCCCGGGCTGGATCAACCTCTTCGTCGCCACCGACCTGCTGCTCACCAAGCACACCCCGCAGTGGGTGCCCATCAAGCAGAGCTCGGCCAACCTGACCCTCGGACTGGGTATTCCGCTCGGAAAGCGCAGCCACCGTATTGCCGCCTACGTCCGCGAGAACGACCGGAAATAGAAATCGGACCGGAAACCCAACGAACAAAACGAAACCGTCGGCCCGATGCGGCAAAAATCCAACGGTGTTCGTCGGGATTCCCGGATCAAACGCTCCGATCCTGCGAAATACGAAACTCCCGGAGCCTTGCAGGACTCCGGGAGTTTCATATCCGTTCCGGGCGAAAAAAGCGACAAAAAAGACGGCAAAACGGAGAATTTCCAAGAAAAAGCCCCAAAAAAGACAAACTTTCTCGATATTTTGGGCGCACGCGTATCACTTTCGGGCAAAGCCGTTGCAAGTCCGGAAAGTTTTTCTATCTTTGTGTCGTGCGAGATTCCGGGGTGCGAGGAACCTCACACTCCGAATCTTCTGGCGGAAAATGGCGACGGCCCTAAAAATCTGTGTAAAGTTGCGTCACTGAATTTTATTGAATTCTTCAAAACGGGCCGTCGCTTTTTCAAAACAAATCGCCGTTTTCATTCCGAATTCCCAGCAAAAACCCTGCCGCTCCGCATATCGATCGATTGGCGGGTTCTCCGCGTAACGCCGCTCGGCTCAGGCGTGTTCCAACTGTTGCGCCAATGCCGCCCGGGTCGCAGCACGCCCCGCCTCGATCAATTCGGCCGAACGGTAAAACTCGAACATCCCGTAACTGTCGGCCGGCATCTCGACCAGCACGTCGGGTCGGTAGAGACGGCACATCAGTTGCGTGATGTGCTGCTGCATGATCTGCGACGAGGCGATCAGCACCTTATAATAATTGAGCGACGCATTGGCCCGCACGGTCGGATCGGCTCCGAACGGCGCACTCACATCCACGGCAACCAGCAGATCGCCCTCCTCGCGCCGAACCCGGTTCAGCGGCAGGGGGTTGACCGTTCCGCCGTCGATGAGCACCATCCCGTTGCGGTGCACGGGCCGGAAGACCGACGGAATGGAGATCGACGCCCGGATGGCCTCGTAAAGCCCCCCGCGGTCGAGCACCACCTCGCGTCCCGTGAGCAGATCGGCCGCCACGGCCGCAAACGGAACCGGCATCTGTTCGATCCGCACGTCGGGAACCAGCTCCTGCATCGCCTTGATCACCCGATCACCCTTGACCAGCCCCTCGGAACTGAGGGCGAAATCCACCAGACCGAAAACCTTGTACTTGTCGAGTGAACACATCCACTCCCTGAATGCCGTCAGATGGCCCGAGGCATACATGCCCCCGACCAGGGCTCCCATCGAGGTCCCGGCCACGGCCGCAATCTCGAATCCCTGACTCTCCAACTCCTCGATGGCGCCGATATGGGCCACTCCCCGGGCTCCGCCTCCGGCAAGCACCAGGGCCACACTTCTCTTTTTCATCCGTTTCGTCGATTCTTTCGGTTGCAGACACCGCGGACGGTCGAGACCGTCCGCAGCATCCGGATTATTCAGCAAAAATCACGCCGTCCATCCGCACGTCGTGCGGCTCGGCCGGCAATGCGTCGATCAGTTGGTGGGCGTAGCAGACGCCGAACTTCGCACCCCGGAATTCGGGTTGTGCCAGATAGCGGTCGTAGTACCCCTTGCCCCGGCCGCAACGCGCCCCTTCGCGGGTAAAGGCCACCCCCGGAACCAGCAGCAGATCGATCTCCCCGGGCGCGCAAAGGCGTGCCGCAGGGCCCGGTTCGAGGATCCCGAAGGCCCCTGTCACGAGGGTTTGCGGATCGTAGTCGAACAAGCGCATCGTCTCGCCCTCAACCCGCGGAACCACCAGCCGTTTCTCCCCCGACCAGCGGACCAGGGCGTCCGAGAGGTCCGGTTCGTCGGGCAATGCGCAGTAGAGCCCCACCGTTCGGGCCCGGGCAAAATCCGGGAGCTCCTCAACCCGGGCTACGATCCGCAACGACACGGCGGCCCGCTGTCGGGCATCCACACTCCGATTCAGGGCCCGCATCGCTTTCCGAAGCTCATTTTTAGTCATAAAACGCGCTTTTCGTCGATAAATTTCCTGTGCCTTTCTATTGTTATTCCGCGAACAATGGCTATCTTTGCGCAAACAATCCCGTCGTGAAGATGCCCGCTCCGGATTCCGGTCGAATTTGGCGCCGTCTTTGCCGGGAAAACCGGGTTAACGCACAAATCATTAACAAATATAACAAATTTCAAAAGATTATGAGCTGTTTCCTATCCAATTCCTCGCTCGGCAAGAAGTTAGTAATGAGTGTGACGGGCTGCTTCCTCGTGCTCTTCATCCTCTTCCACATGTCGATGAACGTCACGGCAATCATCTCGCCGGAGGGTTACAACGCAATCTGTGAGTTCCTCGGAGCAAACTGGTATGCACTGGCCGGAACCGTCGTTCTGGCACTCGGCGTGTTGATCCACTTCCTCTACGCCATCATCCTCACGCTCCACAACTACAAGGCCCGCGGACAGCAGCGCTATGCCGTCACCGTTCAGGAACCGGGCGTGGCTTGGGCTTCGAAAAACATGCTCGTGCTGGGATTCATCGTCCTGGTCGGCCTGCTGCTCCACCTCTTCAACTTCTGGGCGAAGATGCAGCTCGTCGAGATCCTGGGACAGCACACCAACTCGCTGGGATACAGCCCCGCCGACGGTGCCGCCCTGATCCGCTACACCTTCTCGCAGTGGTACTACGTGGTGATCTACCTCGTGTGGTTCGCCGCTCTCTGGTTCCACCTCACGCACGGCGTATGGTCGATGTTCCAGAGCGTAGGCTGGGCCAACGACACCTGGTATCCCCGTCTGAAGTGCATCGCAAACATCGTTGCAACGATCATCTTCCTCGGATTCGCCGCCGTCGTCCTCGTCTACTTCCTCTGCCCCTGCATGGCCGGTGCCTGCTGATCCATCCTGCAACATTGTAGAACAACAAACATACAAACGATATGGCTTTAAAATTAGATGCTAAAATCCCTGCCGGGCCGCTCGCCGAAAAATGGAGCAACCACAAGGCAGCTATCAAAGTCGTAAGCCCCGCCAACAAGCGCAAGCTCGACATCATCATCGTCGGTACGGGTCTCGGAGGTGCCTCCGCAGCCGCTTCGCTCGGTGAACTCGGCTACAATGTCAAGGTGTTCTGCATCCAGGATTCGCCCCGCCGCGCTCACTCCATCGCCGCACAGGGCGGTATCAACGCAGCCAAGAACTACCAGAACGACAACGACTCCGTATACCGTCTCTTCTACGATACGATCAAGGGCGGCGACTACCGCGCCCGCGAGGCCAACGTCTACCGTCTGGCCGAGGTCTCGAACCTGATCATCGACCAGTGTGTCGCTCAGGGCGTGCCCTTTGCCCGCGAGTACGGCGGTCTGCTGGCCAACCGTTCATTCGGCGGTGCGCAGGTTTCGCGTACGTTCTACGCCCGCGGCCAGACCGGTCAGCAGTTGCTGCTGGGTGCCTACGCCGCGCTGAACAAGGAGATCGCTGCCGGTTCGGTCAAGAGCTACCCGCGTCACGAAATGCTCGACATCGTCATCGAGGACGGCGAGGCTCGCGGTATCATCGCCCGCAACCTCGTCACGGGTGAGATCGAGCGTCACGGAGCTCACGCCGTCGTGCTGGCCACCGGAGGTTACGGAAACGTCTTCTTCCTCTCGACCAACGCCATGGCTTCGAACGGCTCGGCCGCTTTCCAGTGCTACCGCAAGGGCGCCGGCTTCGCCAACCCCTGCTTCACGCAGATCCACCCCACGTGTATCCCCGTTCACGGCGACCAGCAGTCGAAACTGACGCTGATGTCCGAGTCGCTGCGTAACGACGGCCGCATCTGGGTGCCGAAGAAGCTCGAAGACGTCAAGGCCATCCGTTCGGGCGCCAAGAAGCCCTCGGATATCGCCGAGGAGGACCGCGACTACTATCTGGAACGCCGCTACCCGGCCTTCGGAAACCTCGTGCCGCGTGACGTGGCGTCGCGTGCCGCCAAGGAGCGTTGCGATGCCGGTTACGGTGTGAACGAGACCGGTCTGGCCGTCTTCCTCGACTTCAAGACCGCCATCGAGCGTCTCGGAAAGGATATCATCAAGCAGCGTTACGGCAACCTCTTCGACATGTACGAGGAGATCACCGACGTCAGCCCCTACGAGCAGCCGATGCAGATCTTCCCCGCCGTGCACTACACCATGGGCGGTATCTGGGTCGACTACAACCTCATGACCACGATCCCCGGCCTGTACGCCATCGGCGAGGCCAACTTCTCGGATCACGGTGCCAACCGTCTGGGTGCTTCGGCGCTGATGCAGGGTCTGGCCGACGGTTACTTCGTCCTGCCCTACACCATCGGCGACTACCTCTCGCACAAGATCCAGGCCCCGAAGGTGAAGACCAACACGAAGGCCTTCGACGAAGCCGAGAAGGGCGTGCGCGAAAAGATCGCCAAGCTGCTCTCGATCAACGGCAAGCAGTCGGTGGACGACATTCACAAGAAGCTCGGACACATCATGTGGGAGAACGTCGGAATGGCCCGTACGAAGGAGTCGCTCCAGAAGGCCATCACCGAAATCCAGGCTCTGCGCAAGGAGTTCTGGAAGGACGTGAAGGTCGTCGGCCGCGAGAACGACTTCAACGTCGAACTCGAAAAGGCCCTGCGTCTGGCCGACTTCCTCGAACTGGGCGAACTGATGGCCCGCGACGCCTTGAACCGTGAGGAGTCGTGCGGCGGTCACTTCCGCGTCGAGCACCAGACCGAAGAGGGTGAGGCCAAGCGTGACGACGAAAACTTCACCTACGCCGCCGTCTGGGAGTACAAGGGTATGGACCAGGTGCCGGAGATGACCAAGGAGCCCCTGAACTTCGAGTTCGTACACCCCGCACAGCGCAACTACAAGGACTAAGCCCGTTTTGACGTTGAACTTTAAGATCGAAAAACAATGAATTTCACATTAAAGATATGGCGTCAGAAGGACGCTAAATCCAAGGGAGCGTTCGAAACCTACAAGGTGGAGAACATCTCGGCCGACACCTCGTTCCTTGAGATGCTCGACATCCTGAACAACGACCTCGTACATCAGGGCAAGGAGCCCGTGGCTTTCGACCACGACTGCCGCGAGGGTATCTGCGGCATGTGCTCGCTGCACATCGACGGACAGGCTCACGGTCCCAGCCAGGGAGCCACGACCTGCCAGATCTACATGCGCAAGTTCAAGGACGGCGCGACGATCACCATCGAACCGTGGCGTTCGGCAGCATTCCCCGTGATCAAGGACCTCGTGGTGAACCGTTCGGCTTACGACCAGATTCTTCAGGCCGGAGGTTTCATCTCGGTGCGCACGAACTCGGTGCCCGATGCCAATGCCGTGCTGATCCCGAAAGAGGATGCCGACGAGGCTATGGACGCTGCAGCCTGCATCGGTTGCGGAGCCTGCGCTGCCACCTGCAAAAACGGTTCGGCCATGTTGTTCGTTGCAGCGCGCGTGTCGTCGCTGGCCAAGCTGCCCCAGGGCCGCGTAGAGGGTGCCCGCCGTGCCAAGGCGATGGTTGCCAAGATGGACGAGCTCGGATTCGGTAACTGCACCAACACCGGAGCCTGCCAGGCCGAGTGCCCGAAACAGATCTCCATCACGCATATCGCCCGCCTGAACCGCGAGTTCCTCTCCGCGAAGTTCAAGGACTAACGGTGGCAACGAAGCCTTACCCAACCAAAAAATCCCCGGAGTTTTTCCGGGGATTTTTTTATTGCCCAAGCGGGCGATATGCGTTGCACGCAACCGTTGTTCACAATCCCTCCCAACCTCCCTTTGGAAAAGGGAGGAGCCGGGCCCGCCTGAACCGCGAGTTCCTCTCCGCAAAGTTCAAGGACTAACGGTTGCGAGAATGTCCGACAGAAAAGCCCTCCGGATTTTCGGAGGGCTTTTCTATTGCGGTGGGCGATATGCGTTGCTCGCACCGCCCCTACTCGTTCGTGCGTTTCGGACGGATCGTCGACAACCGCGAAACCTGCTTCAAATCAAACCTTCCGTAGATATTCACCGCGACCGTCTCCTTTGGTCCATAAGTCAGCATCAACAACTCCGAATAGTTGTTAAACACCGCTTCCCGAAGGTAAAAACGCGTCGTCTGACCATCGGAACTCTCCGACATCACCAATTGGAACTTGAAAACCGGATCGGAGGCAAGTTCTTCGGCATCTTTCAGAAACTGGGTACGGTCTCCGCCATCCAATGCCATGATCCGGATATATTGGATACCGTCCAACAGTTCAGCCAGTTTCTTGTCGCCCTTTTCGGCCGCCTGGCGGCTCATCATCCGCATCATCTTCCGTTCCATCTGCACGCAGGAGAAGCCTTCGGCCTTCGAATAACGGTCGAAGAACCGCCACGATACGTTCTGCGCCCGGGCCAGGAAGGGCAAAACGACCAATAACAAGATCAGAATACGTTTCATGACGCAAGCGGTTTACATGTCCAGACAAAATCCGATCGAGATCGGGTGCACCTCCGGCCCGACACCGCTCTTGAAAAGCGGCGTGACGCCGTAGCGAAGATAAACCCCGACCCGGTGATAACCGATGGCAACTGCCGTACTGAACAGGAAGGGATTCACCCCCGCGAGCGAATTCTTCACCTTGGGACGTTTGTAGATCGAGTTGGCCCCCATCGTGAAGTCGAAATAGCCGGACACGGCTACCGTCAGATTCCGGACAACGCGGTACGAAAAGGTCAGCGGAATGCCGAGCGACGTAATGCGGAGCTTCGATTTGTCGGCCTTCTCGTCGAGCGTCCGGGGTACGATCATCCCGTTCTCGTTGCCGAGCGTTATCGAGTTGTCCGACAGGCGGTAGTTGTCAATCGTATAGCGCAATCCGGTCCTCAGATTGAATTGCCGCATTCTGCCGAACTCGCAATTCAGGCCGACAAGCGTCGTCGAGATGTGCAGCGACTTGCCGTTGCGCAAATCGAAGAAGTGGTCGCTGCCGGCCGGATAGGCTCCGTAATCGAGACCTGTCGGGACAATGAACCCGTACTCCGATCCAGCCAGAAACAGCAGGGAGAAGCGGGAACGGTTCTTCACCGAGTCCGCGGATCGGAACCAACCGTCGGAGGAGTTGGAGAGCGTAATGCCGAATCCCGCCACCTCAATAACCATCTCCTCGCCTCCAGCCGAACGCCGCAATGTCACGAGATCCGTATCAACCGGATCGAGGCGTTCGAGCGTGTCGACCGTGAGCGGTTCGGGGCTCACCGTCATCCGGGCCGTCGTATCGCTGTCGGCCGACGGCAACCCGGCCGGTCTCTCCGCAGCCGTCGAAAACGCCATCGACAAAAAGGCGGCCATCCATCCCAAAAAGAGTTTCTTATCCATTGTTTCGCATATTTATTGATTTTCAATCAGTTCGTCGACCAGGCGGGCCGGAGCATCAAGCACCGCAAAGGAGTCGAAATAAGCGGTCGTCTGCATGGCCACCTCCTTGTCGTAGACAGGTTTGCCGTTGATGTAGCAGTAAGGTTCACGCAGCCACTCCGCGCCGAGGAAAATTCCCAGGATCACGACGGCTGCCGCGGCAACGCTCCAGAAGAGCCGTCTTCGCCTTCCGAACGGGTTGCGGGCGGACGACCGGGCCGGGGTATCGGGATCTCTGGCAAGCGCGGGTTCGGGGGGACGGTCGGGGCCCTCGGCAAGCGGACGGAGGGGCTTTTTCTCGGAGAGGAGCGTCAACTCCCGGTCGGGCGCCTCGCTACGGGGCATCTGCTCCCCGGCAAGCGCCCCGAATCCCTCGAAGAGCAGCGACAACTCGCGCAGCGACTCCGGCAGCTCCTCCGTCGTCCGCAACAGTTCGCGCAGCTCCTGCTCCTCGGCCTCGGTCGCCCGGGCCTCCAGCCAGCGTTCCGCCAGCCGTTCAATCCGTTCGTGTCGTTCGTTCATCGTTTCTCATTTTTTGCAGAATACCCCGAAGGGCCATCCGTCCCCGGGAGAGGATCACCCGCACCTGGGCCTCGTCGCAACCGATCATCGCCGCAATCTCCCGCGTCGGATACCCCTCGATCTCCTTCAGATGGAGCACCTCCCGCTGGCGATCCGGCAGGGCCGACAGCGCCCGCCGCACCAGTTCGCGCACCTCCCACCGGTCGCTGTCCGCCGCAACCGAGCGTTCTCCCGTCGCGGCAACCGCCTCCCGGCGCCGTTCGTCGGCCTGGCGCCGCCGCAGCAGGTCGCAGCAGCGGTTGCGCACGGCCGTCATCACGAACGACTCGACCTTCCGGGGCATCTCCCACCGCGCGTGTTCGCTCCACAGGCGCATCAGCAGGTCGTGGACCACATCCTCCGCCTCGGCCGGCGAGAGCAGCAGGCTTTGCGCATAGCGGAACATGCGGTCGCGCAACGGCAGGACAAAAGCGGTGAATTCGGATTCCTTCATGGTATCTGTAAGACGAAGATGCGCGGCAAAACGCAACACCGGAACTCCAAATATCGCCATTTTCCCGGCAAAAATCCGAGAAAAAGCACATTTTTGCGGAATTTTTCAAAAAAAAAGGTACTTTGTATTGCATAATACTAAAAAGTGTTTTATATTTGTGATGTCAAAATAGTAAAACCCGCAAAAATTACCCGGCGAAAGCCGTTACGACCATGAAAGAGACTGTAAACGTAAACATCGGTTCGGGGGCGTTCACCCTCGACAAAGATGCCTGCCAGCTTTTGAGCAGCTACTTCGACGACATCCGCCGCCGGCTTCCCGAAGGGGATGCCGAAACGATGGCCGATATCGAAGCCCGCGTGGCGGAGATCTTCCGCGAACGGGTCGCCTCGCCCATGCGCGTCATCACCATCGAGGTCGTCCGCGCCACCATGGCACAGATGGGTGCCCCGTCCGATTTCGGGGAGCCCCGCAACCCGGGAGCGGAGAGCGACGCCCCGCAAACGGAGAGCGGCCAGGCACAAAACCCGCCCCGCAAACTCTACCGTTCGCGGACCGAACGCTCGATCGCCGGCATCTGCGGCGGTCTGGGCGCCTTCTTCGACACCGACCCCACGATGATCCGGCTGGTCATGCTGCTGCTGATCCTCTTCGGAGGGCTCTCGATCTGGGTCTACATCATCCTCTGGTTCGTCATCCCCGAAGAACCGGCCCGGAAATTCAACCCGTTCCGCAAAAAATTCTGAAACACAATGACTGCAAACAACAACCGACACCTCTACCGCTCCCGTGAAGAGTGCATCATCGCCGGAGTCTGCGGGGGCCTGGCCGACTACTTCGGACTCGACGTCTCGAAACTGCGCATCGCCCTGCTGGTGCTGATTCTCATCGGAGGACTCTCGATCTGGGTCTACATCATCCTCTGGCTGGTCGTGCCGCAGAACCCGAAAGGCTAAAATTCAATCACCATGGCTGAAGACAACGTAAAGGCGCAAATGCGCAAAGGAATCCTGGAGTATTGCATCCTCGCCATCCTCTCCCGCGAGGATTCGTATGCTCCGAAGATCATCGCCGAGCTCAAAGCCGCCGAAATGATCGTCGTCGAGGGTACGCTCTACCCGATCCTCACCCGGCAGAAAAACGCCGGACTGCTCACCTACCGCTGGGAAGAGTCCCCTCAGGGCCCGCCCCGCAAATACTACACCCTCACGGAGAAGGGCCACGAATACCTCCGCACGCTCGACGAGGCGTGGGACGAACTCGTCGGACAGATCAACCGCATCCGCCACGGAAACGCCGAAGAAAACATCTGAACCCCTTAAAAACAGAGAGTCATGAAAAAATTCCTGCTGATAACCATACCGCTCGTGATGCTGGTGGCCGCCTGCGCCCTCTGCACCGTCTGCTTCGCAAGTTCCCTGCCGGGCAAGAGAACAATCAAGGGCAGCGGCCATATCGTCACGAAGGAGGTCCCGCTCCCCGAATTCGACGCCATCAGCGTCTCGCGCGCCATCCGCGTCATCCTGACGGAGCAGGGAGACCAGATCCGCATCGACGCCAACGACAACCTGATGGAGTGGGTGGTCGTACAGGCCGAAGCCCGGAAACTCCGGATCACGATCGACCCCGAAATCAAGCAGGTCCGCAACATGAAGGTGACCGTGACCGTTCCGGTCGGCAACCGCACGCTCCGGCTGCTCAAAGCATCGAGTGCCGCCGAGATTCAGGGCAAGGAGGTCGAGATCAAGACTTCGGCGCTGCAGGTCAAGGCCTCCAGCGCCGCCGAGATCGAGACATCGGTCAAAGCCCAGTCGTGCGAAATCGACGCTTCAAGCGCCGCAACGGTCAAGGCGACGGTCAAGGCCGCGACGTGCGACATCGACGCGTCGAGCGCCGCCACGGTCCGTGCCGAGGTCCAAGCGCAGTCGTGCTCGGCCGACACATCGAGTGCCGCCGACATCGGGCTCAAAGGGGGCACGATCCAGTTTGAAGGCAGCAGCAGTTCGGCCGGCAAGATCCACGCCGCAGAGTTGGTCTCGACGCGCGCCGAGGTCCAGGCTTCGAGCGGTTCGAGCATCTCGGTGAACTGTACCGAGCAGCTCAAGGCGCAGGCTTCGAGCGGCGCATCGGTCCGCTACATCGGCGACTGCAAGGTCGAAGCCTCGAAAACAAGCGGCGGCAGCATCCGTCAAAAATAACCATTCCTCCAACCCCGCACACCACACACAACCATGAAAGAAGTCAAGAAATGCAGCATCTCGGGCGTGGCCTTCACCATGGATACCGACGCCTATGAAGCCCTCGATGCCTACCTCGACAGCCTCAAGAATTTCTACAAGGATACCCCCGACGGTACGGAGATCGTCGCCGACATCGAAGCCCGCATCGCCGAGTTGATCCTCTCGACGCAGGACAATACCCGGGTGGTCGAGAAGCCCCTCATGATGAACATCATCGCCCAGATGGGTTCCGCCGAGGACATCTCCGACCAGAACGCCGACCGCGACCTGCAGTACGAAACCCCGCGCATTCCCCGCCGCCTCTACCGCGATACCGAAAACGCCAAACTGGGAGGCGTCTGCGCCGGAATCGGCAAGTATTTCGACATCGATCCCGTCTGGGTACGGCTCGGGCTGTTCCTGCCGCTGCTGCTCTCCTGTTTCGGCGGGATTCCCTTCCTCTTCTGGTTCGGGCCCCTTTTCG
The DNA here is from genome assembly GCA_019115745.1 of Candidatus Alistipes intestinigallinarum. Taxonomy (GTDB): domain Bacteria; phylum Bacteroidota; class Bacteroidia; order Bacteroidales; family Rikenellaceae; genus Alistipes; species Alistipes intestinigallinarum. The sequence continues at coordinate 16,031 of DXDA01000029.1, forward strand.
GCAACCTCTTCGGGATCTTCCTGATCTGCTACTTCATCATGTGGTTCGCCGTCCCGGCCGCCCGCAGCGCCCGCCAGAAACTCGAAATGAACGGCGAAAAGATCACCGCCCAATCCATCGGCGAGGTCACCGCCGCCACCAGCAACAGCGAACCCGACTCGAAAGCCAAACCGATCGTCGCCGAAGCCGTGTCGCTCTTCGGAAAGATCGTGCTGATCCTGCTGAAGATCTTCGCCGGGATCCTCGTCTTCGGGCTCATCATGGGCGCCTGCGCCCTGATCATCGGCCTCTTCGCCGTCGTGATCGGAGGACCCGAACAGATTCACCTGAGCAAACTCGCCGATTTCTCGCTCTGGGTGCCGATCCTCGGAATCTTCATCGTCCTGATTCCCGTCATCCTGCTCATCTACGTACTGATGTGCCTGATCGCCTCGCGCAAACCCGGCGGCAAGACCGTCCTGATCATCTTCCTGCTCTGGATCCTCTCGATCATCGGCTGCTCGGTAATCGCCATCCGCGAGAACGTCAGCGACACGATCCGCAAGAAGAAGAGCGCCGTGGAGCGGGTCCTGCGCAGCGAATTCATCATCGACGGCGACACCACGACCCTCGAACAGCTCCTGGAGAAGTACGACGAGGAGAGCGTGATCGAGGAGGGACGCCGGACCCTGCACATCGCCGTACCCTCGAAATCGATCGACATCACCGTGGACAAGGGCCAGGGCGAGCTGAAGGTCAATGCCGACGGCAAGGAGGTCTCGATCCGCGCGGGAGAGACTCCCGACAAACCGGAAGTGACGGTCCGCGACAGCAGCCAGCCCTCCGGCGAGAGCAACAGCGGCGAATCGCCCGAAAAGTGCGAATCTCCCGAAAAGTAGGGGCGCACGAAAAGTAGGGGCGCACGGTCCATTCCAGCGGCGGGCGGCAAGCAGAGATTGCCGTCCGCCGCTGTTTTGATCACATTTGGCCGAGTTTTTGAAAATCCTGAAAAATTCACTAACTTTGACCGGTTTTGTTTTTTAAACAAATGTGAATATGGCTGGAATCAAATGCATCGGCATCCTGACCTCCGGAGGCGACGCCCCCGGCATGAATGCCGCAATCCGCGCCGTGACCCGCAGCGCCATCTACAACGGATTTACCGTAAAGGGTATCATGCGCGGTTACAAAGGCCTCGTCTACAACGAAATCGTTGAATTCAAGTCGCAAAGCGTCAGCAACATCATCCAGTTGGGCGGCACGATCCTCAAAACGGCCCGCTGCAAGGAGTTCATGACCCCCGAAGGCCGCAAACAGGCCTACGACAACATGGTCGCAGCCGGAATCGACGCCCTGGTGGTCATCGGCGGTGACGGTTCGCTCACCGGAGCCAGCCTCTTCGCCGCAGAATACAACGTCCCGATCGTGGGGCTGCCCGGAACCATCGACAACGACCTCGGAGGAACCGACTCCACCATCGGATACGACACGGCGCTCAATACGATCATGGAGTCCGTCGACAAACTCCGCGACACGGCATCGAGCCACGAACGCCTCTTCTTCGTCGAGGTGATGGGCCATACGGCCGGCTATCTGGCCCTGAACAGCGCCATCGCCACGGGCTCTGAAGCCGCCATCATCCCGGAAATGGAGACCGAAGTGGACCAGTTGGCCGAACTCATCAACCACGGATTCCGCAAAAGCAAGAACTCCGCGATCGTGATCGTCGCCGAGAACCCCAAGACCGGCGGCGCCACGGCACTGGCCGAACGTGTCAAGAAGGAGTTCCCGCAGTATGACGCCCGGGTGACGATCCTCGGACACATCCAGCGCGGCGGATCCCCGACGGCCGTCGACCGGATTCTCGCCTCGCGCATGGGCGAAGCGGCCATCGAGGCGCTCCTCGACGGACAGCGCAACGTCATGATCGGCACGATGAACGGAAAAATCGTCTACGTACCCTTCACCAAGGCCGTCAAGCACGACAAGGGCATCGACCGCGGAGCGCTGGAACTGGTGAAAATTCTCTCGATCTAACCCGGCCGCCCTCGCGCGACCTTGCAGAAAAACCTCATGAATTTCAACAACAGACCCGAACACCGACGCATCAGACGCGTCATCGGAATCGGCAATGCCCTCACGGACATGCTGGTCAACCTGAAAACCGACTCCGTACTGGGGAGATTCAAATTAGCGAAAGGCTCCATGAGTCTGGTGGACACCCGGCTCCAGACCGAGATCTCGAAATCGGTCGCCGGACTCCCCTACTCGCTCTCGCTCGGAGGATCGGCCGGAAACACGATCCGCGCCATGGCGCAACTGGGCTGCAGCGTGGGATTCATCGGCAAGGTCGGCCCCGACACCACGGGTGATTTCTTCGTGCAGGCGCTCGACAACCTCGGGATCGAGCCGATCATCTTCCGCGGCAAGGAGCGTTCGGGAAAATGCGTGTCGCTGATCTCGGCCGACGGCGAGCGGACGATGGTCACCCACCTCGGCGCCGCCCTGGAGCTCTCGGCCGAGGAGATCGAACCGACGATCTTCGACGGATACGACTGCCTCTACGTGGAGGGGTATCTGGTGCAGAACCACGAACTGATCCTCAAGGCCGCGCGTACGGCCAAGGAGTGCGGGCTGAAGGTCGCCATCGACCTGGCCAGCTTCAACATCGTGGCCGAGAACCTCGAATTCCTCCGCGGACTGGTCCGCGAACACGTCGACATCGTCTTCGCCAACGAGGATGAGGCCAAGACCTTCACCTGCGAGGCCGAACCGCTGAATGCCCTGCAGGCGATCTCGGAGATGTGCGAGCTGGCCGTCGTGAAGATCGGCACCAAGGGGGCGATGATCAAGCAGGGCGACGAGGTTGTGCACGTGGGCATCATGGCTGCCGCAAAACGCGTCGATACGACCGGAGCGGGGGATTTCTACGCTGCGGGGTTCATGGCGGGACTTTGCGACGGGCTGACGCTGCGCCAGTGCGGAACGATCGGAGCCATCACGGCCGGCAAGGTGATCGAGGTCGTAGGCACGACCTTCGGCGAAGAGGCCTGGGAGGATATTCACCGGCTGGTCAGCAAGGTCAAGCACGAAAAATACCTCTTCTGACCGGCGACAGAAGCGCCTGAAAATGAGAGAAAAGAACGGACCTTTGCGGGTCCGTTTTTTGTCTCGGCCGGAGAGGGGAAAGGGATGAAGAGGAAAGCCGAAGGGAGAGTCGGCGGCTCACGGGGGGGGTTATGCCTCGCATTTCTCCCCTCCGAAGAGGCCCCGGGAGATTCCGCAGCGCAGGCGCAGCAGCCAGAGTGCCTTGCGGGGCGACAGGCGAAGGAGGAATCCCAGCGCCAGCAGCAGCGTCGCCGTCCATTTGGCGATCTCGGCGGCCAGCGCCTTCGGCAAGCGGCGCTCCTGCCGAGCCCGGATCCGCTGGCTGACTCCGATGTTATAGCTCAGGCGCCGGAAATAGTCGAGCGTGAGTTTCTGCGGCGGAATGATGTGCCACATCACGGCATCGGGAACGTACCAGAGGGTTTCGCCGCCCCGTTGCAGGCGTTGGAAGAAGTCGGTCTCCTCGCCACCGATCAGTTTGCCGTTCACGCGGCCCAGCGTCGGGTCGAAAGCGCCGTACTTCGTCACGACAGCGCGTCGGAAGGCCATATTCCCACCCCCCGGGATCCGTCCCGCGGGGAACGGCCGCACCTCCGGTCCGAAATCCATCGGGTTGGCAATGGGTTGCTCGGTGTAGTGCGACATCCAGGCCGGGCGTCCCGCAGGATACTCGGCGATGATCCGACCGCCGGCCACCGCAGCATCGGGATGCGTATCGAAAAACGAGGCATAGGCCCGCAGAAATTCGGGATTGATCCGTTCATCATCGTCGATGACGGCAGCCAACGGGGCCGAAATCTCCCGAAGGCCCCGATTGCGGGCGTGCGAGAGTCCCGGATTCGATTCAAAGACCATCCGGAGGTTCAGTTCCGGATAGCGCGCGGCAAAAGCGGCAAACCGTTCCCGGGTGTCATCCACCGAGTTGTTGTTCACCACCACGCACTCCCACTCCCCGGGCGGGAGGTCCTGCCGCACGACCGACTCCAACGCTTCGATGAGCTGTTGCGCCCGATTGTGGGTGGCAATTATGAGCGAGATGCGAATCATCGTGCGAATATAACGATTTATCCATAAAAAACCGTATATTTGCACAAATATAAAGCCTCACGAACATGCAGAAACAAATTCGCAACCTCCTGTCGGTTCTGGCGATCCTGATCGCCGCAACGGCCTTCGGACAACAGGTCGCATGGACCGGAATTGCCGAGCCGCTCGAAAACGACGAATACCGCATCGTCCTCGAAGCGGAAATCCCCTCGGGTTATCACATGTACGACATGGGCCCCTATGAAAACGGAGGTCCGAATGCCACGACCATCACCTTCGCTCCGGTGGAGGGGATCGAGTTCGAAGGCGAGGTCGAGCCGCTGACGACTCCCCACCGTTACTTCGACGAGATGTTCCAGATGGAGATCGGCACCTACGAAGGCAAGGCGCAGTTCGCCCAAAAGGTCCGTCTGACAAAGCCCGAAGCGGCCGTGAAGGCAACCCTCGAATGGATGATCTGCGACGACACGAGCTGTATGCCGCCCGAGGACCTCGAACTGACGATCTCCGTGCCCGCTGCCGCAAACGCATCGACGACTCCCGCCGCCGAAGTCGCCCCGGCTCCCGAATCGGTCCCCGCAACGAAAGACGCCGCAGGAAGCGGTTCGATCTGGGCGCTGATCATCGAGGCGATCCTCTGGGGATTCGCCGCCCTGCTGACGCCGTGCGTCTTCCCGATGGTCCCGATGACCGTCTCGTACTTCCTCAAGGGGGAGGGAGGACCCGCCATGGGACGACTCCGTGCCGCGCTGTACGGACTCTTCATCGTCCTGCTCTATACGGTACCCATCGCCGCCATCATCCTCATCACCCGCATCCTCGGGGGTGATGCCGTCACGGCCGACATCTTCAACTGGCTCGCAACGCATTGGCTGCCGAACATCCTCTTCTTCCTCGTCTTCATGGTCTTCGCCGCCTCGTTCTTCGGGGCCTTCGAGATCACCATGCCCTCGTGGATGGTCAACAAAACCGACTCGAAAGCCGACACCAAGGGGCTCGGAGGTATCTTCTTCCTGGCCCTGACGCTCGTCCTCGTCTCGTTCTCCTGTACGGGCCCCATCGTCGGTTCGGTGCTTATCAAATCGACCTCCGGAGAGTTCTGGACCCCGATCATCACCATGCTGGCCTTCTCCGTGGCCTTCGCCCTGCCCTTCACCCTCTTCGCCCTCTTCCCCTCGGTGCTGAAGAAGATGCCCAAGAGCGGCGGATGGTTGAACTCCGTGAAGGTCGTCCTCGGATTCATCGAGGTCGCTCTCGGCATGAAGTTCCTCTCCGTAGCCGACCAGACCTACCACTGGGGGTTGTTGGACCGTGAGGTCTACCTCGCCGTCTGGATCGTTGTCTTCTCGCTGCTGGGGCTCTACCTGCTGGGCAAACTCCGCTTCGCTCACGACGACGAAATGAAACACCTCGGCGTCGGGCGTCTCGCGCTGGCCATCATCGTGCTGTCGTTCGTCGTCTATCTGATCCCCGGCATGTGGGGCGCTCCGTTGAAGGGGCTTTCGGGATACCTCCCGCCGCTCACCACCCAGGACTTTGTCCTCGGAGCCAACACGGCCTCCGCAGCGCCTGCCGCCTCGTCGGACGGAATCGCCGGCAAACGCAAATACAGCGACTTCCTCCACCTCCCGCACGGGCTCGATGGCTTCTTCGATCTGAAGGAGGCCGAGGCCTATGCCGCGAAGGTCGGAAAACCGATCTTCATCGACTTTACGGGACACGGATGCGTCAACTGCCGCGAAATGGAGGCCCGCGTCTGGTCGGACCCGCAGGTGTTGGAGATTCTGCGCAACGAGTATGTCATCTGCGCCCTCTATTCGGATGACAAGAAGGTGCTGCCCGAAGAGGACTGGGTGACCACCGACACCGGCAAAGTTCTGAAAAGCCTCGGAAAGATCAACTCCTACTACGCGTTGAAGACCTACGGCGTCAATGCACAGCCCTACTACGTCCTGCAGGGTGCCGACGGTCAGCCGCTGGTCGAACCCCGAGGATATGACCTCTCGATAGAAGGATTCGTCGACTTCCTCCGAAAAGGAGTCGAAGCCTACAAGGGTCGGCAATAACCGCGAAGCGATCCTCATAAAATAAGAGTCCCTTACTGCAACGGCAGCAAGGGACTCTCTTTTCACGCACGCTTCCCTATTTTTTCGGTTTCGACTCCTCGAAGGCCGCCTTCACCTCCTGCTCCTTTTCATGGCGTTGTTTCGGAGTCGGGGCCTCCCCCTCCTTGACCAGATGGTGAATGTTGCGTTCGAAATTCGCTTCGCACGGCGTGCATTTTTCCTTCTCTTTCATACGCGGAATTTTTTGGTTACAAACCCCCAACTTGCAAATTGCGGGCCGGAACCTCCGGTCGACACCCGAACGCCTCAACGCAGCAGACGCGCCGGCGTGAGCCGGAAGCGGAATGTCCGGTCCGCATAGGGAATCCGGTACTCCTCCCGCGGCAGGGCTCCCCACGAATTCACGCACCCGAGCCCCATCTGCACGCCGTCGATGCAGAGCCATACGCACGCGTCGGGCTCGATCTCCGGGAAGTGGAGCTGCTCCTTCTCGTCTCCGCAGCTCAGCGACTCGGGCGAATAGTGCAGTGCCGACGCGGAGAACGGAGCATCCGACGTTATCCGCAGCCCCCAACCGCCCGGACGACTCTGCTGCCACCAGCGCAGGTCGCTCTTCGTGCCGGTCTCCTGCGGACGGATATAGGGATAGGGCTGTTCATCGACCGCCTGGCCGTACAGGCCGAGGAAGGCCGAGGATTTCCGGTCGGCGTAGTTCTCCACCGGGCCCCGGCCGTAGTAGTCGATGCGGTCGAAATCATCCGGCATGGCCATCAGCATTCCGAAACGGAAGAGACGCGGCAGCGACTGGTCCGACACCTCGCCCTTCACCGCCACGGACTGCTCGACGGTGATCTCCCCGACGTTGTTGATGGCGTAGTTCACCGTCAGCGTCGCGGCATAGGCCGGGAAGTCGTATTCGGCGCGGACGCAGGCGATGCCCTCCTTCATCTCATAATCCAGCGCGGTCAAGCGCAACTCCGGGTTGCGGATCGCCGCGTATTTGCGATGCAGACCGGCTCCGAAGTCGTTGTCCGTCGGGGCGCGCCAGAAGTTCGGACGCAGCACGGCTCCCGGCAACAGATACGGCACACCCCCGACCTCGTAACGCGTCATCAGGCCGTCCCGGCGCCGGAAGTCGATCGAGAACTCCGACGACGAGATCCGCAGGTAGTTGCGGTCGGCATCCGAGAGTGTCACAACGGGTTGCGTGAAACGGTCCCCGGCACGGTTCGCCGGGGTCAGCGGCTCGAATTTCCAGTCGGCGATCGCCAACTGGGCCCGGGCGATGCGGAAGCCCGCCGGAAGAGCCGGTTCGGCACGCTTGAGGCGGTACTCCACGTTCAGCAGCAGCTCACCCTCCAGTCCGGAGAGTTCCAGCGGCAGCGTATACTCCCGCTCCTGCTGCGGAGCCACGTCGAGACGGTCGACCACCCCCGACTGCACGGCTCGTCCATCGGCCAGCAGCGTCCACGTCAGCGAGTAGTTCGACAGGTCGCGGAAGAAGTTTTCGTTATACACGGCAACACGGCCCGCGGGCAGATCCACGGCCCGCGTCCAGATCGACTGGTGCTGGAAGGCCACCTCGTCGTAGTGGGGGTTCGGACGCCGGTCGGGCGAGATCAGTCCGTTGTCGCAGAAGTTGTTGTCGCTGGCGTCGTAGGGGTTGAAATCACCGCCGTAGGCATAAATCCAGCCCCCGTTGCGCTTCACGCGCAGCGACTGGTCCACGAAGTCCCAGATGAAACCGCCCTGGTAGGAGGGGTATTTGCGGATCAGGTCCCAATACTCCCGGAACCCGCCCTCGGAGTTCCCCATCGCGTGTGCATACTCACACTGGATCAACGGTTTCCGGGGATTGTTCGCGGCATACTGCTCGCAACGTTCGTAACCCCAGTACATCGGGCACATGATGTCCGTATTGTCGCCGCCGTGCGCCTGTTCGAACTGCACCGGACGCGACGGGTCGAACGACTTGATCCACGCGTAGCAGGCCGTGAAATTCTCGCCGTTGCCCGCCTCGTTGCCCAGCGACCAGACAATGACCGACGGATGGTTGAAATTCCGCACGACATTGCGGCGGTTGCGTTCGAGGTGCGCCTCGCGGAAGAGCGGGTTGCGCGCCAAGGTCCGTTCGCCGTAGCCCATGCCGTGCGACTCGACGTTGGCCTCCGCCACAACGTAGAAGCCATATTCGTCGCAGAGTTCGTACCAGCGGCTGTCGTCGGGATAGTGGCACGTCCGCACGGCATTCACGTTGGCCTGCTTCATCAGCCGGATATCCTGCAACATCCGCTCCTCGGTGACGTAGTAGCCGTTGTCGGGATCCATCTCATGCCGGTTGACTCCCTTGATCAGCACCGGCCGGCCGTTGACCAGCAACTGTCCGTTGCGGATCTCCACGTTGCGGAAACCCACACCCAGATCAACCGCCTCGACTTCACGCCCCGCCGAACGGAGCGAAACCCCCAGGCGGTAGAGTTCGGGCGTCTCGGCCGACCACAGCCGCGGCGACTCCACCTCCAGCGTCATCCGTTCCCGGACCGAAGCGATTTTCCGGCTCTGCTCCGCCACGACACGGCCGTCGGGGTCCGTAAGCGTGAGGAGCACCTCGTCGCCACGGGCCGCAGCCGAAAACTCCAGATCGGCATTCAGCACCCCGCGCGAAAAATCATTCTCCAGCAAGGCCGTATAACGCACATCGGCAATGTGCTCCCGCTCCCGCGAATAGAGGTAGCAGTCGCGCCCCACACCGCTCAGACGCCAGAAATCCTGATCTTCGAGGTACGAACCGTCGCACCAGCGGAAGACCTGGAAGGCGATGAGGTTGCGTCCGGGCCGGACGTAGCGCGTGATATCGAACTCGGCTTCGAGTTTGCTGTCCTCGCTGTAGCCCACGAACGAGCCGTTGACCCACAGCGAGATGTTCGACGTCACCGACCCGAAATGGGCGATGATCTGGCGTCCCTTCCACGAAGCGGGGATCTCGATCTCCCGACGGTAGGAGCCCACGTGGTTCTCCTCCACGGGCACCTCGGGCGGATTGTTCGAAAACTGCTCGCGCCACGCATATCCGGTATTCACATAGAGCGGATCGCCGTAGCCGTTCACCTCCCAGAGCCCCGGCACGGGCATCGTCCCCCAATGTCCGTCGCTGTAGTCCGTCCGGTAGAAATCCGTCGGGCGCTCGTCGGCATCCTTCGCCCAGGAGAAGCGCCAGTCGCCGTTGAGCGACAGGTAGCGCTCCGAAGCGCGTTTGTCGCCCCGACGGGCCAGCTCCGCGTTCTCGTAAGCAAAGAACGTGGCGTGCATCGGCAACCGGTTGATCGCATTGACCTGCGCATCGCGCCAGGCCTCACTGTGGGCATCGCCCCGGGCGGAGGCCAGCCCCCCGGCAAGCAGCAGCACAAAAGTGGAAAGGGTTCGCAGTTTCATCGGTTTTAAGGATATGTTATGAAAGGTTGATCACGCGCACATGCCCGACGTTCCGCGTTTCCAAACGTTCGGGCCTTAATGACAAAGATAGAAAAAAAATACCTGTTTTTGTCTATTTCTCGCCGGAATCGCCTCCCCAAACGAATAAAAACAGAAAACTTTATTCGGTTTTCCGGCACAAAATCGTATCTTTGTCATCAATCTCCAATTCCAAAGCTCACTCTCGACAATGAACAAAAAGAAGAAATGGATCATTACGGCCATTATTCTGGCGGTATTCTGTGCGGCACTGGGAATCTATAACTACTATGCCAACCGTTCGACGAACGAAGAAGAGGTCACCCGAACGGCCTCTCCCCGTTCGAAAAGCATCCTCAACGTCAACGGCGTCATCATCCGCCCGCAAGCCCTGACGGACGGAATCACCACCGTCGGCAACCTTCTGCCCGACGAGGAGGTCGACCTCTCGTTCGAAACCTCGGGCAAGATCGTGGCCATCAACTTCCAGGAGGGCGCCGCCGTCCGCAAGGGCGAACTGCTGGCCAAGGTCAACGACAAGCCGCTGCTGGCCCAGCTCTCGCGCTACGAAGCCCAGCTCAAGCTGGCCGAAGACCGCGTCTACCGCCAGAGCGCCCTGCTCGAAAAGGACGCCGTGAGCCAGGAGGCCTTCGAACAGGCCCGCACCGAACTGGCCATGCTCAACGCCGACATCGATATTGTGAAGTCCAACATCGCCCTGACCGAACTCCGCGCACCGTTCGACGGAATCATCGGCCTGCGCAATGTCAGCGAAGGAGCCTACGCCTCGCCGTCGGTCGTCGTGGCCAAGCTCACGAAGATCTCCCCGCTGAAGATCGACTTCTTCGTGCCGGAGCGCTACGCCAGCCAGATCCGCCCCGGCACGCGCCTGTCGTTCACCATCGAGGGGCGCCAGGAGCGCTTCGAGGCCGAGGTCTACGCCACCGAGACGCAGGTCGACGTCACGACCCGCACGCTCGCCGTCCGGGCCCGCTACCCGAATGCCCGCGGACGGCTGATGCCGGGGCGCTTCGCCACGGTCCAGATCCGGATGCACGAGATCCCCGACGCCATTGCCGTGCCCACCGAGGCCATCGTCCCCGAAATGGGCGTCGACAAGGTCTTCCTCTACCGCAACGGAAAGGCCCATGCCGTCGAGGTCACCACCGGACTGCGCACCGAATCGAGCATCCAGATCATCAACGGCCTCAGCGTGGGCGATACGCTCCTCACCTCCGGAACCCTCCAACTCCGGGAAGGACTGCCCGTCACTCTCGACCATATCGATTAAAACCTCCGCCGCATGAACATTTCCGAACTCAGCATCCGGAGGCCCGTGCTGTCGTCCGTGATGACGATCATCATCCTTCTGTTCGGCTTCATCGGATACACCTCCCTCGGCGTTCGTGAATACCCGAGCGTCGACAACCCGATCATCTCCGTACAGTGCTCCTACCCCGGAGCCAATGCCGACGTGATCGAGAACCAGATCACCGAGCCCCTCGAACAAAACATCAACGGTATCCCGGGCATCCGCTCGCTGTCGAGTACCAGCCAGCAGGGACAAAGCCGTATCACCGTGGAGTTCGAGCTCTCGGTAGACCTCGAAACCGCCGCCAACGACGTGCGCGACAAGGTCTCGCGCGCCCAGCGCTACCTGCCGCGCGACTGCGACCCGCCGACCGTGACGAAGGCCGATGCCGACGCCACGCCGATCCTGATGGTCACCATCCAGAGCGACAAGCGCTCGCTGCTCGAACTGAGCGAGATCGCCGACCTGACGGTCAAGGAGCAGCTGCAGACCATCAGCGACGTCAGCGGCGTACAGATCTGGGGTGAGAAGCGCTACTCGATGCGCCTGTGGCTCGACCCCGCGAAGATGGCCGGATACGGCATCACCCCCTCGGACATCAAGGATGCCCTCGACCGCGAGAACGTCGAACTCCCCTCGGGCAGCATCGAGGGAAACACCACCGAGCTGACGATCCGCACCCTCGGGCTGATGCACACCACGCAGGAGTTCAACGACCTGGTGGTGCGCGAGGAGGCCGACCGCATCATCCGCCTGAGCGATGTCGGACGCGCCGAACTCGGCCCGCAGGATACGCGCAGCTACATGAAGATGAACGGCATCCCGATGGTGGGCGTCGTCGTCATCCCGCAGCCGGGCGCCAACCACATCGAGATTGCCGACGCCGTCTACGAGCGCATGGAGACCATGAAGAAGGACCTCCCGGACGACGTCGTGACCTCCTACGGATTCGACAACACGCGCTTCATCCGCGCCTCGATCGACGAGGTGAAGCAGACCGTCTACGAGGCCTTCGTGCTGGTGATCATCATCATCTTCCTCTTCCTGCGCAACTGGCGCGTGACGCTCATCCCCTGCATCGTGATCCCCGTCTCGCTGATCGGCACCTTCTTCATCATGTATGTCGCCGGATTCTCGATCAACGTCCTCTCGATGCTCGCCGTGGTGCTGTCGGTCGGTCTGGTCGTCGACGACGCCATCGTGATGACCGAAAACATCTACATCCGCATCGAACGCGGCATGACGCCCCTCGAAGCCGGTATCGACGGCGCCAAGGAGATCTTCTTCGCCGTGATCTCGACCTCCGTGACGCTCATCGCCGTCTTCTTCCCGATCGTCTTCATGGAGGGTACCACCGGGCGTCTCTTCCGCGAATTCAGTATGGTGATCTCCGGTGCCGTCGTCATCTCGACCTTCGCCGCACTGACCATCACCCCGATGCTGGCCACCAAACTCCTCGTCCGCCAGGAGCGCAAGAGCTGGTTCTACACCAAGACCGAACCCTTCTTCGTCTGGCTCAACGACTTCTACAGCTCGACGCTCGCCTCGTTCCTGCGTCGGCGCTGGCTGGCCCTGCCGTTCGTGGCACTGACGCTGGCGCTGATCGGCTGGCTCTGGAGTTCGATCCCCGCCGAGATGGCCCCGCTGGAGGACCGCTCGCAGATCACGATCAACACCCGCGGTTCGGAAGGGGCCACCTACGAATATATCCGCGACTACACCGAGGATATCAACCGGCTGGTCGACTCGCTCGTCCCCGAAGCCGAATCGGTCATGGGCCGCGTGTCGAGCGGTTCGGGAAACATCCGCGTCTCACTGACGGACATCGCCACGCGCAAGCGTTCGCAGATGGAGATCGCCGAAGAGATCTCGGCCGCCGTGCGCTCGAAGACGAAGGCCCGGGCCTTCGTCCAGCAGCAGAGTACCTTCGGAGGGCGCCGCGGCAACATGCCCGTGCAGTACGTGCTGCAGGCCACCTCGCTCGAGCGCTTGCAGGAGGTGCTGCCCGAATTCATGCGCAAGGTCTACGAAAGTCCCGTCTTCCAGATGGCCGACGTCGACCTGAAGTTCAGCAAGCCCGAGGTGCGCATCGAGGTCAACCGCGACAAGGCCAACCTGCTGGGCGTCTCGACGCGCAACATCGCACAGACCCTCCAGTACGGGTTGAGCGGACAGCGCCTCGGCTACTTCTACATGAACGGCAAGCAGTATGAGATCCTGGCCGAAATCAACCGCCAGCAGCGCAACAAACCCTCCGACCTGCGCTCGATCTACGTGCGCAGCGACAAGGGCGAGATGATCCAGATGGACAACCTCATCTCGCTGGTGGAGAACGTCGCCCCGCCGAAACTCTACCACTACAACCGTTTCCTCTCGGCCACCGTCTCGGCGGGTCTGGCCAAGGGCAAGACGATCGGTCAGGGACTCGACGAGATGGACCGCATCGCCGCCGAGACGCTCGGCGATGATTTCCGCACGGCGCTGGCCGGTGATTCGAAGGAGTTCCGCGAGAGTTCGTCGAGTCTGATGTTCGCCTTCATCCTGGCCATCGTGCTCATCTACCTGATCCTCGCGGCACAGTTCGAGAGTTTCAAGGACCCGCTGGTCATCATGCTCACCGTGCCGCTGGCCATCGCCGGAGCACTGGTCTTCATGTGGAACGCCGACCAGACGATGAACATCTTCAGCCAGATCGGCATCATCATGCTCATCGGACTGGTGGCCAAAAACGGTATTCTGATCGTCGAGTTCGCCAACCAGAAGCAGGAGGCCGGCATCGACAAACTCCACGCCATCGAGGAGGCCGCACAGCAGCGTCTGCGACCGATTCTGATGACCAGCGCCTCGACCATTCTGGGCATGTTGCCCTTGGCCGTTGCGACGGGCGAGGGGGCCAACGGCCGAATCGCCATGGGTGTGGCCGTCGTGGGCGGCATGGTGGTCTCGACGCTGCTGACGCTCTACATCGTCCCGGCCATCTACAGCTACGTCTCGACCGACCGGATCCGCAAATCGAAAAAGCAAAAGGCATGAAACGCATCATTCTGACAATCGGAGTGTTGGCCGTCTGGGGCGCCGCACTCGCCCAGGAGGCCCCGGCAGAGGCGGCGAAAGGCGTTCCGGACTTCGCCGAAAACGAGCCCCTGACGCTGCGCCGCTGCCTGGAGATCGGGCTCGAACGCAACTACGACGTGCGCATCGTCCGCAACGACGAACGCATCAGCGACAACAACGCCACGGCCGCCAACGCCGGAATGCTCCCGACGGTGGACCTTTCGGCCGGATATACCGGAACGTGGGACAACAACCGCTCGACCACGCTGCGCGACGGCGGCGAAAGCTCCGAAACAAACGTCTACGACCAGACGGCCAGCGTGGGCGTGGCCGTCAACTGGACGCTCTTCGACGGATTCCGCATCCGGACCAACTACAAACGCCTGAAGGAGCTGCAGGAGATGGGCGCCCTGAAGACCCGCATCACCATCGAGGACTTCATGGCCAGCCTCACGGCCGAATACTACAACTACCTCCAGCAGACGCTGCGCCTGCAGAACTTCCGCAATGCCGTGATGCTCTCGCGCGAACGCCTGCGTATCTCCGAGGAGCGTTTCCGCGTCGGGAACTTCTCGCGGCTCGATCTGCTGCAGGCCCGTGTGGACTTCAATGCCGACAGTTCGCAGTACATGTCCCAGCAGGAGGTCGTCACCGCCTCGCGCATCCGCATCAACGAGCTGCTGGCCCACAAGGATCTCAACCGGCGGATTGCCGTCCAGGACTCGGTGATCCGCGTCAACGCCGCACTCGACTGGGACGAACTGCTCGACCGAACCCTTTCGACCAACGCCTCGCTGCTCCTGGCCGGACACGACACCGCCGTGGCGGAACTCGACCTGAAAATCCTCCGGGCCCGGAACTACCCCTATGTGAACCTCTCGACCGGCTACGGATACACCTACAACCACTACGGCACGGGAACGAACCGTTCGCGCGGAACCCTCGGACTGAATGCCGGGGTATCGGTCGGCTTCACGCTCTTCGACGGGAACCGTCGCCGCGAACAGCGCAATGCCCGGATCGACGTCGAGAATGCGGAGCTGACGCGTCAGCAACTGGAGTTGTCGCTGCGCGCCGATCTGTCGAACTTCTGGCAGGCCTACCGCAACAACCTGGAGGTGATTCTGCTGGAGGAGGACAACCTCGTGGCGGCCCGCGAAAACTACGAGATAGCCATGGAGCGTTACCGGTTGGGCGACCTCCCGGGCATTGAAATGCGCGAGGCGCAGAAGAGTCTGCTGGATGCCGAGGAGCGGATCCTCACGGCGCAGTACAACACCAAGCTCTGCGAAATATCCCTCCAGCAGATCAGCGGCAACGTATTGATTTATTTGGAATAGGCCCACCGGAGCCACTTCGGACACCCCGAAAACCCGCCGGAACCCCCGAAAACCTGTCGGGAGGCCCACCGAAGCCACTTCGGAAACCTTGGAAAGCCCGCAGGAAAACCCGGAGACCCTTCGGAAAGCCCTTCGGAGGCTCGAATTTTTCCCCAAAAAGTCCTTTCCGCCGAGGGGACTTTTTCCTATTCGTCCAAATATTTTCCTGCGGAAATTTGTTTTATTGGAAAATAATTTTCATATTTGCATCGTTATTGATACAAAGCCGCGAAACAGCCGGCCCCGGGAGAGAGGGAGGGGAAGAGATGGGGCTGGAAGAGAGGAGGAGACTAAAGG
>DXDA01000030.1 GCA_019115745.1 Candidatus Alistipes intestinigallinarum
ACGGACGGCGCCCGGCTCTCGTGCATGGGGCTGCCGTGCCCGAACCTCTTCACCGGCGGCATGAACTTCCACGGCAAGTTCGAATACTGCTCGCTCACCACCATGCGCAAGGCCCAGCAGGTGATCCTGAACCTGGCGCAGCTCTGGGCCGAATAGGCTGCGGCGGAGCGGTTCGTTGCCGAGGCAAAGGAGCGACGAACGAGAAAAGCCCCCGGGAGGGGCATAAACATGTGAAAAGATGGACAATTTCGGATTTCTGAAGGTTGCGGCGGCGATTCCCCGACTGCGGGTCGGCGACTGCACCTATAATATGGAACGTACGGCGGCTCTGGCCGAGGAGGCCGCACGCCGGGGCGTGGAGATCGCCGTCTTCCCCGAACTGGGCATGACGGCCTACACGTGCGGCGACCTGTTGTTGCAGCCCACGCTGCTCGATGCGGCCGACGAGGCCCTCGCCCGGCTCGCCAAGGCAACGCGCAAACTCCCCCTGGCCCTGATCGTCGGGGCGCCGTTGCGCCACGGTTCGGCCCTCTACAACTGTGCCGTGGTCATGGCTCAGGGCAAGATCCTCGGGGTCGTGCCGAAGAGTTACATCCCCAACTACGGCGAATTCTACGAAGATCGCTGGTTCGCCTCCGGAGCCGGGATCTCCGAGGAGCAGATCGACGTCGCAGGCCAGCAGGCCGACTTCGGCGCCGACCTCACCTTCGCGGTCAACGGCGCGGAGTTCGGCGTGGAGATCTGCGAGGACCTCTGGGCCCCGATCCCGCCCTCGACGCAACTGGCGCTGAACGGCGCCCGGGTGATCTTCAACCTCTCGGCCTCGCCCGAACTGGCCGGGAAGCACGCCTACCTGCGGCAGCTCGTCGCCCAGCAGTCGGCCCGCACGCTCTCGGCCTACGTCTACGTCTCGGCCGGCAGCGGCGAATCCTCCACGGACCTGACCTTTGCCGGGAACGGCCTGATCGCCGAAAACGGCACGCTGCTGCGTGAGGCCGAGCGCTTCTCGACCGAGGAGCAACTCGTCGTTGCCGATGTGGACCTGCAACGCCTGGCCTTCGAACGCCTGCGCAACACCTCGTTCCGGCAGCGCGAAAGCTCGTCGGAGAATACGGTCATCGAGATGGAGATTCCCGAGGGGCTGCGGGCTGCGGTGCCGGAGCGCGACATCGACCCGCTGCCGTTCGTCCCGAAGGACGAGGGGCACCGCAGCGAACGCTGCGAGGAGATCTTCCGCATCCAGTCGCACGGTCTGGCCCAGCGGCTGCGCCACACCCGTTGCGAACGGGCCGTGATCGGCATCTCGGGCGGGTTGGACTCGACGCTGGCCCTGCTCGTGACGGTGCGCACGTTCGACCTGCTGGAACTCGACCGCGCGGGGATCATCGGCATCACCATGCCCGGATTCGGAACCACCGACCGCACCTATAACAATGCCCTGGAGCTGATGCGCGGACTGGGCGTCACGGTGCGCGAAATCCCGATCCGCGACGCCTGCCTGCAGCATTTCCGCGATATCGGGCTCGACCCCGCGGACCGTTCGGCAGCCTACGAAAACGCACAGGCCCGCGAACGGACGCAGATCCTGATGGATGTGGCCAACATGGAGGGCGGGCTGGTGGTCGGCACGGGCGACCTCTCGGAGCTGGCGCTCGGCTGGGCCACCTACAACGGCGACCAGATGTCGATGTACGGCGTCAACGCCTCGGTGCCGAAGACGCTGGTGCGCCACCTTGTGAAGTGGGCCGCCGACACGGAGCACGACCCCGCAACGCGTGCCACGCTGCTCGACATCATCGACACGCCGGTGAGCCCCGAACTGCTCCCGGCCGACGCCGACGGCAAGATCGCCCAGAAGACCGAGGACCTCGTGGGCCCCTACGAACTCCACGACTTCTTCCTCTACAACTTTCTCCGGCTGGGGTATGGCCCGGAGAAGATCCTGCTGCTGGCCGAGGTGGCCTTCGAGGGGAGCTACGACCGCGAAACCATCCTCAAATGGCTGCGGACCTTCTTCCGGAGGTTCTTCGCCCAGCAGTTCAAGCGTTCGGCGCTGCCCGACGGCCCGAAGGTCGGATCGGTGGCCCTCTCGCCCCGGGGCGACTGGCGGATGCCTTCGGATGCCTCGGCCGAAGTCTGGCTCCGCGAACTCGATACGTTATGATGACTCCGGACGCCCGGCAGCGTCCGCAAAACAGATCCAAGCGATGAAAAAAATCCTTATTCCGGCGGTCGCGCTGCTGCTTGCACTCCCGGCCGCAGCCCAGGACTGGAAGGATGCCCTGAAAAAAGCGACCACAACAATCCTCGACGAAGCCACCGACGGCAAACTGACCCAGTATGCCCTTACGGGCACCTGGGAATACACGGGCCCCGGCGTAAAGTTCGAAGGTGAGGACCTCGCCTCGGGAATCGGCGGCGCAGCCCTCGAATCGACCGTCGAACAGCAACTCGAAAAAGCCTATGCGCTGGCAGGGATCGAATCCGGCTCGGGGAGTTTCACCTTCGAGAAGTCCGACAGCACCTTTACGGCCGTTCTGGGGAAGCACGAACTCTCGGGGACCTACGCATACGATGCCTCGACACACGACGTGACACTCCGTTTCGCCAAAGGCAAACTCAACCTCGGCACGGTCGAAGGCCACGCCTACGTCAGCGGCACGGAGCTGCTGCTGGTCTTCCCGGTCACGAAACTCGTCAACCTGGCCACCGAACTCGGCAGCCGGGTCTCGTCGCTCTCGACGATCACCGCCCTGCTCAAAAAGTACGAAAACGTCTATCTCGGTTTTGCATTCAAGAAATGAGCGGGAGGTTCCGAAGGCATTCCGGGAGGATCCGGGGGCGAATCGGGTGAAACCCGGAAAATTTTTTCAAAAAATTTTCAAACAATTTTCAGTGACGGATTCATCGTGAATCCGTCATTTTTTGTTACGGATCGGCAGCCGCACGACACACCGATCCGCAGACCGTAAGCAAATGGGGCGCCGGGCATAGTAAAATATTTTACGAATTTCTTAAAGAACTTGCAAAATAGCGGCAAATATATTAATTTTAAAGCCGAAATCGATCACAAAACCTCTAAAAACGAATCGCTATGAACGAACAAGCCCGACAGTACGTCGAAGATTTCATGGCCCGGCTGATCGCCCGCAACCCGGGTGAACCGGAGTTCCATCAGGCCGTCCGCGAGGTGGCCGAATCGCTGGCTCCCCATATCGTAGCCAGCCCGATTCTCCAGAAAATGAAGATTCTCGACCGCATCGCCGAACCCGAACGCGTCATCATGTTCCGAGTGCCGTGGCTCAACGACAAGGGCGAGATCGAGATCAACCGCGGCTACCGCATCCAGATGAACAGCGCCATCGGCCCCTACAAGGGCGGTATCCGTTTCCACCCGTCGGTGAACCTCTCGATCCTGAAGTTCCTGGCCTTCGAACAGACCTTCAAGAACAGCCTCACAACCCTGCCCATGGGCGGCGGAAAGGGAGGTTCGGACTTCAACCCCAAGGGCAAGTCGGATAACGAAGTGATGAAGTTCTGCCAGTCGTTCATGACCGAACTGCAGCGCCATATCGGCCAGGACACCGACGTACCGGCCGGTGACATCGGCGTCGGCGGACGCGAAATCGGCTACATGTTCGGCCAGTACAAGCGCCTGCGCGACGAATTCACCGGCACGCTCACCGGCAAGGGCCGCGACTGGGGCGGCAGCCCGCTGCGCCCCGAGGCTACGGGATACGGAACGTGCTACTTCGCCCAGGAGATGCTCGCCACGCGCGGCGACTCGTTCGAGGGCAAGACCGTCTGCATCTCCGGATCGGGCAACGTGGCCCAGTACGCCTGCATGAAGGCCACCGAACTCGGCGCCAAGGTCGTCACGCTCTCCGACTCGTCGGGCTATATCTACGATCCCGAAGGCATCAGCCCCGAGAAGCTGGATTACGTCATGGA
Organism: Candidatus Alistipes intestinigallinarum; assembly: GCA_019115745.1. Classification (GTDB taxonomy): domain Bacteria; phylum Bacteroidota; class Bacteroidia; order Bacteroidales; family Rikenellaceae; genus Alistipes; species Alistipes intestinigallinarum. The sequence continues at coordinate 3,952 of DXDA01000030.1, forward strand.
GCTGAAGAACATCTTCCGCGGCCGCATCAAAGAGTATGCCGAGCACTATCCGTCGGCAACCTACTATCCGGGCGAGCGTCCGTGGGGCGTGAAGTGCGACATCGCCATGCCGTGCGCCACGCAGAACGAGCTGAACGGCGACGAGGCCCAGATGCTCGTGAACAACGGCTGCATCTGCGTCGCCGAGGGTGCCAACATGCCCTCGACGCCCGAAGCCATCAAGATCTTCCAGCAGCACAAACTGCTCTACGCTCCGGGCAAGGCCGCCAATGCCGGCGGTGTAGCCACCTCGGGTCTGGAGATGACCCAGAACTCGATGCGTATCACCTGGAGTCCCGAAGAGGTCGACGCCAAGTTGAAGTCGATCATGAAGAACATCCACGCCGTGTGCGTCCAGTACGGCACGGAACCCGACGGCTATATCAACTACGTCGTAGGAGCCAACATCGGCGGTTTCATGAAGGTCGCCAATGCCATGCTCGCCCAGGGTTGCGTCTAACGGTCCAACAAGGGGGGGGGAAGAGTCCCGGCCCTTTTCCACAAAAAAACGGCTCTCGACAACGAGAGCCGTTTTTTATTTCCGTCGGAATCCGCAGCAGGGATAAAGAGGAGGAGGGGGGGGGCAAAGGTCTGGAGCGAAGCAGCAACCCGCTCTCCTACCCCTCCGCTACAGGAAGAGTACGGCCAGAACCGCCACACAGAACCCGCCGAAAAAGCCCGCAAAGATTTGTGCGGGGTTGTGACAACCCAGATAGAGACGGGCCGAAGCGAGCGCCCCCGCTCCGAGGATCGCCACCGACAAGGGCAGGAGCATGTTCCCCACCCCGACGATGTTCATCACCACGAGCAACGCCACGATGGCCCCCATGCCGGTCAGGTGGAGGCTGATCTTCCAGCGGAGCGACACCACCAGGCACATTGCCTCACAGCAGGCCGCCGCCAGCATGAACTTGCGAAGGAAGATCGCCGACGGGATCTTCGAGAAGGTGAGGGCGCACAGCACATAGCAGACGGTCCCCACCAGCAGGGGCAGCCACCGTTCACGGCGGTTGTCGACCTTGAAATCGGAGATCCGGCCCAGCGAATGCAGGACCCCGAGCGACAGGAAGGGGATGATGATCGCATAAAGCGCCACAACCCACAGGAAATAGAACTTCACACCGGGGGAGAAGTGCGCGAAGGTGGTCATCGTAAGCAGTACCGCCATCAGATAGACCGGCAGCAGAAACGGGTGCAGGACCCAGGAGAGCGTATTGGCTATTTTTCGGTAGTTCATCCTTTCAGGGGTTTATCGGGATTCGGGACAGCGTCCGGCAGCGGGGGTTCAGATCTGCTTCCGCAGCCGGGCCACGGGAATGCCGAGCATCTCGCGGTATTTGGCCACCGTACGCCGCGCGATGCGGTAGCCCTTCGAATTGAGGATATCCATCAGCGTTTCGTCGGTCAGCGGGCGGCGCTTGTCCTCGTCGTCGATACACTGCTGGAGAATGTTCTTGATCTCATAGCTCGACACCTCCTCGCCCGAATCGGTCTGCATGGCCTCCGAGAAGAGCGACTTGAGGAGGATGATCCCGAACTGCGTCTGGACGTACTTGCTGTTGACCACGCGCGAGATCGTCGAGACGTCGAGTCCCGTACGGTCGGCGATGTCCTTGAGGATCATCGGGCGGAGCTTCGAGCGGTCGCCGTCCTTGAAATACTCCTGCTGGTAATCCAGAATGGTCTGCATCGTGCGCATCAGCGTGTCGTGGCGCTGCTTGATGGCCGAGATGAACCACTTCGCGGAGTCGATCTTGCTCTTCACGAACTGCAGCGCCTCGCGGTCCTGCTCCTTGACCTTGCCGTCGGCCCCCACCATGTCGCGGATCATCTCCACGTAGCGGCGGTTCACCCGCACTTCGGGAACGTTATAGGAGTTCATCGAGAGGTTGAAGTGTCCGTCCTGGTAGTCGAGGATGAAATCCGGGATGATGTAGGGTGTGGTGTCGGTGCCGCCCTCGGCATAGAGGTTGCCGGGTTTGGGCGACAGGCGCCGGATCTCGGCGATCGCCTCGCGGAAATCCTCCTCCGAGACCTGCAGCCGCGCCATCAGTTTCTCGTAATGCTTCTTGACGAACTCGTCGAAATAGGTCGTCAGGATCTTGCGGGCCAGACGCCGCGCCCGCGAATTGGCCGGCAACTGGTCCATCTGCAGCAGGAGGCACTCGCGCAGATCCCGGGCCCCGATTCCGGCGGGTTCGAGTTCGTGGATGATGCCCAGAATCCGCTCCAGCTCCTCGGCCGAAGTCTCGATCCCGACCGTGAAGGCGATGTCGTCGGCCACGGACTCCAGGTCGCGGCGCAGGTAACCGTCCTCGTCGATGCTGCCGATGAGGTAGACGGCCAGGCGCATGTCGCGCTCCGAGAGGTTGCGATAGCCCAACTGCTCCACGAGATACTCCTGCAGCGAGCGTCCTTCGGTCAGGTAGACCGGGCGCTGCTTGTCGTCCTTCGAGAAGTTGTTGATGTGGCTTTTGTACGAAGGGGTATCGTCCTCGCGCAGATATTCGTCGACGGAGATCTCCTGGGGCTGTTGCTCCTCATCCTCGGAGGAGCGTTCCTCTTCCTCCAGGACGATGTTGTCCTCGATCTCCTGCTTGATGCGCTGTTCGAGCTGCACGGTGGGCAGCTCCAGCAGCTTGATCATCTGAATCTGCTGCGGAGAGAGCTTCTGTTGAAGCGAAAGTACCTGTTTCTGGTTGATTGCCATATTGAATCCAAATTAAGAATCAGCTTCTTACTTGGGTTCCTTCATTTTCGGGTTCGGGTCTCACGATTCATCACACGTTCGGGGCTCACCATCCCGCCCAGCGTTCCGGGAGGCACAGGTCCGCACACGACCGGACCGGCACCCCGAACGTCTCAACGCCGGGCGGCGAGGATTCCGCCGCCCGGTGTCATGGCTCGCAATGGGTTAAAAATCGGCGTGCTGCGGCGTACGCGGGAAGGGCTGCACGTCGCGGATGTTGGTCAGACCGGTGACGAACAGCAGCAGGCGGTCGAATCCCAGTCCGAATCCCGAGTGGGGAGCCGATCCCCAGCGGCGCGTATCGAGATACCACCACAACTCGCGCTCGTTCATGCCGAGCTCCTTGACGCGGCGGTTCAGCTTTTCGTAGTCGGCCTCACGCTCCGAGCCGCCGATGATTTCGCCGATGCCCGGGAAGAGGACGTCCATGGCACGCACGGTCTTGCCGTCGTCGTTCTGCTTCATGTAGAAGGCCTTGATGTCCTTCGGGTAGTTGATCAGGATCACCGGGCGCTTGAAGTGCTCCTCGACGAGATAGCGCTCGTGCTCCGACTGCAGGTCGCAGCCCCAGTCGCAGGGGAATTCGAACTTGCGGCCCGAAGCCTTGAGGATCTCGATACCCTCGGTATAGTCGAGGCGTTTGAAGTCGTTGTGCAACACGAACTTGAGGCGGTCGAGCAGTCCCTTGTCCCACATCTTGTTCATGAATTCGAGGTCCTCCATGCAGTGATCCAGCGCATACTGGATGAGGTACTTCAGGAAGTCCTCGGCCA
>DXDA01000031.1 GCA_019115745.1 Candidatus Alistipes intestinigallinarum
GCGCATGAACAAGAGCCTCGGCGACTGGCTCTCCTTCCGCACCCCCTTCAACGTGAAGGGCGACCTCAAGGACGAGGTCCTCGAACTCAAGGAGCGCATCGAAACGCTCATCAACCAGTCGAAACAACCCAAAGCCTGAAGCGATGCGCGTCGAAGTGGTCCTGCGATATGTCGGAGTCGTGATGCTGTTCATGGCGCTCTTCATGCTGATCTCCGCGGGGATCTCCTACGTGAGCGGCGTGGACTCGGCATTCTATCCCCTGCTGCTGTCGTCGCTGCTTACGGCCCTGCTGGGCGCCTTCCCGCTGATCTTCGTGGGGCGCTGCGAGCAGATCACCAACAAGGAGGGTTTCTGCATCGTCGTCGGGGCGTGGTTGGTGGCCTGCGTCGTGTCGATGTTCCCCTACCTGATCTGGGGCGGGGAGTTCACGCTGGTCAACGCCTGGTTCGAAAGCGTCTCGGGCCTTACGACAACCGGTTCGACGATCCTGAACGACGTCGAGGCCCTGCCCCGCGGGTTGCAGTTCTGGCGTTTTGCGACGACCTGGATCGGCGGTATGGGCGTGGTGATGTTCGCCCTGGTCGTCCTCCCCTCGATGGGCCGCAGCAAGATGATGCTCTCCAACGTGGAGCTCTCGTCGATGGCCCGCGACAACTACCGCTACCGTTCGCAGATCATCCTCCAGATCCTGCTGGTGGTCTACGTCGGGCTGACCGTCCTGTCGACCGTGCTGCTCAAGATGGCCGGGATGAACTGGTTCGACGCCCTGTGCCACGCCATGTCGGCCTGCGCCACGAGCGGCTTCTCGACCAAGAATGCCAGCGTCGCCTACTTCAACAGCCCGGCCATCGATACGATTCTGATCTTTACGATGGCTGCGGCCGGTATCCATTTCGGGCTGATCTACGCCACGGTCACCGGGAAACGCAACAACATCTTCCGCTCGGAGGTCACGCGCTGGTATCTCGGAATGCTGTTGGTCGGGGGGCTTCTCATCGCCATCAGCCTCTATGCCGCAGACCTCTACCCCACGCTTTCGGCCTCGTTCCGCCACGGCATGTTCCAGTTCGTCTCGGTGGTCTCCACCACGGGGTTTGCAACGGCCGATTCGAACACCTGGACGCCGTTTGCGGTCATCATCCTGATCTTCGGGTCGATCGTCTGCGCCTGTGCGGGCTCCACGGCCGGAGGTATCAAGGTCAACCGCATGGTCCTGGCCGGAAAGATGATGAGCACGCGACTGAAACTCCAGCAGCATCCCAACGCCGTGATCCGCATCCGGCTGGACGGCATCATTCAGGACAACGAGGTGCTGCACTCCGTGATGATCTACATCGTGGCCTATCTGATGTTCTTGCTGTTGGGGACGGTTGCGGGGGCCTTGTTCGGCGTCGACCTGACGACCAGTTTCACCGGGTCGGTCGCTTCGATGGGCAACGTGGGACCGGGATTCGGCGAGGTCGGGTCGATGGACAACTGGTCGGCGATGCCGTCGGCTTTCAAAATGACGAATACGTTGCTGATGCTGCTGGGGCGTCTGGAGATTTTCGGTCTGATTCAGATCTTTTTGATTAAATGGTGGAGATAATCCGAAGCCTATGTTTCGCAGGAATTTCATATATGTGCTGGGTGCGCTCTTTCTGACGGCGGGCGGTCTGTTGGCCCAACAACCCCCGGTGGAGGCCCGCATTGCCGGTCTGGAGAACAACGAGGAGTATATGTCGCTGCTGCGGGAGGATGCCCGGCTGCAGGAGCGCGAGGATTCGATCGTGAATGCCGTGGCGGTCCTGCGCGAACGCCTGCGCGAGGATCCGGTGCAGCGTCAGCGCTATTCGCAGGAGATCCTGCAGCTCGAAAGCCGCATCTTCGAGATCCGCAACGCCAAGGGCCGGCTCATAGACCGCATCAATTCGATCGAACAGGAGTGGGTGCTGGCCAATCTGAACGGGGCCGTTCCGACGCAGGACCCCGCACGCAACGACTCACCGGCCGGGATTCCCGATTCGCTCAAGTGCCGCAATCTGGTCGACAACTTCTATTTCCGGGAGCATCTGGCCGAAGCGGACTATGCGGCCCTGCGCGAGGCGCAGCGTCTCGAACCCCGGGCTGCGGAGTTCGTGGAGCGCTATTTCGCCAACCATGCCACGCTGGGCGAACTGGCCGAGGCGTATGCCGCGGTGCAGACCGAGGCCGAGGCGATGGAGATCTTCGGGCGCCTGAAGGCTCTGGAAGGGGTGAATCATGCCCTGGCGGATTCGCTCGCCAAGGTCTGGAACTACATCTTCGACAACAAGAACTACGCCTACGGGTACATCCTCGACGAACTCGGGCGTGAGGAGATCCTCACCCGCGAGGAGGAGGAGCTGGCTCGGGCTACGCGGCAGCTCTCCGAACTGCGCGGAACGACGGCTTCGGATGCCGTGGCGGACTACTTCCTCCGCAAGCGCGTGATGGTCGATTACGAGGGTGCCGTGGCCGGAGAGCTGGCGCTCGATGCCGCCCGAGACTCGCTGCGGGGCGTTGCCGAGCAGATCGGGGCGGTGGAGTTCCGCCTGCCGCGCATCGATGTCGCCGAACGCTACTTCCTCGACTACGACAGCGTGGCCTTCTCGTCGAAACCCAAGTACACGTATCAGAACCCGATTCCCGAGTGCAAGGTCTACGCCAACGGCACGATCTACCGCATCCTGCTCGGAACCTTCAATACGAAACGTGCCGCCGCAACCTTCCGCGGGGCCTATCCGCTCTTCTACCTGATCGACGAGGAGGGCAAGTGGAACTATTATACCGGAGGTTTCGCCACGCTGGAGGAGGCGGAAACGGCTCAGAAACTCCTCAAGGAGCATGGCTTCATCCGTCCCGAAGTCGTGATCTGGAACGACGGCGTAATGCGCAACCTCTCGCGCGATCCCGTGGCGCAGGACCTCGCCTACCGGGTGGAGATCACCGGGACCGACGCCCTGTCGGATGCCGTGAAACAGGTGATCGCCGAGACGGCCTCCGGGCATGAACTCTCGCGGGTCGGGCAGCAGATCTTCGTCGTCGGAGGTTTCACCGACCGGGCCGTGGCCGACCGGCTGGCCGAGGCGCTCCGGAGTGCGGACCCCGCTCTGGAGATCAAGGTCGTCGAAGTCTCCAATTCTTGACCGCTTTCCCGTGTTTAACCGCTTAAAACCCCTCTGACGGATTGACCTATGGACCTCTTTTATATCATCCTGCTCGTATTTTTCGGCCTGCTCTTCCTGGTGGCCGAACTGGTATTGCTGCCCGGTGTCTCGATCGGCGCCATTCTGTCGCTGGTCTGCTACGGAGGGTCGATCTATCTCGCTTTCAGGGATTTCGGAACCGCGGCCGGAGTTGCGGTCATCGTCGTGATTCTCCTGCTGTCGGTCGCTGCGGTCGTCGTGTCGCTGCGGGCCAAAACCTGGCAGCGGTTCTCGCTCCGGCAGGAGATCCGCTCGTCGAGCTCCGTCCTGCCCGCCGAGGAGCTCCGCGTCGGACAGCGCGGCGTGACCCTCTCGCGCCTCTCCCCCATGGGAAAGGTCGAAATCGACGGAAAGGTCTATGAAGCCAAATCCACGGGCGCCTACGTCGATCCCCGGCAGGAGATCGAGGTCGTGGGCTTCGAGAACTTCAGTGTCATCGTAAAAACTTTCAAATAAAACTTCGAACGTATGGATCTTCAGGTAGGTATGATCGTGCTGATCGTCTTCGTGAGCCTCTTCGCCATCTGGCTCGTCTTCTATTTCATTCCCGTGGGACTGTGGTTCTCGGCCCTGGTGTCGGGCGTAAGGATCAGCCTGTTGCAACTGGTGCTGATGCGTTGGCGCAAGGTCCCGCCTTCGATCATCGTCTCGTCGATGATCGAGAGCACGAAGGCCGGGCTGGCGCTCAACCCCAATGAACTCGAAGCGCACTACCTGGCCGGCGGAAACGTCACCAACGTGGTTCATGCGCTGGTCTCGGCCCAGAAGGCCAATATCCTGCTCGATTTCAAGATGGCTACGGCCATCGACCTTGCGGGCCGCGATGTCTTCGAGGCCGTACAGATGTCCGTCAACCCGAAGGTGATCAATACGCCGCCGGTGGCCGCCGTGGCCAAGGACGGCATTCAGCTCATCGCCAAGGCCCGGGTGACGGTGCGTGCCAACATCAAGCAGTTGGTCGGCGGGGCCGGTGAGGAGACCGTGCTGGCGCGTGTCGGCGAGGGAATCGTCTCGTCGATCGGTTCGGCCGACTCGCACAAGATCGTCCTCGAAAATCCCGATTCGATTTCGCGCGTGGTGCTTGAAAAGGGACTCGACGCAGGAACGGCCTTCGAGATCCTCTCGATCGATATCGCCGACATCGACGTGGGCAAGAACATCGGCGCCCAACTGCAGATGGATCAGGCCCAGGCCGACAAGAACATCGCTCAGGCCAAGGCCGAGGAGCGGCGTGCCATGGCCGTGGCTTTGGAGCAGGAGAACAAGGCCAAGGCGCAGGAAGCCCGCGCCAAGGTGATTCTGGCCGAAGCCGAGGTGCCGCTGGCCATGGCCGAGGCCTTCCGCAACGGAAACCTCGGAATCATGGACTACTACAAGATGAAGAACATCATGGCCGACACGCAGATGCGCGAGACCATCGCCAAACCGGAGAAGAAGTAGCTTTTCCGGACCGTTTCATCCGGGGCGTTGTTGCAACGCTCCTTTTTTCAAACCCCGAATCCCAATCCGAAAAGATGAAAAAAATACTCTTTTGTTCGCTGTTTCTGTTGTTGAACGTGTCGATCTTCGCCGCTCGGATCGACACCGTGGCGGTCTTCAGCCCCAAGATGCAGCGCGATATTCCGGCTGTTGTGGTTGTTCCCGATGCGGCGGCCGCTGCTGCCGACTCCGCCGACTCCGCCGTCGGGACGCAGCGTTTCCCGGTGCTCTATCTGTTGCACGGGCATGGCGGTTCGTACCTTTCGTGGCTCGGGATCTGCGACCTGCGGGCCCTGGCCGAGCGTCACGGCATGATATTCGTCTGCCCTGACGGCGAAAACAGTTGGTATTGGGACAGCCCGCTCGATCCCCGGTCGCAGTTCGAGACCTTCGTCTCGACGGAACTCGTCAACTGGGTGGATGCCCGCTACCCGACGATCCCGGCCCGTGAGGGACGTGCCGTCACGGGCCTGAGCATGGGCGGACACGGCGCCCTGTGGGTGGCCCTGCACCACAAGGATCGCTTCGGAGCCGCCGGATCGACCTCCGGAGGGGTGGATATTCGCCCCTTCCCCGATTCGTGGCACATGAAGAACCAGTTGGGCGAGCGCGATGAGCATCCCGAACGCTGGAATGCCCATACGGTCATCGAACAGGTCGACAGCCTGAAAAACGGCGAACTGGCCCTGATCTTCGACTGCGGATACGAGGACTTCTTCTACCAGGTGAACCTGAACCTGCACGACAAACTCCTCAAACTGGGCGTCGGACACGACTTCCAGGTGCGGCCCGGGGCGCACAATGCGGCCTATTGGTCGGTTTCGCTCCCCTCGCAACTGGTCTTCTTCGAGCGCTATTTCCGCACGCACGACGCTCAGTAGACCTCCTCGGGCAGCGTCTCGCCGACAGGCTCGCTGTCGAGTTCGTCCCGCCACTTGACGGCGGCGTGCGTTCCGTCCACCGGTTCAATTTTCCCGTCCGACATATACTATATGCGTTTGTGATTCGTTAGAGAAGAAGCGGCAATAATTGTTCCCGAATGCAAAATTCGGGAGCACGAAGTAGGATTTATCCCGCTTTTTGGTATCTTTGCAACGGTTTTTGGAATTGAAATTCAGTAATACACGATGGATATGAAACGATTCGCAGGGTGGATTTGTGCCATGGCCGCCGCCCTTTTCATCTCGTGCGGCGACGACGATGTGACCGGTTCGCTCGCTTTCGATCAGTCTGCCGTCTTCTTCGCGGAGGAAGATACGGCTCCGGTGACGGTCCATTTCACGGCGTCGAATCTCAACACGTACAGCATCTCCAGCAAACCGACCGGATGGGATAACGTCGCGGTGGATGCCGCCTCGCAGACCGTGACGGTGACGCCCCCCTCGTCCTTCGACAACGGCGAGGCAAAGACCGGATCGGTGATCTTGAGCGGTACGGGAGGTGGCGGTGCCACGGGCTCCGCGACGCTCTTTGTCGGGGTGGTCAACCGCAAGGACTTCTCCACGGAGACTCCGGCCAACAGCTATGTCGCCAATACGAAGGAGACCAACTACCTGCTCGATGTCGGACGCCGAAGCGACGGAACGTCGCTCGCAACGGCCTCCGTGGGGGTCATCTGGCAGAGCACCTCAAGCCTGATCCAGTACCTGACGCTCCAGAACGGAAAGGCCTCGTTCTACATCGGGGCGAACAGCGACGACAGCGACAAGATCAAGTCGGGGAATGCCCTGATCGGAGCTTATGACGCTGCCGGGACGCTGCTCTGGAGCTGGCACATCTGGGTTACGGATTACGACCCCGCGAAGGCCGAAAACCAGCGTCTGTTCAATGGTTATACGATGATGGACCGCAACCTCGGAGCCTGGGGTTCGGGCAACGAGTCGATCGACGAGATCTTCGCCTCCTATGGACTCTACTACCAGTGGGGCCGCAAGGATCCGTTCATCGGCCCGAGCACCTATTACTTCGGCAGCGGCTCCGCAGCAACGATGTACAACGGCAACAATTCGAGCGTTACCGCAACTCCCGTGGCCTCGGATGCCGGGACCGGCACGTTGGAGTATGCCCGGCTCAACCCGCTGACCTTCATCACGGGCGTCGAGGAGTCGGCCTACGACTGGTTGTGGAGCGGCCATTCCGACAACCTGTGGACCGCGCCCGGAACGACCAAGAGCCTCTACGATCCCTGTCCGGCCGGGTGGCGCGTGGCTCCGGCTGCCGCATTCGTGGGGCTGACCCCCGAGGCGGAGAGCCTGGAGTGGGCCAATACGAAATACAGCGTGACACTCGCCAAAGAGGGCGTGTCGTCGCTCTTCATGGGGGCCGGACGCCGGACCTATCACGACGGCAAGTTCCAGAATCTCTACTTTACGGATGCGCAACCCAAGAGCACGCGGGCCGATGAGGCCCAGCCCTGGATCGGTCTCTACTGGACGGCCGGGGTGCAGACGGACGATCCGCAGCTCGCTACGGCGGTCTATTTCCACTATGGCGATACGAATCCCGTCGATGCAGACTACGGACTGCGGCGTGCCGGAGGTCTTCCCGTGCGCTGCGTGAAGGACGAATAGCCGGGCGGCGGCGGATGAGCGGGTTTTCGGACTGCTCGGCCGCACGAAAGGACTCCCCGGACATTTGAACGGACCGATCCCGCGAAAGGGGTCGGTCCGTTGCTTTTACGGATCGTCGGGACGGCTGCAAGCCGGTTTCGGTATGACACTTGCAGGAGGTGCGGAAAAATCTCCGAACATGAAAATCAAAACCGGAAAAGGCTCCATCTCTTTGGGCGTTCTGCTGGCAATCTGGTCCGTGTCGGCCATCGCGTCGCTCCCCGGACTGGCCATCTCCCCGATTCTGGGCGATCTGAACAAGGTCTTCCCCAAGGTCACCGATCTCGAAATCCAGATGCTTACATCGCTGCCTTCGCTGCTGATCATCCCCTTCGTGCTGCTCTCCGGAAAACTCTCCGAAGGGCGCGACACACTGAAGCTGCTCACCACGGGGCTCTCGATCTTCTTCCTCAGCGGCGTGGCCTGCCTCTTTATCCGCAGCATCGTCGGGCTGATCATCGTCAGTTGCATCCTCGGCATCGGGGCCGGGATGGTCATACCTCTCTCCACGGGGCTCGTCGTCGCCTACTTCACGGGCGACTACCGCGTCCGGCAACTGGGCTACAGCTCGGCGATCAACAACCTCACCCTCGTCCTGGCGACCGCCCTGACGGGCTATCTGGCCGATGTCGACTGGCACCTCCCCTTCCTGGTCTACACGCTGCCCGGTATATCGCTCCTGCTTGCCACCTTCCTGCGGCGGAAACCCTCCGATCCCGAACCCTCGCAGAGCATCCAGTTGCGCTACAAACGCATCGACACCCGCAAACTCGCGGGGTTGATGCTCTTCTACTTCTTCATCACCTATGCCGTGCTGGCCGTCGTCTATTACGCGTCGTTCCTTATCGACGATTACCACATCCGCAGCTCCTTCTCCGGGGTGCTGATTGCGCTGTTTTTCCTGGCCATCATGCTTCCCGGACTCTTCATCGACCGCGTCATCCGGCACCTGAAATCCCGGACCAATCTCGTCTCGCTGCTGTTGCTGGCCGTTGGGTTGTGCTGCCTGGGGCTCTTCCGCACGAAGGCGCTGCTGGTGGTCGGAGCCCTGTTGGCCGGGTTCGGTTACGGCGTGATGCAGCCCGTCATCTACGACAAGGCCGCGACGATCGCTCCGCCGCGTTCCGCAACCTTCGCCCTGTCGTGCGTCATGGCCATGAACTACCTCGCCGTGATGCTCTGCCCCTTCCTGACAGACCTCTTCCGCGATCCGTTCCATACCCACAGCGACCGTTTCCCCTTCCTGTTCAGTGCCGCTCTGGTATGCATTCTCGCCGTTGTTACGTGGCGATGCCGCAGAAGTTTTACCCTCGGTCTCGACGAAGTGTATTATAAAAGTTGATTAAAAAGTTCCGATTTGTCCCAAAAGGTTTATTTTTGTCTATGTATTAGTCGTAAAATAAACTGAAAATGAAACATGTATCCTTTTTGACCTTGTTACTGACAGGTCTTTTCGTGTTGTGCGGCTGTTCCGAGAAGCGTGAAACAAAACCTCGGGTCGAAATTTTCCCGACCCTCCGGACCCGGGTGTCGGGACTCTATTTTGAACGTGGAGACCGGATCGGTCTGACGATTCTGAAAGGTGCGGACCCTTATGTCCAAAACTATCCGATGACTTATGACGGGACGATCTTCTCCGATCCGGGGCTCGTCTGGTACGACGATGCGCAGCAGACCGCAACGCTGACGGCCTATTATCCCTATGCGGAATCGGGTGTGCCCGAAGAGTTCTCCGTGGCGCTGGACCAGCGCGCCGGTTGCGAGGAGTCGGACCTGTTGGGGGCCGTAGTGGCGGATGTCGCTCCCGTGAACACACCCGTGGGGATGCTCTTCTACCACCTGATGTCGCAACTCACCATCATCATCGACAATACCACCGATGCCGAGGTGACGGAGGTTGTCATCGGCGGGTTCGTCCCCACGGCCAATGTGGATCTCTCCGTACCGACGGCTTCCGCAAGCCGGGAGGCCCTTCCGGCCGAGATCCGGACCTTTGAGGCGTCGCCCGGTGTCTCCTATCGGGCGGTCCTCGTGCCGCAGCAGGGCGATCTGAACGTTACGGTCACGACCTCCGACGGCGAAACCCGCAGCAAGAGTGTCTCTCAGGCCCTGCTCGAAAGCGGAAAGCGCTACGATCTCTCCATCCGGGTTTCGATGGCCGATATTGAAGTGACCTTGAGCGGCGAGATCAGCGACTGGGTGGACGGCGGTTCGCTCGAAACGACCGACGACTCCGACATCCCCGGGAGTTCCGAGACCGGAGAGCTGGTCTACGAGGGCGTGACCTACCCCACGCTTCAGATCGGAGATCGGGTGTGGATGGCTGCCAACCTGCGCTATCAACCCGCCGACCTGGTCCTCGATACCGATCTCTGGAAACCCCAGACGGGGTTCGATGACGACCCGGAGTTGGGACTGCTGTATGATTACGCCACGGCGACGAATGGCGCTGCGGGGGACGGTGGCCCCGTGCAGGGCATCTGTCCCGACGGCTGGCATATCCCCGAGACGGCCGAACTGGAGGCTTTGATCGAGAGCGCCGAACGTCCGGAAGACTTCCTGAAACTTGTCGGTTATTGGATTGTGACCTCCTCGAATCAGCGGTACGGTGCTTCCGATACGCTCTATCTGATGGGCAGCGAATGCCCCGAGTCGGGGAAATGCGCCTGCCTGTACTATACCGCAGGGGCAGAACCCGTGCTGACGAATGTCTCCGTCGATTTCGGCATCTCGGTCCGCTGCGTGCAGGATTGAGCTCTTTTTCCGATAAAAGACAAACAGGGATGGGGTTTTCCCCATCCCTGTTTGTTTCGGGTCCCATTTCGGTTTCCGGGTCACGCTCTCCGGTTCCCATTTCCCGGAACCCATCTCCCGGCTCTCCGGCTTCCGGCCGCTGGATCAGTCGCGGTCCAGGAAGAAGATCGGAATGTTGGCCAGGAAAACATCGCTGCCCGAGAGTTGCGGACGCTTCTCGATCAGTTCGCTCAGCGAGATGTCGCCGATCACGTAGTTGCTCTCCTCGCTGATGAACTGCTCGTGGATCTTCGAAAAGTGCAGGATCTGCCGCACGTCGGTCTCCCGGTAGCGGGCGTAGATCTTCAGCGTGATGTCGGTCGTGTAGTCGGGCTTCTCGATGTAGTTCATCTTCTTGTACTCGTAGCGGTAGTTGTTCAGCCGCGCCATGATGTCGCTCAGGATCGACGAGGCCGTGGGCAGGCTCCCGGCGCCCTTGCCGAACATGAACTGACGGTCGTAGCACTCGCCGCGGATCACCACGCCGTTGTACTCGTCGTCGACGCTGTAGATGTACTTCGACGGCGTGACGAACTCCGGCATGACGAACATCGTGAAGTGCTCGTCGCTGACCTTGACGACCTGCGCCACCAGCTTGATCTTCACGTTCTTTTCGCGGGCATAGCGGATATCCGAGTCGTGGATCGTCGAGATGCCGTAGGTGAAGATCCGCTCCGGGGCGACGTACGTTCCCAGGGCGTGCACCGTGATGATCACCAGCTTGAAGAGCGAGTCGTAGCCCTCGATGTCGAACGACGGATCGCTCTCGGCGAAACCCAGCGCCTGGGCCTGCGCCAGAGCGTTGGCGTAGGAGTCCTTGTGGTCGAAGACCCGCGAGAGGATGTAGTTCGACGAGCCGTTCAGGATACCCTTCACTTCGAGCAGCAGGTCGTTGTCGTAATACTCTTCGAGGTTGCGGATCACCGGGATCGAACCGCACGACGAGGCGTCGTACAACAGCGCCACGCCGCGCGTCTTCTGGATCTCGATCAGCTCCGGAAGGTGGTGGGCCAGCATCGTCTTGTTGCCCGATACGACGGGGATGCCGCGCAGCATGGCTCGTTTGACGATCTCGTAGGCTGCCTGGGCGTTGTCGATCACCTCCACGACGAGGTTCACGTTCTGGTTGTCGAGGATCTCGTCCATCGAGGTGGTGAACAACGACGGGTCAACCTCCACCTTGCGGGGTTTTTTCGGGTCGCGGACGCAGATCTTCACGATCTCGGCGTGGGCGTTCTTCGATTTGCGCACCACTTCGTAGATGCCCTGTCCGACGACGCCGAATCCGAACAGTCCGATTTTGATTTTCGTCATAGCTGTATGCGTTTGTTGTTTGTTTTCAGCGGGTTGTTTCTGTGCTGGCGGTTGCTTCCGGGCGGTTCGTCTCCGAAGCCATTCCGTTCTCTTCCGGGCTTTGCGTTTCCGGGGCCTGTCCCTCCCTTTCCGCCATGAAGGGCAGCAGCAGGGCGTTGAGCTGTTCGTATTCGACGAGGAACCCGTCGTGGCCGAACGGAGAGTCGATTTCGCGGTAGAGGCTGCCGGGAATCTGCCCCTGCAGGCGCCGCATCTCCCCCGGGGTGAAGATGATGTCGGTCGTAATCCCCACGACCAGTGTCCGGGCCCGGATTTGCCGCAGAGCTGCCTCTACCCCGCCGCGCCCGCGCCCCACGTCGTGCGTGTCGAAGGCGTTGAGGATCGCGTGGTACGAATAGGCGTTGTAGCGCCGGCAGAGCTTCTCGCCCTGATACTGCTGGTAGGTGCAGGCCCGGTGCAGGGCGGGATTCTCCTCGCGGTCCTGTTGCGTGAGGTTGTACCCCTCGGGGCCGCGGTAGCTCAGCAGCCCCAGCGCCCGGGCCGTTGCAAGGCCCTTCATCCCGGCATCGGGGCGCTCTTCGCCGAATGTCGAGTCGGCCTCGATGGCCATGCGCTGCGTCTCGTTGATGGCGATGTTCCAGGGCGAGGCCTTGGCATCGGTGGCGATCAGCGCCAGGCGTTCGATCCGCGCAGGCTCCATGACGGCCCACTCGACGGCTTGGAATCCCCCGACCGAACTCCCCACCAGCAGTGCAATCCGCCCCACGCCCAGCGCATCGGCCAACAGCCGGTGCGCCCGCACGATGTCGCGGATCGTGAATGCCGGAAAGCTCCCGTACCACGGGCGTCCCGTTGCGGGATTCACGTGCAGCGGCCCCGTTGTTCCGTAGTGCGAGCCGAGGATGTTGGCGCACACCACGAACCACCGCTCCGGATCGAGAAAACGGCCCGGCTCGACCGTGTGGGGCCACCAGTCGGCGACCTCCGAATTGGCCGTCAGCGCGTGGCATACCCACACCACGTTGTCCCGGGCGGCGTTCATCCGCCCGTAGGTGTGGTAGGCGATGCGCAATTCGGGAAGCGTTGCTCCCCTCTCCAGTGCGAAGGGCCCGGGGGCCGTGTAGATTTGCGGTTCCATCTCTGCCGGTCGGTTGTTGCGGTTATTCGACGTGGGCGAAGGCCTGCTCGAAGTCCTCGATCAGATCCTCGACGTTCTCCAGTCCGAGCGAGATGCGCAGCATCGTGGGCGTGATGCCCGCCGCCGCAAGATCCTCGTCGCTCAACTGCTTGTGGGTCGTCGAGGCCGGGTGGGTCACCACCGTGATCGAATCGCCGATCATCGTCATGTTCGCGGCCAGGTGCAGCGACTCCACGAACCGCACGGTGCTCTCCAGCGTCCCTTCCAGTTCGATGGTGAAGACCGCCGAGGCGCCGAAACGGTAGTATTTCCGGGCGTTGTCGTGGCTCGGGTGGGTGTCGAATCCCACGTAGCTGACGTTGCGCACCTTGGGGTGGCGGCGGCAGTATTCGGCCAGGCGCCGCGTCGACTCCACCTCCTGACGTACGCGCAGCGAGAGCGTCTCCAGCCCGATCAGCATCAGGTAGGAGTCGAACGGCGAGGGGGCACACCCCAGGTCGCGCAGCCCGTCGACCCGGCACTTTACGATAAAGGCCGCATCGCCGAACGTCTCGTAGAGATTCAACCCGTGGTAACCCTCCGAAGGCCCGTCGATCTGCGGGAATTTGCCGTTGCCCCAGTTGTAGTTGCCGCCGTCGACGATCACGCCGCCCAGCGTCGTGCCGTGGCCGTTGATCCACTTCGTCGCGGAGTCCACGACGATGTTCGCCCCCCATTCGAAGGGGTTGCACAGGTAGCCTGCCGCCCCGAACGTGTTGTCCACCACGAACGGCACGTCATACCGCTGTGCCAGTTCGCCCAGCGCCTCCAGGTCGGGAACCGTGCAGGTCGGATTGCCCATGCTCTCGGCAAAGATCATCCGCGTGCGGTCGTCGATCAGCGGTTCGAAATCCGCGGCCTGTTCGCTTGCGGCCATCCGGCAGTCGATGCCCAGGCGCCGCAGCGTCGTGCGAAGCAGGTTGTGGGTCCCGCCGTAGAGGTAGGGCGAGACGACGATGTTGTCGCCCGCGGCGGCCAGCGAGAGCGTCGTCACGAGGATCGAGGACATGCCCGACGAGACGGCCAGGGCCCCGACGGCTCCGTACAGCGCGGCAATGCGCTCCTCGAAGGCTGCCGTCGTGGGGTTTTGCAGGCGGGTATAGATATTCCCGGCCTCGCTCAGTTCGAAGAGCCGCGCGGCATGGTCGCAGCTCCGGAACCGGTAGGCCGCCGTGGGCCAGATTGCTATGCCGCGCGAACCCGTAGGTTCGTCGGGGTTGAGTCCGGCGTGAATCTGCCGGGTTTCGAATCGGTAATTTTTGGTATCCATTCTGTTCGGTTTCTTGTTGCGTTCGTTCATGAAAAAATCCGACTTCTCGGGAAGCCGGATCGTATCGGTGCTGCGCACGAAAAAACTACACCCGGCAAATTCGGCTGCACATGCACATGACCATC
>DXDA01000032.1 GCA_019115745.1 Candidatus Alistipes intestinigallinarum
ATCGTGCAGGACATGGCCCTGCGGCGGATGAACCTCCCCGTGGAGCTGCACGCCTCGACGCAGGTCTCGAACCGCACGCCCGAGGGGGCGCGCTTCCTGGCCGAAGCGGGTTTTTCGCGGGTTATTCTCGAAAGGGCGCTCTCGCTCGACGAAATCCGGGCCATCTGCGCCGCCACGACGGCCGAGGTCGAGGTTTTCGTCCACGGGGCGATCTGCGTCGGGTACAGCGGCCGCTGCTTCCTCTCGCGGACGATGTCCGGGCGCAGCGGCAACCGCGGGGCCTGCAGCCAGCCCTGCCGCCTGCCCTGGGACCTGGTCGACGGGAAGGGCCGCAAACTCATCGCGGGGAAACACCTCCTGTCGGTCCGCGACCTGAACCTCTCGCAACGCCTCGGCGAGCTGGCCGATGCCGGTGTGGCGTCGTTCAAGATCGAGGGGCGCCTCAAGGATACCGGTTATATCCGCAACGTCGTGGCCTGGTACCGCCGGGCGCTCGACGAAGTGCTGGCCGCACGCCCGGGATTGTGCCGCGCATCGGTCGGCGAGAGCCTCCCGGACTTTACGCCCGACCCCGCGAAGAGCTTTACGCGCGGCGAGTCCGAATACTTCCTGGACGGCAAACGCCCCGGTGTGGCGTCGTTCGACACCCCGAAGGCCATCGGCGAACGGGTGGGACGCGTGGCGAAGGTCGCGGGCGGGAGTTTCACGCTCGATACCGATGCGGACCTCGCTCCGGGCGACGGACTCTGCCTCCTTACGCCGCGCGGTGCGACGGGGACGAACATCAATGCCGTTGCGGGGCGTCGCATCACTCCGAACCGCATGGAGGGCATTACACCCGGAGCGGAGGTCTTCCGGAACTGCGACCGGCGGTTCAATCTGGCCCTGGAGCGCAGCCGCATGCGGCGTGTGATTCCGGCACGGGCCGTGGTCGAGGTCTCCGAAAGGGGCTTCTCGATCGCCTGCACCGATTGCGAGGGGATTTCAGCCTCGGCGTCGCGCACCCTGCCGCTCGACCGGGCCCGGAATCCCGAAGCCAATGCCGCGGCGCTGCGTGCGCAGGCGATGAAGTCGGGCGATACGATCTTTGCGGTACGCGAGGTCGAGGTGCGGGGCGCCGAATGGTTCGTCCCGGCGTCGCTGGCCGCCGAGGTGCGGCGCGAAGCCCTCGACGGATTGTTGCAGGCGCGGCTCGAACGCCCCCTGCCGCACCGCATCCTGCCCGAAAACCGCGCGGCACGCTATCCGGCGGAGCGGCTGACCGCCGAGGAGAATGTCACCAACCGCCTCGCCGAAGCCTTCTACCGCGACCACGGGGTGCGCGAAATCGAACCTCCGCTCGAACTGGCTGCGTCGTTCGAAGGGCGCACGGTGATGCGCTCGGCCTACTGCATCCGCCGTGAGATCGGCGAGTGTCTGCGCGAAGGTTCGCGCCTCGGCGGCGACCTCTATCTCGAACACGGTGCGGACCGCTTCCGGCTGGTGTTCGACTGTGCGGCGTGCGAGATGTCGCTGGTCAAGGAGCCTCGCCGGGAGGGTGCACGCCCCCGCCGGAGTCCCGATGAACGCAAATAAAATCCACGAAATACCATGCAGCAGCAACTGACTCCCGATTTCCCGGACTACGAACTCATCGACACGGGCGACTTCGAAAAGCTCGAACGCTTCGGACGCTACGTCACGCGCCGCCCCGAACCGCAGGCCATCTGGCGGCGGACACTCCCCGAAGAGGAGTGGCGGCGGCTGGCCGATGCGTCGTTTCTGCGCGATGCCCGCAGCGACGAGCGCGGCGAGTGGCGCCTTGCGCCGAAGATGCCCGACCGCTGGACGGTGACCTATGGCTGCCGGACGGCAAAACTGCGGATGCGGTTGGCTCTCACGTCGTTCAAGCACGTCGGCATCTTCCCCGAACAGGCTGCCAACTGGGATTTCATTTTCGACAACGTGCGGCGCCTCGGCGGTGCAGCCCCGGCGGCCCGAGCCGTATCCGGCTCCGCGGAGGGCGCTCTTCGGAGTCTCGCCGGAAACGCTCCCGCAGTTGCGTCCGACCGCCCCTCCGCGGCGCCGCGAGTGCTGAACCTCTTCGCCTATACGGGCGGTGCAACCCTCGCGGCGCGGGCCGCCGGGGCTGAGGTGACGCACGTCGATTCGGTGCGGCAGGTCGTGACGTGGGCCCGCGAGAACATGGAGCAGAGCGGGCTGGAGGGCGTGCGCTGGATCGTCGAGGACGCCCTGAAGTTCGTGCACCGCGAGGTGCGCCGCGGCAACCGCTACGCGGGGATCATCCTCGATCCTCCGGCCTACGGACGCGGGGCCAATGGCGAGAAGTGGGTCCTCGAAGACCAGATCGGCGAGATGCTCGACTGCTGCGCCCGGCTGCTGGAGCCCCGCGGGGCGTTTCTCGTGCTGAATCTCTATTCGATGGGCTTGTCCTCCACGCTGGCCCGCACGGCCGTGCGGCAGGCCTTCGGCGCCCCCGAAGAGGAGCAGTGGGGCGAACTCTGCTTTGCGGACCGCGCCGGGAAGGAGCTGCCCCTCGGCACCTATTACCGCTTTACCCGATAACTGCCGGAAACGATGGAGTGGTTGCTGAATCTGGGTTATCCGGGCCTTTTCATCGGAACGTTCCTTTCCGGAACGGTGTTGCCGATGAGTTCCGATGTGCTGCTGGTGGGAATGCTCGCCGCCGGGGCCGATCCCGTGGCGTGCCTGCTCCTCGCAACGGTGGGAAACTGGCTCGGGGCCATGACCTCCTACTGGCTCGGATGGTTTGCTCGCTGGGAGTGGCTGGAACGGGCCTTCAAGGTGCGTCCCGAGACGCTGACCCGTCAGAAAGCGCGCGTCGACCGTTTCGGCGTGTGGCTGGCTCCTTTTTTCTGGCTCCCGGTGATCGGCGTGGTCTTTATGATCGCACTGGGCTTCTATCGCGTACGGCCCCGTACGACCGCTTTTCTGGCTTTGGCCGGATCGTTCGTCCGCTTTTTGTTCTGGATTCTGCTGCAGCACCTCTTTTTCGGCCAGGCATAGCCGTGGTGCCCCTCGAAATGTTGAATATTCAAAAAACTGCGAAGTATGACTTTGATCTTTACCATTCTGTTCGGCGTGTTGAGCGGCTGTCTGCTCTCGGTGCTGGTGGGAATTATCGGCAGCCGTCGCCGCATCGGCTTCGGCTGGGCGTTCCTCATCAGCCTGATCTTCACGCCCCTCGTGGGGCTGATCGTTGCCCTGATCTCCGACCCGCTGCCCGACGGCATACAGCGCTGGGGCTGTATCGGGACGGTCGTCGCGCTGCTCGGCATCCTTTCGCTGATTGCTTTTCTGATGCTTCTGCTGACCGGCGGCGTCGCGCTGGCCGCGATGTAGCGGCCGCCGCTCCGTCCGGGTCTAATACCCGAAGACGTAATAGATGAAGATCCCCGCCACGGCCGAGAGGACGATCAGGAGGATCGGGTTCACCTTGCGCCACGACCCCAGGAAGACCCCGCCGAAGAGCACCCAGCTCCAGGCGTCGATGAAGTTCTGCTCGTCGGGCTCCGAACTGTGGGGGAAGATCAGCAGCAGAGCCGCCGCGGCGATCATGCCGATCACCGCCGGTCGCATCCCCAGCATGGCCCCCTCGACCCACCGGTTGTTCTTCAGCTTCAGGAAAAAGCGCGCCACGAGGATCATCAGCGTCAGCGACGGAAGGCACACCGCGAAGGTGGCGATCATGGATCCCAGCACGCCGCACCAGAGATGCCCGGTCTGCATCCCCACCGAATAACCGACGTAGGTTGCCGAGTTGATGGCGATGGGCCCGGGGGTGATCTGCGAGATGGCCACGATGTCGGCGAACTGCGCGTTGGTGAGCCACTGGTGCTGCACGACCACCTCGTTCTGGATCAGCGACAGCATGGCGTAGCCGCCGCCGAATCCGAAGAATCCGATCTTGAGGTACGAGACGAAGAGTTGCCAGAGGAGGATCATGTCGCAGGGTGGTTTATGGAAGGGTAACGTCCGTGATCACCAACTGCCCCTTGCGCAGCAGGGCGCGGAACGGAATGATGACGCAGCGGTTTTCGTACGTGTCGAGATAGGCGACGGCATACCATTCGCCCTCGACATGTTCGACCGTGATCGTCGGCAGCGACCGCTTGTTGAAGTCCTGCGCCCGGACGAGCGGGTCTCCGCCGCTCTCTTCCCGGGCCTTTTCCACCTTCCGGCGGGTGGCATCATCCAAAGGCGATGCGGGTTCCGCAATCTCCTCGTCGAAACTGGCCGACATCCAGCGGGCATATTCCGTATAGAATTTTTCCAGGGCTTTCCGGGTCTGTTCCGTGGCGGAGGCGGACCCGGCGGTAGCCTGCGTAGGGCCGGAGATCGTATTCCGGGCCGAAGAGGGCCCGGCGGATATTGCTGCGAAGAGCAACAGAACGAACGGCAGGAGGTGTTTCATGGCTTGTGTCGGATTCATGCTTTCGGTTTGTTGTTGCGCTTGGCGATCCGCGGGGCTACGGACAGCTCCCAGATGATGCCGCCGGCCGCCGCGATCAGCAGGATGTAGATCGGAGACCAGCCCAGCCCCCAGACGGCCAGTGCCGAGGCGGCAATGACCGCGAACATCGCCCAGTGCATCCCGCGGGCCAGCGAAATGACCGGTCCGATGATCAGTGCCACGACCGCCGGCCGCATCCCCTTGAAGGCGGCGTCGACCACCGGGTTGTGGCGCACGTCGGCGAAGAAGAGCGCAATGGTCAGCAAGATGACGAACGACGGCAGCACAACCCCTAACAGTGCGGCGGCCGCCCCGCGCAGTCCGCGGACCTTGTATCCCACGAAGACCGAGGTGTTGAGCGAAATCGGCCCCGGAACCGACTGGGCCAGCGTCAGCAGGTCGAGGAACTCCTTGCGCTCGACCCACCGGCGGTTGTCGATCACCTCGCGTTCGATCAGGGGGATCATGGCGTAGCCCCCGCCGAAGGTGAAGAGCCCGATCTTGAAGAACGAGCCGAATATCGTGCGCAGACGGTTCATCGTTTTTCGGTTTTTGGCTTATTCGCGTTTTTTGCGGCCCAGCAGGGTCAGCAGGCCGTCGATGTAGGTCATCGGGTGGGTCGGGGCGCCGGGGAGCCAGAGGTCCGGGGTGTGAGTGTCGAGGAACCGCCGGTCGATGGCCCGGCTCTCGGCGAAGAGACCGCCGGAGCACGCCTCGGAACCGCACATCACGAGGATTTTCGGCTCGGCAACGGCGTCGTAGCAGATCTCCAGCGCCTCGGCCATGTTCGCGGAGATCGGACCCGAGACGACTACGCCGTCGGCGTGTCGCGGCGAGGCCGTGAATCCGATACCGAAGCGCCCGAGGTCGAAGTTGACGTTTCCCGTGGCGTTGAGTTCCATCTCCACCGAGGCGTCGCCCCCGGCCGAGACCTCACGCAGTTGCAGCGCCCGCGAGAAGCAGCGCCGGATGACGGGCCGGACACACGCCGGATCGAAGGCCACGCGGGTGTCGCCGGCGTGCAGGACGAGCCCTTCGCGGGTGGGCGAACCGATGCGGTAGTCGTTCGTGAAGCGGATGTTGCGCGGGGCCACCCGGGCGCATTCGCCGCAGAAGAGGCAGCGTCCCAGATCGAGCGCCAAAGGTGCGGCCGTAATGGCTCCCGTGGGGCAGATCGCTGCGGCGCGTTCCACCTCTTCCTTGTCCGGGGTTTCGGTCAGCTCGGGGCGTCCCCGGAACTTCTCGGTCAGCTCCACGGCGTCGAGGTCCGGGATTGCCTGCCGTCCGTGGCTGCGCAGGACCCGTATTTTCGGAAAAATCATGCTTGCGGATTTTGTATTGCGCAAAAATACGGAAAAGCCGCGGTTCGTACAACTCTTTTCCCCCGAATTACGCAAAACACGGACCGAAGTTTTCCGGAAGGAAAAGTCGGCCCGCGGAAGAAAAAGGTTTTCGGGAGGGGTTGGTGAGGTTTTCGAGCGGGTGGAGTCTTCGGGGACGGGGACTTCCGGAGATTTACAGGGCCACTTCCGCCCGGGAGCATTGCTGCCGGATGGTCAGTTCCATCCCGGGTCGGAGGAGGTTGCCTCCGGATGGTCAGTTCTGCCCCGGATCGGTGAAGGTCGCTGCCGGAAGCCAGTCGGCCGCATACTCCGTGGCGCTCGTTTTTGCGAAGATCTTTTCCACGGTGTACTCCGCAGCCTCCGCATCGGAGAGCTGGCGGCCGCCGTTGGCCCGTTGTGCGAGGCGGTCGGCCGTGGCTCCTTCGCCCGTACACCGGTATTCGGCGAAGAGGGTCGGGGCCGGCGACGTGGCGGACATCGTGGTCCACCCCTCGGCTTTCAGCGATGCGGGTTCCTCACAGCGGAGGAAGACCGCACGCGGTTTCGCCTCCTGGGTCGGATACCAGCCCCGGCCCAGGTGGAAGTAGGAGAATTTCGAACCGTCGAAATCCACCTCGTCCGACGACGGGAAGGTGATCGTGCAGTCCATGCAGACGATGCCGTAGTTGTGGTCCGCAGGGGTCGACGGGGCCGTCACGACGCTGTTGTTGCGGTTCATGTGGAGCGTGCAGCGCTCCAGCAGGATCGTCGACGACCCGAAGATGAAGTCGACGTTGCCCTCGACGTAGCAGTCGCGCAGGTAGACACGCCCCGTGCCGCGGCCGTAGAACGTATCCTGGTAGCCCGTGATGCGGCATTCGTAGAAGGCCGCGCGGTCGGCCTTGACCTGAACCGAGACGGCTTGCGTATCCTTGCCGTTGGCCGCGGTGTTCGCCTGGCTGTTGACGTAGGTGTTGGCGATGGTGACGTGGCTGGCCGTGAAGTCGTTGGCTTCGATCAGGAAGGTCTGGCTTCCCGAGGTGCCGAGGGTCCCGCCTGCACCGTTGTCGCGGCCCGCATAGTCGTCCCAGGTGATGATGCACGTGGCGGCATCGTCGCCGATCAGCGTCACGTAGGGGTGCCGCGACGTCAGGGTCACCTTCTCGGTATAGGTGCCCGGGCGCAGGCGCACGATGTGGGGTTTGTTGTCCACCGGAAGGGCATCGAAGGCCTCCTGTACGGAGGTGTAGTCGCCCGAGCCGTCTGCGGCCACGACGACCGTGTGGATCGGGTCGGAGGGTTCGGGGGTTTCGTCGCCGCCGTCCGATCCGCAGGCGGTCGGGAGGGCGAAGAGCAGCAACGCTGCCAGAAGTCGGTACGGTTGTGTCATGGGTTGGTGCTTGTTTGGATTTCCGTTTGCAAAGTTCGGGCTTTCCGACCCGCCGGGCGGGGATTTTTCCGCGAAAAACCGGGATTTTTTGCCGTTTTACACGGCCGGAGACCTCCCGGGACGTCCGATCTGGGGCCTTCCGACCCGCCGGGTGCCCTTCGTCGGGTGCCCGCAGTACGAAAAAGGCCCCTGTTCCGCCGGGGAACAAGGGCCTGAAGGGTTGGTTGACGGCCTCGGGTCAGAGGTCGTGGCCGCAGTAGGAGAGGTTGAAACTCTTGTTGCAGATCGGGAAGTCCGAGATCCCCTCGCCGCGTACGGCCAGCGCCAGCGCCAGCCAGTTGTGCAGACTCGGGTCCTTGATGCGGCACGCCGTGAGGCGCCCCTCCGCATCGGTCACGACGACGTGGCACGTCTCGCCCCGCCACCCCTCGACCAGCCCGAATGCGAGCGACGAGGGGGCCAGCCGCGTCGTGTAGTCGGGACGTCCGCACGGGTTTTCGAGAGTTCCGTACTTCTGCTCGTAAATCTCCAGCAGGCGGTCGATATTCCGGGCCGACTGGGCCACCTCGCGGCACCGCACCGTGAGGCGCGCCATCACGTCGCCCGTCTCCTCGACGACGGGCGTGTGGTGCAGGCACTTGCCGTACGATCCCCAGGGGTGCGTCGCGCGGATGTCGCGCCCCAGGCCGCTGGCGCGCGCCGCCTGGCCCACACCGCCGATGCGCCGCATCTCCTCGCGCGGCACCACGCCGCACTGCTCGAAGCGCGCCAGCAACGAGGGCGACGACTCGATGTCGCGGCGCACCTCGTCGTAACGACGGGCAATTTCGGCCACGTTCCGCCGGATCATCGCCGAGGTTTCGGCCGTCAGCGGATGGTCCGTGCCGTGGGGGCGGATCAGCCCCTTGCCGAAACGGTTGCCGCACCACGCCTGCGTGGTGTTGATCGTCATCGTGCGCAGCGCCTCGCAGGCCACCTGTCCCAACTGATAGCTCGTATCCATCGACAGCGCCCCCGTGTCGGCAATCTGCATCGCCATGCGTTCGAGCTCCAGCGCCACGATGCGTTCGCGGTCCAGTTGGGCGGGGCGTTCGCAACCCGTCAGCTTCTCGATCGCCTCGGCGAAGGCCGTGGCGTGGGTCACGGCGCTGTCTCCGGCCACGGCTTCCGCCAGGCACATCTGCCGCAGGCGGTTCTGCGTGGCTGCGAAGGCCGCCTCCACGCCCCGGTGCTGGTAGCCCAGGGCGATTTCGAGGTGCAGGACCTGCTCGCCGTTGCAGATGAAGCGGAAGGCCCCCGGTTCGATGATTCCCGCGTGGATCGGACCCACGTTGACCTCGTGGAGCGATCCGCCGGCCATCGTATAGAAGGGGTAGTTGTCGATCGAACTGCGGCGGTCGTAGCGGTCGAAGGGGAAGCGCAGCGGCTTGGGCCACGGCTGCCCCTCGAAGCGGATGCCGCAGCGTTCGGCGATCTCCCGTTCGAAGGGGTGCATCTGCGGGTGCAGGGCCGTGAGCGACGGGAGTTCCGTATCGTCGTAGTAGCCCGTGGCGTGCGAGGTGACCAGCACGCGCCCCTCGGCGTCGTCCAGCACCAGACAGTAGAAGCGCATCCGGTCGCCGGACGGCTGGGCGAAGTAGTGCGCCACGTGGTAGCGTTCGTCGGCGAGCCATCCGTGCATCAGTTCGTAGAAGTCGGCGTAGGCGATCTCGGGGATCTCCTCCAGGCGGAGGGCGCCGGAGGTATTGTCGGTTACGAGGTAGTTCATAGCGTTGCGATTTGGTCGATCAGTTCACGCAGGAGGTCCGGCTGCCAGAGCCCCAGCACCATGGCCGCCACCAGCAGCGAGAGGGCCGACCATGACAGCGCCCGGTCGACCTTTGAGGGGTGGAGTTCGTCCTGGTTGGGCTGGTAGCAGAGGCGGATCATGCGCGAGCAGAACGAGTAGATGACGATACAGAGCAGCAGCAACAGCACGGCGACGAGCCACCAGTGGCTGCCGGTGATCGTCTCGCGCAGGATCATCAGCTCCGAGATGAAGAGCGGCGAGGGCGGGAAGGCCACCAGCACGACCATGCCCGTGAGCAGCCCCACGGCCCCCACGCGGTTGATGTGGATGTAGTCGCCGATGCGGTTGATGCGGTAGCCGTTGTAGACCTGCCGCACGACGGCCATCTGCAGGAAGAGGCTGCTCTTGACGAAGGTGTGGCAGACGACGTGGAACACCGCGGCCCAGACGCCTGCGCCGCCGATGCCGAGTCCGATGGCGGCGATTCCCATGTTTTCGACGGTCGAGTAGGAGAGGAAGCGCTTGTAGTTGTTCGTGCGGCGCAGGAAGAGCGCCCCGATGGCGAGCGACAGCACGCCGACGATCAGCAGCACCGACCGCACCCAGGGGAAGATCTCCGTTGCGGCGAGGAGCCTGTAGACGCGGAAGATGGCCAGGAATCCGGCGTTGACCAGTCCCGTGGAGATGAGTGCCGAGGCCGGCGACGGAGCCGCGAAGTTGGCGTCGATGCCTACGGTGTGGAGCGGGAAGAGCTCCATCTTGCAACTGTAGCCGCTGAGGATCAGCAGAAAGGCGATCTTCAGGTAGAGGGCGTTGCCGTGCGGGGCGGCGGCTGCGACGGCCGCATAGTCGAGCGATTCGCAGTCGGTGGCGGAGGCCAGCAGCAGGATTCCCAGGTAGGCCATGGCGATGCCCGTTGAGCAGACGAAGACGTATTTCCAGGCCGCTTCGAGTGTCTGGGCCGTGCGGCGGTGGTAGATGATTCCCGCCGAGCAGAGCGTCGTGGCTTCGAGGAAGATCCACGTCACGGCCAGGTTCGAGGCGAAGTAGGCCCCCGTGATGGCCGTCGTGAGCAGCATCACCAGAGCCGAGTAGGCCCGGGTCTGCGAGAGGTCGTTGTCGCGCAGGTAGGCCTCGGAGTGGAAGTAGGCGAAGGCCGAGACGATGCACAGCAGCACGTAGAAGAGCGTCCCCGGGGCGTCGAAGCGGAACCAGCCGGTCGACTCCTGGCCGTAGAGCCCTCCGAAGAGGATCGCTCCGGCGAAGGCCGCCTGTGCGGCGTAGAAGAGCACGCCGAGGTGGAAAAGGTGTCGTTCGCGGCGCACGGCGAAGGCCGCGGCGGCGATCAGGATGCTTGCGATGAGGTAGGCGATCATGGCGTCAGTCCTTTACATTGGTCAGCGAATCGGCGTCGTCGGCGTGGAGCTTGTCGTCGATCTTGGTGAAGAAGATGCCCAGCATCAGCACCGAGATGAGGATGTCGAGCAGAATGGCGAAGTTGATCAGCAGTGGCATCTCCACGCCGATGGCCGTCGAGAAGAGGAACACGCCGTTCTCGATGACCAGAAAACCGACCATGTGGGAGAAGATCCGCTGCCGCAGGACGATGAGGATCAGACCGCTCAGCAGCGAGTAGAGCGCCACGCCGAAGAAGACGAGATCGACCGTCGAGTCGGCGATGCAGTAGGTCAGCGAGGCGCTCACGGCCAGGGCCACGAGCGAGAGCAGCAGTGATCCCGACTGCGACGAGCCGGAGCGCTTCACGCGGTTGATGCGCGTGCGGCGGATCACGGCGAAGAGCAGCCACGGAACCAGAATGCCCTTGAACAGCAGGGTTTCGAGCGCCACGAAGGCCAGCTCGGCGGGGTTGGCGGCGTGCAGGCGCACCAGCGCGATGCCGAACAGGAGCCACCCCTGCAGTCCGATCAGCGAGGCGAAGTTGCGGAAACGCTCCGTGATCGGGAGGTAGATGAGCGTCACGACATAGAGAAGGATCAGCGGCAGAATCATTGGAGTCCGATGTTAAGTTGGAGCAGGTAGCCCGTGAAGAAGACCAGGGCGGCCAGCGCCGTGATGGTGAGGATGAAGGTGGTGTTGCGGACGAGTTTGTTGCGGGCCTGGGTCGACTCGACGATCCCGACCGAGAGCCCCGTGAGCAGCACGGCCAGCGGTGCCGCGAACCACCACCGCGGGCAGACGGCCGCCGCCACGGCATCGGCCGCCAGCATCGACAGCGCGGCGCTCTTGAGCCACGTTGCGATCTTGATCCAGGCCAGGTCGACGCCGCAGTAGTCGAGGCACATCACCTCGTGGATCATCGTCAGTTCGAGGTGCGTGCGGGGGTCGTCGACCGGCACGCGGCCGCTCTCCGTAAAGACGATTTTCGTCAGCACGTAGGCCGCCAGCAGCAGGACGACGATGAGTTTCGCATCGCCCGTGGCGTCGGCCTCGAAGATCGACACGAAGGAGGTGTGGCCCGAGATCAGGGCCAGGGTTCCGAAGGTGAGCATCAGTGCCGGTTCGACCAGCGCGCCGTACAACGCCTCGCGGCTGGCGCCCATCCCTTCGAACGAACTGCCGGTGTCCATCGCCGCGAGGATCAGCGCCCCGCGGCCCAGGGCCAGCAGGTAGGCGAAGGCCACCAGGTCGCCGTCGAACGAGAAGAGCGGCCGCAGGTCGCCCACCGGGATGAAGAGCGCGGCGAGCAGCGACGTGGCCAGGATGACCGACGGTGCCGTGCGGAAGAGCGCGGAGGTCGTCGGCGAGTAGACGGCACCCTTGCGCAGCAGCAGCCTCACGTCGTAGAGGTGCTGGGCGAAGCGGATGCCCTTGCGGCCCGCGAGCCGGGCCCGCGTGCGGTTGATCAGCCCCGGAATGCAGAGGGCCGCCAGCAGAAGGAGCAGCGTATTGAGGAGTGCCATGGTCAGATTACGTTACAGATCGACAGGAGGAATACCAGCGCCAGGAAAGCCAGCGCAAAGAGAACGTAGTGGTTGATCTTTCCCGTGCGCAGGCGCATCATGCGCTGGTTGATCACGCGCAGCAGCTCGACCCACCACGCCGAGAAGAGGCGTCCGATGCGGTCGCGGTGGCCGATGTCGAAGCGGTGGGCGTCGGGGAAGATCTCGCCCTTGACCACCGGGGAGCCTTCGCCGCTGTTCTGCGTCAGCGACGTGGCGATCGACTGCAACCCCTCGGAGAAGGATTCGCCGGTGTACTGCATCCGCACGTTCGGCGACGTGAAGCCGCAGCCCCACGTCGGGCCTTCGCTCACGCGGCGGCCGCGCAGCGTGCGGCGCCGCAGCCACAGCAGGATGCCCACGACGAGGAGCAGCAGCCAGGCGATGCGCCCCGCGGCCGTGAGGGTGGGGCTGAGCAGCCAGTCGGCGGCATCGGCCGGGGTGCGGAGGAAGAAGTCCGCGGCGCGCGTCACCCCTGCGACGGCCGCCCGCGGGAAGAGCCCCACGAAGAGGATCCCGGCCAGCGGCAGCGCCATGGCGGCGATGCGGAGGTTGTCAACTTCGGAGGCTTCGGCCACCTCGTGCGAGCGGGGTGCGCCGAGGAAGACCGTGCCGTAGAGCTTCGTGAAGGCCAGCACGACGATTCCGCCGATGAGTGCCAGGGCCGCCAGTCCGGCCGCCGAGGCGAGGACGTTGCTCCCCGAGGCGATGCCGTCCAGCAGCCCGAGGTAGACGAGCAGCTCCGAGACGAATCCGTTCAGCGGCGGCAGGGCGCAGATGGCGGCCGTGCCCGTGAGGAAGAGGATCGACGTCAGGGGCATGTGTTTCGAGAGGCCGCCCAGGGCGTCGAGCGACGTGGTGTGCGTCTGCGAGAGGATGTTCCCGGCGCCGAAGAAGAGCAGCGACTTGAAGAACGAGTGGTTGAGCGTGTGGAGCAGCGCCCCGGTCATGCCGCACAGCGCGACCAGTTGGTTGCCGGTGGCTTTGCCGAGGGCCGCGACGCCCAGCGCGAGGAGGATTACGCCGATGTTCTCGATCGAGGAGTAGGCCAGCAGACGTTTCACGTCGTTCTGCGTGGCGGCGAGGATCACGCCCCAGAGCCCCGTGACGATGCCCAGCACGAGGAGGATCACCCCGGCGGTGTGCAGCACGGGCAGGTCGCCCAGCGCCGCCGTCGTACGCAGGATGCCGTAGACGCCCGTCTTGATCATCACGCCCGACATCAGGGCCGAGACGTGCGACGGAGCTGCCGGATGGGCCTCGGGGAGCCAGACGTGCATCGGGAACATGCCGGCCTTCATGCCGAATCCGGCGAGGAAGACCAGGAAGAGCGGCAGGGCCTTCTGCGTGCGGAAATAGGTGCCCAGGGCGTCGAACGTCGCCGCGCCGCAGACGGCGTCGAGGCGCACGAACCCCACGACGAGCAGCACGAAGCCGATGTGCATCATGATGAGGTAGGCCAGGGCTGCGCGGCTCACCTCACGGCGCTGGGCGTCGTAGAGGATCAGCAGGAACGACGCCACGGTCATCAGCTCCCAGAAGAAGAGGAACGAGAAGCCGCCGTCGGAGCAGACCACGCCCAGCATGGCGTAGCACATCACGGTGAGCGAGGTGTAGTGCAGCGAGACGTGGGCCGGGGATTTCGTGGCGAGGGTGTGGGCCAGGTAGCCCCGAGAGTAGAGCACCGAGGCCACGGCGCCGATCGAGATCAGCACGACGAAGAGGGCCGAGAGCGAATCCAGCGATCCCGAGTCGCCGCCGAGCGGGGAGCCGGGGACACGCCACAACACTTCGGGCGTGGCTCCGGCGAGCACGCCGACGGCCCGGATCGAGGCCCACAGGGCGCCGACGCCCGTCAGCACCAGGGCGGTCCAGGCCTTCGCGCGCAGCGGAACGGCGAAGAGCAGCAGGGTGATGACGGTCAGGCCCGCCAATACGTAAAGGAAAAACATGTCGTTATGAATGGTTTTGTTTCAGCGCGTTTTTCTTGAATAGGGTGGAAGGAACGGAGGGTCGGATGGAGCCGGATGGAGCCGGACGGACCCGGAAGAGTCGTGCGCGGCAGCGGTCGGTTGGCGGGGGTTTCGTCGTTCCGGCCGGGGCGGCCGCTTCCGTCTGTTCCGTCTGTTCCGCCTGTTCCGCCTGTTCCGCCTGTTCCCGCCTGTCCTGCCTGCCCCGTCTGTCCCGCCTGTCCCGGCCGGGGCGGTCAGGTGCGGCAGCCCGCTGTCGGGAGTCCTGTCTCCGGGCTTTTCCCGGAATAGTTTATTGTGGCGACCATCACCGTAGCCACGACTGCCGCCGTCTCGGTGCGCAGGCGTTGGGGCCCCAGTGTGATCTCCTCGAATCCGTGCGCCAGCGCGAAGTCGATCTCCTCGGGCGAAAAGTCCCCCTCGGGGCCGATCAGGAGCTGGACGGCCTCTCCACGCTGCAGCGAGTCGGGCAGGAACAGCTTCCCGCGCTGCGTGCGGGCCGGGGCGCAGTGGGCGATCAGGCGCCGCCCCTCGAAGGACCGGGCCACGACCTCCCGCAGCGGGGTGAGTGCGTGCAGCTCCGGCCGGTAGGCCTTCAGCGACTGTTTCATCGCGGCCGTGATCACCTTCTCGCCCCGCTGGGGCTTGAAACTCCGTCGTTCGCTGTGCGCCGTCTCGATCGGGACGATCTCCGTGACGCCCACCTCCGTGGCCTTTTCCAGAAACCACTCGTAGCGGTCCGGGTTCTTCGTCGGGGCCACGCACATCGTCAGGGCGTAGGGCATCCGTTCGAATTCGGACTGCGTGGCGACGATCCGCACCGTACAGCGCCGCGGGTCGGCTTCGGTGATCTCGGCCCGGTAGAGGTTTCCCCGGCCGTCGGTCAGGTGGAGCGTGTCGCCGCACCCGAGCCGCAGGACGCGGATGCAGTGTTTCGACTCCTCCTCGCCGAGCGTATGCACGGGCGGTTCGAGATCCGGGGCATAGAAGAGTTGCATGGGGCTTCTCTTGTTTGATTTGCGTTTTTATTGTACCTTTGTCTGGCCCGGGCCGAACCCGGAACGGCGTGTGCCGTGCGGGGTGGGGAGAGCGCGGTGAGGTGCTCTTCGGACCTTGCCGCAACGCATCCGTGCCGGCTGCCGGACACAAGGCCCGCAAAGTTACACAAAATAACAGATTCATGAAACGTATTATCGGTTTATTCACGCTTTTTCTGGCCATGACACTCGTTTGCTGCAAATCCGAGAAGCGCGTGGGCGAGAATCCCTTCTTTGCCGAGTGGAACACCCCCTACGGCGTGCCGCCCTTCGACCGGATCGCTCCCGAACACTTCCTCCCGGCGCTGGAGCGCGGCATGTCGCTCCACGACGCCGAAATCGACGCCATCACGTCGAACAACGACGAGGCAACCTTCGAAAACGTCATCCTCGCCTACGACAACTCCGGGAAGATGCTCTCCCAGGTGGCGCTGATCTTCGACATGCTCTGCGCCGCGGAGAACACCCCCGAACTGGAGAAGCTCCAGGTTGAGGTGGCTCCGCTGCTGGCGGCCCATGCCGACAAGATCCGTCTCAACGAGCCGCTTTTCGAACGGGTCAAGCAGGTCTACGACCGTCGTGCGACGCTCGACCTCGATGATGAACAGATGCGGCTGCTCGAAAAGACCTACCGGATGTTCGTGCGGGCCGGGGCGCTGCTCGACGCCGAACAGAAGGCCCGCCTGAAGGAGATCAACGCCGAACTGTCGCTGGCGGCCGTGAAGTTCGGGAACAACATCCGCTCGGAGAACAACAACTACGTGCTGATGCTCTCCACGGAGGAACTGGACGGACTCCCGGCCAATGTGCGCGAGCAGGCCCGCGAAAAGGCCGCGCAACTGGGCAAGAAGGACAAGTATGCCTTCACGCTCCAGAAACCGAGTCTGATTCCCTTCCTGACCTACTCCTCGAAACGCGAGCTGCGCGAGGAGATCTACAAGGCCTACCTGAACCGTTGCAACAACGGCGACGAATACGATAACAAGGAGCTCATCAACGACTTCATCCGCCTGCGCACGGAGAAGGCCCACCTGCTCGGCTACCCCTCCTATGCGGCCTATGTCGTTGATGACGAGATGGCCCGCACGACCGATGCCGTCTACGGACTGCTCGACGAGATCTGGACCCCGGCCCTCGAACGCGCCAAGGGTGAACTGAGCGAGATGGAGGAGCTCTTCCGCAAGGATGTTCCCGACGGGGAGTTCGCCTCGTGGGACTGGTGGTACTACGCCGAGAAGCTGCGCAAGCAGAAATATGCGCTCGACGAGGAGATGCTGCGCCCCTATTTCTCGCTGGAGAACGTTCAGACCGGCATCTTCTTCCTGGCCAACCGCCTCTACGGCATCACGTTCCGGCCTGTTGTCGTGCCGCTGTACCACTCCGAGGCCGTGGCCTACGAGGTGCTCGACGCCGACGAGTCGCACCTCGGCATCCTCTATTTCGACTTCTTCCCCCGCGACGGAAAGAGCCAGGGCGCCTGGTGCGGCAACTACGTCGAGCAGACCTACGACGAGGAGGGGAATCGGGTGGCTCCCGTGGTGTCGATCGTCTGCAACTTCACCCGTCCGACGGCCAACACCCCGGCGCTGCTGACGCTCGACGAGGCCGAAACCCTCTTCCACGAGTTCGGACACGCCCTGCACTTCCTCTTCCACGACGTCCGCTACCGCGGGCTGACGGAGGTCGAGGGCGATTTCGTCGAACTCCCCTCGCAGCTCATGGAGAACTGGGCCTTCGATCCCGAGGTGCTGAAGCAGTACGCCGTGCACTACCGCTCGAACGAGGTGATCCCCCAGTACCTGATCGACAAGATCCGCAACAGCCGCCTCTTCAACCAGGGCTTCATGACCACGGAGCTGATCGCCGCGTCGCTCTCCGACATGGACATCCATTCGATGACCGAGTACGCGCCGTTCGACCCGATGGCCTTCGAACGCGAGGTGCTCTTCGATAAGCGCGGCCTCATCCCGCAGATCGAACCGCGTTACCGCTATCCCTACTTCTCGCACATCTTCGACGGCGGCTATTCGGCCGGATACTATTTCTATACGTGGGCCGCGGTGCTGGACAAGGATGTCTTCGAGGCTTTCCGCGAGAGCGGCGACCTCTTCAACAAGCGCATCGCCGACGATTTCCGCCGCAAGGTGCTGGCCCGGGGCGGTTCGGCCGACGGCATGACCCTCTACCGCGATTTCCGCGGCAAGGACCCCGACAAGATCCCCATGCTGCGCAGCCGCGGACTCTGGACCGATCCCGCTCCCGCCGACTCGCTGGACGTGAAGCCTGTGCCCGCCGGAAAGGTGCCCGCCCGGGACGTCCCGGTGAAGTGACGCCCCAGCCCGAATGAAGAGACCGAAATTCCAAGCAACACCTTATATGAAAAATATGAAAAAAGCAATCCTTATCATGGCACTTTCCGCTATGGCGGCAGGCTGCGCCGACAACTCGATTCCCCGGGCGCAACTGCCCGAACTCGACCTTTCGAACCCGCTGCTGGCTCCGTGGGAGACCCCGCACGCCACGCCGCCCTTCTCGAAAATCGAACTCAAGCATTATGAACCGGCCTTCGATGCCGCCATCGCCTGCTCGCGGGCCGAGATCGACGCGATTGTCGAGAATCCCAAGAAGCCGACCTTCGTCAATACGATCGTCGCCCTCGAACGCAGCGGCGCCCTTCTGTCGCGGATCGAGGGGGTCTTCTTCAACCTGCTGGAAGCCGACACCTCGGACGAGATGCAGCAGATCGCCCTGCGCGTGCAGCCCAAACTGACCGAACTGGCCAACGACATCTCGCTCAACGAGGAGCTCTTCGCGCGGGTGAAGGCCGTCTACGAACACCCGGGACGTCTCAAGCAGGAGGACCGGATGCTGCTCGAAAAGACCTACAAGAGCTTTGCCCGCAACGGCGCGGCGCTCTCCGAGGCCGATAAGGAGCTCTACCGGCAGTACACCTCCGAGCTCTCGGCCCTGACGCTGCAGTTCGGGCAGAACTCCCTGGCCGCCACCAACGCCTTCACGCTCCGCATCACCGACCCGAAGGTCGTGGCCGAGCTGCCGGGATTCGTGAAGGAGGGCATGGCCGCCGAGGCCGCCGCCCGCGGTGAGAAGGGTTGGACCGTGACGCTCCAGTACCCGAGCTACCTCCCCTTCATGACCTACTCCACGAACCGCAAACTCAAGGAGCAACTGTGGCGGGCGAACGGCTCGCGCGCCCTGGGCGGGGAGTTCGACAATACGGAGATCGTGAAGAAGATTGCCAACACGCGGCTGAAGATCGCCAACCTGCTGGGCTATAAATGCTACGCCGACTATGTGCTGGAGGAGCGCATGGCCGGGAGCACGGCGACCGTCGAGCAGTTCCTTGACGAACTCCTCACGGCGACGAAGTCGTGGGCCGATGCCGACTACCGCACGGTGGGCGAGTATGCCGCTTCACTCGGTTTCCAGGGTGAACTGATGCCCTGGGACTGGGCCTATTACAGCGAGAAGTACAAGAATGAGAAGTATGCGCTGAACGACGAGTTGGTGAAGCCCTACCTCGAACTCGAAAACGTCAAGAAGGGGGTTTTCCTGCTGGCCAACAAGCTCTACGGGCTGAACTTCACGCCCAATACGCAGATCGACGTCTACCATCCCGACGTGACGGCCTACGACGTCACGGACCGCGACGGACGCTTCATGGCGGTGCTCTATCTGGATTTCTTCCCGCGGGCTTCGAAGCGCTCGGGGGCCTGGATGACCGAGTTCCGCGGCACGAAGGTCGTGGATGGCGAGGAGACCCGCCCGCTGGTGTCGCTGGTGATGAACTTCACCAAACCGACGGCTACGACCCCGTCGCTGCTGACCTTCGACGAGTTTGAGACCTTCCTCCACGAGTTCGGCCACTCGCTGCACGGAATGCTCGGCGAGGGGCGGTACGAATCGCTGACCGGTACGAACGTCTACCGCGATTTCGTGGAGCTTCCGTCGCAGATCATGGAGAACTGGGCCACCGAGAAGGAGTACCTCGACCTGTGGGCCGTGCACTACCAGACCGGCGAGAAGATTCCCGCGGAGATCGTCGAGCGCATCGTTGCCGCGCAGAACTACCTGGCGGCCTATGCCAACGTGCGGCAGTTGTCGTTCGGCATGACCGACATGGCCTGGCATACGCTGACCGAACCCTTCGATGGGGATGTCGAGGCCTTCGAGGTGGAGTCGATGGCTCCCACGCAGGTCCTTCCCGTTGTGCCGGGTACGGCGATGGCAACCTCGTTCGGGCACATCTTCTCCGGAGGCTATGCCGCCGGGTACTACGGTTACAAGTGGGCCGAGGTGCTGGAGGCCGATGCCTTCTCGCTCTTCAAGGAGAAGGGGATCTTCAATCAGGAGGTAGCGTCGTCGTTCCGCGAGAACATTCTCTCGAAGGGTGGTACGGAGCATCCCATGGAGCTCTATGTGCGCTTCCGCGGCCACAAACCCGAAACCCGGGCCCTGATCGAGAAGATGGGTCTCGGAAAATAGACTCCGGTCCCGAAACCACGGGATTCCGGCATGTGACAAGCGGCTCCAGCCTTCGAGCGGGGCCGCTTTTTTTTTGGGGGGGTATTTTCGGGATTATTGTTCGGGGCGGCGGAATGTGAGCGACTTGCGCTGCTGTCAACACGGTCCGCAGGTCATTTGCGACGAATGCCTACAAGACGGGTGTTCCTACCGTCGCCATTATGAAGACGGGGCACAGATTGGAACGCTCGTTTTTAAAGTACATCCGGGTATTTGCGTAGGTGAATGCCGAGATACTGAGCGACCATCCGTTCTTCAAGTAGGGTAGGGGCAGTCGGATAATACAACGGATTATGCAACAAAAAAATACCACGCTGATTTTCAGCGTGGTATTGTTGAGCTACCTGGATTCGAACCAAGAATAACAGGACCAGAATCTGTTGTGTTACCATTACACCATAGCTCAATGACGTTTTGGTGATGCAAAAGTAGAACTTTATTTTGCAATTGCAAAG
This sequence comes from Candidatus Alistipes intestinigallinarum, assembly GCA_019115745.1. Taxonomy (GTDB): domain Bacteria; phylum Bacteroidota; class Bacteroidia; order Bacteroidales; family Rikenellaceae; genus Alistipes; species Alistipes intestinigallinarum. Next base: position 19,940 of record DXDA01000032.1, read on the forward strand.
AAAATTCCAAAAAAAATTTCGTACATTTGTTTTAATCTCTTCGGAGAGAAACCGAATGAAACTTGAAACATTTTGTAAATCATCACATTATGGGAATTAAACTGCGACTCGTCGTCATGAATTTTCTCCAGTTCGCCGTGTGGGGATCCTATCTGGTTTGTATCGGCAATTTTCTGGGCCGTGTGGGATTGGGCGATTATATCTCCTGGTTTTACGTGGCGCAAGGGGTCGTGTCGATCTTCATGCCGGCGATCATCGGCGCCATTGCCGACAAGTTTGTCGAGCCTCAGCGCCTGCTGGGCATCTCCCACCTGACCGCCGGACTCTTCATGCTCGCGGCCGCCTGGTTCGGCTACGAGGCCACGATGCAGACCCTCGCCGGTGTGCCTACCTCCATCACCCCGATCTTTACGGCCTACTGCCTGAGTGTGGCCTTTTACATGCCGACGATCGCCCTCTCGAATACCGTGGCCTTCTCGATCCTCAAAAACCGCGGATTCGATACCGTCAAGGACTTCCCGCCGATCCGCGTCTTCGGAACCGTCGGCTTCATCGCCGCCATGTGGTTCGTCAACTTCGTGGGATTCGGCGGCAGCGCTGTCCAGACACAGAACCTGGAGGGCGCCGAAACCCTTGCGCTCGTTCCCATGGCCGCCCAGTTCACCTATATGCAGCTGATCGTCTGCGGCGCCCTGGGACTGCTGCTCGGCTTGTATGCCTTCAGCCTCCCGGCCTGCCCGATCGTCCGCTCCGCCGGCAAGGAGCACAAATCCCTGGCCCAGCGCCTCGGACTGGATGCCTTCGTGCTCTTCAAACAGCGCAAAATGGCCCTCTTCTTCATCTTCTCGATGCTGCTGGGCGTCTCGCTCCAGATCACGAACGGATACGCAACCCCCTATATCAACAGCTTCGCCGCAATGTCCGAAAGCTGGTTCGCCGAAAATCCAACCCTGCTGGTCTCGGTCTCGCAGGTCTCCGAGGCGCTGTGCATCCTGCTGATCCCGTTCTGCCTTAAACGCTTCGGAATCAAGATCGTCATGCTCATGGCCATGTTCGCCTGGGTGCTGCGTTTCGGGTTCTTCGGGATCGGTACGACGGAGAGCACCGTGGGGATCGTCCTCCTGTTCCTCTCCTGCATCGTCTACGGCGTGGCGTTCGACTTCTTCAACGTCTCCGGGGCTCTCTTCGTCGAGCAGGAGGCCGCGAAACCCATGCAGGCCAGTGCCCAGGGGCTGTTCATGCTGATGACCAACGGGATCGGCGCTTCGGTCGGAACCTGGATTGCCGGGAAGATCGTCTCCCATTATTGCAGTTGGGAGGGGGGTTATCTCGTTGCCCGGGAGGGTGTTGCCGGAGGCTGGCCCGCCACGTGGCTCGTCTTTGCCGGATATGCCCTGGTGGTAGCCGTCGTCTTCGCCCTGGTTTTCCGTTACAAACACAATCCCGAGGCCATCGGGAAGGCCAGCCGTTGATCGGATGGAGATTCGTATTCGGGAGGCCTGCATTCGTTGCGGGCGCTGTGTGAGGGTTTGTCCCTCGCAGATCTTCGTCCAGGAGGCGCCCCGGGGCGTTGTGTCGCTCCGCCGGCCGGAAAACTGCATCGCCTGCGGGCATTGTGTGGCGGCCTGTCCCGCCGGGGCGGTCGAGCACGAAGCCTTCCCGCCGGAACGGGTGCACGCCTTCGAGCGCCGCGATCTGCCGACTCCCGAACAGGTGGAGCTGCTGATGGCCGTGCGGCGTTCGAACCGCGCCCTCTCCGAGCGTCCCGTACCGCCGGAGTGGATCGATCGCATCATCGCCGCTGCCGACCGCGCCCCGACGGCCAGCAACGCCCGGCAGTTGGGCTATACGCTCATCACCGAACCCGAACGGTTGCGTGAGGTGACCGAATATACGTTGCGGATCTTCCGGGGGTTGGAACGTTTGCTTGCGAATCCGTTGGTACGGCCCTGGTTGCGGCATCTTATGCCGGGAGCTTATCGCTACCTGCCGGTCTTTGCGCGGCTGCGGCGTGAATATGCCGAAGGCCGCGACCGCATTCTGCGCGGTGCTACGGCCCTGCTCTTTATCCATGCGCCCCGTGCAAGCCGTTTCGGCGCCGAAGATGCCAATCTCGCCTGTCAGAACGCTTCGCTCATGGCCGAAGCGTTGGGCGTGAGCCAGATCTACATGGGTTTCGTGTTGACTGCCGTGCGGCAGGATCGCCACAAACGGCTGAATCGGATGTTGGGGATTGGAGATCGGCGAATCTGTGCGATTCTGGCCTTCGGAATGCCTGAATTCCGCTATCCGAACTACATCGACCGCGATCCGGCCCCGCGGAACTGAACTGGCGGGCCGGCAGCGGGGTGACCCTGCGGCGGGATGTGGAAGCGGTGGAGGAAAGAGGAAGCGGTGGCGGGAGCCCTCCCCCGCCTTTTTTAATACATGTTGTCGTACATCGACTGCGACTTGTCGTACTTCAGGTCCGACAGCGAAGCCGCCTTCACGCCGATGTTGAAACTCCACGAACGGTGGTAACCGAACGGAATCCAGGAGAAGGACATCTGCCAGCAGTGCAGGTCACGCGTGATTGATACCGACGAGGTGGTCAGTTTGTTGGCCTTGATGTCGTAACCGCCCTGGAACGTGATACCCGTCTTCGGGGTGAGGTTCACCGAACCGTTGAAACCGATGGTTTGCGTGACGTTCTTGCGGTAGCCCGTCGTGCCGTTGTTGACGTACGACACCGAGTAGTTCACCGCGTAGTTGAATCCAAAGTTCCACGGCAGTGTGAAGTCGTAGTAGCTCTGGGCCATGTACTGTCTGCGCAGCACGGGGTCCATCTGCCCGTAGGGGTCGTAGAAGGGGTTTTGGTACTCCGGAGGGATCGACGTGATGTCGTTCACCGCCGGGGTGCTCTTGTCTTCGCGCGACTTGAACGTATAGCCGAACGACCAGCCCGTCGAGGTGATACGTCCCGGGAAGAAGAGTTTGTCGTAACGCACGCCCTGCGGGGTCACCCGGTAGGGGTCGAGCGTCGCCGAGAGGTTGATGCCGAAGTTCTTGAAGATCGTTGAACGGAACGACAGCGAGATGGTCGACAGCCGCATCGAGTCGGCCAGGAAGTTGTACGAACCGCTGGCGCGCAGTTCGTCGATGAGCTTGATCTTCTTCACGCCCGAGGTGTCGCGCTTCGAGAGGACCTTCATTTCGAGGTTCTGCGACAGCGAGAAGTTCATCGACATCGAACGTCCCGACGACGGCACGCCGTAGGCGTTCACCGCATAGGGCGAGTAGGTCGTGAAGCGTCCCGTGGAGTCCGTCTGCCGCGTCAGGTAGTAACCGTATTTCGGGTCGCTGAAATCCGGCGCGTAGGAGAAGCCGATCGAGGGGGTCAGCGTGTGGCGGATGGCCTGGATCTTGCGGTCGCGGCGCTTCTTCGTGAAGTC
>DXDA01000033.1 GCA_019115745.1 Candidatus Alistipes intestinigallinarum
AAACAAACCAAGTCGAGGCTCCGCAGAAGGTCGATTACAACGATGCGGTCGCCGAGTCGAAGACGTATTTCGAGGGGGATGATCTTGCCGCTACGGTCTGGGTGAGCAAGTACGCCTTGAAAGACTCTTTCGGCAACATCTACGAGCGCTCTCCGCGGGAGATGCACCAGCGCATCGCCGCCGAGATCGAGCGCATCGAGCGGAAATACCCCAACCCCCTCTCCAAAGAGGAGGCTTTCGAACTGCTCGACCATTTCCGGTACGTCATTCCGCAGGGCGGCCCGATGACCGGTATCGGCAACAACTTCCAGGTGGCGTCGCTGTCGAACTGCTTCGTCATCGGCCACAAACACCCGGCCGACTCCTACGGCGGGATCTTCCGCATGGACGAGGAGCAGGTGCAGTTGATGAAACGCCGCGGCGGCGTGGGCCACGACCTCTCGCATATCCGCCCGACGGGCAGTCCGGTGTTGAACTCGGCCCTTACGTCGACGGGTATCGTTCCCTTCATGGAGCGCTACTCGAACTCGACGCGCGAGGTGGCGCAGGACGGCCGGCGCGGGGCGCTGATGCTGACGCTCTCGATCAAGCATCCCGATGCCGAACGCTTCATCGACGCCAAGGTCGATACGGGCAAGGTTACGGGTGCGAACGTCTCGATCAAGATCGACGACGAGTTCATGCGTGCAGCCCTTGCCGACAAGAAGTACCACCAGCAGTTCCCGATCAACTCGGATCACCCCAAATTCGAGCAGGATATCGATGCGAAGAAGCTCTGGGAGAAGATCATCCACAATGCGTGGAAGTCGGCCGAGCCGGGTGTGCTGTTCTGGGATACGGTCCTCCGCGAAAGTATCCCCGACTGCTATGCCGATGAGGGCTTCGTGACGGTCTCGACGAATCCCTGCGGCGAGATTCCGCTCTGCCCCTACGACTCGTGCCGTCTGCTGGCCATGAACCTCTTCAGCTACGTGGACAATCCGTTCAAGGCCGATGCGAAGTTCAACTTCGAAAAGTTCCGCGACCATGTGGGCAAGGCCATGCACATGATGGACGACATCATCGACCTGGAACTGGAGAAGGTGGAGCAGATCATCGCCAAGATCGAGGGCGACCCCGAGGATATGGATGTGCGTCGCGTGGAGCTGGAGCTCTGGAAGAAGATCCGGACGATGGCCCAGAAGGGACGCCGCACGGGCTTGGGCATCACGGCCGAAGGCGACATGCTGGCGGCTCTGGGACTGCGCTACGGCTCGCAGGAGGCGATCGATTTCGCCGTGGAGGTGCAGAAGACGCTGGCACTGGCTGCCTACGGAGCTTCGGTGAAGATGGCCGCCGAGCGCGGAGCCTTCCCGATCTACGATGCGGCCAAGGAGGCCAATAACCCGATGATCGCCCGGATCCGGGAGGCCGATCCGGCACTCTATGAGGAGATGACGAAGGTCGGACGGCGCAACATCGCCATGCTGACCATCGCGCCGACGGGTACGACGTCGCTCATGTCGCAGACCACGTCGGGTATCGAACCCGTTTTCCGGACGGTCTACAAGCGCCGCCGGAAGATCAACCCCTCGGACCACGACACGCATGTCGACTACGAGGACGAAACGGGCGAAAAGTTCCAGGAGTACAACGTCTACCACCACAACTTCGTGAAGTGGCTGGAGGCGAACGGATACGACACGTCGAAACTGGCCACGATCTCCGACGAGGAGCTGGATCAGTGGGTGAAGGCTTCGCCCTACCACGGCGCCACGGCCAACGATATTGACTGGGTGGCCAAGGTGAAGATGCAGGGTGCGATCCAGAAGTGGGTGGACCACTCGATCTCGGTGACGGTGAACCTGCCGAACAACGTCTCGGAGGCGTTGGTGGCCGATGTTTACCGCACGGCCTGGGAGTGCGGCTGCAAGGGCGTCACGGTTTACCGCGACGGCTGCCGTTCGGGCGTGTTGCTGGACAAGAACTCCAAGAGCAAGAAATCGCGCTGCGAGGAGCATCCGGGCGAGGTGCTGAAGCGTCCGAAGTCGATTCCTGCGGACATCGTGCGGTTCAAGAACGGCTCGGAGGACTGGATCGCCTTCGTGGGCCTGCAGAACGGCCGTCCGTACGAGATCTTCACCGGAAAGATCGAGGAGGATGCCATGTACATTCCGCCGAAAATCCGCAAGGGCTATATAATTAAGGTACGCGAGGAGGACGGAACGAAGCGTTACGACTTCCAGTATACGGACCGTTACGGTTATACGAACACGATCGGCGGTATCTCGCGCCTGTTCAACGAGGAGTTCTGGAACTACGCCAAACTGATCTCGGGAGTGCTTCGCCACGGAATGCCGATCGAGAAGACGGTCTCGCTGATCGAGTCGCTGCATCTGGACAGCGTGTCGATCAACACGTGGAAGACGGGTGTCTGCCGCGCCTTGAAGCAGTACATCGTCGACGGCACGAAATCCAAAGGGAAGTGCCCGAGCTGCGGCCAGGAGAACATGGCTTACCAGAACGGATGCCTGACCTGTATGTCGTGCGGCTACTCGAAGTGCGGTTGATGGGATCCTTTGTTTGGTCTCAAATAGGCGAAAAAAGGTCTGAAGTGTCGGCTTCAGACCTTTTTTGACGGTAAAAAAATGATTTTTGCGCTTTTTTTGCAGGCATAGAATCGTTTTTTATGGAAAAATGTGTACTTTTACGACAAGTATGTAATGTCTATTGGAAAGTGCAACAAAACGTATTGATATGAAAAAGATTTTCCTGACTTTGATGGCCGCGGCACTCGCGGTTTCGGCTTGGGCCGAAGGAACTCCCAAGAAGCCGAGTTTTGCGGGATTCGTCTCCAACGGTTTCTGGGATAATTGGGAGATATCGGCCGGTCTGGGCACCGGTACGGCCTTCTCTAACGGCGGGAACCTGGGACCTCGCAGCGATCGCTTCGGGTTTGAGGGCAACCTGTCGGTGACGAAGTGGCTGCATCCGGTTGTCGGCGTTCGCGGACAGTTGCAGGGCGGCTGGTTCAATAATTTCGATGCGGATCTGGGCAAGATGACGTGGCCGTACATGTTCGTGCATACGGACGTGATGGTCAACCTCTCGAACTGGATCGGCGGCTATCGTGAGGATCGGGCCTGGTATGCCGTTCCGTTTGCCGGTTTCGGTTACATGGCTTCGAACTTTACGGATGGCAGTCAGCAGGACAACTTCAGCGGCACGCGGCAGGAGTTTGCCGTTACGGCCGGTTTGCTGAACAAGTTCCGTCTGTCGCCGGCATTCGACTTCAATCTCGAATTGAAGGGTCTGCTTGCGAAGTCGGATATTTGCCCGGCCGGCATGAACGGAGCCTACCTGTTTGGCTTTACGGCTACGGCGGGCATCACCTACCGCTTTAACCAGCGCGGCTGGGAGCGCGGCGTTCCGGGCTATACGGCCGAGGATATTCGTGCGTTCCAGGATGCCGTGGCTTCGGGCAATGCGGCATTGAAGGCTGCAAAGGCTGAAAATGCCCGTCTGAACGAGCAACTGACCGCCGCCCAGGCTGCTGCGAAGGCTGCCGAGACGGCTGCTGCGCAGGCTGAGGCCAAAGCTGCTGCGGAGGCCGCTGCCGTTCGTAAGATGGATGCTTCGTGCCCGACGTCGATTATCTTCTACGACTACAGCATGTCGAAGCTGACGGCCAAGGACAAGACGCGTCTGGAGCTGACCGCCGATCTGATCAAGAACGGTCCGAAGGATCGGGTCTATACGATCCAGGGCCATGCCGACCAGCAGACGGGTACGGCTGCGGGCAACAAGCGGGTGGCCGAGAACCGTGCCAAGAATGTCTACGACTTCCTGGTTAAGTGCGGTGTGAACCCCAAGCAGCTCACCTACGAGGGGCTGGGCAACGAGCCTGATGTCTACAAGAACAACCAGAAGGCCAACCGTTCGGTTATCATCAAGTAATCGATCCGGAAGTCCCTCTTCAGAAAATGCTCCCCGATGGCGGGGAGCATTTTTTGTGAGTATGGGGGGGACGGCGCTGCGGTGAAAGGAGGAGGGGCAGGGATGCGGAGACCTGCAGAATGGGGGAGTGCCCCATTGTCCCTGGTCCGGGGGAGGGCCGGTGCGCGTTCGGGTCAGCGGATGATGACGGCGTTGACCAACTGCACTCCGGACCGCCGGTTGATCTCCTCCTTGAGCGCTTCGCGTTGGTAGAAGAGCTCGGAGCGCACCACGCTCGACTGAATCCGGACGTGGAGAATGTGCTTTTCGAACCGCAATTCGGTGGTCAGTTCCGCTACGCGGTCTCCGACGATTTCGCGCCACGTGTCGGGGAGTTTTCCTTCGGCAACTTTGGCGGCAACATAGGGGCGTTTGAAGAATTCGTCCAGCAGGTCGCCCATCAGCATGGTTTTCGTGCGTCTCATTCGTGGGTCGGTTGGTCGGTTTTTTCGGATGGATCTTGCGCTGCGGAATCCCGGGTTACGGCACCGTCGGTTACGGTAAAGAGCGCATACTCCCCGCCGGCCCGGTCCAGAATCCGTTTCAGGCGCGTGGGGTTGCAGTCGGAGATGAAGATCTGCCCGAAGGTCTCGTTCGATACCAGGCGGATCAACTGCTCGACCCGTCCGGCATCGAGCTTGTCGAAGAGGTCGTCGAGCAGCAGGATGGGTCGTTCGTGCTTCTCTTCGGCTACGATGGCGTACTGGGCGAGTTTCAGGGCGATCAGGAAGGATTTCTGCTGCCCCTGCGAGCCGTATTTCCGCAAGGGGTATCCGCCGATCTTCAGCACCAGGTCGTCGCGGTGGATACCCGCGGTGGTGAATTCGTTGACGAGATCCTTCTGCCGGGCGTCGCGCAGCACCTCCTCGAACGACCGATCGTTCAGCTCCGACTTGTAGAGGAGTTCGACCTGCTCGCGGTCGCCGGAGAGCGCGCCGTAATACGCCGCCACGACGGGCTGCAGCCGCTGGACAAACTCCCGGCGGCGGGCGTGAATCCGTTTTCCGTGGTCGCAGAGCTGCAGGTCGTAGATCTGCAGCATGGTCTCGTCGGGCTGGCTCTTCAGGAGCCGGTTCCGCTCGGCCAGCACGGCGTTGTAGCGCATCACGGACTGGAGATATGCGCGGTCGAGCTGCGAGATGAAGGCGTTGAGGTAACGCCGCCGTTCATCTGCGGCATCGGAGATCAGGGCGCTGTCGGCCGGGGAGACAATCACGGCGGGGATCAGCCCCACGTGGTCGGACAGCCGTTCATACTCTTTGCCGTTGCGTTTGAGGACCTTGCCGCCCTTGCGGGAGAAGGAGCAGACGACGGCTTCACTCTTCCCGGCGTCGGTGGCGTAGGCGCCGTCCACGAGGAAGAAGTCGGCCTCGTGGCGGATGCTCTGTCCGTCGGTCATCTGCAGCGCCGACTTGCACATCGAGAGGTAGTAAACGGCATCGATGATGTTCGTTTTTCCGGCACCGTTGTCTCCCACCAGTGCGTTGATTCCGGGGCAGAAGGCGAGCTCCTCCTGTCGGATGTTTTTGAAATTCAGCAGCGCTATTTTCTTCAGATACATAGGACAAAAATACAAAAAATCCGGACACGACCTTGTACATTGTGAATAGTTTTGTATCTTTGCAGACTATCGTACGGATTATAAACTAAAAACACGAATAACACTATGGCAAAACAGAACGTCGCCGAACCGGAAACCCTCGGCGAAGCAATGAACAAAACGGAGCTCTTTTTCGAGAAGAACGGCCGCATGATGTCCTACATTTTCGTAGGTCTTCTGATCCTTGCGGCGCTGATCTTCGGCTATCGTTCGCTGATCGTGCTGCCGCGCGCTGAGAAGGCTGCGGAGATGATCGCCGAGGCTCAGAACCGTTTCGAGGCCCAGACTCCGGATTTCGAACTGGCCCTGCAGGGCGACGCCAACGGTGCCGGCTTCCTGGATGTGATCGAGCAGTACGGCTCGACGCCCTCGGGCAACCTCGCCAAGCACTATGCGGGCATCTGCTACCTGCGGACGGGAGACCTGGAGAATGCCGCCAAATACCTGGCGAAGTATTCGCCGGTGAAGGGCATCCCGGGTGCGCTGATCAATGCCCAGAACTACGGTCTGCAGGGCGACATCGCCGTCGAGCAGCAGAACTATGCCCAGGCCGTGAAGTTTTACGAGAAGGCCGTGAAGGCTGCGGACAACAACATGACGGCTCCGATGTACCTGCGTAAAGCGGGCCTTGCCGAGCAGGCGCAGGGTAACAAGGCTGCGGCTGCCGCCTACTACGAGCGGATCCTGACGTCGTATCCCGCCTCGATGGAGGCCCGGGATGCCGAAAAGCTGCTGGGCAGTGTCAAATAAGCGACAACGATGGCAACCCGGAATCACAATCTTTCGAAATTCGACTCGCCGCTGCCTTCGGCTGCGGACATGCGCTTCGGAATTGTCGTGGCGGAGTGGAACCGCGAAGTGACCGAGGCGCTGTTGGAGGGGGCCGTGCGGACGTTGCGGGCTGCGGGCTGCCCGGACATGAACATCCAGGTGAAGTATGTCCCCGGGACCTTCGAGCTGGCGCTCGGAGCCCAGTTCTTCGCCGAGTATACGGATGTCGATGCGGTAATCGCTCTGGGATGTGTCATTCAGGGCGATACGCGGCATTTCGACTTCATCTGCCAGGGTGTGACCCAGGGGATCACGCAGTTGCAGATCCAGTGGAACATGCCCATCGCCTTCGGCGTGCTGACGGTAAACGACATGCAGCAGGCTTTGGACCGTTGCGGAGGGCGTCTCGGCAACAAGGGGGATGAAGCGGCCGCTGCGGCAATCAACATGGTGAAACTCCAGATCGACATGGAGGCCGCCTCTCCGGAGAAGGAGCCCGACCGTCGCAACATCAATTGATTGCGGATACCTCCTCGGGAGCCCGAACCGAAAACGGCGCTACAAGCGCATTTCCCGGAGAACCGGATATGAAAAACCCCGAACCCTGCAAAGGGTTCGGGGTTTTCTTGGTTTTTCCGCTTCTTCCGGCTTTCTTGGCTCTCCCGGCTGTTCCGGCGGATTCGATTAAAAGACTCCGAGATTGTCGAGGAAGACCAACAGCATGACAATCGGACAGAGATAGCGCAACAGGAAGATGAAGGTCCGGTAGATGCGGAACTTCAGGGCTCCGTGGTTGGTGATCTGATCCTTAAGTACCTGCTGGTCGAGTTTCCAACCGACGAAGAGGCAGGTGAAGAGTCCGCCGACGGGCAGCATGATATTGGCCGTGAGGTAGTCCAGCAGATCGAACAGATTGAGCCCGAAGAGCTTCCAGCCGTTCAGGATGCCTACCGACAACGACGCCATGATGCCTAACAGGGCCGTTGCGGCGGTGGTGGTCCAAGCGGCGGCACGGCGGCTCATGTGCCACTCCTCGTGGCAGTAAGCCGTGATTACCTCATGTAAGGAGATCGTTGAGGTGAGCGCTGCAACGACCAGCAGCAGAAAGAATACCGACGACCAGACCATGCTCAGGGGCATTCCGTTGAAGATGCTGGGCAGGGTGATGAAGACCAGCGAAGGCCCCGACGTGGGTTCAATCCCGACGCTGAAGACTGCCGGGAAGATCACTACGCCGGCCAGTATGGCGACCAGCGTGTCGAGAATCGTGACGTTCAGGGCCGTATGGCGCAGGTTGGTCTCGGGTTTGAAGTAGGAGGCGTAGGTTACCATCGTCCCGATACCGATCGAGAGCGAGAAGAAGGCCTGCCCGAGCGCTACGAGCAACGTCGAAGGGGTCACTTTCGAGAAGTCGGGCTGGAAGAAGAACCGGAATCCCTCTCCGCCGCCGGGCATCAGCAGCGAGTGGATCGCCAGGGCTATCAGGATGACGAAGAGCAGCGGCATCAGCACCTTGGCCGAGCGTTCGATCCCCTTCTGGACGCCGAGCGCGATGACGAAGTGGGTGGCCAGCACGAAGAGCAGCGTGTAGAGCACCGGCCGCCACGGATTCTGGATGAAATTTTCGAATATGCTCTGGTACTCCTGGGCCGTGGTGTATTTGGCCAGGCTGCCCGTCACCGAGTGAACCATGTATTCGGCCGTCCAGCCCGAGACGACGAAATAGAATCCCAGGATGAGGAAGGCGGCCAATACGCCGTTGTACCCGAGAAAACTCCAGCGTTTGTCGAGAGCCCGGTAGGCCCCGACGGCATTGCGGTGTGTGGCGCGCCCGACGGAGAATTCGGCGAGCATGAGCGGAAGCCCCAACAGCAGGACGCAGAGAATATAGATCACCAGAAAGGCCCCTCCGCCGTTGTCGCCGGCAACATAGGGGAATCGCCAGATGTTGCCCAGGCCTACGGAACTCCCTGCGGCAACCAGGACGGCACTCAGTTTCCCGCCCAACGTGGCGCGATTGTGCGAATGATGCATATGCGGACTTTTTTAGGGAATGCCGGACGGATGGGGAAGTCCAACACCCCTCCGGTCCGGCATCCGGTTTATTTTTCCAGAACGACGCTGACGCGCTCCAGCTTCCCGCCCAGGGGCGGTGCCAGCTTCGATACCGTGCATTTCACGTGCCGGACCTGCGGAAATCCGGCATGGATCGCATCGATGATGTTCATGGCGACGCGTTCGATCGTGCGCTGCGTGACAGCCATCTGCTGCCGGACCACCTCATAGACCGAGAGGTAGTTTACGGCCTTCTCGACGCTGTCTTCGGCAGCTACGTCGCCCAGCTCCGTGGTGATCTCCAGGTCGACCGTGAAGCGGTTCCCGACCTTGCGTTCCAGTTCGTAGCAACCGTGCAGCGCCCGGAACTCCATGCGGTGAAGGATGATGCGGTACTCCATCTTCGCGGCGGTTATTCGGCGATCACCAGGTAGTAGTTCTTCTTGCCGCGCTGTACGAGCAGGTACTTCCCGGCGATCAGGTCGTCGGCCGTCACCGCACGCATCGGGTCGGCGATCTTCTCGCGGTTCATCGAGACCCCGCCGCCCTGGATCAGTTTGCGGCACTCGCCCTTCGAGGCGAAGATCTGCGTCTTCTCGGCGCAGAGGTCCACGAAGGCTACCCCTGCCTCCAACTCCGTGCGGGCCACGCGGAACTGCGGTACGCCCTCGAAGACCTGGAGGAGCGTCGCCTCGTCGAGCCGCCGCAACGCCTCGGAGGTGGCGCCGCCGAAGAGGATCTGCGACGCCTCGACGGCCTTTTCGTACTCCTCTTTCGAGTGGATCATCGTGGTGATCTCCTGGGCCAGCCGCTTCTGCAGCACGCGCAGGTGCGGGGCGGCATCGTGCTCGGTGATGAGGCCCTCGATGGTCTCGCGGTCGAGCAGCGTGAAGATCTTGATGTAGCGTTTGGCGTCCTCGTCGCTGACGTTGAGCCAGAACTGGTAGAACTTGTAGGGCGACGTATAGCGCGGATCGAGCCAGACGTTGCCGCTCTCGGTCTTGCCGAACTTCGTGCCGTCGGCCTTCGTGATCAGCGGGCAGGTGATGGCATAGGCTTCGGCCTCGGGGCCCAGTTTGCGGCGGATGAGCTCCGTGCCGGTGGTGATGTTGCCCCACTGGTCGGCACCGCCCAACTGGATCTTGCAGTTCATCGTCTGGTAGAGGTGCAGGAAGTCGTAGCCCTGGACCAGCTGGTAGGTGAACTCGGTGAACGACATGCCGTCACCCTCGCCGTTGAAGCGCTTCTTGACCGAATCCTTGGCCATCATGTAGTTGACGGTGATGCACTTGCCGATGTCGCGGATGAAGTCCAGGAACGAGAACTCCTTCATCCAGTCGTAGTTGTTGACCATGCGTGCGGCATTCGGGGCGTCGGAGTCGAAGTCGAGGAGTTTCGACAACTGCGCCTTGATGGCCTCCTGGTTGTGGCGCAGCGTGGCTTCGTCCAGCAGGTTGCGCTCCTGGGATTTGCCCGAGGGGTCGCCGATCATGCCCGTAGCGCCGCCCACGAGGGCCAGCGGGCGGTGTCCGCACATCTGGAAGTGCTTGAGGATCATCACGCCCACGAGGTGTCCGATGTGGAGCGAGTCGGCCGTGGGGTCGATGCCCAGGTAGGCCGTCGTCATCTCTTTCTGCAGTTGTTCTTCGGCACCGGGCATGATCGTGTGAATCATGCCGCGCCACTGAAGCTCTTCGATAAAGTTTTTCGTTGCCATATTTTCGGTTCTTTTGTTCCTTGTTCGGGGAGGGGCGTGCGGCTCCTCCGGTTATTGCTCTTGTAAATCGTTCTGTCTTATTCTACCTCCAGATCCAGTGCCTTGCGGAACTCCGTCAGCAGCGGATTCTTGTCGGTCATGTATTTTACGCGGTCTTCAAGTTTGATCGGGCGGGCGGCCCGGATCTCCTCGTTGACGATCACCTCCAGCTCCATGCTTCCCTGTATGCCGGCCAGCTCGGCGATGCGCATCAGCATGCCCGTCTTGTTCCGGAGAATCTCCTCGCGCAACTCGACGGTCGGGACACTCACCGTGATGGTGTTGCCGTGGAAGACCATCCCCTCAAAGGCCGGGACGAAACGCGGCCGACGCTCCCGAATCAGGTTCAGAATGCGATCCCGGGCCTCGTTCAGCTTGCTCTCGCAAGCCGGGTCGATGACCGCTTCGACGGATTGTGCAGCCTCCTGCTCCGGAGCCTGTTCCGGTTGCGGGGCACCTCCCGTGGCCAGCAGTTCGGAGAGCGAGGTCCCCGAGATCAGCGGTTTGCGGTGCAGGGACGTTGCCGGGCGCGGTGTCCGGGCCGGGGCTGCGGCGGCGTCCGGGGGCGTTGCGGCGGGGGCCGGGGCCGTCGGCGTAGCCGTTGCTGCTGCCGGGTGGGGCGGACCCGGATTCGCAATGCTGGTCGGGTTCGATCCCGCCGTCGGGGTGGCACCCGGAGCCGTTTGGGCGGTCGGTTGCGTTGCCGCGGCCGGGGCCGTCGACGGGACCATCAGCTTGGGAAGCTGAGGCTCTTCGCTGGATGTCAGGTCGTTATTTTTTTTTTGGCCGAGCCCGGAGATCTTCATCAGGCCCAGCTCGACGAGCAATCGTTGGTTCGACGATTGTCGTATCTTCCCGTCGAGATCCGTCAGCAGGGCGATCGCCCCGAAGAGGAAGTCGACTCCGCAGGCCTCCGCCTGCACGCGGTATCGTTCGAGCAGCGTGCCGGTCATCTCGATCAGCCGCAGCGTCTCGGGACGTTTGGCCATCAGCAGGTCGCGCATGTGGCGGTTCAGGCCCGCCATGAAGGTCTGGCCCGAGAAGCCCTTCGAAAGCACCGCGTCGAACGCGACGAGCGCATCCACGTAGTTGCCCGCCAGGAGCATCTCCGTGACGCCGAAGTAGGTGTCGTAATCCAGTACGTTGAGCGTCTGGGCCACGTGGCGGTAGTCGAGCGTCGTGCCGCAGAACGACACGGCCTTGTCGAACATCGACAGGGCGTCGCGCATTCCGCCGTCGGCCTTCTGCGAGATGAGGTTCAGCGACTCTTCGTCGGCCGTGATCCCCTCCTCGGAGGCGATGTATTTCAGGTATTCGACCGAATCCTCGACACGGATGCGGTTGAAGTCGTAGATCTGGCAGCGTGAAAGGATCGTCGGCAGGATCTTGTGCTTCTCGGTGGTGGCCAGGATGAAGATCGCATGGGCGGGCGGCTCTTCGAGGGTTTTCAGAAAGGCGTTGAAGGCTGCGGCCGAGAGCATGTGCACCTCGTCGATGATGAAGACCGAGTAGCGCCCTACCTGCGGGATGATGCGCACCTGCTCGATGAGCGAGCGAATGTCCTCCACGGAGTTGTTCGACGCGGCGTCGAGTTCGTGGATGTTGAGCGACCGCCCCTCGTTGAACGACCGGCACGATTCGCACGTGTTGCAGGCTTCGGCGCCGTGCGGCTGCAGGCAGTTGATCGCCTTGGCGAAGATTCGCGCACAAGTCGTTTTTCCGACGCCGCGGGGGCCGCAGAAGAGGTAGGCATGGGCCAGTTGTCCGCGCTCGATGGCATTCTGGAGCGTGGAGGTGATATGCTTCTGTCCGACGACCGAGCGGAAGGTCGCGGGCCGGTATTTGCGTGCGCTGACGATGAAATCACTCATGGTAGCGCAAAGATACCGATTTAAAAATTAAAAATTAAAAATTAAGAATTAAAATTAGCGATTAAAAATCGGCAGGACCTTTGGCGGGATTCGAGAAATGACTGTCGGATTTCGGACAAAGTGTCGCAGGCGTGTCAGTCGCGGAGTGACAATTTGTGACAAAAAGTTGCCATTTTGACCTCTCCGGCGGCTTGGCAGGCCTTTTGCTCTGTATTGGGTCGAAACACGAAACAAATAAAAACAACGCGATATGAACATCAACACTTTAACCATCAAGGCCCAGGAGGCGCTCCAGGCAGCGCTCACCCTGGCCCGGGAGCGCGGACAGCAGGCTGTCGAACCGCTCCACCTGCTCGCGGTGCTCATCCGCGAGGAGGATTCATTGGCTACTTTCCTGTTGGGGCGTGTCGGCGTCAACGTCCGCGGTCTGCGCGATGAGGTGAACCGTGCGGTCGACCGCCTGCCGCGTGTCGACGGCGGTGAACAGTTCTTCTCGCAGGATGCCTCGCGGGTGATCCAGCGCGCCGTCGACTTCACGAAGAATTTCGGCGACAAGTACGCGTCGGTCGAACACCTCCTGCTGGGGCTCGTGGCCGAACGCGGAGAGGCCTCCGATCTGCTCAAGCGAAGCGGAGCCTCCGAAAAGGAGCTCATCGAGGCGATCCGTACCTTCCGCAAGGGGGCGACGGTCGATTCGCAGACTTCGTCGCAGGAGTTCGACGCCCTGGGCAAGTACGCCATCAACCTCAACGAACAGGCCCGCAGCGGAAAACTCGACCCCGTAATCGGGCGTGACGAGGAGATCCGCCGGGTGCTGCAGATCCTCTCGCGCCGGACGAAGAACAACCCGATCCTCGTGGGTGAGGCCGGTGTCGGCAAGACCGCCATCGCCGAGGGTATCGCCCGCCGGATCATCGACGGCGACGTCCCCGAGAACCTGAAGTCGAAGGTCATCTACTCGCTCGACATGGGTGCGTTGATCGCCGGAGCGAAGTATCAGGGTGAATTCGAGGAGCGGCTGAAGGCCGTCGTGCAGGAGGTTGTGGCCAGCGACGGGGAGATTCTGCTCTTCATCGATGAGATTCACACGCTGGTCGGCGCCGGCAAGTCGTCCGGAGCGATGGATGCCGCGAATATCCTCAAACCGGCCCTGGCCCGGGGCGAACTGCGGACCATCGGTGCCACGACCCTCGACGAGTTCCAGAAGTATTTCGAACAGGACAAGGCGCTCGAACGCCGGTTCCAGAAGGTGATGGTCGACGAACCCTCGCAGGAGGATGCCATCTCGATCCTCCGCGGGCTGAAGGAGCGTTACGAGAACCACCACCAGGTGCGGATCAAGGATGAGGCGATCATTGCGGCCGTCGAACTCTCGACGCGTTACATCACGTCGCGGTTCCTGCCCGACAAGGCGATCGACCTGATCGACGAGGCGGCGTCGCGTCTGAGGCTGGAGATGAACTCCGTGCCTGACGAGATCGACGCTCTCGACCGGAAGATCCGCCAGTTGGAGATCGAGCGCGAAGCGATTCGCCGCGAAAAGGACAAGGAGCGGATCGAGGCGCTCACGAAGGAGATCGACGACCTGAAGGCCCGGGACTCCGAAATGCGGGCCAAGTGGCAGGGGCAGCGTGATCTGCTGAAGAAGATCCAGGCCAATAAGGACCGGATCGAACAGTTGAAGATCGAAGCCCAGCAGGCTGAACGCCAGGGCGATTACGGCAAGGTGGCCGAGATCCGCTACGGCAAGATCCAGGAGGCCGAGAAGGAGATTGCAGCCTTCCAGGAGGAGTACAAACTCGCTTCGGCCAACGGTTCGATGATCAAGGAGGAGGTCGATTCGCAGGATGTCGCCGAGGTCGTTTCGCGCTGGACGGGGATTCCCGTGACGCGGATGCTCGCCTCGGAGCGTGAGAAGCTGCTCCACATGGAGGCCGAACTCCACAAGCGGGTCGTCGGGCAGGAGCAGGCCATTGCGGCCATTTCGGATGCCGTGCGCCGTTCGCGGGCCGGGCTGAACGATCCCCGCAAGCCGATCGGATCGTTCATCTTCCTCGGTACGACGGGTGTCGGTAAGACCGAGCTGGCGAAGGCTCTGGCGGAGTTCCTCTTCAACGACGACCAGATGATGACGCGAATCGACATGAGCGAGTACCAGGAGCGGCACAGCGTGTCGCGGCTGGTCGGAGCGCCTCCCGGATATGTCGGCTACGACGAGGGCGGGCAGTTGACCGAGGCCGTACGGCGCAAGCCCTATTCGGTCGTGCTGCTCGACGAGATCGAGAAGGCGCATCCGGATGTCTTCAACATCTTGCTGCAGGTGTTGGATGACGGGCGTCTGACCGACAACAAGGGCCGGACGGTGGATTTCCGCAACACGATCATCATCATGACTTCGAACATGGGGTCGCAGGTGATCCAGGAGAACTTCTCGAAGGACTTCGACGGCAAGAAGGTGCCGGAGGAGGTGGTTGAGAGGACCCGCCGCGAGGTGATCGACCTCCTCAAGCAGCAGTTGAAGCCGGAGTTCCTGAACCGGATCGACGAGATTGTGATGTTCGAGCCGCTGACGCGTCACGACATCGAGCGGATTGTCGACATCCAGTTGGGCGCCGTCCGGAAGATGCTCTCGGAGAACGGTATCCGGCTCGAATACACCGATCGGGCCCGCGAATGGATCGCCTCGGCCGGTTACGACCCGCTCTACGGAGCGCGGCCCGTCAAGCGGACGATTCAGCGCTACGTGGTCAACGACCTCTCGAAGCGGATTCTGGCCGGCGAGGTCGACCGTTCGAAGCCGATTTCGATCGATGCCAATGCCAACGGCCTGACCTTTGCGAACTGATCGCCGGGGTTTCGGCGGGCCTGCGGGAGCTTCCCGGCAGCCTTTTGAAAACGATGAAGGGTTCCACCCCGTTTGGGGCGGAACCCTTTTTGTGTGTTCGGATGAGACGGAGAAATGCGTCGGGATTTTCGGGACGGGCTCTTCCGGGCTCTCCCGGCCTTTCCTGCCCCCCCCCTCAGAGCCCTTTGCGGGCCAGACGCCAGGCCAGGGCGTTGTAGGCATCGAGCAGCGGACCCCGCCATCGCACCGGCAGCCGGTTCAGCACCCGGACCTTGCGCAACGTGCGGCGGTAGACCTTCGTCCAGCCGAAAAAGACGGCTGCGCGCCGGGCCTCTTCGGTGCCGCCCTTGACGCTTTGGATCAGCGCCTTGCCCAAGGCGGCCCGGGCGATGAATTCGCGCTCCTCCTCGGGGGCCGAGGGGTCGTAAAGCTCCTCGAACGAGTAACGGGTCCGTTCGGGGGTATAGCTGGTTGCCGAGCGGTTCGAGGCCACCTTCGAGTAGCGGGCCAACCGTTCGGGCGAGTAGCAGACCCGGTAGCGGCGGGCAATCTTGATCCACATGTAGAGGTCGCCGGCCATCTTCATCCCTTCGGGGAATCCGCCCACGTCGTCGAACACCGCGCGGGGAATGCAACTGACCGAGGCATTGGCGATGTAACGGTGGGCCGAATCTCGGAAAAAATTATCCACGACGCCCCGTCGGTCGAGGCCCGGGGCGGGGAAGACCCCGTCGTGACTGACGACCGAGAAGCCCGTGCAGTAGAGTCCGCACCCGGGAAACGCGCCGATCATCGACTCGATCTCGGCCAGAAAGCCGGGTTCCCACTCGTCGTCGGCATCTATCAGGGCGATGTATTCGCCCCGGGCCTCGGCGATGGCGCGGTTGCGGGCGGCACACTCCCCGGCATTGGGCTGCGGGACGAGCCGCACGAGCGGCGATGCGATGCTGCGGACGATCTCCGCACTGCGGTCCGTCGATCCGTCGTCGACGATGACGATTTCGTCGGGCAGGCGCGTCTGGGCCAGCACCGAGCGGAGCGTCCCTGCAATTTCGCGCTCCTTGTTGTAGAGGGGAATGATGACCGAAATGGTTGTTTGCGACATCTGCTGCGCTGATTTTTCGTGAAGATACCGATCTTTTCGCTCTTTTGCAAGAAATTTTCTTCGAGAGATCCCTTTGTCGGAATGACCTCCGTATCCGATTACCGTTCGTAGGCGGATTTCTCCGGAAGCAGCGCCTCGAACGCTGCGCAGAGTTTGCGGCAGACCCCTTCGAAGTCCCGGATCGATTCGTGGTCGTTCAGGCAGAGCATCCGGCACTTCCCGTTGCGGATGATTTCGCAGATCGGATCGATCGTCTCTTCCGTGAGGGTCATGAGGCGGCACTCCCGGAGTCCCTGCGGGTGGAACTCTCCGCGGCAGAGCGTGTCGTAGCGGATGAGCCACTCGGAGAGGTCCGTCAGGTCCCGGACCGCGTGGCGGCACGTCGCATCGAGTTGGGGCCCCCACTGCTGCCAGGCCCGCTCGAAGGCCGAACACAGGTAGGGCTGGGGCATGTGCGGGTCGAAGATGCCCGGAAAGAAGCTCCACGGCGCAAGACTCAGGCTCTTCAGCAGGTTCCCGAGCCCGTAGCGCGGCGAGAACCATTTGCCGAAATCACGGCGCAGAACCTCGCGTTGACGGTGGCGTGCGTTGATGAGCTCCAGGTTGTTGTAGATGATATGCCCCACGGAGGAGGGTTGCGGAACGCTCAGACGCGCCATGTCGCACGGAAGCCCGTGGCGGAAAAAGGACTCGGGCGTATGGGGACGGCAGAGGAAGGTGTCGTCGTTGAAGAGCACGAAATGCTCGGCCAGCCCCTCGATGCGGCCGAAATTCAACTCGATGGTGTTCGAATTGAACGTCGGCAGGTACTCCGAAGGGATGTAGTCGCGGTGGTTGACGATGTGCAGCTTCGGGTGGGTCGTGTCGAGCCACTCGGGCAGGTGACCCCAGGTGACGAAGTGGATGCGCCGGACCCACGGCGCGAACCTCTCCGTGCTCCGGAACCAGTAGCGCAAGGTCCGCCAGTCGCGGTAACGGATCTCCGACGTGTCTCCGTGGGCGGCTCCCGTTGTGTGCGCCCGCTCGGCCCGCCAGGCGGGATCGGATCCGTCGACCCAGGGTATGACGAAATCGATCGGGGGTGTCTCTCTGTTTTTCATCTTCTCGCTTCGTTCGGTTCGATGCTGTGATTTACGGGGATGCGCCCCGGATTTTTCTTGTGGGGTTGCAGGCCCGAAGGCCCGTCGGCTACTGGACCAGCAGGTTGCAGCCCCGGATCTCGGCGTGGTCGATGCGCCCTTCGACGACGAACGAACCGTCCGCCGCGACCTGCCCGACATCCTGTGTCTGGATGAAGGCACACGACCACAAGTTCGCCAGATCGACGATGTTCAACCCGCCGCGACTCCCGGCCGGAAGCGGCTCGAAGGGGTCGTTCACGTCGCGGCACACGACCCGCATCCAGGCCGGGCAGCGGAAGCGGTTGCCGCCCTGCGAGTAGGCTTGCGAGGTGAGCTCCGCCATGCCGTACTCCGAATGGATCGCCTCCACGCCGAAGGCGTCGCACAGAATGCGGTGGAACTCCTCCTTGGGGATCTCCTCCCGGTAGCCCTTCATGCCGCCGGTCTCCATCACGACCGTGTCGTGTAGCTTCGGGACGTAGCGCTCCGCAAGGTCCCACAGCGCATAGCTCACACCCAGCAGGATCTTCGGTTTCGGATCGGCGGCCATGTCGCGTAGCAGGGCGTCGCAGTCATCGAGGTAGAAGCCCCCCGAACCGCAGTCGGCAATCAGCCGATCGGCCATGTAGACCAGCGACGACCCCTTGCGCCGCAGGTAGTTCGGCAGCAGCGCGTAGAGACTCCACCGGGCCGGGTCGCCGTAGAAGGTGCGGAACGCCCCGCGGAACGCCCGCTCGTAGAGGGCCAGTGAACGCATCGGATGCCGCGAAGGAATCATGCCCGTTGTCGCCGAGGAGGTGAAGACCTCCTCGGGGGGCGTCTCGCCGCAGTAGACCTCGTGGCTCTTGAAGAGCTCGATGGGCAGGAAGGGGATTTCGCGGAATTGCCCGACCGCTTCCGGCCGGATGCCGATTCGTCGGAGGTACTCCCGATAGGGCGGGCACGCTTCGGACTGGAAGCGGAACAACGCCAGCGCCGCAGCTTCGAATGCCGCAGCATCGCCCGGTTGCAGGCGGAATATGTCGTCGGTGGTGATCATCTTTGCAAAGATACGCAAAAAAACGGACAAAACGACCATCCCCGAAGGCGTCGCAGCCTCCGGGGATGGTACTTCCATATACGCTCCGGTCGCGGAACCGGTGCAATCTGCTACTTCTTCGACTTCGGCGCAAGCATCATGTTCATCTTCTTGCCGTCGAGCTTCGGCATCATCTCCACCTTGGCGACATC
>DXDA01000034.1 GCA_019115745.1 Candidatus Alistipes intestinigallinarum
GTACAGGTCCAGGTTGGCCTGCGTCGCCGAGTAGCAGACGCCCCCGATCCGGCCCGTAAAGAGCACGCCGAGATTCAGCCCCTTCCACGAAAAGTCGTTGCGCCACGCAAGGTTGTACTTCGGGAAGACCGAACCGAGATAGATATCCTCCATGTAGTCGTCCTTGACGGCCACGTTGCCGCTCTTGTCCACCTCGATGAACCCCTCCTTGTTATAGACGAGGTCGGAGTTGGTGTAGAGGTCGCCCAGCGTGCCGCCCGGTTTGAGGATGTACTTCGCCTTGCCCAGACCCTTGATCTCCAGGCGGTCCTTCGAGATCAGCTCCCCGGTTTCGGGATGCGTGTAGTTGTGAACCAGCTCGACGATCTCGTTGCGGTTCCACGAGAAGGTGAAGTTCGTGGCCCAGCGGAAATCCCGCCATGAATTGTCATACCCGGCCGAGAGTTCGACGCCCGTATTGCGGACGTGTCCCGTCTGCAGGTAGATGGTCGAGTAGCCGGACGATACGGAGATCTGCGGGTCGAAGGTCTGGTTGTAGGTGTCGGCCCAGTACCACGATGCCGAGAGGCAGATGTGGCGCCACAGCCGGGCGTCGAGACCCAACTCGTAGGTGCGGGTCCGCTCCGGATAGAGATCCCCGATCGGATAGTGGGTCTTGGCGGTCCAGACCTTGTTCGTGGCGTCGTACTCGTAGGTCGGGATGGTCAGATGGCGCGGGAAGGGCATACCCACCGAGGCGATCGAACCGCGGATCTTCAGGTAGCTGAGCGCAGGACCCAGGTCCCAGAGCGACGTAGGCACCCACGAAAGACCCACCGACGGATAGAAGAACGACGATTCGGGCGACTCGGCCAACTGCGAGGCCCAGTCGTTGCGGCCCGTCACCGTGAGATAGAGCATCTGCTTCCACCCCACCTCCACCGAGGCGAAGATCGACTGCGTCTGCTCCTGCCAGCCGGTCTTCTCGGCGCGCTTCTTCGAATCGTCGAGATCGAAGACGTTAAAGACATTCGGGAGGCCGTTTTCCTGAATGGGCCCGCGATACGACAGCAGGTCGGTCTTGATGTTGTTGATCGAGGCGCCGACGTTGGCCTGCAGTGACCAGTCGTCGCCGAAGGTCTTGTCGATATTGACCATCACGTCGGCATAGGTCTGCGTATCATACCCCCGCTCTTCGGTGTAGTGACCGTTCTTGCCGCCGTCGGTGATCGTGGTGTTCGACGAGGCGTAGAGCTTCTGCGTGTAGAGCGAGTTGGCGTTGTCGATCCTGACACGCCCGGCGACATTCAGCCACGGGAGAATGTCGTACGACGCCGAAAACGACAGCAGATAGCGTTTTTTGTCCGTGTTGCGGAGGTTGCGGTAGGCAATCCAGTAGGGATTCTGCATCCGGAGGTCACCGCCTTCGAGGTCCGACGACCAGAACTGCTCCATCAGCTTCGAGGCGGGATTATAGCGTTCGAAAATCCGGTAGGCATCGAAATCCGTTCCCCGCGGAAACAGGTAGGCCGGGACCAGCGGGTTCGAGTAGACGCCCTGATTGGTCATGTTCCGGTCCTGCTGGTAGATGTAGCTGGCCGAAGCATCCAGCCGCAACTTGTCTTTGAGAAAGTAAGAGGTGTTGCGGAACGTGAAGTTGTAACGGTCGTAGGCATTGTTGGGGATAATGCCGTCCGAATTGACCGCCGCAGCCGAGAAGTAGGTCTGGTTGCGCTCCGTACCGCCCGAGACCGTCACGGCATTCGTATAGACATGGCCCGTTTCAAGAAAATCCTCCGGAGTGTAGCCGGTCCGGGCCGCCGGGGTGAGTTTCTGGCCCCAACTGTAAACGGAGGAACCGGAAGCCGATCCATTGAGCCCCGTGCCGTAGCGGTTCTGGAACTCCGGCAATACGAAGGCGTTCAAAAACTCCGTGTTGCTCGAAAGCGTTACCTTCAGCGCCCCGGCCTGGCCCCTCTTCGTGGTGATCATCACCGCACCGTTTGCTGCGTTCGAACCGTAGAGGGCTGCTGCCGCAGCACCCGTCAGCACCGAGATCGACTCGATGTCCTCGGGGTTGATGTCCGCAATGGACTCCGTGGCTCCCTTCGAGTCGAACTCCGTGCCTCCTCCGCCGCCGAAGTTGTACATCGGAATACCGTCGATGACATACAGCGCGTTCGAGGATTGCGAAATCGACTTGTTGCCGCGCAGGACGACCTTCGTGGCACCGCCCACGCCCGACGACGAGGCGTTGATCGTCACACCCGCAACCTTGCCCGCGAGCGAGTTCATGAAGTTGGCGTCCTTCACGGTCGTGATGTCCGCAGCGTCGATCTGCTGGACGTTGTAGGAGAGGGCCTTCTCCTCGCGCTTGATGCCGAGGGCCGTCACCACGACCTGCTCGATCTCGGCGGCGGACTCTTCGAGCGTGATGTCGAACGACGTCCGGCTGCCCACGGTGACGACCACCGGTTCATAGCCCAGGTAGTTGATCTCCAGCCGGGCCGCGGCGGCGGGAGGCGGGACCCGCAGCGAAAAACGCCCCTCGGCATCGGTCGAGACACCCTGGGTGGTACCCCGGATGACGACCGAGGCCCCGACAATCGGCAGCCCCCTGGCGTCGGTCACGCGACCCCGGACCTCGACGGGTTCGGCGTCGGGCTGCGGCCGCCGGGAGAGGATGATGCTCTTTCCGTCGATCGAATAATCGATGCCGAAAGGCGAGAAGATGCGGTTCAGCACCGCAGTAATCAATTCATTCGAAACATTGATACTTACTTTGTGGCGGTTCAGGTCCTCGACATCCCGGTTGATGAAGAGATAGCGGGTCTGCCTTTTGATCTCGTTCATGGCCTGTTCGAGCGAGGCATCCCGAAGGTCGAGCGAGACCCGGGCGTTCTGCGCCTTGGCCGGGATGAGGGCACCGCACAGACAAACAAGCAAGGCAAGTCGAAACAGTCGCCCGATTTTTTGGGTGAATCCTGTTTTTTCCATACTTTTGCAGAATTAAGGATAATAGGTTACTGAGTTTCAAGTTGGCCATTATCTGCGGCCTGCGAATCCTCCAAATTCGCAGGCCATCTTTTTCGATAACGACCGGCAGGTTGGTGGTATGCGATCGCTATTTTCTCATAGGCAAAACGGGGTTAGCAGGTAGAACTTCGATAATCTGGTTTTCCGCGGCCAGTCGGCGTTGTCAGCGGATCACGATGACATTGCTCTTCTCGTCGCGCGTGTAGGTGAACTCGGAGCAGACCTGCTGCAGCACGTGCAGGGCATACTCCACCCCGTCCGAGATGCGGATCTCGCCGCTCATCACGTCGATCCGGGGCATGGTCTGTCGTTCGATGCGGATCTGCACGTCGAAGGCGCGCTCGAAGGTCCGCATCAGCTCCTCAAAGGGCATCTTCTTCAGATGGATCAGCCCCTCGGTCCAGCACAGGTCGGCGAAATCGGCCACGCGCTCCTTGTAGAGCCGGCCGTTCTCCAGGACAACCATGTCGTTGGGCTGCATGACGATCGACTCGGCGGGGTCGATCCGGCTGGTGACCTGCACCTTCCCCTCGACCAGCGTGGTCGAGAAGCAGGCGCGCTCCTCGTCGGCCCGCACGTTGAACGTCGTACCGAGCACCCGAATATCGGAGGCGAAGGTCTCGACCACAAAGGGGTGCTCCGCGTCGTGCGCGACTTCGAAGAAGGCTTCACCGGAGAGTTTCACCCGGCGGGCCTCCCGGGCGAACACAACGGGATATTCGAGGGTCGTCCCGGCATTGAGCCGCACGCAGGTGCCGTCGGCGAGGGTCATCTGCATCCGCTGCCCGGCGGGTACGGAGATCACCGTCTCGCGCCCGGCCAGCGAACGGTGGTAATGGCTCTTTCCGAAATAGGCGGCCCCGACGGCCAGGAGCACCACGGCGGCAGCCCGGACGGCATGACGGAGCACCTGCCGCCCGATCCGGCGTCCGAGCGGCACGACGGGGTGCGACGTCTCCGGCCGCGGGGCATAGAGCGCCAATCCGGCGAACAGCACGTGGGCTTTGCGGAATTCGCGCCGGTTGTCCTCCGAAGCCTCGATCCAGGCGAGGATGCGCTCCTCCTCCTGCGGGGTGGTCTCGCCCCGAAAATAGCTGAATAAGAGTTCCTGATCCATGGTCTTCACATTCCGTTGTATGATATAGTCGGTTGAGCACGGGTCGGTTTACCCCCGTTTCGGCGGAATTTTGTCAAATAAATATTTTTGAGAATTTTCTTAAAATTTTGCAAAATACAATATTCTGATTATCAGGTGTTTGAAAAATTCGCAAAATTGATTTTGTTTTTTTCGCGGAATAAATCTTAACTTTGAGTAGACAAAAACCCCGACGCGCGACGATGTTTCAGAAGATGGATATGCAGGAATTCGACCGGTTGTATGCCGAATACAAACCCCGGTTCGTGCTCATCGCGTGCTCCTACCTTCGGGACCGGGCGCAGGCCGAGGACCTCGTGACGGACTGCTTCATGCACTGCTGGGAGCGGCGGCAGGAGATCGGCAGCATCACGGAAAACATCCCGGCCTACCTGCTGGGGATCATCCGCCACAAATGCATCGATGCCCTGCGCGCCAAACAGCAGCACCTGCAGACCCACCAGCAAATCTACCAGATCGGCCTGCGGAACATCCGCGAGAACCTGGCGGCCCTTGAGGAGTGCGACCTGGCGAAGACGCTCTTCCGGGCGGAGGTGGAGGAGATCTTCCGGCGGCGGTTGTCGGAGATGCCGGAGCTTTCGGCGCGGATCTTCATGGCCAGCCGGTTCGAGGAGCGGACCTACCAGGAGATCGCCGAGGAGTACCAGATTTCGGTCCGGAAGGTCACGCGGGAGATCCAACGCTGCCTGAGACTGCTGCGCGAGGACCTGGGCGACTACCTGCCGCTTGCCACGCTGCTGTTCCCGCACTTTCTCGACAAATCGTAGCGCCGCGAAGAGGTCGGAACTCGAACCACCCGGACTCTCACCCCGGGCCGCCACTTCCGGCCTCACGCCTCCGGTTCCTCCAGCCTCCCATAACGACGGGAGCGGGAGGAATCACCCTCCCGCTCCCGGAACTACCATCGGCGGCCCCGAACCGGCCCGCAGCCTCTTTTTCGGCCCGTTCTGCATCTTTCCGTTTTTGGTCCGCAACCTATTCTTCGACCGTTCTGCGGCCGTTCTGCGTTCTCCCGCTCTTCGGTTCACAACCTGCTATCGGGCCTCTTCGGAGTGTTTTTTCAACTTTTCCTGATCCTTGCGGTAAATCTGATAGGAGTTTACGAAATTCTGCCAGACGATGTAGGCCGTCGGGGCGATCGAGGAGACGGGGTTCAGAAACGACTGTGCCATCCAGACGGCCAGCACGGTGTTTTTCTGACCGAGCGACTGGCCTCCGGCGGGGGGATCTCCGTAACGGCGTCCGATCGTGCGTCCGATCTTGAACTGCAACAGGCAGATCACCAGCGCCGCAAAGGCCAGCCACAACTCCGTGGAGATCGAGGCGTCGTGCAGGTCGATGATGAAGCAGGTCGTGCGTCCGATGATCACGAGCAGCGACATCAGCCACATGTAGAACGAGATCTGCCCGTGCTCTCCGATCCACTTGGCGAGTTTCGGGAAGACGAAGCGGCAGAACTGCGCGGCGGCAAAGGGTCCGACGAGCAGCGGAGCGATCCGGGCGAGGATCTGCGCGAAGGTACACTCGCCCGTTCCGGTGAAGGTGAGGATCGCGGGGGCCACCAACGCAATGGCCATGTTGCAGATGAGGCTGTAGGTGGCCATCGTGGCGACATTGGCGCCGAGCATCCCGGCGATCACCACCGCCGCCATGGCCACGGGAGCCAGGATGCAGACCATGGCCCCCTGGGCCACCACCTCGTCCAAGGGCTTGAGCAGCAGATAGACCGCCACACACATGACGATCTGAAAAGCCAGCAGCCAGACGTGCAGCATCGAGGGTTTCATCTGTTTGGGGCTGACGCGGCAGAAGGTGACGAAGAGCATCAGGAAGATCAGCGTCGGGGTGATCATCTGATGGCTTGCGGTCTCCAGCGCCGTGATCGGGCGGCACAGCAGCGCCCCCACCACCATGGCCGACGGCATGGCGATGGTTCTCACGTTGCGGTGCAATTGTTCGATCAGATGCATCTTATGCGAGGAGTTCCTTGACCTTGGCCGAAATCTCCTTGCCGTCGGCACGCCCGGCCAGGCGCTTCGAGGCCACACCCATCACCTTGCCCATCTCCTTCATCGACGTGGCGCCGACCTCGGCGATGATGGCCTTCACCTCGGCGGTCAGCTCCTCCGGCGTGAGCTGCTTGGGGAGGAACTCCTGATAGACGGCCACCTGGGCCAACTCCTCCGAGGCCAGATCGGGCCGGTTCTGTTCGGTAAAGATCGCCGCGGAGTCCGTGCCCTGCTTGGCGAGTTTCGAGATGATCTTCAGCACGTCGGCATCGGGCAGTTCGGCCACCTCGGGACCGGCGGTCTTGGCTTCGATGATGTACTTCTTGGCATTGCGGAGCGCACTCAGACGCACCGTATCCTTGGCCTTCATGGCCTCCATGATTCCTTTCGAAATCTGCTGTTCCAACGACATAATTCTGTAATTTTTAACGAATAAAACGATTTATTTCAACTTTTTCTTCATAAGGAAGTCCAATACGTCGCGCATCAGCCGGTCACGTTGCACGCCGTCGCGGATCGTCTCGAACGGGAAACCCGCCACGAAGCTCCGGCCTGCGGTTTCGCACGCCACGGCCGCCGTGCCGTCGCCATCATCGTAGCGCATCACGGCAAACGCCCCCTCCCCGACCGGGAGCAGAGCATCCCGCCGCTCGACGACGTAGCAATCGGGACGGTAGAGCGTATTGAAGCGGTACTCGCCGCGCGAGAATCCCGGGTGAGCCGTCACGACGCGGATGCGCCCCGTTCCCGATTCGCTGCAGGTATCCAACCGGCAGCGCAGCACCTCCTCGGCAAAGGCCCGCCCGGCGGACTCCGCCTCAGAGCCCCCCACAAGGTCCGAGAGGAGGTAAGCCCCCGAGACGAACAACGCCCCGCCATCGGCCAGATAACGCCGCAAACGCCCCTGCAAGGCCTCCGGGAAGGCTGCGAACGAAGGTTCGCCGAGCCCGCGGCCCATCGGCGTCCTGCGCTGCTTGCCCAGGATCAGGTCGACCGCGCCATAGGCCTCCAGCGCAACGCGCCCCTCCTCGACGGCGCGGGCCGACGCCGAACAGAACGAATAGCCCGCCGCCGCGATCGAACGGCCGTGCAGCGCCGGATAATCGAACGTATTGCCGCCGATCACGTCGGTCTCGTAGCTGCGGTCGCAGGCCCCGAGGGCGATGCTGTCGATGTTGCAGCGCGCCTGGGCGAGATCAAAGACCCGCTGGGGCCCGATGAACGAGATATCCATGCGGTCGGGCACCCCGCCGTCGAGGTCCATGCGGAACCCGGCCAGCGAGTCGCACCGCACGCTCTCGGGACCGCTCACGCGGTCGAATCCGTTGACCACCAGCACACGCCCCTTTTCATCGGCCACACGGCACACCGCCAGGGTCTCCCCCGGGAAACTCTCCCCGCCGGCATTGACAGCCGTCACGCGGTAGCTGTAAAGGTGTCCGGGCTCCTGTTCGACGGTCAGTTCGGGGCGGTCGGTCCGGCGGCCGTTGTCGAATCCCCCGTCATCGCGCCGCGTATAGACCACATAGGCCGTCGGGACGGCCGAAGGTTCCAGCGGGTCGGTCGTGGGCTGCCACGAGAGCCGCACCCGGTTGTCGGAGGTGAACTCCGCGGCGAACGACGACACTGGAAGCGGTTGAACCACCACTTCCGATAATCCGTATTGTGAGCTGATATAGCGCAGGATACCCTTGTAGACGGCCCGGCTCACGAGGAACCGGAAACGCGGGTCCTGCCCCAGCCGCATGTCGGCGAAATTCTGATGCGAAAGCAGTTCGAGCAGCATGGTCGGAACCCCCGGGACCCGCGCTTCGTAGTAGGCGCGGTTCCAGATTCCGCGCCGCTGCCAGTCGGGTTCGCAGGTGCGGCGAATATCCTCCACGACCTGTGTCTGCACGAGGTCCGTCAGGTCGCGCGAGCGGTAACGGTCGGCTCCGCCCTCGAACTTGCCGCCGTGCTCCCGCGTATAGCAGATGCCCAGCGTCCCGACGATCCCGTCGCCGTCGCGCACCCCTGCATCCGAGTGGAAGGCCAGGGCCATGTCGAGCGGGATGTGCAGACCCGTGGAGTCGGGCAGGCGCTCCGAACCGCCCAGCAAGGCGTTGACCCAATGGGCCCGCGACATGTAGTCGTCCTTGTAGTCGTCCTTATGGTGTTTCGGCGAGTAGACCGTCTCGGGGAACCCGGCCCATTGCAGCCAGTAACGCGCCCCCTCGCAGAAACGCGGGTAGCCGCTCGTCTCGGCCATATACTCTCCGTCGGGCTGCTGCAGCGAGTCGACCGGCGTGCGGGCCACGTTTCCGAACCCTCCGCCCACCTTCACGGCATCGGCCGAAACCAGCCGCCCGGCACGCCGCGAACGGTTCGTCAGCGTCACGATCGGCTGCTCACCCGGGGCAAACGAAAAATGGCCCAGATAAATCCAGGTTCCACCGCCCATCGTCTGATTGACGGCGAACTCGGTCTCACCGCCCAGGTGGTGCACCGTATAGCGGGCATCGTCGACACTCTCCGGAGTCGATTCATAGCTCACGTAGACGGCATATTCGCCCCGCTCGGGGATCGTGGCCCGCCACTCCGCCTGTCCGGAAGGACGGTGCGTGACGCTCCGGATCCGGCGCGTCGTACCCTCCCGGAAGGGGTTTTCGCCGGTCAGGTAGACCTGTCGGCGGTGGGCAAAGCCCACACCGCCGGGTCCCCAGGCCCCCTGTTCGGTATATTCCCGTTCGGCATCGTTATCCGCCAGCACCTCGTGGCGCTGCACGTCGCGTTCGCGCGGAAGCAGCACGCACGCCCCGGCGTTTTCGAGCATCGGAACCAGGTACGGCAGCACGTAACTCTGCGTATAGAGGTCCTCGCAGGTCTGCCACAGTGCCGAACGCTGCCACCGCCAGCGGTTCTCCGGCTGGTCGAAATAGCGTCCGTGGCTCTGCCACACGGCGATATGGCGTCCCGCAAGCCCCGCGGTCGGCGTCGGTGCGGCCGTCGACAGACACGTCACCAGCGGACGCTCCGACAGGCGGGAGCGGTTCGTGAAGAGGATGAGTTTCCGCTTCTCGACCAGCCGCCGCACCTGCGACGCATCGCGGCACGCCAACGGGATCAGCTCCGAGACCTCGCGGTTGTCGGTATAGAGTTCGATCTGCGCCTTGCGGAACTCCGCCGGAAGCAGCGCACGCACCGAATCGCGCATCGCCCGCGTATTCTCCACGCGGAAGGGGTAGTACGAAAGGCCGATCGAGGCGTAGATGCGCACCGTGCGGCGCGAAGCCTTCACGCCCTGCACCCGGACGGTGATGGGTTCCGCCTTTTGGTAACCGCCCGACACCTCGCGCGAAACGATCCGCGAAAGCGTCCGGGCAATTTCGCTCCGCGTCGCAGAGCCGATCTCCGCGGCCGTGACGCCACTTAAAGCAAAAAGCGAAATAAGCAGGTATAACAGTTTATTTTTCATTCTTTTGTAACAGTAACAACATGCCGATCATCGTAAAGGCGGCATTGTAGATCAGAAGTTCGAAACCGATTTGGTAATCCCACGCCTCGCGGGCCCACCACTGCAGCAGGGCGCTCAACACCGGGGCCAGGAGCGCCACCAGCGGGATCCAGCGGTCACGCACCCGGCGGCGCGTCACCATCCCGAAGGCAAACATCCCGAGGATCGGACCGTAGGTGTAGCTGGCCACCTTGTAGACCAGGTTGATGACGCTGTCGTCGGCCCAGTATTCGAAGGCCAGGATCACGGCCGCCATCCCCAGGGCCATGACAATGTGCACCCCTTTGCGCAGGCGCGTCAGGCGCGCATCGTCCATGCGCTTCGGGCCTTCGAGAATATCCACCGTGAAGGAGGTCGTCAGTGCCGTGAGCGCCGACCCCGCAGCCGAATAGGTGCTTGAGATAAGCCCCACAACAAACAGGATGCCAACCACAAGCGGAAGCCCGCCCTCAACCGCAACCAGCGAAAAGAGCTGGTCGCTCTTCTCCGGGAGCGTCATCCCGGTCCGCACCGCGTAGAGGTAGAGCAGCACCCCCAGCACCAGGAAGAGGAAGATCACGAAGATCTGGCTCACGGCCGTCAGTACGATGTTCTTCTGCGAGTCGCGCGGCGTGGCGCAGCTCAGGTTCCGCTGCATCATGTCCTGGTCGAGTCCCGTCATGGCCACCAGCAGCACGATGCCCGCCGCGAACATCTTCCAGAAGTAACGGTCCGACGAGGGGTCGTCGAAGAAGAGGATCCGCGACATCGGAGAGGCTGCCACTTCGCGCGCCGTCTCCCCCACCGAGAGGTCCAGCGCCTGCATGATGAAGAGGATCGACAGCACGAGGCTCCCGACCAGGCACAGCGTCTTGAGCGTATCGGTCCAGATCAGCGACTTCACGCCCCCCTGGTGCGTATAGAGCCACACGAAGGCCATCGTCACCAGCGCATTGGCCCAGAACGGAATGCCGTAGTGCGCGAAGACCAGCACCTGCAGCACCGCGCAGACCACATAGACCCGCAGTGCGGCGCCGAGCATCTTCGAAAGGAAGAAGAACCACGCCCCGGTGCGGTGCGCAGCCACGCCGAAGCGTCCATCCAGGTACTCGTAGAGCGAAACCACCCGCAGGCGGTAGAAGGTCGGGATCAGTATGTAGGCCACCACGAGCTGCCCCACGGTAAAGCCCGCCACCATCTGCATGTAGGAGAAGGCGTCGGCGGCAACCGATCCCGGAACCGAAATGAAGGTCACGCCCGACATCGCCGCACCGATCATCGCAAAGGCCGCCATATACCACGGCGTGCGGCGGTTCCCGGTGAAGAAACCCGCATTGTCGGCACGCCGGCCCGAGAGCCACGCAACGACGAACAGCACGGCAATATAGCCCAAAACGGTACAGATGACGGCCAGCGGTGTCATGGATTCCAAATCGGTTTGCGGCAGTCTGCGGCGGCGGGACAGAGGCTCCCGGGACCCGGAGTCGGCTGCCGGGGTTATTGCTGGCAAAGATACGAAAAACCTCGGAATTGTGTGCATTCGGGCGAGCATTCCCCGTCGGAGGCAGCCCGTCAGAGGCCGATTCCCCGACAAAAAGGCACGCATCTTGCCCGAAGTGTCGTATTCCGGGGATTTTCCGTATCTTTACCGAAAACGGAAGGGACTCCCGGCTGAGTCGTCACGCCGCAGGCCGTCGGGCATCGGTCGCACCCGGTTGCCCCCCCCGGCTTGCGGAGGAAAACGGAAAAAAAGAATCACCAAAACTCGAAAAATATGGCTTTCTTCAAGGAATTCAAGGAATTCGCCATGAAAGGCAATGTCATGGACATGGCCGTCGGCGTAATCATCGGAGGCGCATTCGGAAAGATCGTCTCCTCGCTCGTGAACGACATCCTCATGCCCCCGATCGGGGCCCTGATCGGAAACACCGACTTCTCGCAGCTCCGGATCGACATCTCGAAGGTCCGCGACGTCACCTCCGGAGCCATGCACTCCGTCGAGGGGCTGGTCGGCGGAGCCGACGCCGCAGCCCAGGCCGCCCCCGTGGAGCCGATCTACTGGAACTACGGCGCATTCATCCAGCAGTGCGTCGATTTCGTCATCCTCGCCTTCTGCGTCTTCCTCATGGTCAAGCTCATGAACCGCCTCATGCGCAAAAAGGCCCAGACTCCGCCCGCTCCTCCTGCCCCTTCGAAAGAGGAGCTGCTCCTGACCGAAATCCGCGATTTGCTGAAAGAGCAGCGGAAATAATCGAGTCAACCAGCTTGGAATCAGCAGAATCCGGCCTTGCATCCGCAGGGTCGGATTTTCATTTCAAAATACAAATCATTCCACACGAAAACAAAACAGGTTTCGAAATTGGTTTTTACGAAATAAAAAGTTACCTTTGCGAAAGGTCAACCTCTAAATCGAAAGCCATGAAAACCCCGTTCAAAGCCGCCGGACTCGGCGCAATGGCACTCGCCGCAACCGCCTGCTCCCAGCAGGAAACACAACGACCCAACATCATCCTGATCCTCGCCGACGACCTCGGCAGCGAATGCATCGGATGCTACGGAGGCGTCAGCTACCAGACACCCTGCATCGACTCCCTCGCCCGGCAGGCCATCCGCTTCGAAAACATGCACGCCATGCCCCTCAGCACCCCCTCCCGCGTGCAACTCATGACCGGAATCTACAACGACCGGAACTACGTCAATTTCGGCTACATGAACGACGACGAGCACACCTTCGCCCACCTCGCCCAACAGGCCGGATATTCCACGGCAATCGTCGGGAAATGGCAGCTCGGACGATCCCGGGAGATGGTCTCCAAACTCGGGTTCGACGAGTGGTGCCTCTGCCAGCTCGAAATCTACAAGGAGCTCGCCGGAGAGAAGGCCACCGACCGCTATGCGTTCTCCTACCTCGACAACAACGGTCGCTACGACTTCAGCTACTACGGGCCCGATGATGCCCTGCGTTACGCGTTCGACTACATCGACCGCCAGGCCGCAGCCGGAAAGCCCTTCCTGCTCTACTACCCCACGCCGCTGGTCCATACGCCCCACGTCCCCACCCCCGACTCCGAGTGCTGGACCGACAACCCCGAAACCCGGTTCATACACGATACCCGCCACTTCCCCGACATGGTCGCCTACCTCGACAAGCAGGTCGGGAAGTTCGTCGACAAGCTCCAGGCCGACGGCCTCTGGGACAACACCATTCTGATCTTCGTCGGCGACAACGGAACCATGGAGCAGGTCGTCTCGAAAATGAGCGACGGCCGTGAAATCAAGGGCGGAAAGGGTAATGCAACCTCCAACGGCACGCACGTCCCCCTGCTGATCGCCTGGGGCGACAAGATCAAGTCCGGGCGCGTCAGCGAACGGCTCGTCGACATGACCGACTTCATGCCCACGCTGGCCGACGCCATGGGGATCGAGGTCCCCGAGGAGTGGCGCATCGACGGCATCTCGCTCTATCCCGAACTCTGCGGAGAAGAGCCCCTCCAGCGGGAATTCACCCTCGTGCACTTCAATCCCCTGTGGCCCCACAAGCCCTATCCGCGAGCCGCCCGCTGCGCCTTCAATACCGAATACAAATATTATTGGGACGGGCGGTTCTGCCACTTCTCCGAGGACCCCATGGAGCAGCACCCGCTCGATGTGGCGGAGTGTTCACCCGAAGTGCAGGCCCTCTACGCCAAGCTGCAGGCCAAGGTCGACGAAATGCCCGACTGGTATCCCGACAAACCCGGAGCCCCGCGGCGCGGCGACTACAAGAGCTTCTACGACGCCAATCCGCAGCGAGCCCAATAATCCGCGGTGCTGACGAATCGGCGGAGTGACAGTTCGGCACGCCGTCCTCCGAAAAAGCCCTGCTACGGAGCAGTTCCGTAGCAGGGCTTTTCGGCAATCGACAGGGAATTCGGCTGTCGGGCGCGGCGCTCTTCGGTCGGGCTAAGGCTCAGACAGCAGAAGAGGTGTCGTCGGCATCCTTTTTCGAGGCATACTCCTGGAGAATGTAGGTCGTGAAGATCGGGAAGAACATCATCCCCAGTGACGGCAGCAGCACACTCACCACCTTGCCGACGGCCGTAACCGGGAAGATCGCGGCGCCGACCGTCGTGACGTTCATCCACGCCCACCACAGGGCATTCCCGAAGCCGTGGAGTTTCGGATTCACCAGCACCTCGTAGTCGTAGAAGACCAGCGCCGAGAGGTAGGTGAAGGTCACCACCGTGAAGAGGTAGGCCGCAAACAGCCATTGCATCCGGCTCCCGCGCGCCAGCCACTGCACGATGATGAACATCGCCAGAAAAGCCCGCAACATCGGGATCGCCCCGACCAGAATGCCCCAGTCATGAGTCATGCGGACATCCGTCCACGACAACAGCGTCAGGTAGGGAATCGAAATCAGCAGGTAGAACAGATGTCGCACGAAAAAACGAAGCTTTCGTTCCGCCTGGATCAGCCGGATAAGAAAATCATAGAGGAAAATCACACAGACGAAGAACTGGACCGTCAGGTAGGTGCCGGAGAGATGGGTATGGTCCCCGGCAAGGATCTCCCAGGAGAGGGCCACAAGAAGCACGACTCCGGCCAGGAGTTTCAGCACGCCCAGCGTATCGACGGATCCGGAGTGTGAGGGTTCGGACGGATTCATGAAATTTCAGTTTTCGCGCAGGTGCCTCAAAATCAATGCCACAACGCAAAACCTCAAATTTTATCCCGTTTTTTTGGCCGAATATTTTGCAGGTTCGGATTTTTCGATTACCTTTGCACACGCTTTCAGCAATGGCGGGATAGCTCAGCTGGTTAGAGCGCATGATTCATAATCATGAGGTCGAGAGTTCAAGTCTCTCTCCCGCTACGAAAAGGGTCGAATACAAATTCGGCCCTTTTTTCGTGGGTCTAAGCGCTCAGCACATCCATCTTCTGAAAAGTACACGAAAAATCCGCCCGCAGCAGATGTTGCGGGCGGATTTTCAATCTCCGTGACAAAAGGCGATCAGCCAATGTCTACCAGCGGAGCATCCGTAGGTACATTCTGACCTTCGCTGACGAAGAGCTGCTTCACCTCGCCCGCATAGTCCGTCGTGATGGCATTCTCCATCTTCATCGCTTCCAGGACCAGGATCTCATCCCCGGCCTTTACCCGGTCGCCGACCTTCACCTTCACCTCGATCACACGACCCGGAAGCGGTGCCGTTACGGCTTTGCCCATGATCGTGATCGGAGCCTCCTCGGCAACAGCGGCCTTCTTCTCCTCGGCAGCGGCAGCCGGTTTCGAAGCCTCGTAGGCCTTCACCTTCTCGTTCGTCAGGAAGGTCTTCGCCACCAGCGGGAACAACTCCAGCAGCAGCACCTCCTTCTCATTGGCGGCCAGCTTGACACCGCCGGCCTCCGGAAGTTCCGGATTGGGCTGCATCTGGTATTTCGACGTATCGTAAGGAGTCTCCTCACGCACCCCGCAGATCTTGAACCGGAACTCCGGGTCGATCTTCACCGGCGTCTTGCCGTACTCACCCTTCACCAAGCCCACAAACTGCGACGACTTGTTCGTGTACATCGGACGCCCGGCCTTCTCATCCAGCGCGCAGTTCACGGCCTGAGCCCCCACGATCTGCGACGTCGGCGTAACCAACGGCGGAAGACCCGCGGCCAGACGAACCGTCGGAATCAACTCCATGGCCCGCGGCAGAATCTCCTCGGCCTTCAACTGCTTGAGCTGGGCAACCATGTTCGAATACATGCCGCCCGGGATCTCGGCCTTCTGAACGAGTTCGTTCGGGGCCGGGAAGCCAAAATAGGCCTCAATCTTGCGGCACGCGTCGATCGTACCGGCCTCGTCGTCCGCCTGAGCAGCCTGGATGGCGCGGTCGAACAGCGCGTCAATCTCCGCCGGAAGCTCATCCGTCAGCGGGTTGAACGCCTTCGGTTCGGGTTTCTCCACCCCGAAGACCGACTGGTTGAGCTCCTTGCGGATCTCACGCAGTTGCGTGTTGATCTTCGCCACGGCCTCCATGTTGACTCCCAGGTCGATACCCAGTTTCTTGCAGAAGACATAGACCAGCTCGATGGCCGGAGCTCCCGTACCGCCGGCGAAATACCAGCAGTTCGTGTCCACGATGTCCACACCGGCAACGATGGCCGCCAGCACCGAAGCCAGACCGTAACCCGGCGTACAGTGGGTATGGAAATCCACCGGAATCGAGAGGTGCTGCTTGAAGAGCTTGACCAGCGTGGCGACGCGGCGAGGCGGGATCAGACCCGACATGTCCTTGATCGTGATCATGTCGGCACCCAGAGCCGCCATCTGCTTGGCTTTATCCAGGAAGTAGGCGTCGGTGAAGACCGGTGCCGGATTTTTCTTGCCCTTGAGTTTGTCCCAGAGGCTCAGCTCCGGATACTTCGGGTCCACCGTATAGCAGACCGCACAGTCGGCGATACCGCCGTACTGCTTGACATATTTCACCGTGGATTTCACGTTGTCGACATCGTTCAGCGCATCGAAAATACGCATGATGCCCAGACCGCTCTCGATCGAATTGCGGCAGAATCCGTCGATGATCTCGTCCGTATAGGGCGAATAGCCGAAAAGGTTCCGTCCCCGCGACAGGGCCGTGAGTTTCGAAACACTCCCGACGGCCCGGTAGATCGTCTCCAGACGCGTCCACGGGCTCTCGTTCAGATAGCGCATCACCGAATCGGGTACGGCTCCGCCCCAAACCTCCATCGCATAGAAGTTCGCATCCTTGTAGAACGGAAGGCAGCGGTCGATCTGTCCCTGGTTCATACGCGTTGCAAAGGACGACTGCTGGCCGTCGCGCAACGTCAGATCTCTGATTTTGAGATTCCTTGCCATTTGTAATTCGTTTTACTGTTATTACAATAACAAAGGTAATAAAGCCTTTCGAATTTACAACCTTTTTACAGGAAATTTTTATCAAAACAACCCGATTCGCTTACTTTTCGTAAAAATCGGGCCGAAAGGTATTTCGGAGGGGAGTTGGCGAAGGGCTGCATGTGAGGGTTGGGAAGAGGGTTGGGAAGGGCAAAATCCGGGGAAGGCGGCAGGGAGCGGCCGAGAGCGGAAACGGCAGGCGGCGACAGGGATGCACAGGGATGCGGGTGGATGCGAGGTGGCAGCAGGCAACGGGCGGCGGGCGGCGGGCCTCACGAACAAATCCGGTTCCGGTCGAGGTACTTGCACTTGAACAGGTCCACGAAATAGACGAACATCGCCAGCAGCAGCGGCCCGAAGATCACCCCCATGAAGCCGAACAACGACAGTCCGATGAAGACCCCGAAGATCGTAATGAGCGGGTGCGTATGGGCCATGCGCTTCTGCAGGATGAAGCGCACGACGTTATCGACGTGCGTCACGACCAGCGTCCCGTAGAGCACCAGCCCGACGGCCGGAGCCCAGGCCCCCGTCAGCGCCATATAGCCCGCCAGAGGAATCCACACCAGGGCCGTGCCGACGATCGGGATGATCGTGGCGAAGCACGTCAGCACGCCCCAGAACAGCGGGCTCGGAGCCCCGAAGATCAGGTAACCCGCATAAGCCACGAACCCCTGGATCAAGGCCAGCAGCGGAATGCCGATGGCGTTCGAACGCACGATCAGGTGGATTTCGTGGATCACCGTGCGCGAGACCCGCCAGTCGAAGGGCATCAGGTCGCTGCAATAGGCCTCCATTCGCGTACCCCCGACCAGCATGAAGTAGAGCACGAAGAGCAGCACCACGAGATTGATGGCAAAGTCGACCGTCCCCTCCACGAGCCACTGCCCCACGCTCGGGATATAACTCAACAGCCACCGCACGTTCGACTCCGACCAAACTTCATAGCCGGTCTTCATCTCGACAAGCTCCGCGAGGTGCTTCAGCGGAACGATGAACGTCCGGGGATTGACCACAAGGCCCTGCACCTTGACCACCACCATCCAGCCGATCAGCGTGA
Source organism: Candidatus Alistipes intestinigallinarum (assembly GCA_019115745.1). Classification (GTDB taxonomy): domain Bacteria; phylum Bacteroidota; class Bacteroidia; order Bacteroidales; family Rikenellaceae; genus Alistipes; species Alistipes intestinigallinarum. The sequence goes on from DXDA01000034.1 coordinate 17,602, forward strand.
TCGGAATCAGGAAGCAGCAGACCGCCTCGGCCAGCAGCACCGTGGCCGCCACACTGCGTCGCCATTGCCGGCGTTCGGTCAGCAGGCGCATCTGGCGCCGCAGCAGCACGTAGATCGTCACAGCCCCCAGCAGACCGCCCAGAAAGGGCAGAATCTTCACGAAAACCGTCACGCCAAGGCCTGCGATCAACACAAAAAGCGAATAACGCCCGTATTTCTCCCGAATCGACAACATATGCCCCTACACTGCGCAAGGAGCGTGCCGCAACCCCGCAGCCGGCGCGGAAAACAGCCCAGGGAACAAACCGGGGAGGCATTCATTCAGTTTCTCAGGCCGAAAACAGGCGTTCCGGGCCGCAAGGGTCCGGAACGTATTTCAGAGAGGATCCGAAAAGCGAGTCGGTCAGAGCAGGCGCTCCCGCAGCCCGGCACACGATGCGGCCGGGTCCCGGTGGTCGAACAGGAAGCCGTGGATGCCCACCCCCGCGGCCGCCTCGATATTCGCCGCGCGATCGTCGATGAAGAGTGTTTCGGCCGGATCGAGTCCGTAGCGGTCGAGCAGGATCTCGTAGATGCGCCGCTCGGGCTTCACCGTCAACTCCTCGCACGAGATCACCTCACCGTCGAAGAGCCCGTAGACCGGAAAACGCCGCAGATGCGCGATGAATTCGCGGGCCATGTTCGACAGCACGTAGAGCCGGTAACCCGCCGCCTTCAGGTCGCGGACCAGGGCTTCGGTGACCGGAATCGGCTCCTGCAGGTCGATGGCCTGCTGCAGCACCTCGGCGCAGCGCGCATACGGCCGGCCCGTCATCTCCACAAGGGTCTCGGTCACCTCCTCCAGCGTATTCGTGCCCCGGTCGTACTCCTCCCAGAAGCGCGGCATCCGCGGGGCACGCAGAAATCCGAAAAACTCCAACAACTCCGGATCGCACTTCCGCTTGTCACGGGCGAAAAGAACTCCGCCCAGATCGAAAACGATATTCTTCATGGTCTCACTTTTCACGGCTGCAAAGATACGGCACAGACGCCGCAGAAGCAAATTTTCGCGGACTTTCCAGCCCCCGGGCGCAAAAAAACGGGACGCTCCCCGCAGGAACCGTCCCGTTGCATCAGCCGGGCCATCCTTTGCCCGCCCCTCCGGTCAGAAGAGGTGCCAGGCAACCGTCAGACCCGCCATGACGATCGAAACCATCGACATCAGCTTGATGAGGATGTTCAGCGACGGCCCCGACGTATCCTTGAACGGATCGCCCACCGTGTCGCCCACGACCGTAGCCTTGTGGCTGTCGGAGCCCTTGCCGCCGAAGTGTCCCTCCTCGATCATCTTCTTGGCGTTGTCCCACGCACCGCCCGCGTTGGCCATGAAGACCGCCAGCACGAAGCCCGAGCTCAAACCGCCGACCAGCAGGCCCATCACGCCCGCCACGCCGAAGATCAGGCCCACGACCACCGGAACGATGATGGCCAGCAGACTCGGGAACAACATCTCTCGCTGTGCCCCGCGCGTCGAGATGGCCACGCAGCGCGCATAGTCCGGCGTACCTTCGCCCGTGAGGATGCCCTTGATCTCGCGGAACTGGCGGCGAACCTCCTGCACCATGCTCTCCGCAGCACGACCCACGGCGTTCATCGTCAGTCCGCAGAACAGGAACGACATCATCGCTCCGATGAACAGGCCGATCAGCACCGTGGGGTTCATCAGCGAAATGTGGTAATACTCCATGAAGTCCAGAATCGAGGCATCCTGCACGAAACGCGTCGCCCCGTCGGGCATTTCGAGCATCGTCACCCCGTTATGCAGCATCCCGATGCGGATCTCCTCGATGTAGGAGGCCAACAAGGCCAAAGCCGTCAAAGCGGCAGAGCCTATCGCAAAACCCTTGCCCGTGGCGGCCGTCGTATTGCCCAGTGCGTCGAGGGCATCGGTGCGCTTGCGGACCTCCGGGCCCAGGCCGCTCATCTCGGCATTACCGCCGGCGTTGTCCGCAATCGGCCCGTAGGCGTCCGTGGCCAGCGTGATGCCCAGCGTCGAGAGCATACCCACCGCCGCAATGCCGATGCCGTAGAGGCCCAGCGACATGTTCTGCGGAGCCAGCATGTTCTTCACGTCGAAACCGATCGCGCAGAGGTACGCCAGGATGATCGCCACACCGATCGTCACCACCGGGATGGCCGTCGAGATCATTCCCGACCCGACCCCCGAAATGATGACCGTCGCCGGGCCCGTCTGGGAGCTCTCGGCGATCTTCTGCGTCGGCTTGTACGAGTGCGAAGTGTAGTATTCCGTAGCCTGGCCGATGATGATGCCCGCCACGAGACCCGTGATGACCGAGAAGGAGAGCCCCACCCAATTCTGGATGCCCAGCAGGTAGAGGATACCGAACGTCGCCACGGCAATCAGCAGCGAACTGAAATTCACACCCACGCCCAGCGAATGCAGCAGGTCGCGCATCGACGCGCCCTCCTTCGTCCGCACGAGGTAGATGCCCAGGATCGAGAGCACGATGCCCACCGCGGAGATCAGCATCGGAGCCAGCACCGCCTTCAGTTGCAGAGCCTCGCTCCCCGCCGCGGCAAACGCCGCAGCGCCCAGAGCTGCCGTGGCCAGAATCGAACCGCAGTAGCTCTCGTAGAGGTCGGCGCCCATACCGGCCACGTCACCCACGTTGTCACCCACGTTGTCGGCAATCGTCGCCGGGTTGCGCGGGTCGTCCTCCGGAATGCCGGCCTCGACCTTGCCCACCAGATCGGCGCCCACATCCGCAGCCTTCGTATAGATACCGCCGCCGACACGCGCGAAGAGCGCCTGCGTCGAGGCTCCCATGCCAAAGGTCAGCATCGTCGTGGTGATGATCACGAGTTTCTGGGGCCCCGTCACGTCAACAAAGGCGTTCAGGATGATGTACCAGAACGAAATGTCCAGCAGGCCCAGCCCCACGACCACAAGACCCATCACCGCACCGCTGCGGAAGGCCACCTTCAGACCGCGGTCAAGCGACTGCCGCGCTGCATTGGCCGTACGGGCCGAGGCGTAGGTCGCCGTCTTCATGCCGAAATATCCGGCCAGCCCCGAGAAGAAACCGCCCGTCAGGAAGGCAAAGGGAACCCACTCGTTCTGCACCCCCGCGCCGTAGGCCAGGTAGGCGAAGAACAACGCCAGCACCACAAAGACAATGCCCACGACCTTGTACTGCTGCCGCAGGTAGGCCATCGCCCCCTTGCGTACGTGCGCGGCAATTTCACGCATACGTTCCGTACCTTCGTCCTCGCGCTTCATCAGCCGGTAGAAGGCCCACGCAAAGGCCAATGCCACGACCGATGCCGCAGGCACGACCCAGAAAATCGTTGGAATGTTCATCATTTCGCGTATTTTAGGTTGGATTTCTACAAAGATAAAAAAAGCTGGGGGCAGTGCCAAACAAAAAAACGATGTTTTTTCAGTTGGACGCGGCCGGGCAGTCTCCATCCGCGGCAAAGGCCTGAATACAAAAAAATCGGAACCTCTCGGTCCCGATTTTCAAAATCTGCAATCCGGATGCTACGATCCGAAGTTGTCGTAAAGGATGTTCTCAGGCGGTACGCCCAGCGAATCGAGCATCTTCACCACCGACGAAATCATCATCGGAGGTCCGCACATCAGGTAAATGCAATCCTCCGGGGCCTGATGGTGTTTCAGGTAGTTCTCGTAAAGCACGTTGTGCACGAAGCCCGGCGTATACTTCACCCCGGCGGCATCGGCCTCCGGATCCGGACGGTCCAAAGCCAGGTTGAACTTGAAGTTCGGGAACTCCTCCTCGATCTCGTGGAACTCGTGCAGGTAGGGAGCTTCCTTCATGGCGCGCGCACCGTACCAGAACGAGACCGGACGCTTCGTCTTCTCGGTCTTGAACAGGTGCATGATGTGGCTACGCATCGGCGCCATACCCGCACCGCCGCCGATGAAGATCAACTCCTGCGTGTCGGGCAGGTTGTCCGGCAGGAAGAACTCGCCGTAAGGTCCCGAAATCGTCACCTTGTCGCCCGGTTTGCGCGAGAAGATGTACGACGAGCAGATGCCCGGGTTCACCTTCATGAACGAACCCGTAGCCCGGTCGAACGGAGGTGTCGCAATACGGATGTTCAGCATGATGATGTTCCCTTCGGCCGGGTGGTTCGCCATCGAGTAGGCGCGGAACGTCGGCTCGGGGTTCGTCGTCACCAGATCCCACATCTTCATCTTGTCCCAGTCGGCGCGGAACTTCTCGTCCACGTCCATGTCCGAGAACTTGATCGCATCGTACTTCGGAATGTCGATCTGGATGTAGCCGCCGCTGCGGAACTTCAGGTTCTCACCCTCCGGAAGCTTCACCACGAACTCCTTGAGGAAGGTCGAGATGTTGCGGTTCGAAACCACCGTGCACTCCCACTTCTTCACGCCCAGAACCGCCTCCGGAACCCGGATCTTCAGGTCGTTCTTCACCTTCACCTGGCAGCCCAGACGCCAGTGGTCCTTGGCCATCTTCCGCGTGATGAAGCCCGTCTCCGTGGGCAGCAGGTCGCCGCCGCCCTCCAGAACCTGGCACTTGCACATCCCGCACGAACCGCCGCCGCCGCACGCCGAGGGAAGGAATACCTTGTTGTTGGCCAACGTCGACAGAAGCGTCGAGCCGCTCTCCGTCGTGATGACCTTCTCGCCGTTGTTGATGTCGATCGTAACGGCCCCCGACGTCGTCAGCTTCGCCTTCGCATACAGCAGCAGAGCCACCAGCACCAGCGTGATGACCAGGAAGGCCACGATCGCTATGATAATCGTTGTAGTCATTGTTGCGAATTCTTCTTAGATTAGAACTGAATGCCCGAGAAGATCATGAAGGCGATACCCATCAGACCCGTGATGATGAAGGCGATACCCGGGCCCTTCAACGCCGCGGGAATGTGCGAATAGGTCGTCTTCTCGCGGATCGCGGCCATCATCACGATCGCCAGCCACCAGCCCAGACCCGAGCCCAGACCGTAGACGATCGACTGCCACAGCGTGTTCAGACTCCCCGCATCGACCTTCTGCTGCATGAACAGCGAACCGCCCATGATCGCGCAGTTCACCGCAATCAGCGGCAGGAAGATGCCCAACTGGCTGTAAAGCGTCGGCGAGAACTTCTCGACGATCATCTCAACCAACTGTACGAAGGCGGCAATCGTGGCGATGAAGACGATGAACGACAGGAAGTTCAGGTCCACGCTCTCCGGAACCGACTCGATCCACTGGTGCAGCGCACCCGGCTTGAGAATGTATTCATACAGGAGATAGTTCAACGGAACGGTCATCACCATCACGAACGTAACGGCTGCTCCCAGTCCGAGGGCCGTCTTCACGCTCTTCGACACGGCAATGTACGAACACATGCCGAAGAAGAAGGCGAAGACCATGTTGTCGATAAAGATCGACCGAATAAAGAGATTCAATGATTCCATATGCTACCCTCCTATTTTTCCTGTAAGTCCTTGTTGCACGAGCGGTGCACCCAGATGATGCAGCCCACGATGATCAGCGCCATCGGCGGGAAGAGCATCAAACCGCAGTTCGAGTAGAAACCGCCTTCGGCCATGTACCAGCTCTCGGGGATGATCCTAAAGCCCAGCAGGCTCCCCGAGCCCAGCAGCTCCCGGAAGAAGGCCACGATCACCAGGATCATGCCGTAACCCAGGCCGTTGCCGATACCGTCGAGGAACGACGCCCACGGCTTGTTGCCCAGGGCGAAGGCCTCCACGCGGCCCATGACGATACAGTTCGTGATGATCAGTCCCACGTAGACCGACAACTGTTTCGAGATCTCGTAGACGTAGGCCTTCAGCACCTGGTCAACGAGGATCACCAGCGCCGCAATCACGACCAACTGGACGATGATGCGGATACGCGCCGGAACGCCGTTGCGCAGCAGCGACATCACCAGGTTCGAGAAGGCCGTTACGACCGTTACGCTCAGCGCCATCACGATCGCAGGCTTGAGCTGGACGGTTACGGCCAGTGCCGAGCAGATTCCCAGAATCTGAACGATCACCGGGTTGTTCGCCGAGAACGGACCCGTCAGATATTTCATGTTGTTACTCATGGCTTACTGCATTTTCTTCGTTAGAAACCTCCCCGGCAGCGGCCTCCGCGCCCGCAGCAGCGGCACGCTTCGCCTCCAGCAGCGGCAGGTAGTTCGAAAGGCTGTTGTAGAGCATCGCCGTCACGCCGTCCGAGGTCTTCGTACCGCCCGTAATGGCATCCACTTCGTGAGCCGGATCCTTCGCCCCGCCCTTGCGCAGCGTCACCGACACGAACTGGTCACCCTCGAAGATCGTCTTGCCGACGAATTTCGACTGGTACTTCGCCGTGGCGATCTCGGCGCCCAGACCCGGCGTCTCGCCCTTGTGGGCCATGATGATACCCGAGACCGTATTCATGTCCTTCTCCAAGGCCACATAGCCCCAGACCGGGCCCCACAGACCCATACCCGTCACCGGGATGACCACACGGCCGTCCTTCGCCTCGAAGATCGGATACTTGCCCTCGGCAAAGGCCGTCGGCAGGTCGTTCAACAGCGCAAAAACATTGCCGTCGATCCGGTTACCTTCTTTATCGACCACATAGGCGTCGATGAACTGGTCGTAGGACTCTCCCTCGGCCGACAGCGACGAGAGGATGTTGCGCTTCTTCTCGTTCAGGTCGTTGGCATCCTGACGCGGCTTGAGCGCCAGGGCCGCAACGGCCAGCAGGACCGCTACGATCACCACCATCACCGTCGAGTAGAGCACGATATAGGCGTTGCTGTTCGTATCGCCGAACAGCCCCTTCTTCTTCGGAGTCTCCGAAGCCGGGTCCGCCGACTCCTTCAGTTCGGTAAACTCCGACGCGGGAGCCCCGCAAACGGGGCATTTAGCGGGTGCGGCGTCTCCCTCGTGGATGTAGCCGCAGACGTTGCATTTGAATTTTTTCGTTGCCATAGCTCCCCTATTTTGCGAGTTTCACACGTTTCTTGCGCCGCGAGATGTTCGCCTCGACCACGAAGTAGTCAACCAGCGGAGCCAGCGCATTCATGAAGAGGATCGAGAGCATCATACCCTCCGGGTAGGCCGGGTTCACCACGCGGATCAGCACCGCAAGGGCTCCCGTCATCAGACCCACGATGTACTTGCCCTTGTTGGTCTGGGCCGAGGTCACGGGGTCCGTAGCCATGAAGACCGCACCGAAGGCGAAACCGCCCACGATCAGGTGCCACCACGCCGGATACTCCGTCACGCCGAGCGCCTGGAACAGATAACCCATCGCCAGACCGCCGACGAAGACCGAAACCATCGTCCGCCACGAGGCGATGCCCGTAAAGAGCAGGATCGCGCCGCCGATCAGGATCGCCAGCGTCGAGGTCTCGCCGAACGACCCCGGAATCATACCCAGGAAGGCATCCAGCGGCGAATAGGTCATCGTGCCGGTCGAGGCCAACTGTTCGAGGGCCGTAGCGCCGGTGATGCCGTCGACCTGTGCGCCCATCATCGTCCAGTTCGAATACCAGACCGTCTCGCCCGACATCGAGGGCGTATAGGCGAAGAAGGCAAACGCGCGGGCCAGCAGCGCCGGGTTGAAGACGTTCATGCCCGTACCGCCGAAGACCTCCTTGCCGAAGATCACGGCGAAGGCCGTCGAGAGACCCACCATCCACAGCGGCGTCGAAACCGGGAAGACCATCGGGATCAGAAGACCCGTCACGAGGAAGCCCTCGTTGACCTCATGGCCGCGCACCTGGGCGAAATAGAATTCGATGGCCAGACCCACGATGTACGACACGCACACCATCGGCAGGACGCGGACCAGTCCGTAGAAGAAGGCCCGGAAGCCCTCCAGACCCACCTGCGAGCCCGTCCACCAGCAGCCGAACAGGAACGCCGGCATCAGCGCCAGCACCACCATGATCATCGTACGTTTCATGTCGTTGCAGTCGCGGATGTGCGCACCCTTCACGGTCGTCGTGTTCGGGACGAAGAGGAACGTCTCGAACGCATCGAACGTCGACTCCAGGAAGCCCAGTTTCCCGCCTTTCGAGAACGTGGGCTTGATATTATCCATCAGTTTGCGAAGTCCCATCTTTAAGCCTCCTTGATCATTAAGTTAATACCGTCGCGGATGATCTGCTGGATCTCGATCTTCGAGGGATCCACGAATTCGCACAGCGCGAAATCCTCCTCCGTCACCTCGTAGATGCCCAGGTTCTCCATCTTCTCGATGTCGCCCGCCAGGCACGCTTTCAGCAGGTACATCGGGTAGATGTCCATCGGCAGATAGCGCTCGTAGAGGCCCGTCACCACGAACGGACGTTCGCCGCCGTTCAGGTTCGTATCCAGGTCGTAGGCCTTGCGCGGACACAGCCACGAGAAGTAGGCCCGCGAAACGGAGAATTTCTTGAATCGAGGCATCGCCCAGCCCAGCAGTTCGTACTTGTCACCCTCGGGGATGGCCGTCAACTGGTTGGCGTAGAAGCCCAGGAAGCCATCCAGCGACGTCTTCGTACCCGTCAGCACGTTGCCCGAGATGAAGCGGATCGAATCGCCCGTCTGCCGGGCCTTGACATTGCCCTTGACGATCGAGTCGACCTTGGCACCGCCGATGACGCGTACGTACTGCGGGTGCTCGATCTCGGAGCCTGCCACGGCGATGGTCTTCGTCATGTCGACACGCCCTTCGTTGAAGAAGCGGCCGATGATCGTCAGATCCTGGATGTTCACCGTCCAGACCAGATCGCCCTTGTTGATCGGGTCGATGTGGTGGATCTGCACGCCGACGTTGCCAACGGGGTGTTTCCCGGCGAAGGTGTGCAGCTCGACGCCCTTGAGCCGGGGCATTTCGCCTTCGGACTTGGCGCGAACCGAGAGGTGAACCTTGCCCGGGGTGAGTTTGCGAAGCACCTCGATACCCGTCTGGAGGTTCTTCTGCTCGCCTTTCAGCACGAAGTTGTAGTCCGGAGCCTGGGGCGCCGAATCGAACGCCGAAACGAAGATCGCCTTCGGCGTGTCCGCGGGGTCCGCAATGATGCCGTAGGGCCGCTGAAGGATCATCGGCCACAGACCCGAACGGAGCAAAAGTTCGACGATCTCCTCACGCGCGGCCTTTTCGAGACCCGGCATCGTGAACGACTCGTACTCCTGTTTGGAGTCCGGGGTCACAGCCACCGAAAGCACCTTGCGCTTCTCGCCCCGGTTGATGGCCGACACCGTGCCGCTGACCGGCGACGTGAAGAGAACACGCTCGTTGAACTTGTTGAAGAACAACGCAGTTCCGGCCTTCACCCGATCCCCGACCTTAACCAGCAATTTCGGTGTCACGCCCTCGAAATCCAGGGGCGAGAGGGCATACTCCGAAGCCATCGGCGCCGTCGCCAACGTCTCCTGGGGCTTGCCCACCAGATTGATGTCTAAACCCTTGCGTAATGTAATGATTTTCGACATGGTTAAAGAGTTTGAATTATTTTGTGTGTTTGGTTGCTTTCCTGACTGCTGGGTGGACTGGAGGCACGTCCCGGCCCGACCGACGCTTGATCAACCCGCATCCGATCCGACCTGCACATACGTTCCCCCACTCCCCGACCGACACTTGCACGTCTTGCGTCCCGTCCGACTGACGCCGACACGCCCCGTCCGACTGACGCTGACACGCCCCGCGCCCGTCCGGACAACGCTTGCGCGCCCGGAATCCGCCGTTATTCCCCGCTCGATTCCCTGTTCGACCCCGGCTGTTAGCAGGCTAACAATTATTTCGCGTGCGAAAATACGAATTTTTTTCCGATAAATGCCATCCCGCAGGCCATTATTTCTTAAATTTACTTAAAATTCCTATTTTTGCTTCGCCGATGCTTCCTTATGTAAATATACACACCCATCGCCCGACGGGCCGCGGTATCGAACTCCGCACGGCGGGCGTACACCCCTGGGAGGCGGATCCGCAGGCCGTGGAGGCGCTGGCCGCCCGACTGACAGCCGGGTCCGGAGCCGCCGAAACGGCCGGAAAGGTTGCCGAACGGCTCTGCGGCGAGGCGTCCGAAGCGGTTGGGGCGCGGACCGCCGGGAACGGAGTGACCGGTGTGCAGCACGTCGAGGCAGGGGCCGGCTGCGTGCAAGGAGCTGCCGACGTGCAGGCCATCGGCGAAACCGGGCTCGATTTCGCCCGGGCGGTCCCGCGCGACGTACAGTTCGCCGCACTCCGCGCCCAGCTCGACCTGGCCCGCCGCACCGGACGGCCCGTCGTGCTGCACTGCGTGCGCGCCTTCGAGCCCCTGATGCGCGAACTGGCCGCCTGTGAACCCCGGGCCGTGATCTTCCACGGATTCATCGGCTCCCCCGAGCAGGCGCGGCAGGCCCTCGGCCGCGGCTACTTCCTCTCGTTCGGAGAGCGGGCCTTCGCTTCGCCCAGGACCCTCCGCGCATTGCACGAAACACCCCTCGGGCAGCTCTTCTTCGAGACCGACGACGCCGAGGTCTCCATCGAGGAGATCTACGCCCGCGCGGCCGAAGCCCTGGGACGCCCGGTGGAGGAGCTGCAACGCGCCACCCTCGAAAATTACAAACGCCTATTCGAAACACAAAATGGATAACTGGCAGCAGAGAACGGAATTGTTGTTGGGCGAGGAGAAGATCGCCCGTTTGCGGCAGGCACACGTCCTGGTCGTCGGACTGGGCGGCGTGGGAGCCTATGCCGCCGAGATGGTGGCCCGGGCCGGCGTGGGAAGGATGACCATTGCCGATGCCGATGCCGTGAACACGACGAACATCAACCGACAGCTCGTCGCCCTCCACTCGACCGTCGGGCGGCAGAAGGCCGACGTGCTGGCCGAACGCCTGCGCGACATCAACCCCGAGATCGACCTCACGGTGGTCAACCGCTACATCCGCGACGAGGAGACCTACCGCCTGCTCGATGCCGCGCGGTACGACTACGTGGTCGACGCCATCGACACCCTCTCGCCCAAACTCGCCCTGATTGCCGCGGCGCTCGAACGCCGCTACCCGCTCGTCAGCTCGATGGGCGCCGGGGCCAAGATGGACCCCACGCGGATCGAGATTGCCGACATCGCAAAGACCCACCACTGCCCGCTGGCCCACATGCTCCGCAAACGCCTCCACAAAATCGGCATCCGCAGCGGATTCCGTGCCGTCTTCTCGCCCGAACCGATCCGCGAAGGGGCGATGATTCTCTGCGAGGAGCAGAACAAGAAGTCGAACGTCGGGACCATCTCCTACATCCCGGCCGCATTCGGAATCGCCTGCGCCTCGGTGGTCATCCGCGGCCTGATCGGCGAACTCGACTGACCCGCCGGAACCGTCCGGATTTCCGCAAAAGCAAATCGTCCAAACAATTGAAAATACCCATGAAACCCAACATCGTCTTTCTGGATGCATACTCGCTCGGAGGAGCCGACCTCTCGGCCGTCCGTGCCCTGGGCAACTACACGGCCTACGAAACGACCAGTCCCGCGGAGATCGTCGACCGCTGCCGCGAAGCCGACATCGTCATCACCAACAAGGTGCCCTTCGATGCCGCGACGCTCCGCGCCCTGCCCCGCCTGCGGCTGATCTGCATCGCCGCAACCGGCATGAACCACATCGACCTCGCGGCTGCAGCCGAATGCGGCGTCACCGTGAAGAATGCCGTCGGATACTCGACCCACGCCGTGACCGAAACCACCATCGGCGCCGCCATCGCCCTGCTGCGCCAGGTCGTCTACTACGACCGCTACACGAAGGAGCATTACGCCGGCGCCGAGCGTCAGTTCCACTTCGGCCGCACGACGCATCAACTCCACGGTTCGCACTGGGGAATCATCGGCCTCGGCAACATCGGCCGCAACGTCGCCCGCGTCGCCGAAGCCCTCGGCTGCGAGGTGGCCTACACCTCCACCTCGGGCGTCGTGCGCGAGGAGCCCTACCCCGCCCGGCCGCTCGACGAACTGCTCACCTGGGCCGACGTCGTCTCGGTGCACTGTCCGCTGACCGACCGCACCCGCGGGTTGATCGGCGCCCGCGAACTCGGGCTGATGAAGCCCTCGGCAATCCTCATCAACGTCGCGCGCGGCGGAATCGTCGACGAGGCGGCCCTGGCCACCGCACTCGATGCCGGACGGCTGGCCGGGGCGGCGCTTGACGTCTTCGTCCATGAGCCCCTCGAAGCGGGCAACCCGCTGCTCGCAGTCCGCGAACCCGACCGGCTGCTGCTCTCGCCCCACAACGCCTGGTCACCCGTCGAGGCCGTCGAGATCCTCGTCGAGTGCATTGCCCGCAACATCCGCGAAAACTGGAAAAACAACTGACCATGGAGACGACCGAAACCGCCCCGCTAACGCCCGACGAACGCCGCCAGCGGGTCTTCGACTGGCTCAACGCCCACGCGATCCGCTACACGTGGTACGAACACCCCGAGGCCCCGACCATCGAGATCGCCCGCCAATACTGGCACGACGACGGCTCGAAGCATTGCAAGAACCTCTTCTTCCGCAACCACAAGGGCGACCGTCACTACCTCGTGTGCTTCGACTGCGAGCAGGCGATGGCCATTCACGACCTCGAACACCGATTGCATCAGGGCAAGCTGTCGTTCGCCTCGGAGCAGCGCATGGAGCGTTGGCTGGGACTGCGGCCCGGGTCCGTCTCGCCCTTCGGGCTGATCAACGACCCGGCGAACCACGTCCACCTCTTCCTCGACGCCCGGCTCCGCGAGTGGCCCGCCCTCTCGTTCCACCCCAACGACAACCGCGCCACGGTGGTCATCGCGCAGGAGGAGTTTTCGAGATTTCTCGACGCCATCGGAAACTCCTACGAATACATCGAACTCTACTGACCGGACCGCACATCAGTGCGACCCGGAACGAAGGAGATAAAAAAACCAAAGGTAATAATATACAATTTTACACCAAATATTTGGTTTGATGTAATTTTATTCTTATCTTCGTGGTGAGATAAGAATAAAACCATGGTAAGCAAGGACTTCAATTCTCTATTCGAACTATTCTCCGCATTCCCGGATG
>DXDA01000035.1 GCA_019115745.1 Candidatus Alistipes intestinigallinarum
AGCAGAGCGCCACGTGATGGTAAATTCATCGAAAAGTTGGGTACCTACAACCCCAACACGAATCCTGCTACGATCGATCTGAACTTCGAGAAAGCTCTGGATTGGTTACTCAAAGGCGCACAACCTACGGATACCTGTCGGGCTATCCTCTCCTACAAGGGTGTTCTCTACAAGAAACACCTCCTGGGTGGCGTGGCTAAAGGTGCATTCTCCGAAACCGAGGCCGAGGCCCGCTTCAACAAGTGGATGGAGGCCAAGACCGGAAAGATCGAGGCCAAGACCAACAAGATCGCTTCCGACGCAAAATCGGCCGAGAAGGCTCGTCTGGCTGCCGAAACCAAGATCAAGGAGGAGCGTGCTGCTGCCATCGCCGAGAAGAAGGCTGCTGCCGAAGCTGCCGCTCGTGAGGCCGCAGAGGCTGCCGCTGCCGAGGCTGCAAACGCCGAGGAGGCCGCTCCCGAAGCTCCCGCCGCTGAGTAAGTTCGACGAAGGGGGGGGGCAAGTAGTTCCCCGCCGCTGAGTAAGTTCGGCACAAAAGGGACCAGAAACTCCCGCTGCTGAATAAATTCGGCACAGAAGGGGCAAGAGTTCCCGCCGCTGAATAAATTCGGCACAGAAGGGGCAAGAGTTCCCCGCCGCTGAATAAGCAGGTTTTCAATCCCGATAAAACAGGAGATCGCCCGAAGGGGAGATTTCCTGTTTTTTTTGTACTTTTGCCGCAAATCCTTTCGCAAATGGCTGTATCCGCTGGACGTATCAACAAACTCTTCGGAACCGACGGGGGCGTCATGATCTCACTCTACCCCGCATTCCCCGACGATTTCGACCCCGCCGCCACCCCCCTCATGGTCACCATCGACGGACTGGAGGTCCCGCTTTGGTGCGACCGCTTCGAGCGCCGCGGCATCGCGGGAGCCACCGCCACCTTCGCCGATTTCGACACCGAACGCCGGGCCGAAGAGCTGCTGGGGCTCGAATTCCGTATCGAGGAGCCCCAGGATGACGACGACGACGAATTCTACCTCGAAGACCTCATCGGCTTCGACGCCCAAATCGAAGAGGCCGGCACACCCGGGAAGATCGCCGGAACCGTCTCGGACTACTACGACAGCGACGCAAACCCGCTCTTCGAACTGGAGATCGACGGACGACGCGTATTGGTTCCCGCCGTCGAGGAGTTCATTGCACACATCGACTTCGAAGGCCGCACGATGCACCTCGTGCTGCCCGAAGGGCTCTTAAGTCTGGAATAGCATGGCACGCGTAGTCATCGGACTCTCGGGCGGCGTCGATTCGTCGGTCGCCGCCTGGCTCCTCAAGGAGCAGGGGCACGAGGTAATCGGCCTCTTCATGATCAACTGGCACGACACAACCGGCACGCTCGAAGGCGACTGTCCGTGGCACGACGACCGCGTCTTCGCCGAACTCGTCGCCCGCAAACTCGACATCGCCCTCCATGTCGTCGACCTCTCGGCCGAATACCGCACCCGCGTCGTCGACTACATGTTCGCCGAGTACGAACGCGGCCGCACACCCAATCCCGACGTGTTGTGCAACCGCGAAATCAAGTTCGACGTCTTCCTGCGCGAAGCCCTCAAACTCGGCGCCGATTACGTCGCCACGGGACACTACTGCCGCAAGGCCGAAGAGACCCTCCCCGACGGTCGTGTCATCTACAAGCTCCTCGCAGGCAGCGACCCCAACAAGGATCAGAGCTATTTCCTCTGTCAGCTCTCGCAGGAGCAGTTGAGCCGGGCGTTGTTTCCCGTGGGCGGGCTGTTGAAGCCCGAAGTGCGCCGCATCGCCGCCGAGCAGGGGTTGGCAACCGCCAAACGAAAGGATTCTCAGGGCATTTGTTTCGTGGGCAAGGTCGATTTGCCGACCTTCCTCCAGCAGAAACTCGCCGCCAAGCGCGGCAACATTCACGAAATACGCCCCTCGTGGCCGAAATTCGTGCACGCAGAGCTTCCGGCTCCCGGTGAGGAGGTCTCCGACGAGCAGTTGGCCCGGCTGGCCGAACCGTGGCACTACACCGTGCGCGACGGAAAGAAGATCGGCGAGCACAACGGAGCCCACTACTACACCATCGGTCAACGGAAGGGTCTCGGAATCGGAGGCCGCAAGGAGTCGCTGTTCATTCTCGCCACGGACACCGCGCAGAATGTCATCTATGTGGGTGAGGGGGATGCCCATCCGGGTCTGTGGCGCCAGGCGTTGCGGATGTTGCCGGGGGAGGTGCACTGGGTGGATCCCGTTCGGGAGTTACGGGTCGGCGAAAGCGCGCGGTTTGCGGTCCGCATCCGTTATCGGCAACCGTTGCAGGGTGCGAGGTTGTTCATCCGTGAGTCGGGGGCATATCTGCTCTTCGACGAGCCTCAGCGGGGCATTACACCGGGGCAGTTTGCCGCCTGGTATGACGGAGACGAGCTGGTCGGCTCGGGGGTGATCGACGCTTAACCCGCCTAAGAGGCGGGTTTTGTGGGCTACTGGGCCTTTAGTGGATTCCGCAGCCTTTACCCGCATACACCCGGCGAGGCGCGGAACTGAATCCAAACCTTTCAACATCCCTCCGCCCATAGAACCCGCCTCTTAGGCGGGCGGTTTTTGCACCGCTTTTTGACGTCCAAAAAGCGGTTTTCGAGTAAAAGTTAAAACGATGAAAAACGGATCGTTCAACGATCCGTCGGCTGCCCCCAGGGGGGGGGCTGGGGCAGCCGAAAATCTTATTTATTTTTAGTTATAGATAGCATTATTCCAGTTATAGCTAAATTTATACGCTGGCATAATTTTTTAGTTTTACGGTATCAAAAAAATCACCGTGAAACCGAAAAGCGAATTCGATCAGTATGTCAGCGCAGCAGTTCGCCAAAAGCGTATTGCCCAAGACATTACGCAGGCGGATCTGGCAATCGGGATCGGTGTAACCGACGGTTTCATCAGTCAGGTGGAGAGCCCCAAAAGTCCGTCCAAATACAATCTCAACCACCTGAACAAAATCGCAAAGTACCTCGGCTGCTCGCCCCGGGATTTTCTCCCCGAAAAACCTCTCTAAAAAGAGTTTTTCCGCTTTAAATCAAAAAAGCATTTCTATTTTCTACAAAGGCACCCAGTTATTACTGAGCATCGCTTGTGTATGCACAAGCATTTGATTTGTAGAGTTGCGTAGTTTTACATATTCAAACTGCACAACTCGTGATATACCCGATTGATCAATATATCATTGATGCCGTCCGCAAAATGAGGAAACGTCAAAAGGTTTCACAATCCATGCTGGCGTATGGAATCGGTGTATCTAAAAGTTTCATCGGACAGGTCGAAAGTCCCAAGTACAATATCAAGTACAACCCGCATCATATCAACGAGATTGCAAAATATCTCAACTGTTCGCCACGCGATTTTCTACCCGAAAAACCTCTCTAAAAATTTTTTGATCTCGATAAAAACCTTGAAAACTCCGGCAGATAATTATGTTATCGAAGCCATTCGCAGAAAACGAATGGCTCAAAAAATATCGCAAGCAATGCTTGCATACGGCATCGGCGTTTCCAAAGGATTTATTGGCATGGCTGAAAGTCCGAAATACAATATCAAATACAACATCCATCATATCAACGAGATCGCAAAATATCTCGGATGTTCACCCCGGGACTTCCTCCCCGAAAAGCCCCTCTAATCCCTTCAGCCGCCGATGATACGTCTGTTGTCGGTTCTTCTCCCGCTCGCGCTGGCCGGCCTCGCTGCCTTCGGACGACAACCCGTCGGTATCGCCTTCTATGATGTCGACCGCATCTACGACACCATTCCGGCTCTCTTCTACGACGACTCCGACTACACGCCCGAAGGGCGTTACGGCTGGAACTCGGAGCGCTACCGCCGCAAAATCCAAAACACCGCAGCCGTGATCGACTCCATGACCCTCGACATCGTGGCCCTGTGGGGTGTGGAGAACGAACAGGTCGTCCGGGACCTCTCCGCCGCCTGCCGCGAAGAGTACACCTATCTCCACCGCACGCTCAATTCACTCGACGGCATGGACTTTGCCCTGCTCTTCTTCGCCGACCGATTCGAACCCAAACGGGTCGAAACCGGGCGCCGCTACCTCTACGTCGAAGGCAAACTCAACGGGCGGACCGTAGGGTTGGTGCTCTGCGGCGACACCCGCACGGCCGAATGGCTCGTCGGAGACCTCCGTGACGAACACCCCGCGGTACCCCTCGTCGTCATGGGAAGGATCGGAAGGTTCCCCGCCGGGCGGTTCGGACTCCGCGACGCAACGGCCCGCGCCGAAAAGGCCGGAAGAGGAAACATCCGCCGCGCGGGACGCTGGGAAATGAGGGACCGGATGCTCGTGGACACGGCGCTGACCTGTCTCGCCGGGGATGTTTATGTCCGCCGCTATCTGGTTGACCAAAAGAGCGGTAACCCCCTCAGAACCTTCTCCCGGGGCGTTTACAAAGGCGGATACGGATATTCGCTACCCGTATTCGTATATATCCGCTGAGGAGATTTGGAATTTTAGAAAAGTTTTCTTATTTTCGCAATCCCTTCAGGCGAAAATTCGATTTTAAAACGCGGGCGAGAGGTCGTATCCGCGATTTTTTCGGGTCCGAGGGGGTGATTTTGTGAAATTTTATTTATTTTTATAGATACAATCCAAAATTCAGAAAACTATGGCAGACGTTAAACGAGTCTACACCTTCGGCAACAAAGAGGCCGAAGGAAACGGCAAAATGCGGGAACTGCTCGGCGGTAAGGGCGCAAACCTCGCCGAAATGAACCTCATCGGTATTCCCGTCCCCCCGGGATTCACCATCACCACCGAGGTGTGCACCGAATACTACAGCCACGGAAAAGAGGCCGTTATCAAACTCCTCAAACCCGAAGTCGAAAAGGCCATGACCAATATCGAGAAGCTCACCGGCATGAAATTCGGCGACAAGGAGATGCCTCTGCTCGTATCCGTACGCTCGGGTGCCCGCGCCTCGATGCCCGGTATGATGGACACGATCCTCAACCTCGGTATGAACGACCAGGCCGTCGAAGCCGTCGCTAAACGGACCGGGAACCCCCGCTTCGCCTGGGACTCGTACCGCCGTTTCGTACAGATGTACGGCGACGTCGTACTCGGCATGAAACCCGCCTCCAAGGAGGATCACGACCCCTTCGAGGAGATCATCGACGCCCTCAAGCAGAAACGAGGCGTCAAGAACGACACCGACCTCACGACCGACGACCTCAAGGAGCTCGTCAAGGAGTTCAAGGCCGCCGTCAAGAAGCAGACCGGTGAGGACTTCCCGACCAATCCCTGGGATCAGTTGTGGGGCGCCATCTGCGCCGTATTCGGTTCGTGGATGAACGAACGCGCCATCCTCTACCGCAAACTCAACAACATCCCCTCGGAGTGGGGTACGGCCGTCTCGGTTCAGGCCATGGTATTCGGCAACATGGGTAACAACTCCGCAACGGGTGTCGCCTTCTCGCGTGACGCCGCAACGGGCGAGAACATCTTCAACGGCGAGTATCTGATCAACGCTCAGGGCGAGGATGTCGTGGCCGGTATCCGCACCCCGCAGCAGATCACCATCGAGGGATCGAAACGCTGGGCCAAGGCGCAGAACATCTCCGAGGAGGACCGCAAGAGCAAATATCCGTCGCTCGAAGAGGTCATGCCCGAGGTCTACAAGGAGCTGAACG
Source organism: Candidatus Alistipes intestinigallinarum (assembly GCA_019115745.1). Taxonomy (GTDB): domain Bacteria; phylum Bacteroidota; class Bacteroidia; order Bacteroidales; family Rikenellaceae; genus Alistipes; species Alistipes intestinigallinarum. The sequence goes on from DXDA01000035.1 coordinate 5,695, forward strand.
AGATTCAGCACCACCTGGAGCAGTACTTCACCGACATGCAGGACATCGAGTTCACGATCCAGGACGGCAAGCTCTGGATGCTGCAGTGCCGCAACGGAAAGCGCACGGGTGCCGCCATGGTGAAGATCGCCATGGACATGTTGCGCGAAGGGCTGATCGACGAGAAGACCGCCGTATTGCGCTGCGAGCCCGCGAAGCTCGACGAGCTGCTCCACCCCGTCTTCGACAAAAAGGCTATCGCGTCGGCCCAGGTCATCACGAAGGGTCTGCCCGCTTCGCCGGGCGCCGCAACGGGTCCCGTGGTCTTCTTCGCCGAGGATGCCGAGAAGATCTACGCACAGAGCGGTCAGAAAGCCGTCCTGGTACGTATCGAGACCTCGCCCGAGGACCTGAAGGGTATGCTGGATGCCGCCGGTATCCTCACCGCTCGCGGAGGTATGACCTCCCACGCTGCCGTCGTCGCCCGCGGTATGGGCAAGTGCTGCGTATCGGGCGCCGGAGAGTTGCAGATCGACTACAAGGCCCGCACGATTCAGGTCAACGGTTTCACCGTCAAGGAGGGCGACTGGATCTCGCTCAACGGCTCGACGGGTGAAGTCTATCTGGGTCAGGTGGCCACGAAGGCCGCCGATCTGAGCGGAGACTTCGGCAAGCTGATGGAACTGGCCGGAAAGTACTCGGTACTGAAGGTCCGCGCCAATGCCGACACCCCGAAGGATGCCGCTCAGGCATTCGAGTTCGGCGCCGAAGGTATCGGCCTCTGCCGCACCGAGCACATGTTCTTCGAGGGAGACCGCATCAAGGCCATCCGCGAGATGATTCTCGCAGACGATGAGGCCGGACGCCGCGTGGCCCTGGCCAAGCTGCTCCCGATGCAACGCGGCGACTTCGAAGGACTGTTCAAGGCCATGAACGGATATCCCGTGACGGTCCGCCTGCTCGACCCGCCCCTGCACGAGTTCGTGCCCCACGATGAGAAGGGGCAGAAGGAGATGGCCGAGGAGATGGGCGTGCCCCTGCAGAAGATCGTTGCCAAGGTCGAGTCGCTCGCCGAATTCAACCCCATGCTCGGTCACCGCGGATGCCGTCTGGGCAACACCTACCCCGAAATCACCGAGATGCAGGCCCGCGCCATCATCGAGGCGGCCATGAACGTCAAGGCCATGGGCATTCCCGTACACGTCGAAATCATGGTCCCGCTGGTCGGAAACCACAAGGAGCTCCGCTACCAGAAGAACATCATCGACTCGACGGCCGAGCAGGTCTTCTCGGAACGCAACGACAAGATCGAATACATGGTCGGGACGATGATCGAGGTGCCGCGCGCCGCCGTCACCGCAAACCAGATCGCAGAAGTCGCCGAGTTTTTCTCGTTCGGTACCAACGACCTCACGCAGATGACCCTCGGATTCTCGCGCGACGATATCGGCAAGTTCCTCCCGATCTATCTGGAGAAGGGTATTCTGAAGAACGACCCGTTCCAGATCCTCGACCGAAACGGCGTGGGACAGTTGATCCGCGAGGCCGTCTTCAAGGGCCGCGGCACGCGTCCGACCCTGAAGTGCGGAATCTGCGGCGAACACGGCGGTGAGCCCTCCTCCGTGGAGTTCTGCCACTACGCCGGACTCAACTACGTGAGCTGCTCGCCCTTCCGCGTGCCCATCGCCCGCCTGGCCGCCGCTCACGCTGCACTCAACCAGAAGTAATCCGGGCAAAAGCCCTCGTTCGAAAACCCGCAGTTTACGCTGCGGGTTTTTCTTTCGGTTGACAAAACAGCAGGATTCGTTGATTTTTCTTGGCAGAAAGTCGGATTTTTTTTATTTTTGTTTTGGTAAACTTTTGGACGACACGTTCAACAAAAACTACGGGAATATGAAAAAGATTCTTCTTTCGGCGATCGCCGCGCTGTTCGCGGTAACGGCAGCTTCGGCTCAGGATGCAGGAAATTGGGCGGTAGGCCCCCGCATGAACATCTACACCAACACGGGCGAAACCGTTGTCGGACTGGGTGCTTTCGGTCGCTACAACATCGACGGCAACTGGCGAATCGAGCCTTCGTTGATGGCCCTGCTGCACGAAGGATGCTCGCTGGACATCAGTTGCGATGCCCAGTATGTCTTCCATGTGGGAAGCGGTTGGCATCTCTACCCTGCTGCCGGTCTTACAATCAATGACATCGGCCGCTGGGCCGCCGGTCTCAACATCGGAGGCGGTTTCGACGTCGAGGTAGCCCAAAACTGGGATATTTCCGCAGGTTTGAAATGGCAGCCCATGTTCGACGACATTCGTCCGAATCCCGTCGTCATCAGCGTCGGCGCCAGCTACAAGTTCTAAACCGAGGACGGGCGGGGGGGGGTGAGCCAAGCCCTCGCTTCCTTTGCGGAGTCGACCAAAGCCCCTTCAAAGGAAAGTCCGCCTCCAAAGAACATGAAAAAACCGTCTCCCTTGTCGGGAGACGGTTTTTTCATGACAAAGAGCAACAGGAAGGCTCGGAGAAATGCGACACGCAACCGTATACCCATACGGATACAAATAGGAAGATTCAACGCGCCTCGTTCACGCGGATCATCTCGAAGATCCGGTAGCCGATCGGGGCATACGACCGCCATGCGGAGCGTTTGGCCCGATAGGTCCAGGGCAGTCCGTCGATATAGAGCGTCACGGAGGGCTGCTGTGTCTCGTCGAAGAACCCGCAGAGTTGTGAAGCGTCCAAATCAAACGTATAGCGGTGTTTCCAGTCCCGCTTCCCGGGTTCGAGGTAGAGCTTCTCCACCGGGCCCGCCATCACCACCTCTCCCGAGACGAAACGCACGGAATCCACCTCATCGGCCCGCGCCATCCGGCACGTGAAGTTCAGCGTCGCACGACCCGCTCGGTGCTCCTTGTAGGTGATGTCGAAGGTCAGGTCGCCCGCCTCCGGATGCTCGAACAGCGTAACCGGGAAGGTATGGTAGATCACCCCGTCCGACTCCGCCTTCGAGACGTAGTGCGGACGGATGTTCTGACCCGCAGCCGTCAGCGTGGCGCCGACGAGCAGCACCGCGGCCATCCTCCGGAAAAAGCGATCAGTCACCGTAGACGATGATCGTGTAGATCGTATAGACCCCGACGTAGGATTTCGACTGGTAGTCCACGTGGTGAATCCGCGTAATGCCGGCTTCGCGCGCCGCGGTCTGGATGCTCGCATCCCCCATCGCCACCACGCCGACATAACCCTTCACCTCGGCGGTCCCGACCTTGCTCGATCCCGCATTGCCCGTCACGGCGAGGCCGTCCTTTACGTCGGTATAGATGCCGCCTACGACCGGCGACTTCACGCAGCCCGTGCCCAGCAGGGCCGCAGCAAAAAATGCGCTGGCAAGAAATTTTTTCATGTTATCTGGTTTTGTAGGCGCAACGGTATTTCCCTTTCGCCAGGTTCAACAGTTTGCCCTTGAGCAGTTGCCGCCGCAGGGGCGAGATCCGGTCCGTAAAGACCTTACCTTCGATGTGGTCATATTCATGCTGAATGACCCATGCCTTGAGGCCCGTAAACTCCTCGTCGTGCTCCACGAAGTCCGTATCCTGGTAACGGATCCGGATCGTCAACGAACGGGGAACGTCGGCATAGATCCCCGGAAACGAGAGGCATCCCTCGTTATAGGTCTTCGTCTCGTCGGAATATTCGTAGATTTCGGCATTCACGAACGCCCGCTTGTAATCGGCGCACGCGGGGTCCTCCTCGGCCCACGGCGTGCAGTCGACGATGAAGAAGCGCAGGTTCTTGCCCACCTGCGGGGCGGCAAGGCCCACACCTCCCGCCTCCTCCAGCGTGAGGAACATATCCTCCTCGAATTTTTTTACATCGAGCGTCTCGGGCGTCACCGGCGCGCAGGGCTTACGAAGCACCTCGTCGCCATAGATCACGATCGGATAAATCATCTGTTGAATTCCATGTAACTTTGTAAAATAATCGTGGCGGAAATCTTGTCCACCAATGCCTTGTCCCGGCGCGCCATGCGTCCGATACCGCTTTCAAGCATCGTGCGGTGCGCCAGCACCGAGGTGAAACGCTCGTCGTGGAAGACCACCTCCTTGTCGGGCCACCTCTGTTGCAAACGCCTTGCCAGAGGCTCGATGAAACGCCACGTCTCCGACGGCGTGCCGTCCATCTGCAAGGGCTTCCCCAGGACGACGGTCGAGACATCCTCCCGGGCGAAATAGTCCGCCAGCCAGCGCTCCAGCTCCTTCGTCGCTACGGTTTCCAACCCGCCGGCAATCAACCGCAGAGGATCGCTCACCGCGATCCCCGTGCGTTTCGTGCCGTAGTCGATGGCCAGAATCCGTCCCATTTCCGAGAAGGTCGTGCGGCGACTACAGGTGCAGTTTGCGGAAGAGCTTGCGGTAGGAGCACTCCTCGTCGACCAGCGCCGGCAGCGCCTCGATCTTCACGCGCTCCTGGGCCATCGTGTCGCGGTGACGGACCGTTACCGTGCCGTCTTCGAGCGTCTGGCCGTCGACCGTCACGCAGAACGGCGTGCCGATGGCATCCTGACGGCGGTAGCGTTTGCCCACCGAATCCTTCTCGTCGTAGACCACGTTGTAGTCGTATTTCAAGAGGTCGACGATCTTCTGCGCAACCTCCGGCATCCCGTCCTTCTTGACCAGCGGCAGCACGGCAACCTTCACCGGTGCCAGCGCGGCCGGGAAACGCAGCACAACACGCGAGTCGCCGCCTTCCAACGCCTCCTCGGTGTAGGCTGCCGACATCACCTGCAGGAACATGCGGTCCACGCCGATCGACGTCTCCACGACATACGGAACATAGCTCTCGCCCGTCTCCGGATCGAAATACTGCATCTTCTTGCCCGAATACTTCTGGTGGTTGCCCAGGTCGAAGTCCGTCCGCGAGTGGATACCCTCGACCTCCTTGAAGCCGAACGGGAAGTTATACTCGATGTCGGTAGCGGCATTGGCGTAGTGGGCCAGCTTCTCATGGTCGTGGAAGCGGTAGTTGTCGTCGCCGAAGCCCAGCGCACGGTGCCAGGCCATACGCGTGTTACGCCACTCGTTCCACCACTGCATCTCGGTGCCCGGGCGAACGAAGAACTGCATCTCCATCTGCTCGAATTCGCGCATCCGGAAGATGAACTGACGCGCCACGATCTCGTTGCGGAAGGCCTTGCCGATCTGTGCGATACCGAACGGCAGCTTCATGCGGCCGGTCTTCTGGACGTTCAGGAAGTTCACGAAGATACCCTGGGCCGTTTCGGGGCGCAGGTAGATCGTCGAGGCACCCTCGGCCGTCGAACCCATCTGCGTCGAGAACATCAGGTTGAACTGACGCACCTCGGTCCAGTTGCGCGTACCCGAAATCGGGCAGGCGATCTCGCAGTCGAGAATGATCTGACGCAACTCCACAAGGTCGTTGGCATTCATCGCCGCGGCAAAACGGCGGTGCACCTCGTCGCGTTTCGCTGCCGTCTCGGCCACACGCGGCGACGTCGCCCGGTATTTCGCCTCGTCGAAGTCGGCACCGAAGCGCTTGCGCGCCTTCTCGACCTCCTTCTCGATCTTTTCATCCTGCTTGGCCAGCCAATCCTCGATCAGCACGTCCGCACGGTAGCGCTTCTTCGAGTCCTTGTTGTCGATCAGCGGGTCGTTGAACGCCGCCACGTGGCCCGAAGCCTCCCACGTCTTCGGGTGCATGAAGATCGCCGCATCGATACCCACGATGTTCTCGTGCAGCTTGACCATCGAGTCCCACCAGTAGCGTTTGATATTGTTCTTCAGCTCCACGCCGTTCTGGCCGTAGTCGTAGACCGCACCCAGACCATCGTAGATCTCGCTCGACGGAAAGACGAATCCGTACTCCTTGCAGTGAGCGACCAGCTTCTTGAAAAGTTCTTCCTGAGTCATCGTATTCTGTTTTACTGATTTTCCAAAAGGCAAAAATACAAAAAATTAGCAAACCGAGGCCCCCATCCCGATTTTATTTCCACATTTACGCAATACGGGCTCCGTTCCGGCTGCGAAGTGCCCGAAATCGCCGTTTTCTTTGGCCTCCCATGCTCGCCTTTCCCTATTTTTTCGTATCTTCGTTTCGCTAAATCCCAAATGTATGTTGCCCATTACGGAACGTAAACAAATCATCGATCTGATTCAGCGGGAGGTCATCCCCGCCATCGGGTGCACTGAGCCCATCGCCGTGGCGCTCTGCGTGGCCCGGGCCGCCGAGACCCTGGGCGCGGAACCCGAACGGATTTCGGTAAGGCTGAGCGCCAATATCCTCAAAAATGCCATGGGCGTCGGAATCCCCGGCACCGGAATGATCGGACTCCCCATTGCCGTAGCCCTCGGGGCGCTGATCGGACGATCGGAATACCAGCTCGAAGTCCTGCGCGACGTCACGCCCGAAGCCGTCGAGCGCGGACGACGCATGATCGACGAAAAACGCATCTCCATCGCCTTGAAAGAGGGCATCGTCGAAAAACTCTATATCGAAGTGGAGGCCGAAGCCGCCGGACACCGCGCCGTGGCGATCATCGCCGGAGGACACACGTCGTTCGTCTACGTCGAGCGCGACGGCGAGGTGCTGCTCGACAAGCGCACGGCGGAGGCCGACGAGGCCGACGAGGGCGAAGTGCCGCTGACGTTGCGCCGCGTGTGGGAGTTCGCCATGACCACACCCCTCGACGAGATCCGCTTCATCCTCGAATCGAAACGGCTGAACAAGGCCGCCGCCGAAACCGCCTTCTCCGGAGAGTACGGCCATTGCGTAGGACGCACGCTGCGCTGCGACCGCGAGCGGAAGATCATGGGTGACAGCATCTTCACCCGCATTCTCTCCTACACCTCGGCGGCCTGCGACGCCCGCATGGCCGGGGCGATGATCCCCGTGATGAGCAACTCCGGCAGCGGAAACCAGGGAATCGCCGCCACGCTGCCCGTCGTGGTCTACGCCGAGGAGACCCACGCCTCGGAGGAGCAGACGATCCGCGCCCTGGCGCTGAGCCACCTGACGGTGGTCTACATCAAGCAGAGCCTCGGACGACTCTCGGCCCTGTGCGGCTGTGTCGTGGCGGCAACCGGATCGAGTTGCGGAATCGTCTACCTGATGGGCGGCAGTTACGAACAGGCTGCCGCTGCGGTCAAAAACATGATTGCCAACCTCACGGGCATGATTTGCGACGGCGCGAAGCCGAGTTGCGCCATGAAGCTCACGAGCGGCGTCTCGACCGCCGTACTCTCGGCCATGATGGCCATGGACGACCGTTGCGTCAGCCCCGTGGAGGGAATCATCGAGGAGGATGTCGATCGCTGCATCCACAACCTCACGGCCATCGGGCGCGACGGCATGAACGAAACCGACCGTCTCGTGCTCCACATCATGACACACAAGGAGTAGGCATTCAATATCCGAAGAGCATCGCCCCCACTCGAAAACGCCCCGGCGGCAAGAATGGCATTCGGAGGCTCCGTCCACGAAAAACACCCCGGCAGCAATTTGCTGCCGGGGTGTTTTCGTAATGCCTCACCCAAACGACTACTGTTTCTGGAAGATCGTCTTGACGATGATATTCGTGGCCCCCTGGTGGCGGATCGTATAGTCCTTGGCGATGCGGCTGGTCTTCTGCAGGAACTCCTCGTTGTCCCGCAACGGAATGAACCACTCCCGCAACTCCTCATACGTCGCAACCGAACGGGCTGCCCCCAGCGTCACGAGGTCCCGGGCCTCCTTGAACTTTTCGTAGTTCGGGCCGAAAGCGATCGGAAGTCCGAACGTCGCGGCTTCGAGCGTATTGTGGATTCCAACCCCGAAACCGCCCCCGATATAGCTCCAGGCGGCGTATCCGTAGACCGAGGAGAGCAGGCCTACCGTATCGAGAATCAGCAACTGTCGCGTTCCGTATCCCGTGCGGGAGGTACATTGCGTATAGCGCAGTGCTCCGCCGCGGGTCTCCTCGATGAGCCGGGCGATACGTCCTTCGTCCATCTCATGCGGGGCGATGACGAACTTCACGTCCGGGTTGTCGTTCATCAGCCGGATCAGCAGCTCCTCGTCGGGGCCCCACGTCGAGCCCGCCACGAACAGGCGGTCGTCCCCCTTGAAGCGCTCCACGACATCGACGTGTTTGGCGGCGCGGGCGATCTCCGCCACGCGGTCGAAACGCGTGTCTCCGGCCACCAGCACATTGTCGAAGCCCAGCGTGGCCAGCAGCTTCTTCGACTCCTCGTTCTGGACGAACATCACGTCGAACGACTCCAGCGCCTGACGCCACATCCCGCCGTAGGGCCGGAAAAAGACCGAATTGCGGCGGAAAATCGCCGACACAACGTAGGTCCGGACCTTGCGGCGGCGCAACTCGCGCAGAAGGTTGAGCCAGTATTCGTATTTGACAAAGATGGCGATCTCGGGGTGCGCCACATCGAGGAACCGCCGGGCATTGCGCGGCGTGTCGATCGGCAGGTAGAAGATATAGTCCGCCCCCTTGTAGTCCTTGCGGATCTCGTATCCCGACGGGGAGAAGAAGGTCAGCAGAATCTTGTACTCAGGGTATGTCTTGCGAATCTGTTCGAGAATGGGCCGCCCCTGCTCGAACTCGCCGAGCGAAGCAACGTGGATCCAGACCACACGGGCCGCAGGATCGATCGTCTCCCGCATCCGGCGGAAAAGATCCTTGCGCCCTTCGATCCAAAGTTTGGCCTTCCGATGCCGCGGGGCCACCAGACGAATGGCCCATACGTAAAGCAACAGACCGAAATTATAAAACCACATCAGCAGTCTACGATGTTGAATGTTTCCTTTTATCGGGAGCCTCCCCAAAACTTATCGGAAAACTCCTCAAAACCACTCCGTCCGGAATCCGCGCTCACGCCCCATCGGATTCATCCCGGAACCCTCTTTCGCAATTCACCAGATTCACCCCGGAATTGTTCAGTTTGGCAAAGATAGCATATTTTGACGGAACTGCAAAATTACCAGTTGTATTCCATGGCGTTTTCAATCAACTCCACACGGACCGCCCCGTCCGCCCCGATCTCAACGGACGCCAAGTCAAACTGCACCTCGCCCGTCCAACCCGTCGCGCGGAGATAACAGCGCGCCGCACGGGTCAAGGCCCGGAACTTGCGCCGCGTAGCCGCCGCTTCGGGCGGTGTCAAGGAGCCCGCCTGCCGCGTCTTGACCTCCACGATGTGCAGCACCTCGCCGTCCGTGGCAACCAGGTCCAGTTCGTCGCGCCCCTGCCGCCAGTTCTGCGCCAGAATCGAATAACCCCGCCGCCGCAGGCTGTCTGCCGCCGCAGACTCCCCCATGCGTCCCGTCTCGGCCGTCGTCATCAGTGCAGGATCCGTTGGATGGTATTGGCCTTCTCCATGGCGGACTTCAGCCCCTCGACGTCGTCGCGTTCGAGCATCTTGCGCAGGATCTGCAACTGGTGGATATGTTCGCGCAGGACATCCAGCACGTTATACTTGTTATGCAGCAGGATCGGGACCCACGTCGCCGCGGCACTCTTCGCAAGGCGCACCGTACTCTCAAATCCGCCGCCCGCCAGGTCGAAGATATGACGCTCCTCGCGCTCCTTCTCCAACACCGTCAGCGCCAGGGCAAACGACGTGACGTGGGAGATATGCGACACGTAGGCCGCGTGCAGGTCGTGCTCCTCGGGGTCCATGTAGACGGCCGGGCAGTTCAGCGTGCGGAAGATCCGCTCCACGGTATGCAGGGCGTCGCTGTCGCTGCGCACCGTATCGCAGAAGACGACGTTCCGACCCGAGAAGGCCCCGCGCTGGGCAGCCTTCGGGCCGCTGTACTCCGTGCCCCACATCGGGTGCACGGCCACGAAACGCCCCCGGCGGGCGTGCATCGAAATCACTTCGCACAACTCGCTCTTGATGGAGCCCATATCGATGACGACCTGCCGATCCCCGACCCGGTTGAGCGCCTTGACGGCCAACAGCGGGATGGCATCCACGGGGGTGGCCAGCACGATGAGGTCCGCCTCGGCGGCCCCCTCCTCGAATCGCACGATCCGGTCGGCAAGCCCCAGGCGGAGCGCTTCGGCAGCGTGTTCCTCGGAATTCTCAACCCCGAGGATCTCCTCCGCGAGCCCGTGGTCGCGCAACGCCAGGGCGAACGAGCCTCCGATGAGGCCCAGTCCGACGATCATTACTTTCATCTGCAATCGAATTTACGGTATATCCCCGCGCCCGCCGGAACTGCCGGACGCACGACCGCCCCGGCTCGCAGCCGGCCTTCCCCGGATGCGCTGCACACTCCCGGACAGGCCCCATCGGCATTCGAAACCGGCCTCCAGGCACAACGCAGCCCGGGGCTGGAGGGCATACCTATATTTATAATAAAAACGAGAGGTCGTCGCTGGGCTGCACCTCGAAGGTCTCGACCCCTTTCTTGAAAATCCGCATCGGACGGCGGCCGATCAACTCCAGACGCCCTTCGTCGTAGCGAAGCATACACCCCTCGCGCAGTCCGACGACCCAACGCCGCGGATTGGCCTCGATGAACTCCAGGATGCGCTGTTCACGCGTCTCGCCGGCATGTCCTTCGGGGTTGACATCGAGGTAGTGGGGGTTGATCTGGAACTTCACGGCCCCGATGGCGCGGAACGATTCGGGTTCGACGATCGGCATGTCGTTCGTCGTCGAGATCGTCGGGCAGCAGACGTTGCTCCCGGCCGACCACCCCACGTAGGGCGTCCCGGACTTGATTTTCCGCAGTATGGCCTGCATGAGCCCCTGCTGCTGCATCTTCCGCGCCAGGGCGAAGGTATTCCCGCCGCCCACGCAGATCGCCTCGGCCGTGCGGATCAGCGCCGCGGGGTCCTTGGCCCGGTGGACGGAGCGGACCCGAATGCCAAGCTCCGAAAAACGGGCCTGCACCTTCCGCTCGTACTCCGCGTACGAAAAGGTCACCGCGGCATACGGAACGAAGACAACCTCCCGGATACCGTCGAGAAAACGGCCGATTTCGGGCAGCGGATAACGCAGGTATTCTTCCCCCGCATTGGTCGAATTCGAGATCAGAAGCAATTTCATAATGATTTGATTTTTAGTATTTTGCTCGCAATTTTGTGCTAAATGTCGAAAAAGTTGTGAATAAAAAATCACGGTCTTTTGTCAAAAGTAATAAAAAAAGTGTTACTTTTGCGCAAAATTACCCTGGAAATGTACTGAACTGTTTCCAAATAATTGTTTAACTAAAAACTTAAGATTATGTCAGAAGTTCAATCAAAAGTTGTCGAGATCATCGTTGACAAACTGGGTGTTAAGGAGTCGGAAGTAGTACCCGAAGCCAGCTTCACCAACCACCTGGGCGCAGACTCGCTCGACACCGTAGAGCTGATCATGGAGTTCGAGAAGGCTTTCGATATCCAGATCCCGGATGAGGACGCTGAGAAGATCGCTACCGTAGGTGACGCTATCAAGTACATCGAGGAGCACAAGAAATAATTTTTTATTCGTTTTTTTTGTTCACGGCTTTTAAGTCTTAAATTGTATGGCAGGAAGAAGAGTAGTTGTTACGGGCATCGGTACGATCAACCCGATTGGTAATAATATTGAGGAATATTTTTCGAATCTGGAAAAGGGAGTCAGTGGTGCCGCACCCATTACTCATTTCAACGCCGAGAAATTCAAGACCCAATTCGCTTGTGAAGTAAAAAATTACGACCCGAGCCAGTATTTCGATCGTAAGGAGGTCCGCAAATACGACCTCTTCACCCAATATGCCCTCATCGCTGCTACGCAGGCCGTCGAGGACTCCGCGCTCGATCTCGAAAAGGTCGACAAAGAGCAGGTGGGTGTGATCTGGAGCTCGGGCATCGGAGGTATCAAATCCTTCTTCGATGAATGTCTGGGCTGGGCCGCAGGGGATGGAACCCCGCGGTTTAGCCCGTTTTTTATTCCCCGCATGATCTCCGACATCGCGGCCGGATTCATCTCCATGAAGTATGGATTCATGGGACCCAACTACTGCGTTGTCTCGGCATGCGCTTCGTCCAACCACGGCATCGCCGCCGCAATGGAGGCCATCCGCTACGGAAAGGCCGACATTATGGTGGCCGGAGGTTCCGAAGCGGCCGTGAACGAGCCTTCGGTCGGCGGTTTCAACTCCATGCAGGCACTTTCAACGCGTAACAACGACCCGCAGCACGCCTCGCGTCCCTTCGACAAGGACCGCGACGGATTCGTAATCGGTGAAGGGGCCGGAGCACTCGTCCTCGAAGAGTACGAACACGCCAAGGCACGCGGTGCGAAGATCTATTGCGAAATCGCCGGAGCCGGAGCCTCGGCCGACGCCCACCACTTCACGGCCCCCCACCCCGAAGGCGAAGGTGCCATGAAATCAATGCGCGACGCCATCAAGGACGCCGGAATCCGTCCCGAGGACATTGACTACATCAACGTACACGGTACTTCGACGCCTCTGGGCGATATCGCCGAGTTGAAGGCCGTAACGAAGGTGCTGGGCGAGCACGCCTACAAGGTCAATATCTCCTCGACGAAATCCATGACGGGACACCTGCTGGGTGCTACCGGTGCCGTCGAGGCCCTGGCCTGCATCTTCGCCATGACCCACGGAGTCGTGCCCCCCACGATCAACTGCGAGAACCTCGATCCGGAGATCGACCCGAACCTGAACCTCACGCTCGGTACGCCGCAGAAGCGCGACGTGAAGTGCTGCTTGAGCAACACCTTCGGATTCGGAGGTCACAACTCGACGGTTATCTTCCGCAAACTCTAACTCCCGTATCGTCCGAAGAACCGTGATTGATTTCCTTTTGCGTCCGCTGCGGCGGAATTTCGGACGTGACCGGGCCTATTACAGAATCGTCGACGACCTGTTCGGATTCATTCCCCACAACGTCGAACTCTACAAGCTGGCTTTGATTCACAAGTCAGCTTCTTTGATTTTGGAGGACGGACGCGCCATCAACAACGAACGGCTCGAATACCTCGGCGATGCCGTGATCGAAGCCGTCACGTCCGACTACCTCTTCATCGAATACCCCGACCGCGACGAGGGTTTCATGACCAAACTGAGGTCGAAGATCGTCTCGCGCCAGTCGCTCAATGCACTGGCAGTCCATATCGGTCTCGACCGGCACGTCATCTCGAACGGCGGAGCCGGAATCGCCCAGAAACACATCTTCGGAGACGCCTTCGAAGCCATGATGGGGGCCGTCTACCTGGACCAAGGCTACGATTTCGTAAACCGCCTGCTGATTAACCGGATCTACTTCCGCCACCTGAATCTCGAAGAGCTGACCGAATCGGAGACCGATTTCAAGAGCCGACTGATCGAGTGGAGCCAGAAAAACCACCTCCGGATCGTGTTCCGCACCGAAACCGAAAAAGGATCCACAGCCAACCACCCGGTATTCTACAGCACGGTGCTGATCGACGACATGGAGATCGGACACGGATCCGGCGACTCGAAAAAGGAGGCGGAACAACACGCGGCATTCTCCGTCTCGCAATACATGACCGACGAGCAGTGTGCCTCTCTGCTGGACCGGCTCGACCGCCTGGCCCGTCAATCCGCCGAGGCCCCCAAATAACCGGGGGGGGTAGAGGGCAAGAAGAGAGAGAAGGGCACGAGAGGGCACGGAGAGCGAGAAAAGGAGAGCGAGAAAAGGAGAGGACGAGAAGGAGGGGATGGACGTGTGAAGGCAAAACGGAATCCGGGAAGCCTGGGGGGGGGAGGTGAGCCAGGAAAAGCCCAGGGTAAATCCGGAAAGCCCCGGGAGCGAGGAACCAGGAACCAGGAGCCGAAAATCTCGAAAAATCTCGAAAAAATTCACCAAAAACGAACCTTCATGCAGGAGATACGCAACAAAATGACCGCTCGGGGAGTCGAAGCACTCGACGACCGGGAGTTGCTGGCCTTGCTGACCGAGGACGAAGCCCTGGCCGAAGTGCTGCTCACAACCTACGGAGGTTCGTTGGCGCGCCTGGCCGCCGAAGCCGAAGCCCGCTTGCGAATGGTCGGCGGAATGGGGCTGAAAAGAGCCCGGATGTTGCTGCTCGCTGCGGAATTCGGACGACGGGTGGCCGCCGCCGGGAACGGTGAATCCGAATTCATCGCCACGAGCGACGATGTTGTCCGAATCTTCCGAGCACAACTCGAACGCCTGCCCCATGAGGAGTGCTGGGCCGTCTACCTCACCTCCTCGAACCGGATCATCGAACGCCAGAGGGTGAGCCAGGGAGGGGTAACCGGAACGGTCGTCGACCACCGGCTGATCGTCAAACGCGCCCTGGAACTGCTCGCCACCCAACTGATCCTGATCCACAACCACCCTTCGGGAACTCCCGAAGCAAGCCCGCAGGACAAGGCCCTGACCGATCGGGTGGCACGTGCGGCCGCGTTGTTCGACATCCGGCTGCTGGACCACCTCATCATCGCCCGCGACGGCGATTTCTCATTCCGGCGCGAAGGACTTATCGGCTGACAACGATCCGTTGCTGCCGATTTTTTTCTATCTTCGCACTATGAAAGATCCCGAAGATCGCAAATGGAAGGTCCTCACGAGTGAGTACCTCTTCCGCAGACCGTGGCTCACCGTGCGTCACGAGAGTCTCGAACTCCCCGACGGTCGCCGCGTTCCCGACTACTATGTCCTCGAATATCCCGACTGGATCAACATCACGGCCATCACCCGGGACGGACACTTCGTATTGATCGACCAGTACCGTCACGGCCTCGGAGAGACCTCCTACGAGATTCCGGCCGGGGTTTCCGAACCGACCGATGCCTCGATGCTGGCTGCGGCACAGCGCGAACTGGCCGAGGAGACCGGTTACGGCGGCGGGGAGTGGCGCCTGCTCACGACCGTAGCGCCCAATCCGGCCACGCAGACCAACCTCACCCACTGTTTCCTCGCAATGGGGGTCGAACGACTCTCGGAACAGCACCTCGATCCGACCGAGGACCTGCGGGTCCACCTCATGACGCGCCGCGAGGTACTCGAACTGCTCCGCACGGACCGCATTCGCCAGGCGCTGATGGCGGCACCGCTGTGGCGCTACTTCGCCGAGCACCCCGATCCGGAAGATACCCGACCGTTGCCGGAACGCTGACGTGCAAAACCTTTTTTTCCGAACAAACCGCGCTCAAAATACCGATTCCATGCCGAACCAATTCTACGACTCGATCCGCAGCATCTTCTTCTCGCCGACCGGCACCTCGAAGAAGATCGCCGAAGCCATAACCCGGGGAGTGGCCGCCCCGACCGATGAAAGCACCCTCGCCCTGACGGTCCAGACGCTCGATCTGACACACACGGCCGGGCCCGAAACGACGCTCTCCGCCGAAACCGTTGCCGTAATCGCGGCACCCGTCTACGGAGGGCGCATCGCCCCGGTGGCCATGAAGAGGCTGGCGGGAATTCGCGGCTCGGGAGGTCCGGCCGTCGTGGTCGCTCTCTACGGGAACCGGGCCTTCGAGCACGCCGTTGTGGAGTTGGCCGGGCTTGTGTCGCGGCAGGGATTCGTGCCCGTAGCCGCAGCAGCATTCGTCGGCGAACACTCCTACTCGACCCCCGAGACACCGATTGCTGCCGGGCGTCCCGATGCGCAGGATCTGACCGCAGCCGAGGCCTTCGGACGGGCCATTCGGCAGAAACTCGATGCCGGAACCTGCTCGCCCGTCGATGCGGCCCAACTCAAGGAGCGCCGTGCCCCGAGCCTCTCGACGCTGCGTTTCATCCGATTCGTGCTGAAATACCGCCGCCAGCAGAAACGGCATCCGGTGGTCTATCTGCCCGAATGTGATGCCGAACGGTGCACGCTCTGCGGGCGCTGTGCGGCGATCTGCCCCGTCGGGGCCATTTCGCGCGGCGACGAAACCCGCACCGATCCGGCACGCTGCATCCGCTGCTGCGCCTGTGTCAAGGGGTGTCCGGTCGGAGCACGCACCTTCCACACCCCCTTTGCCGAGGCGCTGTCGCGCAACTTCTTCCGTCGCAAGGAGCCCGTGACCCTGCTGTAACGAAGCCGGGAAGAGTTCACAACGGTTGAAAACCAAGCGCGGATGCCACTGAAAAGATGACACCCGCGCTTTTCACATCCCGGGAGGGTCGGTCACTCCATGTATCCCACGACCGACAGCGGCTCGTCGCCCACCTCGACCGTCACCTCCGTGCGTTCGCCCCGGGCATTCTCATAACGGAATGTATAGCGGCCCTGTTTCTCCAGCAGCAGTTCGAAACCGTCGTTCAGGTCCTGGCGCGGACCCGCCGTACGGCCTCCGCCCACCTGTTCCGCTCCGCGGAAAACATCGACGTTCGCAGCGACACGTCCCGCCGAAGTCCCCTCGTCCGAAGCCGTGCGGTACATCGTGAAGCGCACCGGGACATACTCCCCTCCGGCCAGCAGCGACCGGGTGTTTGCGGTGCTGAAATCCCGGTAACGACGCGTGACCTCCACGCCGTTGACACTGCGCGACCCTTCGTTCCACACCAGCGGGAACCAGTCGCCCGTAGGTCGGAACGACACGGCATAGATCGCATGGGCACGCTCCCCTACCGTGGCTCGCCCGGCATCGGCCAGGAACCACGCCCGGTCGAATCCCGAAAAATAATACTCCGTGAAGTGCCATTCGCCGTCGAACCACACCTCCGTCCAACTGTGGTTGCCCCGGTCGTCGTGCCAGGCCGGGGTTCCGACGAACCGCGCCGGAACGCCCACCGACCGCAGGGCATCGACCAGCAGCACCGAAAGTCCCGTACAGGAGGCCATGTGCTGACGCATCGACTCCGCGGGGCTCTGGTTGGTCTTCTCGCGCAGCGTATTGTACTCCACGCCGACCCGTTCGACGATGGAACGGTTCACCGCCTCGGCCGCCTCGCGCAACGTCCGGCAACCGGCCACACAGGGTGCGAAACGTGCGTAAAAGTCACCTCGCCAGGAATCGCGCACCTCGTCGACCACGGCATAAGGCAGCACCTCGTTCAGAAAGATCGAATCCGGCAGCGTCTGCGCCCACGGGAATTGCGCCCGGGCCCGGCAGGCGTAGGTCACATTCTCACGCAGCAGGTCGAGGCGCATCGTATCGAGGTCGCCGCACGGCATCCAGGCCATCAGCCAGGCCATCGCCTCGCGTTCGGCACGCGGGGTTTCGCGCAGCAGTTGCCGCAGGCTGTCGGCCCGCGGGCATTCGGCAAGGGCCGCATCGAGCAGCGGATCGTAGTACGCGGGAATGCCGCTCCCGTAGCGACTGCCGCCACAGGCGCAAAGGCCCAGGCTCAGCAGTAGGATCAGCCATCGTATCATGGTTCGAGTTCTTTGAGAATCTGTCGTACAAGCGTCTCGTCGGCACACGGAACGGCGTATTCGGGGACTCCGGCCACACCGCCCATCGAGACCCGCGGATTGCGGAAGCGCATCCGGCTCTCCCGCCAGCCCCGGGCGCTGAAGTGCAGGGCATCGACCCCCGCCGCGGCCAGCAGGCGGGCATTCGAGGCATTCACGCCGCTGCCGGCCATGATCTCGATACGTCCCGCAGCCCGGGCAACCAGTTCGCGGAGCGTTGTAAGCCCCTCCACGGCGGTATTGCAGCCTCCCGAGGTGAGGATCCGGCGGCATCCGCAGGCTACGACCGCATCGAGCGCCGCAAACGGGTCACGGGCCATATCGAAGGCGCGGTGGAAGGTCACCTCCATTCCGTCGGCGGCCTTCACCAGCGCCTCGGTACGCTGTCGGTCGACATCGCCGTCGGGGGTCAGCAGCCCCAGGACCACCCCATCCGCCCCGCACGCCCGGGCAAAGCGGATCTCCTC
>DXDA01000036.1 GCA_019115745.1 Candidatus Alistipes intestinigallinarum
TAAAAAAGTTCTTTTAGGTGGTTATAGCAGTGAGGTTCCACCTCTTCCCATTCCGAACAGAGAAGTTAAGCTCACTAACGCCGATGGTACTGCGGTTTTCCCGTGGGAGAGTAGGTAGCCGCCTCTTCAAGGTCAGATCGAAAGGTCTGACCTTTTTTTGTGTGCATACCTGGGGGGCTGGAATGGACGGAATGGCTTCGCTCTGGGGAGGGAAAGGGCTAGGAGCGGGGAAGATGGGAAGAGGACGGAAAGAGAAGAGAGGGTGGAAGGAAGGGTCGATCGGTCACACCCCTCCCTGCGAATACCCTTTTAGGGGCAACCGGGTGTGGCAGGAACCGGAACCGATTCCCTGCTGTCGGGGTGGGGTGACTGCGTGTATCTCTCCCAAACCCTGCGAATGACGGCGCTTTTAACGCCGCCATTCGTCGCAGAATCCGCAGTGGGGGCAATGAACCCGGTAGAAATGTCCGTTTATGCGCCGGGCCTGCAGGTGGCAGGTGCGGCATTGAGGACATCGGGCGGTATTGAGCCGTCGTTCGTAGGCTTTGAACACGACGGGATTGACCGTCAGTAGTGCCAGACTTGCGATTCCGGTCCAGAATGAGGTGTTGTTGAAAATTCCGATGAGGCAGAAGGTCATGCCGCCCAGCATGACGAGCAGGCCCAATCTCAGGATGTTTGCATTGGTGAGTTCCCGGACCTTCCAGAGCGGGCGGGTAATCGAGATCGCTGCCAGGGCTGGCAGCAGGCTGACGATGGGGAGCAGTAAACTGTGCATGATGCCATGAGTCGCATCCGTCCCAAGATGCCGGATTTGTTTTGAGGTTTCCGATAAAGGCATAAAAAACGTGGGACATCCCTTTTCCTTCTGCATATCGAGGTTCTGGAATACCTTGTGGCAAAACGAGAAAGTGAAGCCCACGCAAAACACGTGAGCATCAACTCCACTTCTCTTGCCACAATGTGAAATTTTCCAGATTTCGATATGCAAGACGTAAAGTTAACGCTTTTTATGGGGGTGCCGGAGGCTGTTTGTGCCTTAATTCCGGCGTTTGGGTATGTTTGATCGCTTTATTGTCTCAATATATATATGGGTTTTGGTTCTCTGCAAAGATACAAAAAGTCAGCCGTAGAATATCAAATCGGGGCTATTTTTTTGTTGCGGAACGTCCGGATATTCGCCACTTCGGAATAAGTGTTCTGAGGAAAGGGAGAGACCTTAAATGTCACTTTTCCCCTGAAAGGACCTGTATATGAAAAACGCCTCCCTGTCGAACAGAGAGGCGTTTTTCTGTTGGGTTGGGAGTGATCCTTACTTGCCCATGTAGCTCTTGATGTAGTGGTGGTGCGATCCCCAGCGCTCGAAGGCCGCACGGTCCAGCTCCTCCTGAGCCGACGGATGCGCAATCGAGATCAGCAGGCGTGCACGCTC
Organism: Candidatus Alistipes intestinigallinarum; assembly: GCA_019115745.1. GTDB lineage: Bacteria > Bacteroidota > Bacteroidia > Bacteroidales > Rikenellaceae > Alistipes > Alistipes intestinigallinarum. The sequence goes on from DXDA01000036.1 coordinate 1,433, forward strand.
CTGCATCGATTTGCCGTAGAGATCAACGGCTCCGAACTCCGTAACCACCCAGTGTACGTGGAAACGCGACGTTACGACGCCGGCGCCGTCCAGCAGCGTCGGGCAGATCTTCGAAACGCCCTTGTTCGTAATAGCCGGCATGGCGATGATCGCCTTACCGCCCTTCGACAGCGAGGCTCCATATACGAAGTCGATCTGACCGCCCGCACCCGACCAGAATTTCGTGCCCAGCGAGTCGGCGCTGACCTGACCCGTGAGGTCGATCTGCAGGGCCGAGTTGATGGCCACGAAGTTGTCGTTCTGCGAGATGACGTACGGATCGTTCGTGTAGCCGACGTCCATCATCAGCACACCCGGGTTGTCGTCGATGAAGTCGTAGACGGCCTGCGAACCCATCAGGAACGTCGAAACCATCTTGCCCGGGTCGGTCTTCTTGGCCTCGCCGTTGATCACACCCTTCTCGACCAGCGGCAGAACGCCGTCGGCAAACATCTCGGTGTGGACTCCCAGGTTCTTGTGGTTCCCCAATTGGCTCAGCACGGCGTTCGGAATCGCGCCAATACCCATTTGGAGCGTGGCGCCGTCCTCGATCAGCGCGGCACAGTGGCGGCCGATGGCCTTCTCGACCTCGTTCGGCTCCGAGAATTTCGCCTCGATCAGCGGCGTGTCGTCCTCGACGAAGATGTCGATCTTCGACATCGGGATCATCGCCTGGCCGAAGGCGCGCGGTACGTGCTTGTTCACCACCGCGATCACATAGTCGGCGCACTCGACTGCCGCCAGCGTCGCATCCACCGACGTTCCCAGCGATACGTAGCCGTGCTTGTCCGGCGGGCAGACCTGGATCATCGCCACGTTGCACGGTACGGCGCCGCAACGGTAGAGTTTCTGCGTCTCGCTCAGGAAAACCGGAATGTAGTCCGCATAACCGCTCTGGGTCACTTTACGCACGTTCGAGCCCACGAAGAACGAGTCGAGCTGGAAGATACCCTCGAATTTCGGATCCGCATAGGGGGCCGGGCCCTCGGTGTGCAGGTGATGGATGTGCACATCCTTGAGTTCGCCCGCCTCGCCGCGGCGGCACATGGCGTTGATCAGGCACTGCGGGGCCGAAGCCACCGAACTCAGGTGCACGTGATCGCCCGATTTGATGACCTTGACGGCCTCATCGGGAGTCGTGAAATGAATAGGGTTAGTCATTGCTGCCTAAAATTGCTTAATGGTTAGTCGTATCTGTTTGTTCGTTCTTTCCGACAGAAGTACACGGCCCCGGGATTCGGGACCGTGCACCGTACACTATTTGCGTTTTACTTCGACCTGTTCGTAGCCTTCGACGATGTCGCCGACCTTGATGTCGTTGTACGATTCGATGTTCAGACCGCAGTCCTGACCGACCGTGACCTCCTTTACGTCGTCCTTGAACCGCTTCAGCGAGCCCAGTTTGCCCGTGTAGATCACGATACCGTCGCGGATCACGCGGATCGGCGTCGAACGCTGCAGTTTGCCTTCGCGCACGATACAGCCCGCAACCGTTCCGACCTTCGAGATCTTGAAGATCTCCATCACCTCCACCGAGGCGACGATCTCCTCCTTCATCACCGGCTCCAACATGCCCTCGATGGCATCCTTGATGTCGTTGATGGCGTCGTAGATGATCGAGTAGAGGCGGATTTCGATCTCCTCCTTCTCGGCCAGCTTGCGCGCCGAAGCCGACGGACGCACCTGGAAGCCCACGATGATGGCATTCGAGGCGGCGGCCAGCAGCACGTCCGATTCGGAGATCTGACCCACGGCCGCGTGGATCACGTTCACCTGTACGGACTCCTTCGAGAGCTTGATCAGCGAGCCCGACATCGCCTCGACCGATCCGTCGACGTCACCCTTGACGATGATGTTCAGTTCCTTGAACGAGCCGATGGCGATACGGCGGCCGATCTCGTCGAGCGTCACGTGCTTCTGCGTCATGATGCCCTGCATACGCTGCAACTGCTCGCGCTTGTTGGCGATCTCGCGGGCCGAGCGGTCGTCGTCCATCACGTTGAACAGATCGCCGGCCTGCGGGGCGCCGTTCAGACCCAGCACCTGAACCGGAGTCGACGGCCCGGCTTCGGTGACCTTCTTGCCGTTCTCGTTGAACATCGCCTTCACGCGGCCCGTGTAGGTTCCCGAGAGAACCACGTCGCCCACGTGCAGCGTACCGTTCTGCACCAGCACCGTCGAGACGTAACCGCGGCCCTTGTCCAGCGTCGATTCGATCACCGTACCCACGGCCTTCTTGTTCGGGTTGGCCTTCAGGTCGAGCATCTCGGCCTCCAGCAGCACCTTCTCCAGCAGTTTGTCCAGATTCAGACCCTTCTTGGCCGAAATCTCCTGATCCTGGTATTTGCCGCCCCACGACTCCACCAGATAGTTCATCTGCGAGAGCTGCTCCTTGATGTGGTCGGGGTTGGCCTGCGGCTTGTCGATCTTGTTGATGGCGAAGACCATCGGAACTCCGGCTGCCTGGGCGTGGTTGATGGCCTCGACGGTCTGCGGCATGACGTTGTCGTCCGCCGCCACGATGATGATCGCCACGTCCGTCACGGCCGCACCGCGCGCACGCATCGCCGTGAAGGCCTCGTGGCCCGGCGTATCGAGGAACGTGATCTTCTGACCGTTCAGCTCCACGCTGTACGCTCCGATGTGCTGCGTGATACCGCCGGCCTCGCCTTCGATGACGTTCGTCTTGCGGATGTTGTCCAGCAGCGACGTCTTACCGTGGTCGACGTGGCCCATCACCGTCACGATCGGCGGGCGCGGAACCAGATCCTCCTCCTTGTCCTCCTCGTCGGCGATGGCCTCCTGGATGTCTGCCGAGACGAACTCGATCTTGAAGCCGAACTCCTCGGCCACGACGACCAACGCTTCGGCATCCAGCCGCTGATTGATCGACACCATCAGTCCGAGGTTCATGCACGCCGTGATCACCTCCGTCGGCGAGACGTTCATCATCGTCGCCAACTCACTCACGGTGACGAACTCCGTCACCTTGAGGGTCGAACGTTCCATCTCTTCGCGTTCGAACTCCTCGTTCATGCGCTCGGCGACGGCCTCACGCTTGTCGCGGCGGTATTTTGCACTCTTGCTCTTGGCTCCCTTGGCCGTCAGGCGGGCCAGCGTATCCTTGACCTGCTTCGAAACCTCCTCGTCGCTCACTTCCGGACGCAGGATCGGTTTCGGGGTATTCTTGTTCTTGTTGCGGCGTCCTTCGCCCGGACGGGGCTGGTTCTGACCCTGGCCTCCGCGGTTGTTCTGGCCGCCCTGGCCGCCACGGTTGTTCTGGCCTCCCTGGTTACCCTGGCTGCCCTGCCCGTTGCGGTTGCCGCCCTGCTGCGAACCGCCCTTCTGGGCCTTGTTGACGTCGACCTTCTCCTTCTGCAGCCGCTTGCGCTTGTGCTTGCCGCCCGGAACAAAGCCCGAAACGTCCATCGTTCCCAGCACCTGCGGGCCTGTGAGCGTCACCGTCGCCGGACGGAAAATGTTGTCTTTCGGAGCCTCGGGTTGCGGAGCTGCGGCGGCCTTCTCCGGGGCCGGAGCTGCCGGGGTGGCCGGAGCCGCCGTCTGTGTCGGGGCTGCCGGGGCTTCCGGAGCTTTCGGTGCTGCACTCTCCTGCGGAGCCGGGGTTGCGGCCGGACGCGTCTCTTCCGTCTGCGGGGCCGTTTTCGGGCTCTCGGCGGCCGGCGTTGCCGCTACGGCCGGAGCGGGTTCCGAAACGCGGCTCGGTTGCGGTGCCGGGGCCGGTTGTGCGGCCGGGGCGGGAGCTGCCTTCGGCTCCTCCTGAACGCTCGCGGCGGCCTTCTCCGGGGCCGGCTGCGGGGCCGGGGCCGTCTTGGGTTTGGGCGAAAGGTCGATCTTCCCCAGGAATTTCGGCTGCGGAATCTCGTCCTTCACGCTGATGACATTGCTTTTGATGACAACCTCCTTTTCTTCCTCGCGCTCCTGCTTCTTCGCTTCTTCGAGGGTGATGGTCGTCTGTTTCTGGGAGATACGTTCCCGAATCGAGTCGCGGGCGCTCACGGCACTGCGGTTCGAACCGAACTCCTTCTCCAGAACGGCATACGTCTCCGCGTCGACCAGCGTGTTGGGCGACCCGTCGCTCTTGATGCCCTTCTTCTGCAGGAAGTCCGTGATGGTGTTCAAACCGACCTTGAACTCCTTGGCAACCTGAATGAGCCTTAATTTTCTTTCATTACCCATATGTCTCTGTTCTCCTTTCTTGCTTGGTGATTATTCGAATTCGGCCTTCAGGATCTCCACGACCTTCTGGGCCTGCTCCAGTTCGAGGTCCGCACGCGCCGCGATCTCCTCGACGGGGAGCTCCAGAACGCTCTTCGCCGTGTCGCAGCCGGCAGCCTTTAGCGCGTCGATGATCCAGCCGTCGATCTCGTCGGCGAACTCCGTCAGCGCCACGTCCTCCTCCTCGACCTCGCGGTAGACGTCGATGTCGTAGCCCGTGAGCATCTTCGACAGGCGGATGTTCAGACCGCCCTTGCCGATGGCCAGCGATACCTGGTCGGGCTTCAGGTAGACCGAAGCGGTCTTCTTCTCCTCGTCGATCGTAATCGACGAGATCTTCGCCGGATTCAGCGAACGCTGGATCATCAACTGCGGGTTGGCCGTGTAGTTCACCACGTCGATGTTCTCGTTACGCAGCTCCTTGACGATCGAGTAGATGCGCGAACCCTTCATGCCGACACAGGCTCCGACCGGGTCGATGCGCTCGTCGTAGGACTCCACGGCGACCTTCGCACGCTCGCCCGGGATGCGCACGATCTTCTTGATCGTGATCAGGCCGTCGAAGATCTCCGGAACCTCCTGTTCGAACAACCGTTCGAGGAACTGATTGGCCGTACGCGAGAGGATGATCCGGGGCTGGTTGTTGTTCATCTCCACCGACTTGACAATCGCCTTGATCGTGTCGCCCTTGCGGTAGAAGTCGTTGGGAATCTGCTCGGATTTCGGGAGGATCAGCTCGTTCTCCTCGTCGTCGAGGATCAGCACCTCCTTCTTCCACACCTGGTAGACCTCGCCGGTGATGATCTCGCCGACCTTCTCCGAATACTTCTCGTAGAGGTTGGCCTTCTCCAGATCGAGGATCCGCGAGGCGAGGTTCTGGCGAAGCGACAGCACCGTACGCCGTCCGAACGACGAGAGCTTGATCTCGTCGGCATATTCGTCGCCGATCTCATAGGTCGGGTCGATGGCCTTCACCTCCGAGACGGCGATCTGCGTATTGGGGTTCTCCACGGCGCCGTCCTCGACCACCGTGCGGTTGCGCCAGATCTCCAGGTCGCCCTTTTCGGGGTTGATGATGACGTCGAAGTTCTCGTCCGTCTCGTACTGTTTCTGCAGGGCGTGGCGGAATACGTCCTCCAGCACGCCGATCATCGTCGACTTGTCGATGTTCTTCAGTTCCTTGAACTCGGCAAAGTTGCTGATAAGATTGAGATTGTCCATGGGTCTTGTATCTTGTTTTCGATTTTTGATTTTTGCGCGTTACTTGAAGTCCAGCCACTCCTTCGTGTACTTGACCTCCGCAAAGGGGTACGAGCGGCTCACCGTCACCAACTGTTTGCGTTTTTTGCCCTCGACGGCCTGCTTCTCCTCGTAGGAGAGCGTGATCCCTTCGTCGGTCACCTCGTCGAGCCGGGCCAGGAGCTTCACGCCGCTCAGCAGCAGCACCTCCACCGAATGCCCCACGAGTTTGCGGTACTGGCGCAGCGACCGCAACTCCGAGCCGATGCCCGCCGACATTACCGTCAGCGAGAAATCCTCCGCCTCGCGGTCCAACTCCGCCTCGATGGCGCGGCTCAGCTCCGCACAGGCGTTGATGCCCACCGACGTGTCGCTGTCAAGGGTCAGTTCGACCTCGTTGCCGGGCGTACACGTGCAATCCACGACAAAAAGGTCCGTACCTTCGAGTCTCTTTTCGGCCAGAGCCGTTATTTTCCGGGTGTCAATCATGCGTATCGGTCGGTTTATCCATGAAATAAGGGGACTCTCGTCCCCTTATCTGCGTTCGTTTTCGTCTTTCGACACTGCAAATATAGTGAAAAAATCCGAATTACCAAGTTTTGCTTATAAAATAGGTGTAAAATCAGGCTTCCGGTTTCGAAGCGTAGGGTTTGATGATCCCGCGCTTCGATTCGCGGATGAACCGGACCAGGTAGTCGCGTTCGGGACTCTGGGGAATCTGCCGCTCGACCTCCTCGCAGCCGCTCAGGTAGTTCAGACCGCTCTGGAACAGGATTCGGCAGGCGTCGTGGATCTCCCCGATGCGCTCGGGCGTGAAACCCCGCCGCGAAAGCCCCACCTTGTTGATCCCGGCGAAACGAAGCGTGTCGTTGCGCACGATCACGTAGGGCGGGAGGTCCTGACCCAGCAGCGCGCCGCCCTGGATCATCGAGTGGGCGCCGATGTGGGTCCACTGGTGGATGGCGGCGTGACCGCCGATAACCACCCAGTCGCCGACGTGAACCTCGCCCGCCAGCGAAACGCGGTTGGCGATGACGCAATGGTCGCCGACCACACAGTCGTGGGCGACATGGACATAGGCCATCAGCAGGTTGTGCGACCCGATGCGCGTGGTGCCCGTCGAGGCGGTGCCGCGGCTGATGGTCACATACTCCCGGATGTCGTTGTAGTCGCCGATCTCGGCGGTCGTGACCTCCCCGGCAAACTTCAGGTCCTGGGGCAGACACGATACCGAGGCTGCCGTATGGATCCGGCACCCCTTGCCGATGCGGGCTCCGTCGTGGATCACGGCCCCGGGGCCGATCCAGCAGTCGTCGCCGATAACGACGTCGCCGGCGATGTAGGCGAAGGGTTCTACCGTGACGTTGTTCCCGATTTTCGCATCGGGATGGACATAGGCCAGATTGCTGATCATATCACTTCTTGTTTTTTACCACCTGCGCCATCATCACCGCCTCACAGGCGAGCGTCTCGCCCACGAAGGCCTTGCCCTCGACCACCGCAACGCCGCGGCGGATGGGCTCCAGCAGGTGAATTTCGAATTGCAGCGTGTCGCCCGGCACCACCTTGCGCTTGAACTTCACGCCGTCGATCTTCATGAAATAGGTCGAGTAGTTCTCCGGATCCGGAACCGAGTTGAGCACCAGAATGCCGCTGCACTGTGCCATCGCCTCGACGATCAGCACGCCCGGCATGACCGGTTCGTTGGGGAAGTGTCCCACGAAGAAGGGCTCGTTCATCGTCACGTTCTTGATGCCCGCCACGTCGGTCTTGTCGCAGTAGAAGATCCGGTCGACGAGCAGGAACGGCGGACGGTGGGGCAGCATCCGGCGGATGTCGTTGATGTCGAAGAGCGCCGGTTTGCGGCAGTCGTAGGTGAAGCGCGGCTTCTCGCCCGCCTTGCGGATGGCGTGCTTCAACTGCTTCATGAACTCCGTATTGGCAAAGTGCCCCGGGCGTGTGGCCCATACGCGGCCCTTGATGCGCACGCCCAGCAGCGCGAAGTCGCCCAGCAGGTCCAGCAGCTTGTGGCGGGCCAACTCGTTGTTGCACCTCAGTTCGAGGTTGTTCAGGTAACCGGCCTTGATCTCAATATCGGGTTTGTTGAAGAGCTTCTTCAGGTGCTCCAACTGCTCCTCCGGAACGGGGTTCTCGACCACCACGATGGCGTTGTCCAGGTCGCCGCCCTTGATGAGATTCATCTGGATGAGCGGTTCGATTTCGTGCAGGAAGACGAACGTCCGGCAGGGGGCGATCTTTTCGGCGTAGTTGTCGCCGGGGTTGAACGTGGAATACTGGTTGCCGATGACCTTCGAGTTGTAGTCGACGTGCACCGACACGGAGAATTCGTCGTCGGGATAGAGGATGATTGCAACGCCCTTTTCGGGGATCGTGTAGACCATCTTTTCGGTCACGTGGTAGAACGAACGTTCGGCATCCTGTTCGACAAGGCCCGTTTCGGTGATGGCCCGGGCGTAGGCGCAGGCCGAGCCGTCGAGAATCGGGGTCTCTTCGGCGTCGATGTCGATCAGGGCGTTGTCAACGCCCAGCGTCCAGAGGGCCGACATGACGTGTTCGATGGTATGTACGCGGTGTCCCCCGAATTCGATGGTCGTGCCGCGCGACGTGTCGACGACGTTGTCGCACAGCGCCGGAATCCGGGGTTGGCCTTCGATGTCGGTCCGGCGGAAGACGATGCCCGTGCCGGCCTCGGCGGGATTCACGGTCATGGTCACTTTGACGCCCGTATGCAAACCCTTGCCCGAGAACGAAATCGGGGCTTTCAGCGTTTGTTGTTTGGTTGACATAAGCGGTGTAGGGTATATATATTTGCGCGCAAAGGTATAAAAATTTCATGAAAAAGCCTTATTTTTGTCCGAAATTCCGTGCTGTCCCCATGAGTGAGAATCTTGAAGATAATATCCGGAAGACGCCCCGCAAACCGAAGTTGAAACTCCCCTTCGACAACCGCCGCGAGGATGCCGGATCCTGGGCCTACGACCATCGTGTCGGGTTGTGCGTGACGCTGATCGCCTATCTGGTGCTGATGATCGTCTTCGTGTCGTCGAAGATCGTCGTCGGGCGCCGGGCCAGCCAGCAGGGGATGTTCATCGACCTGCAGACGCTTGCCGAACTGGAGAAGGAGCGCGACCGCCTCGAACGCGAGGTGCGCGAGCGCCAGGAGCAGGACCCGATCGACTGGCGGAGCATCCGCAACCAGGCCTCGAACGAGAATGCCCTCAACGAACGGCTGCGTGACGACCGCGGAACGAATACCGCGGAGCTGAACGAAGCGGCCGCGGCGGCCGAGGAGCGGATGCGGGCCAACCGCGAGGCCTATGAGGAGGGGTTGGCCGAGGAGCGTGCGATCCGCGAGCGCCGCGGCCGTGAGGAGGGAGCCGAGCGTCAGGACCGCAAGGTCAAGGGGCGGGTGACGGTGTCGTTCTCGCTGAAGGATCCCGTGCGGACGTCGCGCTGGCTCGAAGTCCCGGCCTACCGGTGCGAGGGGGGCGGTGAGGTGGTTGTCGCCATTACGGTCAACCGGGCCGGGGAGGTGACGGCAGCCCGTGTCGAGGAGGGCGGCGACGACTGTATGCGCGAGGCGGCGCTGCGGGCGGCGCGCATGTCGCTCTTCAACATCGACTCTGCGGCTCCCGCCAGGCAGTCGGGGACGATCACCTACATCTTCATCCCGCAGTAAGCAGCGGTGTGCGGCCCGGTATCCGACGCACCTGTGAACTGCCTGAAAAACGTTGATACGCCATGAAAACGGAAAAGGAGAAAATGCTCGCCGGAGAGCTTTACGATTGCGGTGACGGAGAGTTGCTCGCCCGCTGGCATCTGGCGAAAAGACTCCAACAAGAGTATAACGCGGTTGATTCCGAGGATCGGGAGCGCCAATCTGCGATTTTGGACCGATTGCTCGGAGCCCGGGGACGGAATGTCTGGATCGCCGCCCCGTTTTTCGTCGATTACGGAGAGCACATCCGATTGGGCGACAACGTGGAGATTAACATGAACTGCGTCTTTTTGGACTGTAACGAGATCTCGATCGGGGACTTTTCGGGAATCGGCCCCGGGGTGCATATCTATACGGTTTTTCACCCGGTGAATCCGGAGGAGCGACTCTCTGGAGAGGGTGGCTTCTGGCGTTCCCGGACAGCCCCCGTCCATATCGGGAAAAATGTCTGGATCGGGGGCGGCAGTATCGTTTTGCCCGGGGTGACCATCGGTGACGGTACGACGATCGGGGCCGGAAGTGTCGTGACGGAATCCATCCCGGCGCGTTGCGTCGCCGTCGGAAATCCCTGTCGTGTCATCCGTTTCCTGTGATTCGGACGGGCACGCGAATTGGAACGTAAAGCGATGTTGCCTTACTGGTTGTCGTGTTTAAAATTGAAAAGATGATAAACATTACGGGTGAGAATGTCGTATTGGTCGGAGCGCTGCTGCTCTTCGTGGCGGTGATGGCCGGAAAGGTAGCCTATCGTTTCGGGGCGCCTGCGCTGTTGCTCTTCCTCGGGGTCGGCATGTTGTTCGGACTCGATTTCATCTCGTTCCGCTCGGTCGAGATGACGCAGTTCGTCGGCATGATCTCGCTCTGCATCATCCTCTTCACCGGAGGTATGGATACCTCCTTCCAGGAGATACGCCCCATCCTCGGACCCGGAATCATGCTGGCTACGGCCGGGGTGGTGATGACTGCCGTGATCCTGGCCGGCTTCGTCTGGCTCATAGCGCCCTGGATGGGGCTCGAAGTCTCATTCCCCCTGGCGCTGCTCCTCGCCGCGACGATGTCTTCGACCGACTCGGCCTCGGTCTTCTCGATCCTGCGAAGCAAAAAACAGGGCCTCAAACAGCACCTCCGACCCCTGCTGGAGCTGGAGAGCGGTTCGAACGACCCGATGGCCTACATGCTGACGGTGCTGCTGATCAGCGTGCTGACGAATGCTTCGGGCGGCAGTGTCGGTGTCGGAATGGGCCTGGTCTATCTGGTCGTGCAGCTCGTCGTCGGAGCCGTGGCCGGGTACCTGATCGGCCGTCTGGCCGTCTGGACCATCAACAAGATCAACCTCGCCAACCATTCGCTCTACTCCGTGCTGCTGCTGGCCTTCATCTTCTTCGCCTTTGCATTCACGGATCTGATCAAGGGAAACGGCTACCTGGCCGTCTACCTCGCGGGACTGGTCGTCGGAAACTACAAACTCAAACAGAAACGGCCCCTGACGGTCTTTTTCGACGGCTTCACGTGGCTCATGCAGATCGTCATGTTCCTCACGCTCGGACTCTTCGTCAACAGCGACGAACTCCTGCATCCCGAGGTGTTGATCCTCGGAGGCGCCATCGGGGCCTTCCTGATCCTCGTGGCGCGTCCTGCGGCGGTCTTCACCTGTCTGCTGCCGTTCCGCAACTTCTCGACCAAGGCCCGGATGTACGTCTCCTGGGTCGGGTTGCGCGGCGCCGTGCCGATCCTCTTCGCCACCTATCCCCTGATGGCCGAGGTCGAACATGCCGACCTGCTGTTCAACGTGGTTTTCCTCTCGACGATCATCTCGCTTGTCGTGCAGGGCACCACGGTCAGCGGCATGGCCAACCTCCTGGGACTGGCTTACGAGGAGCGCGAATCGGCATTCAGCGTCGAGATGCACCACGACGAGATGAAATCCGCGCTGACCGAAGTGGAGGTCAACGAGGGGGTGCTGGAGGCAGGGAACACGCTCAAGGATATTGTTCTGCCCGAGAATACGCTGGTGATGATGGTCTGCCGCGACGGCGAGTATTTCGTCCCGAAGGGCAATACCGAACTCCGGGTGGGCGACAAGCTGCTGGTGATCTCCGACCGCAGCGAGGAGCTCGCAAATACCTACAAGGATCTGGGAATCGACGACGTGATGAAGCTCGGGTAGCGTTCCCGTCCACGGGGCGGAGCGTGTGCGGATTGAAAAAAACGGACCGTCGGTTGACGGCCCGTTTTTTTGTGCGGCGGGGATCACGCTGCGGCGGGGCTTTTTGCCGTGGAGGGGGCTCTGCGGCGGCGGGGTGCTTGGTGCGGTTATTGTTCCGCGGCGGGCAACTCCGCAAACGGATTGCACTCTCCCTCCTCCACCGGACAGTCACAGAAGTGGAAATCCCGGGCAGCCTTCTCCTTCGGGAAGAGGAAGTAGACGCATACGGCCTCCGTGCAGAGGCGCTCCTCGCTGTCGGTGATGCGTACGGCGATTCGGATCAGGTTGCGACGCTGCTCCTCGACCCGGGCCCGCAGGACGATGTAGGCATCCGAGGTGTGGATCGGACGGTGGTAGCGGACCTCCATTTTCGAGGTTACGCCGCTGGTCTGGAACTTGCGGAAAACGACCCAACTGCTGATTTCGTCGGCCAGTGTCGCCTGGATTCCGCCGTGGAGCGTGTCGACCCACCCCTGGAACTCGGGCCGCGGATGCCAGATGCTCACGATCTCCTCGCCATCCTCGTAGAACTCCATCCGAAGCCCCTCCGGACTGTGCGGGGCGCAGCCGAAGCAGCGGTAGCCTTCCATCCCGCGCCAGGGATTGATGATGCGTTTCATGTTGTCGCTGTTTTTATGGTTCGGGCAAAGATACGCATTTTTCCGCTCCGTGCGTTCCGGAAAAAGGGGCCCGGGTTGTTCGGTTGGTTCCCGAAAGCGCCGATTGCCGATCGAGAGCGCTTTTCTGAGACGATTTTGTGCGGATTTGGCCGCGAAAGACCTATCTTTGTTCTCCGAACGGCGGACCCGTTCCGGGGGCGGACCCTTCCCCGAACCGTAACGAATACCTCATTTTGAAATGAAAAACCTGCTCTTTGTGTTGGCCGCGCTGCTCGGCGGCTGTTCCGGGAACCGGACCTTCGTGCCCTCCAATCCGCTGGATGTGGAGTTGGGCGACCCCTATGTGCTGCTCGCTTCCGACGGGCGTTATTACATGTATGGAACCGGCGGCGTGCGCGACGGTTTCGGATGCTACGTCTCCGACGACCTGACCCGGTGGGATTACGTGGGCGCCGTCTACCGCGGCAATACCCCCGAGTCGTGGGCCGTGGCGAACTTCTGGGCCCCGGAGGTCTACGAGCGCGACGGGCGTTACTACATGTTCTTCAGTGCCGACTGGCGCGAGAATCCGACCGGTGCGTTGGAGAATTTCCGGATCGGCGTCGCCGCCTCCGATTCGCCGACGGGCCCCTTCGTCGAGATCTCCGATCGCCCGCTCTTCGATCCCGGATACCCGGTGATCGACGCCAATGTCTTCTTCGATGACGACGGGCGTTGCTATCTCTACTATTCGCGTTGCTGCTACGAGCATCCCGTGGAGAGCGAGGTGGCCGACTGGGCCCGCGAGAAGGGGATGTTCGACCGCATCGAGGAGAGCTGGGTCTACGGCGTGGAGCTGGAGCCCGACTTCTCGGGTGTGAAGGGCGAACCCGTGCTGATGTTGCGCCCGCCCGTGCGCATGGACGACGCACAGGCCGAGTGGGAGAGCCGTTCGGTCACCTCCGGGGAGGTCAACCGCCGCTGGACCGAGGGGTCGTTCCTCTTGAAAGAGGAGGGCATCTATTACATGATGTACTCCGCCAACTTCTTCGGCGGGGCGAACTATGCCGTGGGTTATGCGACTTCGGATTCACCGCTCGGGCCCTTCCGCAAGGCCGACAACAACCCCGTGCTGCAGCGCAACACCGCTTCCGGCGGAACGGTGACCGGAACGGGCCACAACAGCGTGACCCGCTCGAAGGATGGCAAACACCTCTATTGCGTCTATCACGGGCGGACCGAGGCTACGGGGGACGAACGCGTGGTGTTTATCGACGAGATGACGATCCGCGACGGCCGGCTGACCGTGCAGGGACCCACGACCCGGGAGTAATAGTCGGGTGATGGGGCGTGGCAGCCTCGGAAAGATACAGGCAGGGCCGTCGATTTTCGACGGCCCTGCCTGTATAATTATGTCCGGCCATCCGCTCTTACCGGAGCCGATTTTCGAGGACCGGAATCCCGAAGCGCGCAGTCTTTACGGTGCGGTGTCCGGCCGTCCGCACTCAACGGAGCCTATTTTTCAGAAAACTCCGGCGGGCGTAGGCGAAGAAGAAGAGAACCCCCACAACGTTGACCGCAAAGGCCAGCCAGAAGGCTGCCGAGTAGCAGCCGAGGTGCTCGGCGACACTGCCGCCGCCGATGATGCCGATGCCGACCCCGAGGTCCCATGAGGTGAGGATCGTCGAGTTGGCCGTCCCGCGGCGTTCGTGCGGCGCCAGGTTGATGAACATCGTCTGCATGGCCGGGTACATGTGGCCGTTCCCGAGTCCGATCATCAGCGCCGCGGCGTAGTAGCCGTAGAGGTTCGGCACGGCCGTGAAGACCAGATAACCGCACATCGACATCAACATGCCGGCCGAGGCGTTGTGGACGATCTTCCCCTCGCGCAGCGACTTGCTGCCCATCAGCCGCGAAAGGATCAGTCCTGCGGCCAGCAGCATGAAGAAGGTCCCCGAGCCAGAGGTGATGTGTAGCACCTCCTGGCTGTAGATGGCGATGTAGGTCGAGATCACCCCGAACGAAAAGGCGAAGGCCGCCACGCAGATCCCTTCGCTCCACCCTTTGAGCAGGATGAAGCGGTCGAGCGAGACCTTGCTTTCGCGGCGGATCGGCTGCCGCTCGCGGCAGTGGATCGTCGAGTCGATGGCCAGTCCGATGAAGGCGATCACCAGCGAAAGGGTGAAGAGCAGGTTGAAGTTGTGGATCGTGTGGTAGATGTAAAGCCCGGCCGAGGGCCCGATCGCCATGGCGATGTTGTTGCTCAGGCCGTAGTAGCCGATGCCCTCCGAACGGCGCTCGGGATGGAGCACATCCACGGCCATCGTGCTGCTTGCCACGGTCGTGGCGCCGTACGAGGCGCCGTGCAGCGTGCGGATCGCCGCAAAGAGAATCAACGATCCGGTGATGAAGTAGCCCGCGAAGAAGAGCGCAAAGCAGAAGTAGCAGATCAACAGCACCTTCTTGCGCGAAAAACTGTCCACGACGAAGCCGCTGAACGGACGTACGCAAAGCGCCGTCAGCGTGTAGCCGCTCAGCACGATGCCGATCATGGCCTTGCCCGCCGAGAAGGTGTCGCGCAGGTAGAGCGGCAGCAGCGGCGTCAGCAGGTAGAAGGCGAAGAAGAGCATGAAGTTGGCGATCCACACCTTCACATAGTTGCTGTTCCACAGAACGGGCTTGTCCGTCCGGGTCTCCTTTCCGATCATCTCTTTGTTGGTTTAGGTGTTTGGTTTGCGGCGTCGGCGCAGCGGGTCTCCGGATGAAGGGCAGACGGGCTTCCGCAGTCGGCGGCCGGGAGGTTCCTTCCGGGGCGAAGTGCCCGCAAGGAGGGATTTCCGGGTGCAAAAATAGCGATTCCGGCCTTTCGTTGAACCGCCCGAGGGTCGGAAATGCGATTTTATCTCCCTTTTGGCTATATGCCGCCGCCGTTTTCGAAGCCCGAAACCGTGGCCCGGCCCTGAACAACCCGCGAGTAGGGCGGCAGGTCGGTCGTCTGCCAGACGTTGCCCCCGATCACCGAATCGTGGCCGATGCGCACGCGCCCCAGGATCGACGAGTTGGAGTAGACCACCACGCGGTCTTCGAGAATCGGGTGGCGCGGCTCCCGGAGGATGTTCCCCGCAGCGTCGAACTTGAAGCTCTTGGCCCCGAGCGTCACGCCCTGGTAGAGCCGCACGTGGTCGCCGATGATGCACGTCTCGCCGATGACGACGCCCGTGCCGTGGTCGATGCTGAAATACTCCCCGATCTCGGCCCCGGGGTGGATGTCGATTCCCGTGGCCGAGTGGGCCATTTCGGTGATCAGGCGCGGCAGGATCGGTACGCCGAGCCGATGCAGCGCATGGGCCAGCCGATAGTGGGTCATGGCCGTCAGCGCCGGGTAGCAGAGGATCACCTCCTCGAAACTCGCCGCCGCAGGGTCGCCGTCGAAGACCGCCTTCACGTCGGTGCCGAGCCTGCGGCGCAGCTCGGGCAGCTCCTCCAGCAGCAGCCGGGCGGTCTTGGTCCCGAAGCGTTCGGGATCGAGTACCCCGTCGCGGTGGAAGGTTTCGCAGGCCCGGGCGCTTTGGCAGGCCACGATTTCGGCGAATTTGCGCAGCAGGACCTCGACGGGCTGTGGAGTGAAATATCCCGGAAAGACCACCGAGCGGAAGTGTTCGATGGCCTGTTTGAGTTCCGAGGGGTCGATGCCTGCCCGGACGGCGGTCGGGATATGGGGATCGGGGGCGGTCAGCCGGTCGGCGAGCTGCCGCAGCCGGGCGGTTTGTGAACGTGGTTCCATGGTTTATCGAAAGTGGATGTCGGTTTTGTATGCGTCGAAGTCGTAGAGTGCGGTGGAGAGGTAGCGCTCGCCGGTGTCGGGCAGCAGGACGACGATCGTTCTGTCGCGGTACTCCTCCCGGCGAGCCAGTTGCAGGGCGGCCCAGGTCGCGGCTCCCGAGGAGATGCCGACCAGCAGCCCTTCGCGGGTGGCCAGCAGACGCGCCGTGCCGATGGCCTCGTCGTCGCTCACGGGGAAGACCCGGTCGACGACCTGTGCGTCGTAGTTCCCGGGGATGAAGCCCGCACCGATCCCCTGAATCCTGTGTGCTCCCGCCGCACCGCCCGAGAGAACCGGTGACGAGGCGGGTTCCACGGCCACGATCTCCACCGCGGGGTTCAGCTCCTTGAGCCGCCGTCCCGTGCCGCTGATGGTCCCTCCGGTCCCGACCCCCGCCACGAAGAGGTCGACCCGTCCGTCGGTATCGAACCAGATCTCGTCGCCCGTCGTGCGGTAGTGCTGTTCGGGATTGGCCGGGTTTTCGAACTGTTGCAGGATCACCGCGCCGGGGATCTCCTCGCGGAGCGCCAGCGCCCGGTCGATGGCCCCCTGCATTCCGGCCGGGCCCGGCGTGAGCTCCACCCGGGCGCCGTATGCCGCCACAAGCCGCCGCCGTTCGAGGCTCATCGTCTCGGGCATGGTGAGGATCAGCCGGTAGCCCTTCAGGGCGCAGACGAGAGCCAGACCGACACCGGTGTTGCCGCTCGTGGGTTCGATGATCGTGGCGCCGGGGTGCAGCCGTCCGTCGGCTTCGGCCCGTTCGATCATGGCCAGGGCCACGCGGTCCTTCACGCTCCCGGCGGGGTTGAACGATTCGACCTTCGCCACGACCCGGGCCACGGCTCCCGCCTCCCGGCTCAGGCGGGTCAACTCGACCAGCGGGGTGCGGCCGATGAGTTCGAGGGTTGATTTTGCGATTTTTTCCATTTTGTTGAGGCTTGGATACGAAAAAGGGGCAACAGTGTGATCCTGCTGCCCCAATTTCTATTGGTGAATAATACGAAAAATGCGATTTTACGCTTGCGGCGGTTCCGCGCTTCGCCCGGCAGCAGGCACGATGAGGCGACAGCGACAACATTTCGCTGCACAACAACACATCGTATGGTTCATTCCTGCCATTTCTTTTCGTTTCGGGCTCGAACCCGGGCTGGGGACAAATATACTGATTTTTTTGAAAAATCCGGCGGCTGCCGCTTTTTTTCGAACGGAACGGAGAAAATCACCCCGGTCCGGGTCCCCGGAATTTCCGGCTAATCCCTTTGCAGCGGAATGTAGCGGATGGCCAGCCAGCCGCCGACGATTTGCAGGATCATGCCGGGAATTCCGATCCGGAAATCCTGGGCCGCCAGGAAGAGGTCGCCTTTCAAGATCCATTCGCCCAAGGTCCCCAGACTTTGATAGCCCAGGACCACGACCGCCAGCGTGAGCAGGTTTGCTCGTCGGGTGCGGGCCGCCACAAAGCCGGCAATTCCGGCCAGCAGCACCGATTTCAACAGAATGGCGGGCAGGGAGTGTACGGCCGGCATTCCGAAGAGTCCCGCATTGATGAGCGGAGAGAGCAGCGCGGTCAGCAGTCCCGTGCGCCAACCGTACTTGTAGGCGCCGACCAGCGTGAAAAAGTAGATCGGCAGCCAGGTCGGACCTCCTCCTTCGAAGGCGTGGCACAAACGGGGGAAGATCAGATTCCCCAGAATGAAGGCTCCGGCGGCCAGATAGGTCCTTGCCTCTCCGAATCCCGGAGAGTAGAGTTTTACAGATTGGGTGTGCATATTACCGTTTGTTGATTGGTTATCGATGTTTCGATCGTTCTTGGCGAAGCTCTTCGATGGCAGCCCGGGTGCGGACCGGATCGCGCTCCATCCGCAGACGCCAGATCAGCTCCTCGGCATTGACCACCTGGAACTCCTCGCCCAACCGTCGGGTGCAGAGCTCGGCAGCTCCCGCCGAGTGGATCATGTCCGGACGGTCCCAGGGAATAGTTTCGTAGCCGACGATATTTTCCGAAATCTCATCCTCGGAGGTTCCCTGGTCGAGAAACTTGCTCCAGGCGTGTACGCAGATCAGCGAATATTTCGACGCAGCGCCGGTATCGGTCCGGAGTTTCCGCGCCACGAAGGCTGGTGACCCCTCGAAGTCGTGGTTGATCGTTCCCGTATTCCAGATCGAGTATTTGGTGCAGATGACCGGAATCTCGTAGCCCTTTTTGTTCTTGAACCAGAAGACCCGACCCTCACCGTCGGCATAGGGCGAATACTGGATGGCCAGAATCCCGTCCAGTTGGTCGTTCGCCTCGATCAGAATCCGGTAACCCTCCAGCGCCTCCGGAGTCCCGGCATCCTTCAGCGTCACCGTGCCGAGAATCCGGCAGTCGTGCATCTGCATGTGACGGGCTTCGGCTTCGGCAAGCTGCTTCAGGGCCGGAATGCGATCCTTGCACGTCGCGTAGGTGTCGAGGAAGAAATAGCTGCATCGCTCGAACAGCGACACCTCCTCCGGCTGCATCTGGCAGAGATGGGCCATTTGGGCCGGGCCGATCATCGTGGTGTTGGCCAGAGCCACGCCGTAGGTCATCTTCATCTGCGCGGACTTCGGGTGTCCGTACCACAGGCCGTCGAATCCGCCCATCATCCATTGGATGTTGTCGCCGTCGGTCAGGTAGTACGAGACGAATTTCCGATCCAGATCGTAGTCTATCTTGGCCGGGTCGATGTGCTTGACTCCCGGATAGTCCTGGCGTTGCGGATAGACGACCGACGTCATGGTGGTGTTGTAACCCCAGTCGTAGGGGAGGGATTGGTTGCCCCACCGGGAGATGTAGTCGGCGATCTTGTTCTCGTCGATGCCCTGGTCCCAGCCGTAGACCGGCGAATTGGGCTTGAGCCATGCCAGAATCTCCTCGAACAGATCGAAGTTGTCCCCCTGGGAGGAGTCTCCGTAAACGTGGTTGAGGTTGACGACGAAGAGGTTGTTGGCGATGGCAAACTCCCGGAGTTCGGCCGTTTGGACGGGCATGAGCACCAGCGCCCGGTTGTCGCAGCGGTCCCGGAACTCGCGCCACGAGTCGCGGGTCGTCTTTTCCCGCGCGTCGTAGAGCATCTTGTAACCCGCCTTGTCGAACAGCTCCTTGTCGCGGACATCCACGATCAGGGCGTTGTAGACGTGCGAGGCCACCGAGGCCACGATATTGCTCTCGGGATTCCGCTCCAGATCGGTCAGAACATATCCGTCGAAGAGGTGTTTGACGTCGTTGGGAGCCTTCATCTTCGTGGTCGCCAGCTCCAGGGCCGAGATCTCGCCCAGCGACTTCATGCCCATCTCCTGCAGGGCCCGGTGCGAAACGGCATAGCCGCTGTGCTCGTGCGGGGAGCCCATCCAGATGGCGGTCGAGCTCTTGCCCTGCTGGATGGCACGGTAGACCAGGCCGGCCATCGATTGTGTCAGCAGGTGGTGGCGAAGCCCGTTGTCCGGGGCCGCGACATCCAGCGAATTACGCTCCGGGTTGTTCAATACGCCGGTGCAGTTCCAATACCGCTTGGGCAGCTTGCTCAGGTACGGATGCCAGTTGTAGCTGAACGCGGCGGTATCCTTGTTGATGGACTCCTTTGGAAGTTCACGGGCCGATCCCGAAACTCCCAAAAACGGGACTGTCAAGATTAAAAGCAGCAGTTTTTTCATGGTCGATTGCTATTTGCGTGATGAATCGATTCGGGATTGCGGCCGGTCCGCATTCGCGGTGGCCCAGTTCCGGTTGGGACGGGGTCCCATCGTGAACTCCAGCGTTCCGCCCGCTTCGAGCAGGTCGATTGGCAGGTAGCTTTTCGAATAGGGCTGGCCGTTCAGCCGGACCGACTGGATATAGATGTGTTCCGGTGCGGCATTCTCCGTGCGGACCGTGAACGTGCGGCCGTTGGGCAACCGCAGTACGGCCTGTTCGACCGAAGGAGTGCCGATCGTGTAGTAGTCCAGCCCCGGGGTCACCGGGTAGAAGCCCAATGCGCTGTAAAGATACCAGCAGGACATCTGTCCGCAGTCATCGTTGCCGCACAGACCGTCCCGACGCTCCGAGTACAGTTCCCGCTTGATGCGACTGACGATCTCCTGGGTCTTCCACGGCATTCCCGCATAGTTGTACAGATAGGCGATGTGGTGGCTTGGTTCGTTGCCGTGGGCGTATTGCCCGATGAGCCCCGTCACGTCGACCGCATGGGCATTGTCGACATGGGAGTCGATCGAGAACAGCGTATCGAGTTTGGCCGCGAAGCAGGTGTCCCCGCCCATGCGGTCGATCAGGTTCTCCAGATCCTGAGGCGCATAGAACGAATATTGCCAGGAGTTGCCCTCCGTGAAGTCTCCCTGACCCAGCACCGAGACGGCTTTGGGATCGAAGGGCTCTACCCACCGGCCGTCGGCGTGGCGTCCCCGCATGAAGCGGGTCTGCGGGTCGAGGTGGTTCCGGTAGTTCAGGGCCCGGCCCATGAAATAGGCGGAATCGGCCCTCTCGCCCAGTTTGGCGGCAACCCGGGCGATGCACCAGTCGTCGTAGGCGTATTCGAGGGTTTTCGAGACGGAGTTGTTCTCCAGTTCGCTGGGAATGTAGCCGTAGCGTTTCAGCAACCCCACGCCCCGGGCATCGTCCATGGCGCTGGCTTTCATGGCCTGGTAGGCCTCGGCCGGATCGAAGCCTTCACGCCCTTCGAGGATCGCCTGCGCAATGACCGGAATGGCATGATACCCGATCATGCAGTAGGTTTCGTTCGTGCCGTATTCGTTCATGGGCAGCATCCCGATCTGGCGGTAGCGCTCCAGCATGGAGCGGATGAAAGCGAGGTTGGCGTCCGGATAGAGCAGCGCGTAGAAGGGGTGCACGGCCCGGTAGGTGTCCCAAAGCGAATAGTTCGTATAGAGCGGGGTGCCGTCGCCGGGGTGGAGCTCCCGGTCCCAGCCGCGGTACGCTCCGTCGACGTCGGTGATGAGGTTCGGCGTCAGCAGGCTGTGGTAGAGTGCCGTATAGAATACGGTGCGTTGTGCGTCGGTGCTGAACGTGGCGTCGATGGTGGAAAGCGCCGTCTCCCACAGTTGCCGGGCCTGTCGTCGCGTCCGGTCGAAATCCCAGTCGGGAAGCTCCGCCTCCAGATTCCGGCGCGCACCCTCCTCGCTCACCGTCGATAAGGCGACCTTCGCCAGAAGGGTCGCTCCTTCGGCAAACGAAACGTAGAGCTTTTCGGGTGCTCCGGTCTGGGGGTTCCTGATGGTTTGAACCGTTTCGAACGGCTTCGAAAAGGTGATGTGGAAGTAGTAGCGGTGGTCGGCGATGAAGCCCTTCGAACGCCGGAAGCCGCAGAGGCTGCGGTCGTTGACGACCTGGATGTCACTCTCCGTTGTGCGGTCTCCGATTCCGTGGACCAGGTCCAGCAGCACGCCGGCCGGTTTCTCCTTCGGATAGACGTAGCGGTGCATCGCACCGCGAGGGGTGGCCGTGATCTCGACGCGAATGTCGTAGTCGCTCAAAACCACGGAGTAGTAACCCGGCGAGGCCTTTTCCGTTGCGCGGTCGAAGCGGGACCGGTATCCGGATTCGGGATCGTCGGCCGGGCCCGGTTCGAATTGTGGCGTGCCGGTCTGCGGCATCAGCAGGATGTCGCCCATGTCCGAGGCTCCCGTGCCGCTCAGATGGGTGTGGGAGAAGCCCAGGATGGAGGTGTCGTCGGCGTGGTATCCCGAACTGTGCTGCCAGCCTTCGATCCCGGTGTCGGGACCGGCCTGGACCATTCCGAACGGTGTCGTGGCCGCAGGGTAGGTGTGTCCGGTTGCCGCGCTTCCGATGAAGGGATCCACGCTGTCGGCCCGTTCCAGGGGGGCTTGGCAGCCGATTCCACAGACGCAGAGCGCGACGGTCAGCAGGCGGACTTGTAGGTTGTGTTTCATCGCTCAGTCTTTGTTTGGTGGGTGTTCGTGCTTGTGTCGTGAGCCGCTTTTTACGGTCGGGTGTATCGTTTCCGGATGTCGGCCGCCGCATCGAAGATCATCTCTTTCGTCAGACCGGCTTCGTGATACATGGCGAAGATGTTTTCCGTCGGGGTCTCGGGCGGAATCGTGTGCGAAGCCGCCAGAATATAGCCTCCGCCGTCGGAGGTCATCCGGTCGATCAACTCCCGGGTGCGTTTCCGGACTTCGGTGACGCTCCCGTGCGGCAGCAGCCCGATCGTGTCGACTCCGCCCATGAAGGTGAGCTCCTTGCCGAACTCCTCCTTCAGCTCGAAGGCATCCATCCCCGGACATCCGCACTGGATCGGGTTGAGCACGTCGAGCCCGATCTCGATCAGATCGCCGATGATCGGACGGATTCCGCCGCAGGAGTGGTAGGCGACGGGCAGCCCGTGCTGCTTCCCGACGTCGAAGATGCGTTTGAGACGGGGTTTCAGAAGCTCGCGCCACATGGCGGGATCCAGCATCATGCCCTGTTGTCCGCCCACGTCGTCTCCGGTCCAGAGCCAGTCCGGCGTGTATTGGTCGCAGGCCGTCCGGGAGAGAGCGATATTGAAGTCGATGGCGCGGTCGAGCAGGTCGATGAACCACGGCTCCTGGATGGCCATGTGGAGCATGGCGTCGGTCATGCCGAACAGGCGGCAGAGGAACTCGAAGATGCAGGGCGAAACGTCGCAGCCGATGAAGTAATTCTCGCGGAAGTCGGCCAGTTCATCCATGTTGCGGAGCAGTTCGGGTATGTGGTCGTGCGGGAACTCGTAGGCGCGGCACTCCTCCTCGCCCTTCCCTTCGAGGGGGTAGTGCACGATCTGGTTGAAGCCGCCGTAGCGCCCCCACTGGATTCCCCAGCAGTCCGTATGGGTTTCGCCTTCGTGTTCGTGGACGATTCCCTCCATGGCGTAGTTGTTGCCCACCCATTTCTGGCAGACGTCGTTCCCCATGGCTGCTCCGACCTCGTGGGGCGGGATTTCGAGCAGACGGGCCAGGATGGCGGTGGTTTCGGGGTGGAACCACATAAAAATCGGAATCCGATCGACCGGTTCCCGCTTGAGCGCGGCTTTTACTCGTTCTTTGGGTGTCATAATAGTTGTGGTATTGTAAGTTGGTTTATTTAAACGTTAAAGTTAAAGTATATTTTTATTTGTTGCAAATATTTTCCGGGTTTTTATACTATTTTTTAGTTTATACTCCCCTCTTTGGCTGAATTCATCGTGTGCGCCTTTGGAATGTATAAATGTGATTGAGAAGGTTTATTCGGAGTGGTAGTTGCGTATAATTAGCTGATAATTAGTGAATTTATTTGAAATATTCCAGGTGCTTCCTTCGTCTGGAACGGCATTGAGGGGATACCATTATATAATAGGTATTTTAATATTAGGAGGGGAAGGACTGCCAAATATCGATTATTGGATGAAAAAAATCCTACTTTAACGTAAAAAATATGAATAATATTTGGGAATGTATGTTTTTTTTTGTAACCTTGTAACGGCTAAGCGGACGATTATGCCCGCTCGGGCGTAAAACACTGTAAATAAAATAAAAACCTGACTATTGCCTGTTGAAGCTCCATGCACGCCTCGTTGAAAGATATTGCCAATGCGCTGAACCTCTCTACAACGACGGTTTCCTGGGTCCTTTCCGGTAAAAGCGAGGAGAAGGGGATCAGCCCCGCCACCCGCGACCGTGTGAAGGAGTGTGCCCGGGAGCTCAACTATCGCCCCAATCTGCTGGCCCGCAGCCTGCACGACGGCTGCAGCAATACGATCGGTCTGATCGTCCCGTCGATCGGCGACCAGTTCTATTCGTCGATGGTTCGTTTTATCGAACTCGAAGCCGAAAAGTTCGGATACGCCCTGATGGTCTGCAGTTCTGAAAATGACCGCGAACGCGAAAACAATATCGTGGATATTCTCAGAGCCAAGCAGGTAGACGGCCTGCTGATGGCCCCGACGAAGTATTCGAACGAGAAGATCGTCTCCATGATGGAGGACAATTTCCCGTTCGTGCTCTTCGACCGCTATTTCCCTGAACTGGCCACCAACTACGTCATCATCGACAATGAAATCGCCAGCTACAACCTGGTGAAGCACCTCCTCGAAAAGTGCTATAACAAGATCGCCGTCCTGACGACCAATACGCACCTCTATACGATGCAGCTCCGTTACGGCGGTTACTGCTCGGCCCATGAGGACATGGGGCTGAAACCCGACGAGCGTCTCTACGGAGAGGTCGATCCGAAAGATTACGAGAACAGCATCGAAACCGTACTGGATCGGATTTTCCGCGATGTGCCCGATGTCGATGCCTTTTTCTTTACGACCCATGTCCTTGCCTCCCGTTTCTTCGGATATTGCACGCGGAAGGGGATCAATCTGGATTTCGGGTATGCCTGCATCCACGAAGAGAAGTTGTTCAACATTCTGGCTCCCCACATGAATGTGGCCCAGTTACCGATTGCGAGCCTGGGCCGGGAGGCTGTCCGGATTCTGCTCCAGGACATCAAACGGCTGAAAATCAAGAAGAAAAAGACGGATCCACCGCCCAAGCAGGGAGTTATTCTCTCCTGCTCGTTGGAGTTTCGGGATTGACATTTTTTTTGCGTCCGAACTACTTAAACGTTAAAGTAAAAAATCTTCCGCCGGAGGAAACGCTCGAACGGATTTTGTTATCGATTTAGTCAGTATAAAAAATTAATTATCAACACCAATGGATCGGATCATTAGGAATAATTTCAGAGAGATGTCCGATGTCTTGCACTCGTTTATCGGGGATGAAGACAATGTGGCTCGGATCAAGGCCGCGGCGACGATGATGATCGACGCTTTGAAAAATGGCCACAAAATCATTTCGTGCGGAAATGGAGGTTCGATGTGCGACGCTTCGCACTTTTCCGAGGAGCTGCTGGCCCGATTCCGGCGAAACCGGATCGCTCTGCCGGCCGTAGCCATTTCGGATCCCTCCTATATTACTTGTGTGGGGAACGATTATGGATTCGATCAGATCTTTTCGCGCTATGTGGAGGCTTGCGGACAGGCCGGTGACGTGCTGCTGGGTATCAGCACCAGCGGAAATTCGGAAGATGTCATCCGTGCCGCCGAGGTCGCCCGGAAACAGGGCTTGAAGGTCGTCGTACTGACCGGAAAGCCCAACGGGCGTCTGACGGGTTTTTGCGATGTGGAGATCAGCGCTCCGCCGACCCGTTTCTCCGATCGGGCTCAGGAGATCCATATCAAGGTGATTCACACGTTGGTCCAGTTGATCGAGGTGGGGATGGGACTTGCGGATGAGGACGATGCCGACGCCGCGGTGGAGGTGGATGCCGACGCCGCGGTGGAGGTGGATGCCAAAGCCAGTGCCGGTACGGAGGTTCGGAACGGCTTCCGGGCGGGGCTGGCCTCCATGTCTTGAGGAATCAGAAAAGCGGATTTCGGATTTTATTTTTTGCAAGAAAAACTTTAACGTTTAAGTACGTTGCATAGTAGTCGACTGATTATTCACGAACAAGCATCATGGAGAAAAATCTGCTCGGAGTAGATATCGGGGGAACCAAATGCGCCGTCATTTACGGCCGCCTGAAAGGCGATGACCTCGAAATCGTAAAAAAGGTGAAGTTCCCGACCACGGATGTGGAACGGACCCTGGCCTCCATCCGGGAGGCGCTGCAGGACCTGATGCGCGACTGCAATCTCACGGCGGCCCAGGTGGCGGCGATCGGAGTCAGTTGCGGAGGGCCGCTGGACAGCGAACGCGGGGTGATCATGAGCCCGCCCAACCTGAAGGGCTGGGATCAGGTGCCCATTACGCGCTTGCTGGAGGAGTGGAGCGGTGTGAAGGCCGCCCTGCAGAACGACGCCAATGCCTGCGCCCTTGCCGAATGGAAATTCGGGGCCGGTCGCGGCAGCCGGAACATGGTCTTTCTGACCTTCGGAACGGGGCTCGGCGCCGGGCTGATCCTCGACGGGCGCCTCTTCTCCGGAACGAACGGAAATGCCGGCGAGATCGGGCATATCCGTCTGTCGGATTTCGGACCGGTGGGGTATGGCAAGAGCGGGTCGTTCGAGGGCTTTTGCAGCGGCGGCGGAATCGCCCAACTGGCACGCTCGCGGGCGATGGAACGTTTCCAGATGGGACAGAAGGTGGCTTTCTGCTCCTCGCCGGCCGATCTGGAGTCGGTTACGGCGCAGTCGGTCGCCGAAGCCGCCAAGAACGGAGACCCGTTGGCGCAGGAGATCTACCGCATCTCGGGAGAGTATCTCGGCCGCGGCCTCTCGATGCTGATCGATACGCTCAACCCGGACACGATCGTGATCGGCAGTATCTACGCCCGTTCGGGTGAACTGCTCGCCGATGCCATGCAGCATTCGCTCGACCGGGAGGCTTTGCCGCCGGCTCGGGCCGTCTGCCGGATCGTCCCGGCCGCTCTGGGTGATGCCGTCGGGGACTACGCCTCGCTGTCGGTCGCGGCGAACGCCTTGAACTGAAGACTCGATCGAACCTTGAAAATACCATAAAACCTAAATTTTAACCAAACTTAAATGACCTCAAGAGAACGTATTTTGACAGCAATCGATCACCGCACTCCGGATCGGGTGCCGGTTGATCTTGGAGCCTCTCCCAGTTCCGGGATCTCTATCGTTGCGTATGACAATCTGGTGCGCTATCTCGGAATGGACCTGCCGACGTATGGTTACGACGTGATTCAGCAGGTGGCTCAGCCTCCCATGGAGTTGTTGGAGCATTTTGGCGTGGATGTCCTGGATCTGGGACGTTATTTTACCGAAACGCCGGGTTATTGGCACGAACTGGAACTTACTCCCGGTCACAAGGCGCTCTATCCCTCGTGGTTCAAGCCCGAGAAGCAGCCCGACGGTTCGTGGCACGCTTTCGGACCTTCGGGCCGATGCGTGGGGCGGATGCCGGTCGGGGCAACCTTCTTCGATCAGACGATTTTCCCCTACATCGACGGCTATCCGGCCGACTACCGGAATCTGGGGGATGACATGGCCCTGAGCGTGTGGGGCGGTCTCGGCATTACGCCCTGGGACGGCAACGACGGCCCGGATTTCTGGCAGCGCCTGCGCCGCACGGCTCTGGAGGCCCGGGAAAAGAGCGACAAGGCGTTGATCATCGGTGTGGGCTGCAACCTCTTCGAGTGGGGATGCTTCCTGCGGCGGATGGACAACTTCCTGATGGATCTCTTCCTGCAGCCGGATGAAGTGGCGCGTCTGCTCGATGCGCTGGTCGAGCACCACATGGCAACGCTCGAAAAGGTGTGCGACGCGGTGGGCGATGTGGTCGACATCGTGAAGTTCGGCGACGACCTGGGTACGAATCAGGGCGCCCTGATGCCTGCGGAGACCTATCACGAGCTGTTCTATCCGCGCCACAAGGCGATGTGCGACTACGTGAAGTCTCACTCCCGGATGAAGATCCTGCTGCACTCGTGCGGCAGCATCTCGCTGTTGCTGCCGGATCTGATCCGGGCCGGATTCGAGATCATCAATCCGGTGCAGATCAATGCCCGGGATATGGACCCGGCCTTCCTGAAACGCGAATTCGGTCGGGATGTCACCTTCTGGGGCGGCGGTGTGGATACGCAGAGCGTGCTCAACAACGGAACCCCCGAACAGGTGCGGGAACAGGTTCTGCGGCACCTTGCGATCTTCTCCGAAGGTGGCGGTTATGTATTTAACACGGTTCACAACATCATGCCGGATGTACCGCCCGAGAATATCGTGGCGATGTTCGATGCCGTGAACGAATTTTCGAGGTAAAAACGAGGCGCTATGAAAGGTATTTACTTAAACAGGATGAAACCCGTTTTTCTGCGGGTGGCAGCGATTGTCTGCTGTTTGGGACTCATGTGTCAGGTCTCGGCGCAGAACAATCAGAACAGCAAGGCGAAGACGATCTCCGGAACGGTGCGTGACGAAGCCGGTACGCCGCTCGTCGGTGTGAGTGTCTACGCCAAGGGTACCACGGCGGCTACCTCCACCGACGTGAAGGGTAAATTCGCCCTGCAGGTGGATTGGAACAGCACGATCGTCTTCTCCTACATCGGCATGAAGACGCAGGAGATCCCGGCCGAACGGGTGACGAATCTGGATGTCAAGATGGTGAGCGACGCTACGGACATCGACGACGTGCTGGTCGTCGGTTACGGAACGCAGCGAAAGGTCGATTTGACGGGAGCCGTGGCTTCGATCGATGCGTCGGAGGCCACGAAGGATCGTGTCGTCATGAACCTTTCATCGGTCTTGTTGGGTAAGGTCAGCGGTGTGCGGGTTACCTCCTCGGAGGGAACGCCCGGTTCGTCGGCCCGCATTACGATCCGCGGTACGACGTCGATCAACTCCGACAGTAACCCGCTCTATGTCATTGACGGTGTGATTGCCGAGAATGTCAATATCAGCC
The DNA here is from genome assembly GCA_019115745.1 of Candidatus Alistipes intestinigallinarum. Classification (GTDB taxonomy): domain Bacteria; phylum Bacteroidota; class Bacteroidia; order Bacteroidales; family Rikenellaceae; genus Alistipes; species Alistipes intestinigallinarum. The sequence goes on from DXDA01000036.1 coordinate 29,713, forward strand.
CGGGCGACATTCAGGAGATCTCGGTGCTGAAGGACGCCGCCTCGACGGCCATCTACGGATCGCGGGGTGCCAACGGTGTCATCCTGATTACGACCAAGCGGGGCGGGAAGAACGAACCCATGGTGGATATCTATGCGATGGCCGGTGTGCAGTATATGGCCAAGGACATTCCGATGATGAACAGCCGGGAGTTCGTGGAGAAGAACTACATGCGCAGCTTCGTCTATCGGACGGCGGCCGAAGGGGTCTCGGATATCAATACCGTGGGCTCGCACGGCTATGAGGTTTTCCAGGATCCGGAAGGCAACTTCTACTATGTCTCCAAGACGGCGGCCTATTCCGGCGAGTATTACCGCACGACCCCGCTCTATTACAACACGAACTGGCAGAAGGAGATGACGCAGTATGCTCCGCTCTACGATTTCCGGGTGAGCGTGAGCGGCAGCACGAACAGCAACGATTATGCGATCATGCTCAACGCCCAGGATCAGGACGGTATCATGATCAATACGGGCTGGGACCAGAAGGGTGCGCGTGTCAACTTCAATCAGAAGGTGGCCAAGTGGCTCGACGTGGGGACGAATCTCTCCTATACGCGGAGCAATTCGTATGGAAATGCCGGCAACCGCCACGACGGTATTATCTATAACACGTTGACCCAGAGCCCGCTTTATCCGACGGATTTCGGAATGGATTACGAAACGCCGGACGGGATTCCGATGCTCAACCTCTCCAACCCGGTGAGCCTCGCCGAACTCAACTTCCGGGAGAAGCGAAATTCGTCGTTCTCCGGAACCCTGGCCATCAACATCAAGCCGATCGAAGGGCTGGTCTTCAACCTCAACCAGACCTATTTCTCGAACGACGAGGAGACGCATCTCTATTATCCGTCCACGGTCGTCGAGGGTAACTCGGCACAGGGCCGTGCGCGTCTCGAACGGGGCTTCAGCGAAGGGTGGAGCAGCGAGAACACGGTGACCTACGCCCGCGATATCAACAAGATTCACCGCATTACCGGAATGCTTGGTATGTCGATCCGCTCGACCCGCTGGGAGAACTTCAATGTCGAGGGCAACCAGTTCGAGCAGGAGGATCTGGGTTATTACGGCTTCCCGTCGGCCAAGTCGGTTTTGCCGCCGGAGCTCTCCGATACGAAGGTGAACGAGGTCTCCTTCTTCGGACGTCTGAACTACAGCCTGATGGACAAGTACATCTTCCAGGCAACGGTCCGCGGCGACGGCTCCTCGCGTTTTGCGCAGAACAACAAATGGGGTTATTTCCCCTCGGCTTCGGCCGCATGGCGTATTTCGGAGGAGGGATGGATGAAGAATGTCGAATTCATCAACAACCTCAAGCTCCGCGCCAGTTGGGGTATCAGCGGCAAGCAGGCCATCGGGGCCTATGAGTCGCTGGCCAAGGTGGGGACGTACGTGACGACGATCAACGGTGTGGATCCGGTGATGGCCAGCTACTTCTCGTCGCTGGCGAACGACAACCTCAAGTGGGAGACGACCACCGAGTATAACATCGGTCTCGATCTCGGACTGTGGAACAACCGCTTGGGCATTGTCGTCGACATGTACGACAAGACGACCTCGAATCTGCTCTATGCGAACCCGATTCCGGAGTACACCGGTTTTACGACCGTTACCGAAAACATGGGTAAGATCCGCAACCGCGGTGTCGAGTTCACGGTCAATACCATCCCGGTCCAGACCAAGAACTTCGAGTGGACGTTCGACTTCAACATCGGACTGAACCGTTCGAAGGTGCTTGCTCTCGGTATTCAGGACTGGATGACGCTCGGGTGCGGATGGCGCACCGGCGACCAGGGGTATCTCCAGGTCGGGATGCCGCTGGGCAACTGGTACGGACTGAAGGTGCTCGGCATCTGGCAGAGCCAGTCGGAGATCGATCAGGCGATCGCTCAGGGACTGGTCGACGAGAGCCAGCGACCCATCCCGGGACAGTATCGTTTCTACGACAAGAACGGCGACGGCAAGACGACCTCCGACGACCGTGTGATTATCGGTACGGCCGAACCGGACTTCACGGGCGGCTTCTCGACGGCATTCCGTTACAAGGGGCTGACGCTGAGTGCCAACTTCGTGTTCACCTACGGAAACCAGATCTTCAACGGAAACTCCTATGAGCTGAGCGGTTCGAACAACTACAACAACGCCTACAAGTCGGCTGCAAACCGTTGGAAACCGACGCTGTACTATTACGATGCGGTTCATGGCGTGCGCGGCGACCTGTTCATGGAGGGCAATCCGAGTAATACGCTTCCGGTTTCGAGCGGAGGTCTCACGCCGATCGAGATCGTCAACGACACGTGGATCGAGGACGGTTCCTACCTGCGTCTGCAGGACATCACGCTCAGTTACGAACTTCCCGAGAAGTTCGTGCGCAAACTGCGGCTGGGCAAGGTGCGGGTCTTCCTGACCGGTACCAACCTCTTCTGCTGGACCAACTATTCGGGCTTCGATCCCGATGTGAACGTTTCGTCGGGTATGGCGCAATACCTGTTGCCGGGTCTCGACTATTTTTCCTATCCGCGGGCGAGAACCTTCTCGGGCGGTATCAACATTTCTTTCTAAAAAACGAGAACTATGAAAAGTGTGCATAAGCTTCTGGTCGCAATGGCCGGTGCGGGATCGCTGGTTTTCGCATCGTGTACGGAGTTCCTGCGCGAAGAACCCAAAGCCATTCGGTCGAGCAATTCGTATTACGGAGATGTCACGACCCTGAAGTCGGGGCTGATGGGCATTTACCTCTCGTTCCAGAACCTCTATCGGGACGAATTGCCCTATATCGGCGAGTTGGGAACCGACGAATCCATTCCTCAGTTCTACATGCCGGATTTCAATACCGTTTTCCGTTATCAGTTGGACGCCAATAACGAGATGTTCGTCGGAAAGTGGTACCGGAAACATTACGAGATGATCTCCCGTGCGAACGTCGTGATCTCCCGAGGCAGTTCGCTGGCGGCGTCCGATGCCGAAGCGGCCGCTATCGTGGCGGAGGCCAAGATGTTGCGGGCGTGGGCCTATTTCCGGCTGGCTCAGACCTACGGACCGGTACCTCTGGTCATCGGCGAGACGACGCCTCCGGTCGACTATTCGCTGCCGCGGGCTCCGCTGAAGGATGTCTATGGCCAGATTGTCCAGGATATGAGCGAGGCAACGGTCGAAGGCGTGCTTCCGAAGGAGAAGTCGACGACCGAACCCGGACGACTCTATTACTATTCGGCCGTGGGCCTCTACGGCAAGGTGCTGTTGACGATGGCCTCGCACAAGGAGTCGGGCAAGGTGGATGCCGCTCTGGCGAAGATCGGGCGCGAAGCCTGGGGATACGGGCCGATTGCCGAGAGCGTCGAGGACCTCTATGCGGCAGCCGAGAAGGAGCTTGCCAAGGTGATCGGTCATGTGGATCTCTATCCGGAGTATTCGCATCTGTTCTGCCAGAAGTTCAAGAACACGATTCCGGAGAACATGTGGGAGATTCAGTTTGCCTCGGGGCGTCCGACGGGAAACTGGTTCCTGAAGCGTTACGGTGCGACGACCTATCCCTTCGTGCAGGAGCGCGACCAGCGGACGAACGGCTGCTCCGTGAACCAGATCATGTACAATACGCGTCTCTACTTCACCTATGGCGAGGGCGATGCCCGTCGGGAGTGGAACTGCTCGGTTCACGCCTACGATTACAGCATCAACGATCCGGAAACGGGGGTTCCTCCCGGACTGCTCAACATCAACGTTGCCGAAGCCAAGACCGCGGATGCGCCTCAGTCGTGGCTGGGTTGCATCAAGTTCCGCTGGGATCCCGATCTGCCGCTCAATGCCTCCAACGGCGAGGATGATTACGAGTATATGTCGAGCAACTTCCCGCTGCTGCGTTATGCGGATGTGCTGCTGATGTACGTGGAGGCGAACCTGAAGTGCAATGGCGGTTCTCCGGATGCGGAGGCGACCGACCTGTTCAACAGCCTGCGGGCCCGTGCGCGGGGCTTCGACGAAAAGGGAAACCCCATCACGGCGGCCCAGACCCCGGATTTCCCCAACCTGCCCTCGAACATCATCAATGCCGACACGGTGCTCAACGAACGGATGCGTGAACTTTGCTTCGAGAGCCAGCGGTGGTTCGACCTGGCCCGGACCGGACAGTTGGATGTCCGCTACAACAAGAATATCGACGATGGAATGATGCCGCCCAACTACACGCCGGCCAAGATCGACGAGCACGACTATCTGTGGCCGATTCCGCAGCAGCAGATCGATCGTTCGACCAACAAGGAGGGCTTCTTCCAGAATCCCGAATACTAATAGACCACGTAAAAACGACAATTCATGAAAACGATATTCAGATATGGCGCGGCATACGGTCGGCTGGTCCTGCTTCTGACCCTTGCCGGAGCATTCCTGACGGGATGCCGGGAGGATTTCTCCCCGGAACCCGAGGATATTGAACTGATCGAATATTCGCGTCCGAAGGACCGTCCGAAGGATTTCCTCTTTTTGCCGACGGCTCCGGCCGAGGCGAAGCGGGATGTCGTGGCGGTGAAGCTGGAGGATGAAAAGGGCCATCGTTCCACGGAGGAGATCCTGGCGATCGTCTCGCTGCAGGGCCTGACCAACCGTGTCAGCCCCGAGATCTACACCCACTGCAACTCCGACGAGTGGCTGCTGGAGTGGTACAAGGAGAACGGCTATATCGACAACTATACCTATAGCGATGATATCATTGGACTGCTGAAGCGTTACCGACAGTATTACAAGGGTGTCGTGGTTTACGACCCGGACAAGAAATACACGGTCAACCTGGCGTCGAACATCGCCGGTGTGGAGGATCGGGTGATCCTGTCGCCCGCAATGCTGGAGACCTTCCTGCAAGATCCAGAGGTGGATGCCTTGATCGACGTGTTCGATCTGCGGGAGCTGAATTTCCGGGACCAGACCGAGGCCTTCATGTGGTATCGGCTGAACGTGGTTCCGCGTCAGACCAACGCCCTGCTCGGTTTTGCCGACAACTCGTTCATGTACAACGTACACCGCGACTACCTGATCGAGCATCGGGTGCCGACCTTCTGGCTCCCGGGCCCGAGCGATACGGACTATTCGATCTCCTATGACGGCATGGTGCGGATGTTCCTTACGGACAGCCATGCCAACCTGGCGATCTTCGGATTCCCGGCCGGTGTCGATGACAAGGGCGACAATATCGGCTACTCGGAGTACGAAGGGGTCAAGAACATGGGCTTCTACGGGAAATACTGGATCGGAAACACCTGGATCGGAAACTACAGCTTCCATTCGGCTGTCAAGGTCGACAACAAGACCTTCAAGCAGGAGGCTCCCCGCAGCAAGACACACCCGGTTTACAATCCGAACAAGAAGTATGTGGCGCTGGCCATGACCGACAGCGGGGATGCCATCTGTTATTTCGCCTACGACGGATTCTTCTCGCGGCAGTGGCTGGAGGAGCGGAAGCAACTCGGCGTTGTCGCCAGCTATTCGGTGACCCCTTCGCTGCCGTTCCTGCTTCCGGCCGTGGCACGGCGGATGTATGACGAGCAGACCGCGAACGACTTCTTCTTCGGATGCGTCTCGGGATTGGGTTATTGCTATCCGTTCGAGGGTTACGGGCAGTTGCTCGGCAACCGGGATGCGACGTTCCGGGAGTATTACCTCGAACTCGGCTCCAGCCTGCTGCGGAACATGGACCTCGACATGTTCGTGACCTACGCTCACCCGTTCAACAAGATCTGGGACGACAACGAACTCTCGATCGCCAACGCATACATGGCCCGGATGGAGGGCATCCGCTCGATCATCGGCAATATCCACAGTTCGGGCTATACGGCCGCCAACGGCAGCTTCATGCTCCCGGACTCGGAGGTCAGCGTCCACCAGACCCTGACGCACTGGGACCAGTCGACGACCAACGACGTGCTCCAGAACGGCGACGACGACTCGAAGAACGAGGAGGCTGCCGAATATATGGTCGACGAGGTGCTGAAGTACGGAAAAGACGGAAATTTCATCCTCTGCATGTTCTACAGTTGGGAGTACGGCCCGAAGCGTCTGCGCATGATCATGGATATGCTGGAGGCCGAGTCGCCGGGAACCTATGAGTTTGTGACCATGAACGACTTCGACGATCTCTATCGTCAGAGTCTTCAACAATAGTCGAATGCAATGATGTCGGATCGGATGAATACCTGTGTAATGCATACGGAATCCTGGTTGCAGCGGCTGCGGATCGTACTGCTGGTGTCGGTGGCGCTGTGCTGCGGCGCCTGCCGCTCCGGCGTGCGGATCGATTACATGCCGCAGTGCCCTCCGGCTTCGTCGGCCATCGTGAGTTTCGACCTGCAGGGCATTGACCAGCCGCATCTGCTGGCACTCGTCTCGCTGCAGGGGCTGGTCAACCGCCACGAACCGCAGTTGTACACCTACTCTTCGGGGTATTCGGATGGCCTGCTGAAGCTCTACAAACGCATCGGCGTGGTCACCTCCGAGGAGCGGTGCGACGATGTGATGGCCCTGCTGGACCGTTACCGGGAGCACTATCGGGGCGTCGTGATCTACGATCCGGCGAAACGTTATACGATCAATCTGGCGTCGAACATCGCGGGTGTCGAGGATCGGGTGATCCTGGCCCCGTCGCTGCTGGAGTCGTTCCGGGAACGGGTGGACTCGACGGTGGATGTGCTGGACCTGCGCGAATTGGATCTGCGTTCGGCCGGGGAGGCCTTCGACTGGTATCGGGAGAAGGTCTTCCCGCACCAGAACCATCGGATGCTGGGTGTGGCCAAGGATGTCTACATGTACGATGTCTTCCGCGACTATCTGATCGCCTGCAAGATCCCGACCTTCTGGCTTCCGGGCGAAGGGGACGACGACTGGTCCGAGGAGGCGGTCGAGGATGTGATCTGGCTCTATGAACATACGCCGGCGAACATCCCGGTCTTCGGGTTCTGGCCCGGGCTCGATCAGGGCAAGGATGTCGGTTACAACGAATACTTCGGGACGAAACTGGCCGGAAACTACGGCAAGTTCACGATCGTATGCACGTGGGTGGGCAGCTACAGCTACCACAGCGGCGTGCAGATCAGCAGTGACGAGTTCCGCCAGACCCGGGTCCGTTCCAAGCGTTTCCGCGACTACGATCCGACGAAAAAGTACGTGGCGCTGGTGATGGTCGAGAGCGGCGATGCTCCGGGGTACTTCCAGTTTGACGGCTTCTTCCCGCGGCAGTGGGACGATTCGCTGCGGGGCAGCGTCCCGATCAGCTACGGCATCAGCATGTCGCTGCGCTGGTTGATGCCCGGGGTGATGCGCCACCTCTACGACACGGCCACCGAGAACGACTACTTCTTCTGTCCGATCTCCGGGGCGGGATATTGCTATCCGCTGCTGGGATACTGCGACTCGGTTCCCGACCGGGAGGCGCACCTGGATGCGTATTTCGATCTGACGGCCCGCAACATGGCGCAGCTCGACATGGATATGCTGGCGCTTTACACCCATCCGGACCGGGTGCCCTGGAGTGCGGCGGACAGTGCGCTGATCCGTCGTTATGTGGAGCCGTTGCCGCAGGTGCGTTCGATCATCTCGGGGATGCACCGCACGGGTTATGCGCCGTCGCAGGGAAACGGATTTCTGGCAAACGGAACAACGACCGTCCATCACGTGATGACACACTGGTCGTGGGAGGATTGGGACCTGTTCCGGAGCGGGACTGCGGCGGATATTCCGGCCGCCGAGTTTCTGGCACAGGAGATCCGAAACGGCTGCGAAGGGACGAATTTCGTGACGGCCATGTTCTACAGTTGGCATTACGGACCCCGCCGTCTGGCTCTGGTCCGGGAGATGCTCGAAAAGGAGGGGTATGTCTTTGTCACGATGAACGAATTCGACGATCTGTATCGGAAAAGCAAACAAGCAAATAACGAAAACAAGCTATGAAAAACGAACGATCGAATAAACGGATACTGCTGTTGATCGGCCTGTTGGCAGGCCTGCTGCCCGGTATGTTGCTGGGATCGGGCGGATGCGCGCAACAGGTTGCAGCCCAGATCGATACTCTTGATATGGTTCCGCAGTCGCCGCCGGCCGCAACCGATGTGGTGAAGGTGGTCTTTACTCCGGGGATCTCCCAGGAGAAGGTGCTGGCAATCGTCTCGCTGCAGGGGCTGGTGAACCGCGTGAAACCGCAGATCTTCACCTACGCGCCGAATGCAAACTATCCCGACGGCACGCAGCGGCTCTACGAGCAGGACGGTTACATCACCTCCGTACGTACGTGCGAGGATCTTTGGGAGCTGCTCCGGGAGTTCTCCGACTACTACGATGGCGTGGTTGTCTACGATCCGCAGAAGCGCTATACGGTCAATCTGGCCTCGAACATCGCGGGGGCCGACAAGCGGGTGATTCTCTCCCCGGCGATGCTGGAGGAGTTCCGGCAGCGGGTCGATGCCGATGTCGATGTGGAGGACCTGCGGAGTTACGATTTTGCCAACGAACACGCGGCGTTCGAGTGGTACCGCGAGCATGTCTTCCCGCGTCAGAACCACCGGATGCTGGGCGTCGTGAAGGACTTCTACATGTACGACGTGGTTCGTGACTACCTGATCTCCAGCAACGCCCCGACCTTCTGGCTCTACGGCAAGAACGACGAGGGCGCCTATCCGGAGAATCTGGCCGATGTGGAGTGGCTGATGGAGAATACGCCTTCGGGCATTCCGGTTTTCGGGTCGTGGATCGGCATCGAGAACGGCCGGGAAGTCGGTTACAACGAGTATTACGGTACGCAGTTCGGCAGTTGGTACGGCAAATATTCGCTGGCCTGTACGTGGGTGGGCGGTTTCAGCTACCACAGCGGCGTGCAGATCGGTGATTACGAATTCAAACAGACCAAGGTCCGCGCGAAGCACATGCGCGATTATGATCCGACGAAAAAATACGTCGCCCTGGTCATGGTCGACAGCGGGGATGCTCCGGCCTACTACGTCTACGACGGTCTTTTCGCCCGGCAATGGGATGATCCCTACCGGGGTCAGGTGCCGTTGAGCTACGGATTGGCGCTGTCGATGCGCCAGTTGATGCCCGGAGTGATGCGCCACCTCTACGACACGGCTACCGAGAACGACTACTTCTTCTGTGCCGTGGGCGGGTTGGGCTACTCGTATGCCCTGCTGGGGCTCTGCGACTCCACCCGGATGCCCGACCGGAACTACCACGACTACTTCCTGCGGACGGATGCCAACATGCGGGCGCTCGACATGGACATGATGATGATCTACACCTACTCGGGCCTTCAGAAGTGGAGCTCGGCCGACAGCCTGAAGGTAACGCGCCACATTGCGACGATGCCGCATCTGAAGTCGCTCATCTCGGGGCTTCACCGGACCGGTTATGCCCCGTCGGAGGGGAACGGCTTTATCGGCGACCGCGGCGTGACGGTCCACCACGTGATGAACCACTGGTCGGACGAACACGACTGGGAGTTGTTCCGCAGCGGTTTGGCCGGGGACGGTCCCGCGGTGGACCATCTGGAGGCCGAACTGCGGGAGAATGCGAAGACGGCCGACTTCATCACGACGATGTTCTACAGTTGGCATTACGGGCCGCGACGCCTGAAACAACTGGTCGACCGCATGGAGAAGGACGGTTTTGTCTTTGTGACCCTGAACGAATTCGATCACCTCTACCGGCAGAGTTGTGCCGTGAAAGGTCAGCAAGCGCATGAATAGATTCAATGAAACCCAAAATTATTAACCTATGAAACGACATTTCTATTTGCCGCTCGTTGCGATTCTGCTGGCGGGAGCGGCGTGGTCATGCAGCGAACCGGAGAATTCTCCCGTAGAGAACGCGTTCGCTCCATTGACGGATATCGAGGTTCCGGACAATTTCTGGTTCGCACAGGGGCAGACCTTTTCGATCCAGGGCCGGGGCTTCAGCCAACTGGACTCCGTGGTGTTGAAGCCTGCCGTGGGCGGTTTCGACTATCGTCCGGTGAAGTGTTCGGCCGGGGCTTACAGTTATTCCGTGACTCTGCCGACGGACATCCCGGTCGGGGAGTATGAACTGATGCTGTATCGTTACGACGGCGAGAGTCACGACCTGGGTCCCATCACGATCCATTCGCAGATCGTGATCGAAGGGCTCGAAGGCGATGAGAAGACCTCGCTCGAAGGGGGCGTGGAGTTGTTGGCCTCCGAGCAGGGGACGTCGCAGTTCTGCCCGGGCGACTCGATCATGCTCATCGACAAGCAGACCTCCGAGGTCTTCAAGCTGGCGACGAGCATCGACGAACGCTCTCCGTGGAAGCTCTCCTACCAGGCTCCCGAAGAGTATCTGGGCGAGGCGAAGACCTATCTGATGCGTGGGTCGACCGTGTCGTACCTGCAGGATCTGGAGACGCTGGACATCAAGGTCGGGGATTATTACGAAGGGGGTATCATCATCTGGTTCGACCCCTCCCAGGCCCTGAGCGGCATCTGCATGAACATCTTCAACGGTGCAACGACCGAGCGTACGTCGAGCAGCGACAACAAGCGCCTGCCGATGGGTACGGAGTACAAGGCCGGGGATGCCAACGGCACGGAGAAGCCCGAGGCCTACGCCATCGGTATGGGCGACGAGAATACCGAGAAGTTCTACAAGTTCGAGACCAAGCGCGGGTATGATCCTGCGGCAATCCACCACCGCGACTACAACGGTACGAATCCGCTGCCGTCGGTCTCCTACATGGCCCTCAACTATTCGCTGAAGGGACTGGACGGTGAGACGTACGACGACTGGTTCATTCCGTCGTTCGAGACCTTGCGACTGATGCTCTACAACCGCGATGAGCTGAACGAGATCTGCGATGAACTGGGTGGTGAACCGCTGCCGGGCAGCAAGTATGTCTACAAGACCGAGCCCTTCAAGGGGGAGAACTGCTGGGGGTACGGCGACGGTATGACCACCGTTTCGTCGAACGTGGACAGCGATCCGAATGCTTACTACAATGTTCGTGCGATTCGGTTTGCCCCGACGGCTGCCGAGGAGAACGGCGGGGAGTTCGTCGAGGCGGACCACCTCACCTCGTACATGATCCAGGCTCCGGACTATGCCTTCCGCCTGGTGCGCAAATTTGGGTATGACAAAGACTAAAAACTGCAGGATATGAAAAAGTTGTCAGGAATGGCCGGAGCGTTGGCTCTGTCGTTGTTCGCATTGGCGGGTTGCAAGGACGATCCTACCGACCTGTTGCCTCCGCACGTGCCCTTTGAGGTTACGGACCTCACCAACGTGATGCTTCCGGAGGTCTCCATCGTTCCGGGAATGACCGTTGCCGTAAACGGCGTCGGGTTCGTCGAGACCGATACGGATCTGGTGCTGAAAGCCGCGCAGACCGGAGAACAGGTTGTTCCCGAGTCGGTTGCCGTCGACGAGAAGTTGACGAACGTACGATTTACGATCCCCGAGGCGTGCCCCGAGGCGGAGTATGCTGTCCTGCTGACCCGTGTGGACGGCCAACAGGTCGAACTGGGCCGTATCGAGGTTGGACATACGATCGCTATCCGGGAGCTTCTGGCCAGCGAGACCTATGACCGTGACAGTTGGATCACGATCCACGGCCAGGGTTTTTACGAAGGGGATGAAATCATCCTGAATGCCTACGATGAGTCGTATACCTGCGCGACGACCGTCTCTTCGGCCAATGCGGATGGCGGGTCGGTCAAGTTCGAGAGCCCTTCGGGGCTGACGGGCCGGGTCGAGGCGCAGATCAAACGCGGTGTGGTGACCTCCGATCTGACGGAGTTCGTGATCGGGGAGCTGCTGCCCGAAATTTCGGAGGTGGTGGTTCCTGCGGTTTCGATCGCCCCGGGCATGACGCTCGACGTTACGGCCGAGGGTATTGCCACCACGGACAAGGATTTGCTGCTGGTCCGGGAGGGTACGGAACTGCCGCTTGAGGAGATTGAGCTCTCCGAGACGGGCTTCCGCTTTACGATCCCGTCGACGGCGGAGTTCGGAACCTACAAGCTGTGCGTCGACCGGGTCGACAATACGCGGGTTGAACTGGCCGACATCGAACTGGTCGACGAGATCGAGGTGTCGGACGTACATCTGGCGCTCGACGAGTGCCCGGTCAACGAACCGATCGTGGTCTACGGAACGGGATTCTATGCCGGAGACGTGATTCGCTTCGTCAGCAAGGAGGCCGGGATCGACGAGAAGGTCGAGACGGAGTCGGTTCTCTCTTCTGAGGAGGAGGTCCTGGGTGTGAAGTTGACCCCTCCCGCCGACTTTATCGGTGAGGCCGAGTTGCATGTCTGCCGCGGAACGGTGAGCAGCCTGCTCCTCTCCGTACAGGTGATGGATGCCATCGGCAACGTGGTCATTCCGTCGTTCTCGATCGTGCCGGGGCAGACCGTGACCATCGCCGCCACGAACGTCGATCCGGAGGATCTGTTCGAACTTCGCTCGGCTTCGGCGGAGCCGATTCGCCCGACGCGGGTTGCATCCGACAATGCCGGTTATACGATGACCCTTCCCGAAGATATTCCGGCGGGGATCTATACGCTGGTCTCGACCCGTACGGAGCAGGAACTGGGCGAACTGACCGTCAGCGATGCAATCGAGTTGGATGACCTGCGCTTCTCGGACGACATGTTTATCCAGGGCGCTTCGTACGAGGTTGAGGTGACGACCTCCTCCGCACCGCAGGCGAAGACCTTCGCTCCGGGCGACCGGATCCGCGTGGAGAACGAATCTTCGGACGTACTGCTCGAAGAGGAGATCGTGCTGGATGCCTCGAATGCCTCGTTCTCGTTCCAGACGCCGGCCGAACTGCAGGGCAAGGGGCGTGTGCTGCTGCTCCGCGGCGCACTGAGTCTCGAACTGGGTACGATCGACCTGATCGAAGAGGTGAAGGTTGGCGACTATTTCAAGGGCGGTATCGTGGTATGGCTTGATCCGCAGAATCCGGCTCACGGTATCACCATGAACCTCTTCCACGGCAATGCTACGCAGCGCAATGCCGGTCTGCTGCACAACCGCCGTACGGCATTCGGTCATGAAAACCTCGATCACGGTACGGACCGGGATGAGTTCATGGAGATCGGCATGGGGGATGTCTGCACGCAGATGATTCTCGATGCGGAGGAGGCTGCCGGCTACGATTCGACACAGCCCGTACGGGAGGATCCTCCCACGGACGGAGAGGCGCTCTCTGCGGCCCGGATCTGCACCGACCTGGTGACGACGGACAAATATACGGGTGAAACCTATGACGACTGGTTCCTGCCGACGGTCAAACTGCTCAACCATGTCTATACGATCCGTAAAGAGCTGAACGAGTGCTTCGACCGGGAGGGCGGCGAGTCGTTTGCCGGAACCGGCTATGTCTACCAGTACGGGCCGGAGGCCGGGCAGAACGGTTACGATTCCACGGACGGCAGCTCGAACTACATCTCCTCCAACCAGTCGAAACTCGATCCGGAGAACGGACTGAATCAGGCCCGTTTCCAGAGCTTCACCGATGCGGGGGCTTCCGGATGGTTCAACAAACTCGATCCGTACTATTACGTGCGTGCTGCGCGGAAGTTCTGATCCGAAAAAGCTGATTGTCAAAACCGAAAAACTATATTTTAGATGAACATGAAAAAGAACTGGATATTCGCCGCCCTGAGCGCAATGATGGTGGTGTCGGGCGGATATGCCCAGGAGAAGGGCGGCGAAGGTCTCGATCAGGAACCCAGCAAACCCAAGGCGAAGGTCGATCTGTTCGCCATTGCGAAGGAGCGGATGACCGCCAAGCGGGTTCTCAATACCTCCACGATCACCGACACTCCCCTTGCGGGAGGTCGGCGGGTCGTGTGGAGCATCGGCGCGAAGGATCGTTCGGCGTCCGATCTGGCTCTGGGCCCCGACGGTTTCCGGCAGTTTCTGGCCCGGGATTTCGGCTTCGAGGACCGCAACTTCATCGTCGGAGCCGACGATGCACGGGAGATGTTCCCCTACGTGTTGCCGGGACCCGTCGACACGTGGGGCGGAAGCTGGCCCACTTCGGGGTGGCATACGCACCAGTTGAATATCGATTTCGGGGTCGACCGGCTCCCGGAGTCGGGCGACTGGACCCTGGTGGTGAACCTGCTCGATTATGCCAAGGAGTTCCTGCCGCTGGTTAAGGTCAGCATCAACGAGCAGGATTATAAACTGCAGCTTTCGGCCGAGGGTTACGACGTCAAGACCCAGAAAAAACCGCTCTACGATCAGCCGCTGGTCGATACGCTGCCCATTTCGGGCGACCTGCGCCGCATTACGCCGCTCACGCTGGAGATTCCCATCGAGAAGGGGATGATCCGTCCGGGCGGGAACCGCGTGGTGATCTACGTGCTCGAAGGCTCCTGGATCATGTTCGACAACGTGGAGATGCACGCTCCGGCCGAGGCTCGAATCTCCGTTCCCGGGCGGGCATTTGTCGGGAAGGTCGAGGCGGCGAACTACAGCCTCCGGGAGTCGGACGGGGTATTCCAGCCGCTGCTGGTTGCTGTCGAGCAGCTCTCCGGCACCCCGACGGTCGAGGTTCGTCTCGACGGTGAGCGGATCTTCCGGACCAAGGCCGAAACCGGAACCTATAACTTCGAAGCGCCGATGCCGGCCGTGGAGCGCCCGACGGAGAGCGAATACGAAATTCTGGTCGACGGGAAGTCCGTCCGCCGGGGCAGCGTGCTGCGTTCGGCACAGCCCGAGCAGACTCCGGCCGATTACGTCGACACGTGGATCGGAACGGCTCACTCCCGCTGGATGATCGCTCCGGGACCGTGGATGCCCTTCGGTATGGTCAAGATGGCTCCGGACAACCAGAATGGCGGCTGGCAGGCCGGTTATCAGCCGACGTTCGAGAATCTGGGTGCGATCAGCCATATCCACTGCTGGTCGATGGCCGGACTGGGCATGTTGCCCGTCAACGGACCGCTGCAGATCCATGTGGGAGACCAGTGGGATCCGGACAGCGGCTACCGTTCGCGCATCGACAAGCGTTCGGAGAAGACTCCGCTCGGAGAGTACAGCGTACACCTGACCGATTATGACATCGAACTGGAGGTGACGGGTACGACGCGCTGCGGTTTCCAGCGCTACACCTTCCCGAAGGATCGCGGCAACGGACGTGTGATGATCGACATGCGGGTTCAGGGCGAATTCGACTACCGGATCGAGAATTTCGAGATCCGCAAGCTCGACGACCATACGATCCAGGGCTTCAGCCACCAGTTCTCGCCGTCGATCTACTACGGGGATTCGGACCAGGAGTATACGGTCTACTTTACGCTTGAATTCGACCGTCCGATCGTGAAATACGGCGGCTGGGTCGAAGATCGGATCCAGGAGGGCGGCGTGATCCGCGGTGACGATGTCCGGGAGGCGGGAGCCTTCGTGGAGTTCGACCTCGGGGAGTCTCAGGTCGTACAGGTCCGTTCGGGCATCTCGTACGTGGGGCTCGAAAATTCGCAGCTCAACCTGCAGACGGAGATTACGGAGCCCTTCGGGTGGGATTTCGACGCCGTGTGCGCCTACAACAAGGCCACGTGGAACGACCTGATCGCCCGTACGCTCATCACCACCTCCGACCGCAACGAAAAGGTCAAGTTCTATACGAACGTCTACCGGTCGCTTTGCAGCCGGTCGATCTACAGCGACGTCAACGGCGAGTGGGTCTCCGCGGATTTCGTGACGCGGCGGCTGAAGGATTCCGACGACCGGATGCTGGGCGGTGACGCCTTCTGGAACTCGTTCTGGAACCTGAACCAGTATTGGAATCTGGTGACTCCCGAGTGGAGCAAGCGTTGGGTCAACTCCGAACTGGCGATGTACGATGCGCTGGGATGGCTCTCGAAGGGTGCCGGCGGTATGAAGTACATCAACGTGATGGTGGCCGAGCACGAGATCCCGATGATGGTAGCCGCACACCAGATGGGCATCGGCCCCTTCGATACGGGCAAGATGACCGCGGCGTTCGATGTCATGGAGAACTGTGCGCCGCGCCGTCTGGCCGGCGGGTATGTCGGCAACCGCGATATGATTCCCTACCTCAAGTACAAATACGTTCCCTATGAGTTGGGAATCTTCTCCAACACGATGGAGTACAGCTTCGACAACTGGGTCGTGGGTCAGTTCGCCAAGTCGATCGGCGACGAGAAGCGCTACGAACTCTACAACGACCGGGGATACTGGTGGCGGAATGCGATCAATCCCGCGAACGGTTACGCCCAGATGCGGGATACGCTGGGTCGGTTCGTGCCGGATTTCGATCCGTTTGCTTCGGGAGCGCACGTCGAGTATGTCGAGGGCAATGCCTGGCAGCTCACCTTCTTCGTGCCTCAGGATGTTCCGGCATTGGTCGATGCCATCGGGCAGAAGGAGTTCGTGGATCGGCTGCAGTGGGGCTTCGAGGCCAGCGAGCCGTGGCGCTACAACGCTCCCAACGACCAGTATTGGGACTATCCGGTGGTGCAGGGCAACCAGCAGTCGATGCACTTTGCCTACCTGTTCAACTGGGCCGGGAAGCCGTGGCTGACGCAGCGCTGGAGCCGTTCGATCGCCGAACGCTACTACAACATTGGAGCCGCCAATGCCTACCTGGGTGACGAGGATCAGGGACAGATGAGCGCCTGGTTCGTCATGACGGCCATGGGGCTCTTCCAGACCGACGGCGGAGCGCGTGTCGATCCGGTCTATGAGATCGGCAGCCCGATTTACGAGAAGATCGTCATCGACCTGGGCAATCGTTTCGGCCGCGGCAAGACCTTCACCATCGAGGCGAAGAACACGTCCCGCAAGAACATCTACGTCCAGCGGGCATGGCTCAACGGAGAGCGTCTCGACTCCTTCTGCTTCCCGGCGAGCGAACTGCTCAAGGGCGGGAATCTGACGCTGGAGATGGGTCCGACGCCCAACAAGAAGTGGGGGCTCCGTCCGTATGAGAAGAAGTGATCGAATTTGCAAATGAGAGTTGTGCGGGGATTCCGGCATCCCGATCGTTGCGGGGTGCCGGAATCCTCCCGATAACCGGAAACAAATGACCATGAAACGAATCTGTTTGTTGATCGCAGCGCTTTGGGCAATGGCGGCCGTTGCCGAGGAGCGGGACTATACGCGCTACGTGCTGCCGATGGTTGGGACGGACAATGAGTTCATCCTCTCCAACGGCAACGTGCTTCCCTTTGCGGCCCGCCCGTGGGGAATGAACCACTGGACGCCGCAGACGGCCGTGAACTGCGAGCCGTGGCAGTATGTCTACGATGCCACCCACATCACCGGACTCAAGCAAACCCACCAGCCGAGTCCGTGGGGCGGGGACTATGCGATGTTCTCGCTGATGCCGACCGTCGGGCCGATGAAGTTCCGGGAGGAGGAGCGCAAGAGCTGGTTTTCGCACAAGGCCGAGGAGTCGAAACCTCACTATTACCGGGTCTACCTGGCGGATTACGACATTACGGCCGAGATGACGCCCTCGTCGCGGGGGTGCCTCATGCGCTTTACATATCCGCAGAGCGATGCGGCGAACGTCGTGATCGACGCCTTCGACGAAGATTCCTACGTACAGGTGATTCCCGAGGAACGCAAGGTGATCGGCTATACGACGCAGTATTACCATAGCGGCAAGAAGGCTCCGGACAACTTCCGGAACTATTTCGTCATCGTGTTCGACACGCCGTTCGAGGAGTTTGCCGTCTGGCTCGGCAACGGTTTCGACCGGAAGGCCTGTGAGGCACAGGGTGGCCGGACCGGTGTTGTTGTGCGTTTCAAGACCCGCCGGGGCCAGCAGGTCCAGGCCCGGATCGCCTCGTCGTTCATCAGTTACGAACAGGCCGAAATCTCGTTGAAGCGCGAAATCGGGGAGAAGAGCTTCGAGACGCTCTGCGAGGAGGGGCGTCGTGCGTGGAACGATTGCCTGAGCCGCTTCCGGGTGAAGGACGACCGGCTGGATGATCTGGACAACGTCCGGATGTTCTATACGGCTCTCTATCGGATGTTCCTCTATCCGCGGGAGTTCTTCGAATACGACGCTGCGGGGCAGATGATCCACTACAGCCCCTTTACCGGAGAGGTTTGTCCGGGGCGGATGCACACCGATAACGGCTATTGGGATACGTTCCGTGCGGCGCGTCCGTTCTTCGACCTCTTCTTCCCCGACTGGCACGCCGGGTACATGGAGTCCGTGGCCAATACGTTCCGGGAGAGCGGCTGGCTGCCGGAGTGGGTCTCCCCGGGGCATATCGACGCGATGATCGGTTCGAATTCGGCGTCGGTGATTGCTTCGGCCTACTTTGCGGGGGTTCCCGGCATGGATATGGAGACGCTCTGGGAGGGAATGTACAAGATGGCATACCATGCCCATCCGAAGTTGTCGTCCGTCGGTCGGGCCGGTGCGGAGGCTTACGACCGGCTGGGATACGTCCCGAACGACATCGGGGTCAAGGAGAGTGCTGCGCGGACACTCGAATATGCCTATGACGACTATTGCGTGTTGAAGGTGGCCGAGGCCCTGGGAAAGAGCCCCGAGATCATCGACACGTTCCGCAAACGGGCCCTGAACTATCGGAATCTCTTCCACCGGCAGTTCAATCTGATGGCCGGGAAGGACTCTTCGGGACGCTTCCGGCCCGATTTCAACCCGCTGGCCTGGGGCGGAGACTTTACCGAGGGCAACAGTTGGCACTATACGTGGAGTGCCTTCCACGATCCGGCCGGACTGGCCGATCTGATGGGTGGCGACCGGGCCTTTATCCGGATGCTGGATTCGGTCTTCGAGCAGCCTCCTGTGTTCGACGTCTCGAACTACGGGGGACAGGTGATCCACGAGGTGCGCGAGATGCAGATCATGAATTTCGGACAGTACGCCCACGGCAACCAGCCGATCCAGCACATGATCTATCTTTACGACTGGACTTCGGAGCCGTGGAAGACGCAATACCATGTCCGGGATGTGCTTGCGCGGTTGTACCGCCCGACGCCCGACGGCTATTGCGGCGACGAGGACAACGGTCAGACCTCGGCGTGGTATGTCTTTTCGGCGCTGGGCATCTACCCGGTGAATCCCGTATCGGGAGAGTATGCGATCGGATCGCCGCTGTTCCGGGAGGTGGAGATCACGCTTCCCGACGGGAAGATCCTGACGATCTCGGCCCCGGAGAACGACGACCGCAACCGCTATGTGGACCGCGTCCGGGTCAACGGCAAGGCCTGCACGGTGAATTACCTGACGCGCGAACAACTTCGGCAGGGCGGGACGATCGAATTCCGGATGGCTGCCGAACCCAATACGAAACGGGGTGTCGACAAGGCATCGCGACCCTATTCGTTCTCCGAGGAGTACGGTGCGGCGGCCGGATCGGAGCAAGCTCCCGCCGCCTCATTTTAAATAGTTTCGTGTTATGGAAATGAAAACTTCGGGGCGAGCCCAGGGTCGTATTTCGATGCTGCTGCCCGTTCTCTTCTGCTTTTTCATCATGGGTTTCGTCGACATCGTCGGCACGGCCGTGGCCAACATCAAGGATGTGCTGGGCCTGAGCTCGACGATGGCGGGGTTGTTGCCCAACTTCATCTTTATCTGGTTCCTCTTCTGCTCGATCCCGGCCGGGATGCTGATGCGCCGCTACGGCCGGAAGCGCATGGTGCTGGTCAGCAATCTGATCACGTGCGTCGCCATGCTGCTGCCGCTGGTGCTGATTTTCGGTGTGGCCAAACCGGGCCTCGACGTCTATATCCCGGTTTTCGTGCTGATGGGTGTCGGGAACACGATCATCCAGGTGGCTCTGAATCCGCTGTTGACCAACGTCGTCTCGGGCGACCGGCTGGCAAGTGCCATGACGTTGGGACAGTTCGTGAAGGCGCTCTCCTCGCTGCTCGGGCCCCAGATCGTTCTGTTTGCCTCCGTGTGGCTCGGCGACTGGAACTACGTCTTCCCGATCTACGCGATTCTGACGATTCTCTCCTCCGTATGGCTCTTCTTCACGCCGATTCCGCGTGAGGCGTCGGATCCGTCGGGAAGTGCTACCTTCGGCGGGGCCTTCGGGTTGCTGCGTGACGGCTATCTGCTGCTGATGTTCCTGGTTATCCTGCTGATCGTCGGCGTCGATGTCGGGCTGAACTTCTTCATCCCGGAGATCTTCCGGGAGGTCTTCGCTGCGGAGAATCCGGCGTCGATGAACACGCTCTATTTCGGAGCCCGTGCCCTGGGGTCGTTCGTGTGCGCCATGCTGCTAGTGCGCTTTTCAGCCCGCAAGATCTTCGTCTGGACGATGGTCGTGGCTATTGCCGCCTATCTCTGGATGATGTTCCTGGCCGGATCGGCCGGAACGGCCAGCGCCCGCATCATCTTCATCCTGCTCTTCCTGCCGGTAGGGTTTGCGACGGGAAACGTCTTCTCGATCGCCTTTTCGTTCGCCATGCAGCATCGTCCGGAGAAGGCCGACCTGATCTCGTCGCTGCTGATCATGGGGGTGGCCGGAGGCGGAGCCGTGACACTCGTCACCGGCGCCCTGTCCGATGCGCTGGGTATTCTGGGTGGCATGTCCGTGCTGCTGGTTTGCCTGCTTTTCATCTTTGGCGTATCGCTCTACGCTGCCCGGCGATAGCCCGGGTGGCGTGCCAATAAAAATTCCCCGAACCATGTGGTTCGGGGAATTTTTATTGAGCCGGAGAACCTTCTATCGGTCGATCCGGTCGAGCTCCCGGTAGAGGTGCAGGAAGAAGGCGCGGTTGTCGGCCGAGACGTAGTGCATCGACCGGGCCTTGGCCCGCGAGAAGGACTTGCAGTAGCGGAGGTAGTATTCCGGACGATTCTCGGGCGGTTCTCCGTTGGCCATCCAGTCCCACTTGGACTCCGCCAGGTCGACGACGACGATCTTGTGTCGGGTCATGCGGCATCCGGCAGCGATGCGGACGTTTTGCGACATGGAGAGGGCCTTTTCGAAGATCATGGGCGAGGCGACCGAGGAGCCGACGGAGAGGTAGACGCCGTCTTCGAGTCGGCAGACGCTGTCGGTGAAGCAGAGGAAATCGACCTCGGCGGTCCGCCCGACGGCGGCGAACGAGCAGAGCGGATGCATGAAGAAGACGTCGAGCCCGAACATCGGATGGACCGTCAGCGGAATCCCCGCCTGCCAGGCGGCATACTGAAGACTGTACTCCCGGTACGGGAACTGGATGTCGATGCGCCCGGGGCGGAGGTTGTATTTTTCGATCTTTTCCAGCAGGTCGGCTGCGGCCGCCGAACGGTTCGGGTCCTCGGTGTTGGCGATGTCACGCTGCAGGAGCTCCGGGTTCGGAATGGTCAATCCCTGCTCTGCCAGGGTCCGGGCGATCGATTCGCCCATTCCGAGCCCTTGCCAGGCTCCGACGAGCAGGGCGAGGCTAATGGATCGGTCGGGCTCCTCCTGCAATCCGAAACTGCCGGCCGGGAGGCTGTTGCGCGTATCTTCGCAGGCGCAGCCGTGGAAGGCGAATTCCCAGTCGTCGGCGATCGAGGTGCCGGTAGTGGCCAGATGGGTCAGCCAGCCGCGGCGAACGAATTCTCCCACGAGCGGCCCCAGCCCGTTTCGAATCAGGTGGGTTCCGAAGGTCAGTATCCGGGAAGCCCCCTTTTCCCGGGCTTCGAGGAGGTCGCGGGCCGTGTTGCGGATCGTCTCCATGGCCTCTTCGGGCAGCGGAGCCGGAGTCTGGTCGGGGCGGATCACCGCATCGGCGATCCGGACCTGTCTCGCGCATTCGGACAACGGCCGGAAGCGGATGTCGTCTCGGTTGAAACGGATGTTTTTCATGTCAGCTCATCTTGGAAAGTTCGTGGAAAAGTTTCAGCAGGAAGGCGCGGTTGTCGGCCGTCAGGAACTCCATGCCGAGCGGTTTGCTGCGGAGGAAGGTCTTCATGAAGGGGGTGTTGTACTCGGGGTTCTCCCGGGGCGGTTCGCCCTGTCGGAACCAGTCCCACCGCGGTTCGGCCAGGTCGACGACGGCAATGCGGTGGCGGTTGAGTTGCTCACCGTGCTGCAGCGCGACGTTCTGGGCCATGGAGAAGGCCTTCTCGAAGACCGTGGGCGACATGATCGCCGTCCCGACTGACAGATAAACACCGCCGTTGAGTTCGCTCACCGAATGGGCATAGGAGAGGAAATCGAGTTCGGCGGCGCGTCCGATGGCGGCTCCCGAGTTGAGGTGGTGCGTGTAGATGATGTCGTGGCCGAACATGGGGTGAGCCGTCGACGCGACGCCGAACTGGAAGGCTCCGGCTTGCAGGCTGTATTCCCGACAGGGGGTCGGGATCTCGTGCCAGCCCGCCTCCAGGCGGGCCTTGCGGATCACGTTCAACAGGTCTGCCGATGCGGCTTTCTGCGCGATGTCGCCATCCCGGATCAGGTTGATCAGCTCCTGCTCCGAGGGGATCCGCAGCCCCTGTTCCGCAATGGCCTTGCCGACCGAGGCGCCGTATCCGTATCCCTGCCATACACCGACGGCAATGGCCAGGTTGATCGAAAATCCGGTCTCCTCCCAGGTCCCGAAGCACCCTTCGGGCAGGTTTTCGTAGACGGCTTCGCTGCTTTTGCCCTGGAAGGCGAACTCCCAGTCGTGAATGATCCCGGCTCCATTCGTTGCCAGGTGTGTGATCCAGCCCCGGCGGAGGTACTCGACCAGCAGCGGACCAAGTCCGTTTTTGATCGAGTGGGCTCCGAAGGCCAGGATGACCGGACGCCCGTTGGTGCGGGCTTCGAGAATGTATTCGGCCGTGCGGGCAATCATCTCGCAGGCCTCGGGACGCATCTCCGGATCGGGATCCGAGGGGTGGATGTAGATCTCGGCGATGTTCACCTTGTTTTTCCGCTCGGCCAGAGGCCGTTGGTGGATTTTGCTTCGGTCAAATTGGGGAAGACTCATGGTCAAAGCTCTTTTTTCAACAGGAACGATGCGAGTTGGCGGTACTCCGTGAAGTCGGGGATGAGCAGGTCGGCACCGGCTCGGAGCAGCCGTTTGTGTTTGGATTCATTCCATCCGTAGCGGCGCACTTCGTGGCTCTGCACGCCGATGCCCAGGGCGCCGCAACTGCGTGCAACGCGCATCTCTACGGGCCCGTCGCCGAAGATGACCAGCTTTTCGGGATCGACCTGTTCCTGCTTCAGAATGTTGCGCAGCACCTGCCGCTTGGGGTCGTTGTGCATGTCGCCGACCGATCCGAAAATCCCGCCGGTGAAGCACTCCGCATATCCCAGCAGTTGCGCTTCGCGGAGTACATCCTCCTGATCCGTTCCGCTGGCGAGGTAGATTTTCACACCGTTTGCGGCCAGCGTCCTGAGCAGCGCGATGCTCCCGGCGATGGTCACCTCCTCGGGGGATAGCAGTTGCTTCCGGACCCGCTCCACGCGGTGTTCGATGAATGCCAGCAGGGCGTCGTTGTAGATGCGTTTGTACTCCTGGGGCGTACGGATCTCGGACTCGGGAACGAGCCCCCATTTCCGGACCGCCTCGACGAGCATCACCATCTGGTTGATCGTCTGAATGCCGGTCGAGCGGACGATGAAGTCCCGGCAGTAGGCGCGAACCCGTGCCTTGAGCTCTTCGTCGTCGGCTTTGGAGCCCATGATTGCATCGATCATGCAGGCCTCCATGATCTCCTCCCAGCCTTCGCGGAGGGTTGAGATCGTGCCGTCGTGGTCGAATACGGCGTATTCGATGGCCGGGCGACGGCGGATTGTTTCGAGATCCGTGATGATCTCCGCCGTAAAGGGTTCGCTCCGGCGGACGGGATGCTCGTCGGCATTGTAGTTGAGGTCGCGGGTCTCTACGATTGCGCGGAGCTCCTCCGGAGAGCAGGTGCCGGTCTGGTGCAGTTTCTGGACGGTGACGCCGGCCACCGAGTTGCCGATGTGGAGGGCGGGACCGATCGGAAGCCCTGCAGCCAGCGCCAGGGCGAATCCGGAGAAGAAACTGTCTCCGGCACCGACCGTGTCGAGTTCGGTCAGGAGCGAGAGCCCTTCGGCCGAGGTGAACGTTCCGTCGTAGGCCGTCGCCCCGAGGTCGCCCCGGCTCACGATCAGCGGATCTCCGGTCTGCTCGTGGTAACGGCGCATCAGCTCCCGGAGCTCGTCGGCCGGAACGTAGCTGCGCATGGGGTCGAGTTCGATGCCCAGTTCGGCTGCCACTTCATGCGTGTTGAGTTTGTGCCACATCCCCTTGAAGCGGCGCTGCATGGTCCGGGAGTCCACGATGAAGGGGACTTCGGGATGCTCTGCGGCCAGGCGGTTCAGCCCGTCGATGAATTCGTCGGTGTAGATCGTGTCTTCGAGCTGCTGGTTGATCAGCACGACATCGGCCTTGGCGACGGCTTCGGTAACGCGGTCGAGCAGCAACCGGGCGGTCTCGGCCGAGATTCGGTTGCGGACGCCGGTGTCGATGCGTTCCTGCTCCTTGCTGTCTACGATCGGTTTGATGTAGGCCGGGGTCATCCACTGCTCGGACTGGACCGTCAGCGGCGCACCGGCGGGAAGTAACTGTTTCATCAGCCGACTCATCTCCGCTCCGAACATGTCCGGTCCGATGACGCCGATCGGTATGATCTCCCCGGCCCCCAGGGCGCAGAGGTTGGCGAAGACGTTTCCGGCTCCACCGAGCGATGTGGTCAGTTTGTGGGCGCGGCGGACCTGGAAACCGGTTTCGAGCGAGGGCTCCATGTCGGAACTGTTGACGTGGAAATAGACATCCAGGCAGAAGTCGCCGATCAGGACGAGGGTGGTCGTTTTCGCGGAAGCGAGCATGGTTTCGACCGCCTGATTGAGTTCTCGTGTCATTTCAGTAGCTTTTTGGGTTGATAATTCATTTATTTAAACGTAAAAGTAGCTATTCTTTCCGCGATTTCCAAATCTTTTTTCCGGACACTCCGAAAACGGCCCGTTTCGTCCTGACTTGGCCCTGACGAGCCGTGAAAGGCTTTTGCGGGTCTCTCGGGGCGTTTTTTCGAGGCCGGGAATTTCGCGGCCTCAGTCATTGGATACATACGCGCAATAATTGTGTGTGAATTTAGCAATAATAAGACGGATAAGAAAGGGACGTTCCGTTGTATATTTGTACTGTCGGAATCAATTTATACGATTAAATACCTATTAAATACCTGAATCATGACAAACTTGAATGAACTTTACGAAGCGATCCTGAACGGAAAACTCGAACAGGCGCAGGAAGTGACCCGGCAAGCCATTGCCGAAGGTGTCGATCCGCAGGCCATCATCAATAACTATATGGTGAAGGGCATGGAGGAGATCGGAGCCCGTTTCGAGGCGGGCAAGGCCTTTGTGCCGAATCTGCTGATGAGCGCCCGTGCGATGAAGGGCTCGCTCGAACTGCTCAAGCCGCTGCTCAAGGGTGACCGGAGCTCGTCGGCCGGCAAGGTCGTTATCGGAACGGTGAAGGGCGACCTGCACGACATCGGCAAGAATCTCGTGGCTTCGATGCTCGAAGGCTGCGGCTTCGAGGTCATCAACCTCGGTGTCGACGTGTCGAGCGAGAAGTTCATCGATGCGGCCCGTGCCAACAACGCCGATATCATCTGCATGTCGGCGCTCCTGACCACGACGATGAACTACATGAAGGAGGTTGTTGCGGCCGTTGAGGCATCGGGCCTCAAGGGGAAGGTGAAGACCATGGTCGGAGGTGCGCCTCTGAACAACGATTTCGCCATGTCCATTGGTGCGGACGGTTACAGCTCGAATGCCAACGATGCCGTCGCTCTGGCGCGTCGGCTGGTAAATGCCTGACGGAATATGTTCACGCGGTCCGTATCGTTCTCCGAACTGGAGATTGCCTGGGAGAACATCTGGCAGGAGAGCGGCTGCGAGGGGTATGTCCCTGATGCTGCGACGCGTCAGTTGTTCGACGAGGTGGCCGGAGAGATCGCACGCACGTGCCGTCCGTCATACGGGTATGTGTCGTATCCCAACGAGGGGAGCGACAAGACGACGCTGCACTTGGGCGGACGTAGTCTCCGGGCCGGCGGCATCATCAGCCGCTATCTTTACGAGGCGGATGAATTCGTACTCTTCGTGGCCACGGCGGGCCGGGATTTCGAAGCCTTGCAACGCCGCTTTCACGAGGAGGGAGACATCGTCAAGCAATATTTTGCCGACATCATCGGTTCGGAGATCGCCGAGGCGTTGGGCCGCCTGCTCTCCCGGGAACTGGAGGCTGCCCAGGCGGCCCGCGGCTTCCGGATCAGCAACAGCTACAGTCCGGGTTATTGCGGCTGGCCGGTCAGCGAACAACAGATTCTCTTCTCGCTGCTGCCGCCCGCCCCGTGCGGAATTACGCTGACGGATTCGAGCCTGATGCTGCCGATCAAGTCGATCAGCGGCGTGATTGCCGTCGGCACGCGGATCGAGAAGAAACCCTACGGGTGTGCGATCTGCGGAAAGAAGGATTGTTACAAGAACAGACTGCGCAAAAAACAGGAAAAACAATGAATACATCAGCATGGATTGATTCGCTCATCGGGGCGAAGCAGGTGGCTGCGGTTCCGATCATGACGCACCCCGGGATCGAGCTGTTGGGACTGCAGGTACGGGATGCCGTGATGGACGGACAACGCCATTTCGAGGCTATCGAGGCCCTCAACAAGCGCTTCCCGCAGTCGGCGGCGTGTACCGTGATCATGGATCTGACGGTCGAGGCCGAGGCGTTTGGCGCCGAGTTGCACGTCACGGAGAACGAGGTTCCGAGTGTGGTCGGGCGCCTGGTTTCTTCCTACGAGGAGGTGTGTGCCCTGCAGGTGCCGTCGCTCGACGCGGCGCGCGTGCCCGAATACCTCAAGGCCAACCGTCTGGCGGCCTCCCGCATCGCCAAGCCGGTTTTTGCGGGGTGTATCGGCCCCTATTCGCTGGCCGGGCGCCTTTACGACATGACGGAGATCATGATGGCAATCTATACCGAGCCGGAGACGGTCGAGGCGCTTCTGGAGAAGTGCACGGCGTTCATCCTTTCGTATTGCCGGGCTCTGAAGGATTGCGGCGTGGCCGGCGTGATCATTGCGGAACCCGCGGCGGGATTGCTGCCGGACGAGGATTGCCGCCGTTACTCGTCGGTCTACGTCCGGCGCATCATCGAGGCGGTGCAGGACGATACCTTCGCGGTGATTCTCCACAACTGCGGTAATGCGGGTCACTGTACGGGAGCGATGGTTGCGACCGGAGCGAAGGGCTACCACTTCGGCAACCGGATCGATATGCTGGATGCCTTGCGTGACTGCCCGGCCGATACGTTGGTCATGGGCAATCTGGATCCGGTCGGGATCTTCAAGAATGCCACCCCCGAGCAGGTGGAGACCGCGACGCGGGAGTTGCTGGAGCGGGCCGCCGGGTATCCGAATTTCGTCATCTCCACCGGATGTGATACGCCGCCGGAGATTCCCATGGCGAATATCGAGGCGTTTTACCGGGCGGTCGATGCATTTAATGCCAAGCGTTAGTTTGGATATTGGGTTATGGGTCGAAGTCTCCTGCCTTTCCGGGCGGGAGGCTTCGTTTTTCAGAGGCGGAAGTCCTGTTTGCGGAATTCGGAGGCCGAGATGCCCACGATGTGCTTGAACGTGCGGGAGAAGTGGTCGGCATTCCCGAATCCGAGTTTTGCGGCGATCTGGGAGATGGTCATGGAGGTCTTCAGGAGATAGATGGTCGCCTTGTTGATCTTCAGGTGGATGAAGTAGTCGATCGGGGCCATCGAGGTTTGTCGGACGAACTGCCGGTAGAGATACGAGGGACTGTATCCGGCGAATCGGGCGATTTCGTCTATGGTGAGTTTGCGGTCGATGTTCTCGTTCATGAAGTGGGTGACGCGGTTGACAATCCCTTCGATGTGGCGGGGCTGTTCGTGGACGGTCCCGAAGAGCTTCATGAAGCGGAACGAGGCGATGAAGTGCGCGAAGGCGAGGTTGGCATAGTTGAGGCGGTCGAGCGAGAGCGTCCCGCACAGGACGGCATAGAGGTTCTCGAAGAGTTCGATGCGTTGTTCGATGCGGATGTGCACCGAGGGCGGGACGGTGATCGGGGACTCCATGTCGCGGGCGAAGATCTTGCCCTTCTCGCCGTTGAACCGGATCCAGTAGATGCTCCAGGGGTCGTCGTTTTCGGCCCCGTATGCGAGCGGGGTTTTCCGGGGCAGGACGATGTATTGGTTGGCCTTGACGGGGATGGTCTGCTGCCGGATCCGGATGAACCCGCTTCCCCAGACGCAGTAGATAAAGATATAGGCATCGTCGCCGTTCGGACGTTCGACCAGGTGGTGCCGGGCGTGTGCCATGTATCCCAGCGAGTGAATGTAGAGATCCCCGCTCAGCGGATCGTCCTGGATCAGATCCAGAAACTGCTGAGGAATGACGATTCGGCGTTCGCCGGGGAAACCGGTTTCGATACCCATCTGGTAGCTTGTTTTCAGGGAATAAAGGTAGGAAAAAATTCTGTTCCCGGGACATGGAATCCTCGAAATTTGCCCGTGCGGGGATATTCGGCGCCGCGGGATTGCCCGGCGAATTGGCGATGCGGAAAATTTGCCCTATTTTTGCACCCTGTTCGTACACGATTTTGACGTTATGACTCCTGAACCCCTTCATCGGGGCGGTTTTTTCGCCCTTACGCCGCTGCTGGTTTTTCTGGGCTGCTACCTCGCGGTCTCGATTCTGGCCGGCGACTTCTATAAGATGCCCATCTCCGTGGCCTTTGTTTTCGCGTCGGTTTACGCCGTGGCGGTGATGCGCCGCCTGCCGTTTGCCGAGCGCATCAATCACTTCTCCCGCGGCGCTTCGGATCCCAACATCCTGCTGATGATCTGGATCTTCGTGCTGGCCGGTGCTTTTGCCGAATCGGCCCGGAGCATGGGAGCCGTGGATGCGACCGTCGCCCTGACGCAGCATCTTCTGCCCGGAAGCCTCCTTCCGGCGGGCCTCTTTCTGGCTGCGTGTTTCGTCTCCTTCTCCATCGGGACGTCGGTCGGTACGGTCGTGGCGCTGGTCCCGGTGGCGGCCGGACTGGCCGAGCAGACCGGAATGAACGATGCCTGGCTTACGGCGA
This sequence comes from Candidatus Alistipes intestinigallinarum, assembly GCA_019115745.1. Taxonomy (GTDB): domain Bacteria; phylum Bacteroidota; class Bacteroidia; order Bacteroidales; family Rikenellaceae; genus Alistipes; species Alistipes intestinigallinarum. Next base: position 58,817 of record DXDA01000036.1, read on the forward strand.
TCGTCGTCGGCGGAGCCTTCTTCGGCGACAACCTCTCGTTTATCTCCGATACGACCATCGCCGCGACGCGCACCCAGGAGTGCGATCTGCGTGACAAATTCCGGGTCAATGTCCGGATTGTGGCCCCGGCGGCGCTCCTGACGCTGGCGATCTACCTTGTGACGGGAAGTGTCGCGGCTGTCCCGAGCAATCCTGAACCGATTGCCTGGGTACGGGTCATTCCCTACCTGTTGGTGCTGGTGACGGCCATTGCGGGTCTGAACGTCATGAAGGTACTGCTGCTGGGAATCGCCGCCTCGGGGGTGATCGGACTCGCCTCGGGAAGCTTTAGTCTGATGGACTGGTGCGGCGGCATGGGGCGGGGAATCACCGGAATGGGCGAGTTGATCATCATTACGCTCCTGGCGGGCGGCCTGCTGGAGATGATCCGCCTGAACGGCGGTATCGACTGGATCATCGATCGCATGACGCGCCGGATCTCGGGGCGTCGCGGTGCGGAGGGGACGATTGCGGGTCTGGTCTGCCTGGCGAACCTCTGTACGGCGAACAACACCATCGCCATTTTGACTGTGGGACCGATTGCGCGGTCGATTGCCGATCGCTTCGGGGTGAGTCGGCGGCGGAGTGCGAGCCTGCTCGATACGTTTTCGTGTTTCACGCAGGGATTGCTTCCCTACGGGGCCCAGTTGCTGATGGCTGCGGGGCTGGCGGGCTTGTCGTCGCTGGAGATTATCCGCTATCTTTATTATCCGATTCTGCTGGGCATTGTCGCCCTGCTGGCCATCCTGCTGCGCTATCCGCGCAAAGGCTGACCGGTTAACAGCTTCAGGGGCTGAACCGAACCTGGAGTGCTGAGATTGAGAAAGATTTGCAACCCGTTGAAGAGCATCGATCGATGCTCTTTTTTATTGGATAGCGTGATGGTGCGAGTTTCCGGCTGGATACGTGTATTGAGCCTGAAAGGGGAGGGCGGATCTTTGCCGAACTGAATTTTTTGAAGACAATTTTGGAAATTAGCACAGAAAGTCGTTTCTTTGTTATAGATGGAAAGTTAAAATGACCGGAAAAAGCCAGGTAGTACCGTATTGAGAAGAAATGGCTTTCGAAACGTTGCTGGTTTCCCGGTATATCGAGCCTGATGGTTGTTTCCGTGTGTCTCGGGCTATAAATGAGTGCTTTATGATATTACGTTCCGTTTTCTGTAGTGCCATCCTGTTTGTCTTTGCTGCTTGCAGCCCTCATTCGCCAAGTTTGGAGACCTTGCCATTTGGCTCGCTCTCTTCAGGGGATTCCGTTACATTGTACCGGCTGACTCAAACAAACGGAGCTTCGATGGAAGTCATCGATTACGGATGCCGCATCGTCCGAATTTGCGTGCCCGACCGCAATGGAAATTTGACCGATGTCGTGGTGGGATATGGCGATATAGCGTCGTTCGAAACCGGAAGCGAACGCTTTTTCGGGGCTTTGATCGGCCGTTACGGAAATCGGATCAACGGAGCCGAATTCGAACTGGATGGCAAGAGGATTCACTTGACGCCCAATGAACTGCTGGACGGGAAATCGGTCCATTTGCATGGCGGAACGAAAGGTTTCGATCGCGTGATGTGGAAAGGGGAACCCGTAACGGAAAAAGAACGGGTCGGTGTGAGATTCCGTCGCCGAAGTCCGGACGGGGAAGAAGGATACCCCGGGAATCTGGATTGTACGGTAACCTATTGGTGGCAGCCCGATAATACCTGTCGGATCGAATACGAGGCCGTGACGGATGCACCCACGATTGTCAATTTGTCAAACCATACGTACTTCAATTTGAAAGGTGCGAACGGCGGCTCCATCATGGATCTTGTCATGCAGGTAAACGCCGATCATTACCTGCAAAACAATACGCAATTTGTTCCGGAAGGCGGCCCGATTCCTGTGGCGGGGACTCCGTTTGATCTGCGCGAACCGCATCGGATCGATTATGCCCTTGACCGTCCGAATCGACAGATCGAAATCATGAGCGGATTCTCGGTCTGCTGGGTTCTCCGCAATAGTTCCGGTGCACTGGCTCGGGCTGCAGACCTTTATGACCCGAATAGCGGCCGAGGGGTAGAGGTCTGGACGACCGAACCCGGATTATTGACCTATACCGGTCGAGGCCTCAGCGAAAAAATAATTGGGAAGAATCAGATCCCGCTTCAACAGTTCGGAGGTATGCTCCTTGAGACGCTCCATTTTGCGGATTCTCCCAATCGGTCCGATTTCCCGACGACCGTGTTACGCCCCGGGGAGCGTTATCGGTCTGTGACCGAGTTCCGATTCTATACGAAATAACCGCTATACATCTTGGCCGATCGTCAAAACCATACATTCCGAAGCAGAATAACCGGTATTGCAATATGCTGGTTTCTTTTGCTTTGCACAATCTCGGAGGCCGCCACGCCCGAGTACAAGTTTACGCATTATACGTCGACAAACAGCGGGCTGCCTTACAACATGGTCAACAAGATCATTCAGGATGAAAAGGGCTTTATCTGGTTCGGGACCTCTTCCGGCTTGAGCCGGTTTGACGGAACCCGATTCCGGAACTATACCAAAGAGGAACTTGGTCTTCAGTCGGTATATATTACGGCCTTGTGTAAGGATGGCGACGGTAACCTTTGGGTTGGAACCGATTTGGGGGTTACGGTTTACAACGTCCACACGGATCGATTTGAACCGTTCACGCAGAAAAGCGATTTGGAAACCACTATCCATAACAAAGCCAATGCAATTTGCAAGGGCCCCGATGGTATAATCTGGATCTCGGTCAACGGTCAAGGTCTGTTTGCGTATGATCCGACCTCGAAATTACTCCGCAATTACTTTTTTGAACACGGCAAACAGACTCTTCCGGTCAATATTCGAACGTTGCATGTCGATGCGGAAAACGGATTGTGGCTCTCTCTTTTCTACCATTCGCTTTTATATATTGCCCCCGGGCAGCCAATTCCTCGGTCGATAGAGGAAGAGTTGATTATCAGACCATTCCAACATGATGATGTTACGGCCATACAGACTCTTCCCGGAAAGCCCCGGAGTGCATACATAGCAAGTGTCATCCAGGGATTATGCCTGCTGGACCAGACTTCCGGGGCTATTCGAACACTCATTCCTCCGCCACAATCCGATTTTTCGGCCGAGGATCTGTTCGTCGATGCGCGAGGGCAAGTTTGGATGCCAACCAATCTCGGCGTGTATGTTTATAATCCGGAGGATGAAACGGTTCGTTGTTATTCGGCCGATGAACAGGATCGTTTTTCTCTGTCGGACAATCATGCCTTTGCCGTTTATATGGATGCGAATGACGGGCTGTGGATCGGCACCAATGTCGGAGGAGTGAATTACAGCAGTGCCATACAGCGGAATTTTGAAAAACAATATCTGGTCAAAGGGCAGGCTCTCGGAGATTGTTTGGTCCGGGGTTTTGCCGATGATCAAAACGGCCATATTTGGATCGCAACCGAAAAAGAGGGCTTGTTGGTCTATGACAAAGAGGCAAAACATCTGGCGCAAATCACGGATACCTGCCTTCCCAAAACTCAATTTACGGTTTGTTACGATTCCGGAATCCTGTGGATCGGTACAATTCAGGGTCTCTATCGTTTCAATCCACGCACCCGGGAGTGCAAAGCCTATGAGACCCTTGGTATTCCATTTTCCATGCAGGATCGAAGGGTTTTTGTCGTATTTCGCACCTCGCATCGGGAGTTGTTTGTAGGAACGACCGTAGGATTGTTTCGCTATGATCGGGCTCAGGACCATTTTGATCCGATCAAGGGCTTCGAAGGCGTTTTCGTAACCGATATGGACGAAGATGAGGAACAAACCCTTTGGATTTCGACCTATGCCAAAGGCCTTATCCGTTATGATCCGCTTGTTGATCGCATCCAGGAACACTATATCAACGATCCATCTGCTCCGACTGATGGGAGGAGTATTCCTTCCAATAAGCTTTTTTCGGTGTCCGTCGGGTCGAATGACCGGATCTGGACTACCAGTTTCAATGATGGTTTCTGTGGCTACGATAAAACGACCGGAGAGTTTAAGTGTTATACTACAACACAGCATGATCTGCTCCCGACCGACATCTGCTTCATGATTCTGGAGGATGACCAGGGTATGTTGTGGATCTCTTCGGACAAGGGGCTTTTGTCGCTCGATCCCGCGACGGATGAGATTCGCCTGTTCTCGGTTTATGACGGCCTTCTCGACAATGAATTTAAAAATTGCGGATGGAAAGACCGTAATGGCGATCTCTATTTCGGATCGCGGAGTGGATTCATTCGATTTAATCCCGAACGTTTTACTTCGAAAAGCGGGAACTCACGCCTGGTGATTACGGGACTGAGGATTGGAGACGATTTGGTAACCCCGTCCGAAGCGGAGAAAGGTCCGCTTGCCTGCAATGTCGACGAAACGTCTGAAATTCACCTTTCGCCGCGACAGAATTCATTCGGATTCGGTTTTGCCATTCTCAATTCAAATGCGTCCGGATCGAATGCCATTCAATGCAAACTGGAGGGTTTTGATTCCGTATGGCGGCATACAACGATCGATAATACCGTTTTCTATTATAATGTCCCTGCCGGGACCTATACGTTGAAAACGAAAGCCTTAAACGGAATCGGGAACGAAGAGATTCAGCGTTCCGATCTGACGATTACCGTGGCTCAGCGCTTTTACAAGAGTACGGTGGCGATTCTTCTTTATATGGTTGTCCTTGTTTCCATGGTGGCGGGGATCTTCGTCTTTTACTATCGCCGGGCCATTGCCCGGGAGAAGCGGAAACACGAAATTTATAAACAGCAGAAGGAAGAAGAACTTTTTCAACAGAAACTGTCGTTTTTTTCGAGTGTTGTCCATGAGATCAAGACGCCGCTTACCGTTATTCGAACCCCCTTGCAAAACATTATGGCTTCGGAGCGGCTTGATCCGTCACTCTTGGATGAACTGGCAACTATTGGAAACGGTACGGAATATCTGGATCGGTTGGTTCGGGAGTTACTTGATTTTATCCGTATCGAAAAACACGGCTACCAACTCAATCGTCGGATGCTGGACCTTGTCGAAAGAATTGGTTTTTTGTGTTCGAATTTTGCCGAGACGGTGAAGGCCCGGAATCTGAAACTGTCGTTTTCGTATGAGCCGGAGTCCATTTATATCGAGGCCGACGAGAGTGCGCTCGATAAGATCCTGAACAATCTGCTTCACAATGCCGTTAAATATGCGGAGACCTATATTCGGGTAACTGTCATCCGGAAAACGGGAGTAGCGGTGGTTGAGATCAGCAATGACGGACCAGCAATTGCTCCCGAACAGCGGCCCGAGATTTTCAAACCGTTCGTAAAATACGGCACCGACGAAGCACCCAGTGAACAAAGTTTCGGAATCGGACTTCCTTTGGCGCGAACACTGGCCGAAATGCATGACGGAACGTTGGAGTTGTCGGACGATGCGACGGTTACGACGTTTGTGTTGACGCTTCCGGTCCAGGAACATCCGACGGAGCCTGTCCCCGGGAATGTGGAGGTCCCTGCCGCCAGACCGTTGGGAGCCTCGATCCTGCTGGTGGAAGACAACCGCGAACTTTCGGCCTATCTGACACGCAAACTAAGTGCGGATTTCCGGATTCAGACCGCTCGTTCGGCAGAGGAGGCGTGTACATTGCTTCGAAAATATGAACCTGATATCATTGTAACCGATATCGCATTGCCCGGCATGAACGGAGTCGAGTTCTGCAGGACGATTTCCGCCGATTTCAATTGTTCGCATATTCCGATTATTGTGGTCTCAGCCATTTCGGCTACTGATACGAAAATAGCCTGTATCGAGGCGGGTGCCAGTACCTATATTGAGAAGCCGTTCAGTATCGAGTATCTTCAGGCTTGTATCAAGGGAATTCTCGATAAGCGTGCGGGATTGAAAAAGGCATACCAGAACCCTTCTGTTCAGGTCGATCCCAAACAGTTCAATCTCCAAGGAGCCGACGAAGAGTTCCTGCACCGACTCGATGAGGTGATCATGCAACATCTCAAAGACCCGGCTTTTTCCAGCAAACAGATCGAAGAAGCTCTTTTCCTGAGCCGTTCGACCCTGATCCGGAAAGTACGTGCTCTGCTCGATACAACCCCCAACGATTATCTGCGGTTCAAACGTTTGTCGGTAGCCGCCCAATTGCTCTCTCGAAACAAATGCCGGGTCAGCGATGTCTGCTTTGCCGTCGGGTTTAATTCCCCCTCCTATTTTGCCAAATGTTTCAAGGAGCAATTCGGCATTCTTCCGGCAGAATATCAGAAAAAATAGGCTCCGGTTTTTCGAGAGGTTTCGATGCAACAATATTTCCAACCGATACGACGATTTTCCCAAACCGTCGTCAGACCTTTCATATCATGCTGAGTCCGCTTATTTTTGTATTGGGCTCATGAACCACCTGTTTGGGGTCGGCGACCGGAAGCCGATCAATACTAACTTAAAACCAACCATTATGAAGCACGAACGACACCTCTGTGCTGCGAGGAAACTGTTTTTCCGAATTTCCGTTCTGTGTCTTGCATTCCTGTGCTTATGGCCGGGTGCTGCATTACCACAGTCCGGGAATACAATCAACACCATTGAAAATTGCACGGTCCGTATAGTGGACTCCGAAGGACAGCCCGTATCGGGAGCCGCCGTTGTTGTCAAAGGCAGCAATCGAGGCGAAATCTCCGATGCGAAGGGCCTTTGCCGGTTTCGCAAGATCCCGGGCAATGCCATTCTGACCGTTACCTATCTCGGAATGACTGCTCGGGAAACTCCCTTGAATGGACGTACTGAAATTACCATCACGTTGGCAGAGGAGAGCCTTCAAATGGATGAGCTCGTTGTGGTCGGGTATGGAGTACAACGCAAGCGGGATTTGTCCGGGGCCATTGCCCAGGTGAAAGGTGATGTGATCAATGAATTTGCCAATCTTTCGGTAGCCTCGGCTCTTCAGGGCCGAGTCTCGGGTGTCCAGATCAATCAACTCAACGGACAGCCCGGAGCCGGTATTCAGGTTCGTATCCGCGGTGCTAATTCGATTAAGGGCGATAACGAGCCGCTGTGGATCATCAACGGATTTCCCGGGGATATCAATATGATCAATACTTCGGATATTGAATCGGTCGAGATTCTGAAAGATGCCTCGGCAACGGCTATCTACGGATCCCGAGGAGCCAATGGCGTAGTCATCGTTACGACGAAAAGCGCCAAACAGGGCGATGTGAAAGTCACCTATGACGGCAGTGTCGGAATTCAAAGCCTTGCCAAACAGATGGAGATGCTCAGCGGCGACGAGTATATGATCTATCTGAATAAAAAGGCCGAAATCAACGATCTGCCGGCCGTCTTCACGGAAAAACAAATTCAGGAAAACACGTTCAATACCAATTGGCAGGATGAGGTTTTCCGGACGGCGGTCATTACCAACCATGCCGTAGACATTACTGGCGGCAACTCTAAGTTCCAGGGTTCGCTCGGTGCCAGTTATTTCAATCAGGAGGGAATCGTCAAAAAAAGCGGATATGAGCGTATCTCGCTGCGTACCGATCTCAACTACAATATTTCGAAATATGTGTCAGCTTCTGCGAATATCATTTTCAGCCGTTCGAACCATGATCAGATGAATTCCCAGGGCGGCAGCCGCGGTTCCTCGGTAATCGGAGCTGCATTGGTTACCTCACCGCTTGCTACGCCGCATTATGATGATGGAACCTGGAATGATTTCCAGACTCAACCGGCGGCCGGGACCAATCCGCTTGCCTATCTTTACGAAATCAAGAACAAGTGGTATGCAAACCGTATTTTGGCCAATGCTGCGCTGACGATTAAACCGGTCGACGGCCTGTCCATACAGCTTGCCGCAAACATTTCCAATAATCAGAACAGAAAGGATTATACCAAATCACTCGACTATCCGAATTCCGACGGTGCGGCATCCATTTCGTTGGGTGAAACTCTGGGTATTACCAGCAACAATATCATTACATACGACAAGGGCTTCGGGAAACATCATATCAACGTCATGGGCGGTATTACGTATGAAGAGAGTACGTCGAAAACCGTTGGGACCGGCACCGGTACCGGATTCCTCAGTGATGTGGTGGAGTCCTACGACATGAATGCCGCTGAAGTAAAAGGGTTGCCGACATCGGGGTATTCGAACTGGAAATTACTTTCATTTCTTGGGCGTTTCAATTATAATTACGACAATCGGTACCTTCTGACCGTGAATTTCCGGGCCGACGGATCGTCGCGTTACAGCAGAGGCAACAAATGGGGATATTTCCCTTCGGCGGCTGTGGCGTGGCGTATTTCCCAGGAACGTTTCATGAAGGATCTCGACTGGTTGTCGGATCTTAAGTTGCGTGTTGGGTACGGCGTGACAGGCAGTACGGCCATTTCGCCCTATTCGACGCAGAATACGCTGGAATCCGTCAATGTCGTGTTTGATAAGACGACGGTTGTGGGGTATGCTCCGAGCGATACATATCTTGGCGGACTGCGGTGGGAGACGACCGCGCAATTAAATGTCGGTATTGATCTGGCCCTTCTTAACAACCGGATTCGTCTGACGGCCGATTATTACCATAAAAAGACGACGGACCTGCTTAATGATGTCGAGATGCCTCGGTCGAGCGGCTATACGACGGCATTGCGCAACATCGGATCGATCCGCAACTCCGGAGTCGAGGTCCAGTTCGATTCCCGTATCATCAATAAAGCTGTGAAATGGGATTTTGGGATCAACTTCTCGCTGAACCGTTCGAAAATCCTGTCGCTTTCGGAGGGTAAGGATATTTTCGGCGGCACGGTCAGCAACACGCTTCTCAGCGATCAATTGAATTTGATGCGGGAAGGAGAGCCGATGTATCTCTTCTATGGCTACGTGGAGGATGGTTATGACGACAAGGGTCAGATCGTTTATAAGGATCTCGATGGCGTAGAGGGCATTTCGGCCGCCGATAAGACTATTATCGGGAATCCCAATCCCGATTTTCTGCTCAATTTCAACACCTCGGTCAGTTACAAGGGGTTCACGTTGAGCGCGTTTTTCCAGGGTTCGTTCGGGAATGACATCTATTCGCTCAGTATGGTCAGCGTAGCTTACGACTATGGATATAATGCCAATGCGCTGCGCGAGGTGCTTTATGACCATTGGACCCCGGAGAATCCGAACGCGAAATATCCGAATTTGTCGCAGAATATTTCGTTGAAGATGTCCGATCGTTTTGTCTACGACGGCAGCTACCTGCGTCTCAAGAATCTGGAACTGGGTTATGACATACCTTGCGGAAAAGGCAAGTTTATCAGCCGGGCGCGTGTTTTTGTCAGTGCTCAGAATCTGTTCACGATCACGTCCTATCCGTTTTGGGATCCGGATGTAAATGCGAATGGCGGAGGCAACTCCCTCATTCAAGGCGTAGACTCCAACTGTTATCCCAGTGCCCGGACTTTCTCGCTGGGTTGCAGGCTCGTATTCTAATGATCAAACAGTTAAAACTATGAAACGGACTCTTTTATTAATACTCGCATTGTTCGGAGCCTCAACGCTCATCACATCCTGTGAAGAGTGGTCCTTTCTTGATGAACATCCCAAAAAAGTGGATGCCACGACCTTCATGTCCAATGCCGAAGAGGTACAAAGTGTCATTAATTCGATCTATTATCAGTTGCGCCGTGATCCCGGTTTCGGCCGTTATCTTTCGGTCTTGAGCGAAAGTCTTGCCGATTACTGTTATGGGCGGGGGAATTATGCGACGTCTTATGCCAGCGGCCTGACGAGCGGCGGAATCGGTCTTTCCAAAGACACGTGGGCCGTACTGTACCGGGCCATCCGTTTTTCGAATCAAATCCTCTCCCAGATCGACGGCGCATCCCTCTCTCGGCTCCAGTATGAACAACTGACAGGAGAAACCCGTTATCTGCGGGCATTCAGCTACTCATATCTTGTCAAATATTTCGGTGCCGTACCCTTTTTCGACGAAACCAACATGACCGATTTCAACAAGCCGAGAACTCCGGAGCGTGAGATCTGGGAATTTATCGCCCGAGAGGCTGCCGATGCTGCCGGTTTGCTGCCGGAAACGGTCGTTATGGCGGGACATCCGACTCGCTATGCGGCTTTGATGTTGCGGACAGAGGCCTGCCTGTATCTGGAGGATTGGAGCGGCGCAGCCTCGGCGGCCGAAGAGATCGTGACCTCCGGGCGCTATGCGCTTGTGGAGGTTTCGGCGGCCGATGATTTCGATGACCTCTACGGCTACAAGGCCAATGCCACGCAAGAGGAGATATTTTATTTTAAATACAATCGGGATGAAGGAGCCACTTTCCCCTGGATGTATTTGTGCAAACCCAATCCGGTTTTTGCCACAGGTGCTTTGGGCATCTATACCGACTATGCCAACAATCGGTTTATTGCCGATTGGGATCCTGCGGATCTTCGCTATCAGTACAGTCTTTATAAACAAACGGAGAATGGAACACTCAACAGTTTGACCAAAACCGGAATGATCTGTCTGAAGTATCGGGATCAGGAGACCGACGGATCCACTATGGCCAACGACTTTCCCGTCTATCGCTATGCCGATGCGTTGCTCTATTATGCCGAGGCAATCTGCCGCAGGGATGGGAAACCCAATAGTACAGCCCTGGAAATGATCAACCGGATACACCGTCGAGCCTATGGTCTGAACCCGATGCAGGCACATGCTTCGGATTACAAACTGGCGGATTATTCGACGCAAGAGGCTTTTATGGAGTTGCTGCTCAAAGAGCGCGGTTATGAGACCATTTTTGAAGGGAAACGTTACTGCGATCTGAAGCGATGCGGAAAACTGGCCGAATATGCCGTAAAGGCCGGTCGCATCGCATCGGAGTCGGAAGTCGGAGATGCCGCTTATTGGTGGCCGATTCCGACCGATGAATTCAATTACAACACGGCTCTTGATCCGGCTAAGGATCAAAATCCCGGATATTAAATATTTCGTATGATCATGAAACAAAAATTGATTTTTTCGATAGCCTCGTTATTGGCTGCCGTATCCTGTGCCGCTCCGTCGACAGAGCTCGCCGGACGATGGCCGGAAGAGCGGGCGAATGCCTGGTATGCTTCGCTCGACTGGCCTGTTGGATTCAACTATGTGACGGCCACGGCAATCAATCAATTCGAAATGTGGCAACAGGAATCTTTCGATCCTCAAACCATGGAGCATGAAATGAGTCTTGCAGAGGGGCTGGGTTTCAATACGGTTCGCATATTCCTGCATGATATGGTTTGGGAGGCGGATCCGGATGGGTTCAAGCAACGTATCGATCAGTTTCTCGGAATCTGTGATCACCATGGGATCAAGGTTATAATAACCTTTTTTACCAATGGCGGACGTTTTGAAAATCCCAAACTTGGCAAACAACCGGAATCCATATCCGGAGTGCATAATTCACAGTGGATTCAAAGTCCCGGAGCTCCGGCCGTCAATGATCCTGCAGCCTGGCCGCGACTGAAAAAGTATGTGACGGATATTATGACTACATTCCGGGACGATAATCGCATTTTGTTCTGGTGCCTTTACAACGAGCCGGAAAACTTCAAACAGGGAGCTCGAAGTCTGCCTTTGTTGCGTGAGGTATTCCGCTGGGGCCGCGAGGTCAACCCTTCGCAACCGCTTTCGTCTCCCATTTGGCTCTGTCCCGGATATCATGGCACTCGAAGCAATTATCCGATCATCAGTTTCCTGGGTGAGAACTGCGATATCATGACGTTCCATTGTTATTACGAGCCGGAAGAGATGGAGACCTTCATTTCGTACATGAAACAGTTCAACCGACCGATTGTTTGTCAGGAGTACATGGGTCGTCCGCGCTCCACATTCGCGGAGATCATGCCCATTCTCAAACGTGAACATGTCGGGGCTGTCAGTTGGGGGCTTACGGCCGGGAAATGCAATTTTCATTTGCATTGGTCCAGCAAGTCCGGGGATCCCGAGCCGGAAATCTGGTTCCATGACATTTATCGGATGGATGGAACACCATACGATCCGCAAGAAATAGATTTCATCCGATCCATGACGCGAGATAAAAATATGAATATTCAATAATTCTACAGTCATGAAATACAATCGATTAATAAATAGAATTTTCTTTTCGGGCTTGCTTTTGGCATGGGTCGCATGTGCCAAGCCGTCCGCCGATGAACATCCGAATCCGAGACCGGGAACGAATTCGGACCCGGAGCCTGTGGATACGGAAATCACCTCGATTCAGGAGCTTAATACCGGAGAAGGATTCCTCAATTCCCATGCGAACGAGTGGCAAAACAGCCTGCTTGAAATGAATTACCGTTCGTTCATCACCTTGGAAAGCCCGCTTCTGTCGGCTGTCAATGCCCGTTATCCCCGGATCAAAAAAATGCAGGACGGCTCCTATTTGCTGATTTACCAGCAAGGATTGACGGCTCACGACGTGTATTATGCCCGCAGCAACAACCTGACTTCCTGGCAGAATGCCGAAGAGCAGCTTTTTGCAAAAACCGACATGAACCAGTATGAAAGCAATGTGGCGGATCGCGTGCTTTTTTCGTCGGCCGACGCCATTGTGCTCGATAATGGAGATGTTCTTGCCTTCGCTTCCTTCCGGCTCAACAAGGGCTATCTGCTCAATCCCCTTAACAACGGGATCATGATGCGCCGCTCGACCGACAACGGTCGGACCTGGTCTCCGACGGAGGTGATCTACCGCGGTACGACCTGGGAACCGTCGGCCCTTCAACTGTCGAGCAAGGAGGTTCATCTCTATTTTACGGATGCCGATCCGCTTACCGGTAATTCGGGGACCTCATTGCTTCGCTCTACGGACCGCGGTGCGACCTGGACGGCTGTAGGTAAGATCATTCGGCAAAAAGCCGGTGTGGCGACCGACGGTTCCGGACAAACGATATTTACCGATCAGATGCCCGTACCCATCCAATTGAACGGATCGGAGCGGATTGCCGTAGCATTCGAGTCTCGTTTCGGCCGTACCGGAACTTCGGAGGACCGTTATCATCTGGGGCTGGCTTACACGTCGGACAACTGGGCGGCAGGACCTCCTGCCGGGGAGGAGGACGGCCCCGCCGAACGTCAGAGCAACCTGTTCCTGGATGAAGCCGCGCCCTATCTGCGTCAGTTCCGTTCGGGTGAAACCGTTCTCTCCTGCAACATCAACTATCTGTTCAACATGCGTATCGGCGATGCCAAAGCCTGGGAGTTCGGCCAGCCGATGCAGGCTTTTCCGGGCCGAGGCTCGTGGGGTTCCGTCGAACTGATCGATAATCACACGCTTGTAGGAGTTTATCCCGAGGCCTTTTCTCAGACGATCGATGGAACGCAGACGGATTGTGCTCGGATCCAACTGGCCAAGTTTGTCCTGAACCACCGTATCAATGCTACGCAGTTTACGCCCGAGATCATCGGCAGCAGCAAGGGATGGACACATGTACAGGATGCCCTTTTCATCGGCAGTGTCTCGGAAGCTCAGGCCGTATTCCGGTTCGCGTATGATAGCGAAAATCTGTATTGCCTTGTAGAGCGACTGGACAAGAATCTCTCCGGGGCTGATGGCCTGGACCTTCTGATTCAGAGCGGGAATGCCACGGGAGATCCCTTGCTCGTCAAGATTTCCCCTGATGCGGCCAACGGAACGCTGGTCTGCGACGACCCGGATCTCCAAATGGCGGCAAACGTGCTCGGAACCTTCGACGAAACGGAAAACGACCGCGGATATGTCGTGGTGGTCGCCATCCCGCGCAGCAAGCTCAACACAACGATGGATCGCATTCTCTTCAACGCCATTTTGCATGATGCGGCCGGCGACGATACGTTCTCGGGGCTGACGACTTCCAACTATGAAAAATGGCTGCCTGTCGAACTCAAAGAGCCGTCGGAACCTCAACCGGAACCTGAACCGGGCGATAACGACAACGGGCAAGGTCCTCAATGGGACAATGGAGAAGAGATAAATCCGTGGAATTAACCGACTCAAAAATTCAAACCCATGAAAACTCGTCATATTCTGACTATTTTCGCGCTGTCCTTCGTTTTTGGATCATGCTCAAATTACGAAGAGACCGATGTGATTCCCGAATCTCTACAAACAGAGTCTATCATCGGCATATTGAATCCGCTGTCGCGTACCTCGTTGGATCTCTCGCGGAATGTCGTATGGAATTCCGGGGACCGGATCCGTATTTTCGGGGAAAGCGTTCCTGCGGGAGCCGTTTACACAACTACATCGGACAATACCCGTACCGGGATTTTTTTGCCGGAAGAGGAACAGTCCGTCGTAAACGATGCGGTTCGTTATGCAGTCTATCCGGCCGATGCTGCCTCCGGAACTCTTGCTGCAACTTCGCTTGAGGTTGATTTCTCGGCCTTGGCGGAACAATCCTATTATTCGGCGCTTGGCGGAGGAACCGGCATTTCGACATTGCCGATGATTGCGAGATCGGAAGACAAAGCCTTTTCGTTCCAGAATCTTTGCGGCGGCGTGTTGTTGCAGCTCAACGACTACCAATCGCTTGGAATCAAGATTAAAACGGTGGTCATGACCGCTGCTGACGGCAAACAAATTGCGGGAATGGCTTCGGTGGATCTCGAAAGCGGAACGATCGCACTGGGATCGGACGGTGATCACTCGTCCGTTACGGTGAATTGCGGCGACGGGGCCAATATTTCTTCCGGCGGGGATCTGTCGAAAAATGCGGGATTCATCCTGTTCCTTCCGGCGGCAACCTATGATGGTCTCGAATTCGTCCTCACCGACACCGAAGGGCGGTGTTACGAAATTGCGACCCGACAATCGGTAACCGTAACGGCCGGAGTCGTTACGCCGCTGCAGGCTCTTCCCCTGACGATCTATTATGGCTCGTCGAACTGTTACTGGACGTCAGGTGCCGGGAGTGTCGAGATCGACGTAACGCCTTATTATACCTTCAGCGAAAAATTCGAACACGAGAATTTGAAATGCCTCAACGAATCCGGAGCCGTTGCCGGGCTTCCGACCCAGGTGCGGATCGTCTGGCAGCAGGCTGCAACCGACGAATCCGGGGATGTGATCTCGACCCCGACACTCGACCATGCGACGCTCCGGGTCCCGACGACCGGGAAAAAGGGCAATGCCGTAGTTGCCGTATGCGATTCCGAGGGGACGATTCTCTGGTCGTATCACATTTGGGTCAGTGAAGCCGAAGACATCGCCTGGAAAAATGAGGCTTTGGGCAACTTCCACATGCTTGACCGGAATCTGGGCGCTACATCGACCACACAGAAGGATCCGAATGCCTATGGCCTCTTTTATCAGTGGGGTCGCAAAGATCCTTTAGCCCGGAATCTGGCAGCCGTACGGCCCACGGGAAATCCTTATGAGAGTGAAACGAGCTCTTTGGAACAGACCCTCGAAGCGACGGCCGAGACCGGAACCATCGCTTATGCCATCCAGCACCCGGATACACGTTTGCTGGCTGCAACCGACTGGCAGGTTGCCGGACGTATCAATGGACTGTGGGGGAATGCGAATGGGACGATCGAGGAGGGAACGGGAATCAAGACGGTTTTCGATCCGTGCCCTGCGGGGTACCGCGTGCCTGAAGAGCTGGCCTATGCCGGCCTGACCGACAAGGACAAGGGTAACTGCAACAATCAATACGGGCATATGTTTGATGTCGACGGAGCCGGGACGACTTCGTATTTCCCGACGGCCGGCTATCTGGAAAAGAATAAGGATGTGATCAAATACCTGGAATACCGCGGTTATTTGTGGACCAATGTCCCCGGGGCAACCGGAGCCTATTATTTCTATTACAACAATGCCAATCTGAATCGAACGGGGCTCGATCGGGCTGCCGGATGCCCGATTCGCTGCATCAAGGTCGAGTAGGAATCAATCACGGAAGAGGAAAAATGAATCGAATGAAAAGAATCGTGTGTGCGGCTCTGGCCCTTTTTACGTGCGGCTGCATGATGGCTCAGAACGGGCCTGTGAAATTGTGGGAGGGGACTCTTGCCATTCCGGCGTATCGGGTGAATCCACCCGAAAAGGCCCCTCTTTTTGAACGGGATTTTGCCTATCAACGCGCCAAACGAGGGGTCTATCCCTATGCGATGAACGACAATCCGACCCATGTCAAGACCGATACCGTATATCGGGCCTTGTATCTCGAAAACGATTACCTGAAGGTTTGTGTGCTTCCCGACATCGGCGGACGGTTGTTTTACGCTACGGACAAGACGAACGGGTACGAAATCTTCTACCGTCAGCACGTCATCAAGCCCGCGAATGTCGGAATGCTCGGGGCGTGGATCTCGGGCGGAGTTGAATGGAACGTCTTTCATCATCACCGGGCGACCAGCCAATATCCGATTGATTACAAGTTGGTCGACAACGGCGACGGATCCAAGACGATCTGGGTTGGGGAGATTGAAAAGCGCCATCGCATGTCGTGGGCCATCGGCATGACGCTCTATCCCGACCGATCCTACATTGAAGTGAAGGGCCGTTTCTTCAACAACAGCCCCGATCGGAACTCCATGCTTCATTGGAACAACGTCGCAACGCACGCCAACGAGAATTATCAGATTGTTTTCCCGGAGAATACGGAATTCGGGACCTTCCATCACAAAAACAGTTTCATGCGGTGGCCGGTTCCCGATGCCCCGTATTGCGACAATCCGGATTACATCGGCAAGGATGTCAGTTATTGGAAAAACCTTCCGGCATTGATGGGCGGGTCTGTTTTCGTGTACGATCTGCAGGATGATTTCATCGCCGGTTATGATTACGGGCGGAATGCCGGTACGATGCTGGCCGGAAACCGCCATATCAACAAGGGAGGTAAATTCTGGACCTGGGGTCACATGAATTACGGACATGCGTGGGATTGCGAGACCTTGACCGATGAGGATGGTCCCTACGTCGAGTTGATGACGGCGGCTTATTCGGACAACCAGCCCGATTACTGTTGGATCAACCCGTATGAGATGAAGGAATTTACAGCCTACTGGTATGGGATTCGGGATTTGCAGCATGTGAATCGGGGCAATGAAGAGGCAACGGTCAATATGGAAATCCACCCCGACGGACGGCTGCATTTGGCCGCAAATGTTACCCGGATCCAACGCAATGCCCGGATCGTTGTGCGCCGGAACGGGAAGACTTTGTATGAAACGAGGGCTGATATTGCGCCGGACGCCCCCTTTGCCATCGATACGCAGGTGTCGGGAACGGACGTTTCGGAACCTTCGGAGGTGACGATGTATCTGTACGATGCGGCCGGAAATGAACTGATCAGCTATCATCCGTACAAACTGGATCGGACGAAACCGCTGCCGGATCCGGTTACGCCGCTGAATCCGGATCCGAAGCAGGTCTCCAACACTGAAGAACTCTATTATCTCGGAATGCGGAATCTTCAGTTCCACAATGCCCATGTCAATCCGAACGATTACTTCTTTGAGGTGATACGCCGGGACCCGGGCGACGTGCGGGCCAATACCCAGCTCGGCATATATTACCGCAAGCAGGGCGATTATGCCCAAGCCAAAAAATATCTTCGGAAAGCCCTCGAACGGCAGACTGCCAATCAGACGCGTGTCAGCGATGGCGAATCGATGTATAATCTGGGGCTGGTTCTGAAGGCGGAAGGACGTTACGCGGATGCCGTCGACACGTTATACCGGGCGGCCTGGGATTATGAATATGCTTCGGCGGCCTATTTCCAACTGGCGGAGATTTCGTCCATTTCGGGTGATCCCGCCCGGGCGATGCAGGAGGCACGGATGGCTGTCAACTACAATGGAATGAACCTGGATGCCAAAAATCTGCTGACGACCTTGCTCCGGCACAACGGCCAGCGCGAAGAGGCAATCCTGCTTGCCACCGAGGTGCTTTCGGTGGATCCGCTTAACTACTATGCCACCCATGAACTGATGAAGCTGGGGCAGAAATCGGAAGCGTCCTTTGCCCGGTTGCTTCGGGACGAAAGCGAGTCCTATCTGGAACTCGGATTGTATTATTTGAACAATGGCTTTTACGGGGAAGCGGCCGACATTCTGTCCGGCAATGACCGGATTGCCTCCTATCCGACCGTAGCCTATTATCGGGCGTTTTTGGCCGACAAAAAGGGCGATACGGCGACGGCAAAAGCGCTGTTTGAGAGCGCGGAATCCGCCTCCGTGGATTACGTCTATCCGTTCCGCCTGGAGACCGTTGCGGTGTATGAGAAGGCGTTGGAGTATTTGCCGGCGAGTGCCCATACGTGGTATTATTTGGGCAATCTCTATTTCCAGAAACAACCGGCCCGAGCGATGGAATGTTGGGAAAAAGCGGTTGCAATCGAACCCGACTTTGCCATGGCTCTGCGCAATCTCGGTTGGGGTTGTCGATTCTTCAAGGAGGATTATCCCGCTGCAATCGATTGGTATCGGAAAGCCATCGATGCCGACAAGGACGGAAATGCCATCTTCCTGGCGGAGTGCGATGAAATCATGGAGCTCATCAATGCTCCCTTGAAAGATCGTTATGCACTCTTTGCCGGGCGGGAGCGGCTTTATGAGAAACGCTATGATTCCGAAACCAAGGCCATTCGGCAGCGGATTCTTCACGGAGAGTACGAAGAGGTGCTCAAACCGCTGCTTACGCGATTCTACAGTCGCCGGGAACATATTGAAGACCTGCACGATATTTATGTCGATGCCTGTATGCTTTCCGGGTTTGCCGCCTGGAAGTCGGGCGATTATCAGAAAGGGCTCGAATATATGTTGATGGCGAACGAATATCCTGAAAATCATGGTTATGCGCATTTGGAATATTATGTGCGGGATGCCCAGGTCTATTACAATATCGGTCGGGCCTATGAGAAGGTCGGGGATCCGAATAATGCCCGGAAATATTTTGAAATGGCGGCCCGGGTCGAGGTCAAGGATGCCGATTGCATCTACAACTATGAAAAGGGCCTTGCTATGAGAAAACTCGATCCTCACGCGGATGTAAACGAGATGTTCCGTACGATTGTCCGCAATGGGGAGGCTGGTGTGACGGATTATGTCCAACGCTTTTTCGAGAGTTTCGGTTATGGCGAGTATCCTCAGGATGTGAATTCGCGGGCCTATTATATGCAGGGTGTAGGCTATAAGGCGCTTGGAAAGGAAGGTAAAGCCCGGAAATGTTTCCAAAAAGCATTGGATCAGCGTAACGATCATGTTTGGGCCAACTATTATCTCGGGAAAATTCAATAAATTTGTCAAACTCCGGGGAGGGAGATCCCTCCCCGGAATTCCTTTGCTCATTTGCTTATGAATCGGTCTTTGTTTTTGCCGCTGGCGGCTTTTTCCCTTTTGTTGCCCTTTTCGATGGATGCTTCGGAAAAGGGCGACGTGATGCCTGCACATGATTCACATGCCGGGGAGGAACGGCACAGTGTGCTCGAACCTGTTTATGAATACATGCAACTGATTCCGGCCTCGCATCTCCAGACCGATCGGACCGCGATTTATCCCCGGATCAAGAAGATGGCTGACGGCCGTTATATCCTTTTTTGTCAGGGCGGTCAGATTGCTTCTCGGATCTATTACTATACGAGTGACGATTTGAAAAGTTGGAGTAAGGGACAGATGTTGTTCGGTCCTCGTAAAATCGAGACATCGAGAGGTCCCGACGTGCGTTGTTATTCGACGGCCGATGCCGTTGTCTTAGCCAATGGTGATCTGCTGGTAGCCTGTTCATTCCGGGCTTCGGCCGGATATAAATACGGTGTCGGGTGCGGAATTGTCCTGAAGCGCAGCCGGGATCACGGCCGGACCTGGTCCGACGAGCAAGTGATCTTCGAAGGAACCAACTGGGAGCCGTATCTGCTGCAGTTGCCGGATGGTCGTGTACAATGCTATTTTACCGATTGCCTCCCGGCTACCCGCAACTCCGGGACGTCCGTCATAACCTCTGCGGATAACGGCCATACCTGGGGGAACCATATGCGTGTTTGCCGCCAATACAAATATGACGACGAGGGGGTGGCGATTTTTACGGATCAGATGCCGTGTTTCCGGCTCTTGAAGGATGGAACGACGCTTTTCGGATTCCTGGAGGCACGACTCGAACCGGAAGGTCCCTCCGGGAAAAGCGTTTATAAGATGTCGATAGTCCGGAACCGGGGATTTGACTGGCAGCCTCTCGGAGAAACGAGTGCAGGTCCTGTTGACCGCGAGACGAATGTCGTTGAAGGGTGTGCCGGATATGTGTCGGTTTTCCCGTCGGGAGAAACGCTTGTATCCTGTAATATCGATCGGGTTTTCAGCTTGAAGATCGGCGATTGTGAAGGGCGTCGTTTCAATGGCCGGTCCTGGAACCGGGATTGGTTTCAACCCTTTGCCGGAGAGGGATTCTGGGGTAGTCTGGAGCCTTTGGACGCTCATCGGGTTATTGGGGCGATGCATTGTGATGCCGGGATTCAACTTGGCGTGTTTTACCTCAATCATCGTATCGATGCACCGCACGTCAATACTTTGTCTGACGGGAATGCGCTGGATTGGGAGAATCGTCAATCGCTGTTTATCGGAGGCGATTCGCCGTCCCGCGTTTTCTTCCGGGCAAGCCGTGATGATGACTTTTTCTATCTGTATGTGGACTACAAGACGTGTTCGGACGATTTTTCGATCGATATGAGGCTGGATACGCTTCCGTTGACGATCAATGTGTCGGGATTGACCGATGCAAAGGAGGGTATTGAATGGGTTGAGGAGCCGCTTTCGGAACTTGAAAATCAGAACCGGCGGTTGAAAATAGCGATTCCCTTATCGCTGTTGGGTGTTCATGCTGGGGATGAACTTCGATTCAATGCGGTTTTGCGGGATCAGGAGGTTCGGGATACTTTTACTTTTGCCGATCCGTCCGATCCCGATACATGGATGAGAATTCGATTGAAATAATCCGTTGTAGTCTCAGTTTTTCGAACTGTCATAACGGAACGTCAGACGCTCGTCGTGCCCCGGTGGAATGATCCGTTTGCCCTCGTCTGCGACGATGCATCCGTATGAAGTCTGTATTTCGCTGATCACCAGCGGATTCTTGTCTGTATTCCAGATGCCGTAGGCAATCCACAACTCCTCGCCTTCCAGAATCGGATAATAGTGCTGGATCGGTGACCCGTTCGGTTTCACGGATATTCTCAATATGTCGCCTGCCGAAACACGCAGTTCGATCCGGGAAACGACTTTCGAATAAGGTTCGGATAATGGATTTGCGAATATTGGAGGATGTGTTTTCCTCGCAATGCACCTTTTTTTGAATCATCATTATTCGAAGTGGGTAAGGAATTCGAGTCTCTTTCAAAAAGTATGCCTTTGTTCCGGGGATTTCGAGTGTAGGAATTGAATGGGGTTTTGAGATTGTAGATTGGTGTGATCGGATGCTTTTCAAGGTTTGAACGGACCGAGAGACCTGTGCTGTTGAAGAAATTGTGTTTCGCGGGAGGCAATTTTTTATTTGAGAGTATGGTATTTGTTCAGTTTTTAATCGAAAGTAAATGTAGGTATATTTTAGATGAAAAACAAATTCGGGAGCCTCGATTTGTCGGTGGCTGGAAGATGTTTGGGGCATGATTGGGAAACGGATAGTCGGAGAGGGGCGAAATGGCTTGTTTTTGTCGGAAAGGAAGTCGGCAATAGGTTTTTGCAACACTTGTTTGCCTGTATTTTGGGATCGACCTTTTCCGATGTTTCACTTCGTTTGCTGGAGAATATCCTGCAAATTACCGAAAAAAACACCCTGCAAACTATGTTTGCAGGGTGTTTTTTTCGGGTCTCTATCGGCCCGCCATGAGTGGAGAATACGAGATTCGAACTCGTGACCTCTTGCATGCCATGCAAGCGCTCTAGCCAACTGAGCTAATCCCCCATTTGTGGGTGCAAAGATAAACGGAATTTTCGATTCTGCAAAATTCCGCGTAAAAAAACTTTGCGGATCCAGCAAAACAGCTTCTTCCTGCAGCTTCTTCCGTCGACTGCCCCCCCAAAAAATCCTGAACGTTCCCTGGAGTTCCCGTTGGGATGTTTGCCGAGGGGCGTTCCGCTTCCGGAACAGATCGCTCAAAACCGACATCCTATGCGCAACAATGCGGCATGACGCATCGCCCGCCCCAGATACTCCGTGCCGAAAGCCTTGCTCCAGGTGTATTCCAGAGCGGCGAATCCGCGAATTCCCCGATTCCCGAACCGGCGGCTCATCTCCAGATCGACCGACAAATCGAGCCGTCGGGCCGTCAGGTATTCGTACTCCTGCAGGAGCAGTTCGTCGAGCGTGCGGGTGAGGGTTTCGCTTGTGCCTGCCTCCTCGAAACTCCCGTCCGTACAGGGGGCGCCCGCACCTGCGGAGTAGCCGATCCCTAGCCCGGCGGTGAAGAGGTTCCGGCCCCGGAGGATGTTGCGCTTACCGTCCGCCCGGAGATGCCATGCCGTCAGCACCTGATTCCGATAGTCGGGATAGTTCATGGCGGAGCTCTTCCGACGGTCGACTCCGCCGTCGAACCGGGCCTGCCACGTATGGGAGCCCTGTTTGCGGCCGAACTGCCCGGTATAGAGGAGCGATGCCGATTGCCGGACCTTGCTGCCGACCTCCGTCTGGCCGAGATAGCGGATGTAACTGAGCCCGACCTCCTCGTTCTGGACGGTGTAGATGTTTTCGCGGTTGTCGACGCGCTTGCTGTCGAGGGTGAGTTGCAGCGTGTGGCGATGCCGCCCGGCGTCGTAGTTCCAGAGTCCGCGATAGGCGATGTCGCACCCGTCGTGTTCGGAGTAGACGACCGTCGAGGGCGACGGTTTGCCGTAGGATCCCTTGCGCCGGCGGACGGAGAACTCGTTGAAAAATGTCATCCGCGGAGCGATCCGCCAGTCGAGTTGGAAGGCGCCGCCGTGGTATTCGTCGAAGAGCGGTTTGGTTTCGTTCTCCTTGGTGTAGCCGTTTTCGCCGAAGACCTCCCGCATCCCGAAGAAGGCCCCGTAATCGATCAGCGACACGTAGACCTGGTCGGTCTTGCCGTAGATCTTCAGCAACAGGCTCTCGACTCGCCGACGATAGGTGTAGTTCACCCCGAGGGCGAGCGAGCGGCCGATGCGGACCTTCAGACCCGGACTGACGACCATCTCCATGAGCGAATTGACGTGTCGGAGATCCTTGTATTTCGAGTAGTTGGCCGTCGTGTAGTCGAACCGGGCCCCGAGGGCGATCCGGCGCGTGAGGTCGAACCCGACGCCACCCGTCACGCGATAGGTTTCGAGGCGTTTGTTTCCGGTGTTTTCGGTCGTGAACTCCACCAGGTTGAACGGAGCCTGCTCCGGGTCGATGAAGTAGGAGCCAGCCATGTGCTTCCCGGCGAAACGGCTGTAGCCGACCGCGCCGTACACGACGACGCGGCCGTTCAACCGATAGTAGGAGGCGGCCTCTGCCCCGAATTCGAAACTGTCGTCCGATTCGTTGTAGTTTCTCCAGTCGCCGTTCTCCTTGGTGGCGAAGAGCCCGGCTTCGGAGAGTTTCGGCAGCCGGAAGCGGGTGAGCCCTGCGGCGTTTTCGCTGCGGAGCCAACCCTCTCCGCGCTCCACGTCCGAAATAAGGAGCCACGCCTCCGCTGCCGTTCCCGCCTCCTCCGCCGTTTCCGCCGCCGAGGAGAGGGACGGAGACGCCGGCACCGTCCGGGCGGAGACGAACGCTCCGCCCGTGAGGAGCCCGCAAAGCAACAGATGCCGGATCGATCGCTTCATGGCGAGGAATTACTCCTTCAGACTGGCTTTTGCCCGCTGATGGAAGTCGTTGCTGCTGTTGTTCGTATCGAGGTAGAGGATCCGCGCGCCGTTCCGGATCGAGGCTTCGGCATCGATGCCGCTCGGGTCGGTCGACTGGGCGCCCTTGTAGTCGAGCGTGCCGAGCGTATATCCGTAGACGATCTTTCCGGCATTTTCGCTCAACGCCTCGGTGGCCTCCTGGTCGACGTTTCGGTAGATCGAGTATCCCTGCTTGTTGGTCAGCACGGCATAACCCGCATCGAGAGCGGTTGTAAACCGGGGCAGCGATTCGGTTACGTTGTCGGAGCCATAGATCTCGACGGCATCGAGAATCCAGTCGTTCGGGATTTTGGCGCAACCGTAGACGTCGTTGTTCTCCTTGCCGGGGAAGTAGTATCGGTTTTCGGTTTTCAGGCCCCATGCCGCGGGATCCTCGTCGCCGGTCGAGAAGATGAACATGGCGGGCCCGACGATGCTCACGGGCCAGGCGGTTCCTTTTCCGAAGAAGACGGCCTTGAGGTAATTTTCGGCGGGAATCGACTCTGCGGGTGCGGGGTAGTAGAGGGTGTTGGAGAAGACCTCGGGGTCATAGGTGCAGTAATCGGCCCGGCTGAGGTCTACGGAGTTCCGGTAGGTCACGGTGTGGTCGATGGCTCCGCACAGCACGATCGACGCCGAAGCGTAGGGTTCGAGAACGAGCTCCTTGGCCAGATACCAGTAGGCGCAGATCGTGGGGGTGTATCCGGCATCGGCGTAGAAGAGCTTTCCGTCGACGTAGTTGTTGATGGAGGCGTTAGCGTTGTAGGGCCCGGCCATGCCGACACAGAAGTTCCGGATCTCGGCCTGCTGGTCCGAGTTGTTGTAGACGACCATGTATTTGTCGTACTGATAGGTTCCCGATCCGTCGTCCTTCTGGCAGCCGCCGCTGTAGACCTCCTTGATGAGAATCTGCCCGGCGCGGCTGGCCACGAGCTCCAGGTCGACGGTCATCCCTTCGCTCCAGGTTGCGGCCGAGACGACGACGTTCGATTTCAGGGCGTTGAGCGTGTAGGTGTAGCCCTCCACGCTGCGGCGGTCGGTTGCGGCGGATTCGTAAATTCCTTCGGGGAGGTTGAAGACGGCGATTCCCGCGGCATCGGTCGTTGCCGTGGTCACGGTTCCGGAGCTGCCGTTGGTCATGCGGACCTCGACGCCCTCGACGGCTGCGAGTTCGCTCGCTTCGGGATAGACCAGGCGTACCGATACGTCGTAGGTGCGGACCTTTCCGCCGTTGTCGTCATGTTCGTCGGTACATGCCGTAGCGAGGAGGGCGGCACATACGAGCAGGGTAAAGCATTTTTTCATCGTTCTGTTGTTTTTATGGTTTTGATCACAGTTTCAAGCGCAGCGCCAGTCCGTAGTAGAACCGGGGGATGTAACTGCTCCCGAAGAGGGAGGTTTCGAGTCCGGTCCACGAGGATCGGACCTTGCCCATGTGGTAGAAGAAGTTGCGGGCGTAGAAGGTGACCGAGGCGAATCGTCCGATCTCTTTCGTGAGGTTGAAGTTGATGGCAAAAGAGGCCGAGACGCGGTTTTCGTCGAAGTAGTAGCTCGTGTTGCTCTTCACGACGAGCCGGGCGAGCTCCTGATAGAGCGCCGGGTCGTTGTCGCGTGCCCAGGCGAAGCGTTCGGCGAAGGGTATCTTCACGTCGGGGGCCTCCCAGGAGGTGTAGTATTCGGGATAGACGGCCACGTAGCGACCCTTCCCGTAGAGGTTTTCGGCGCTTCCGAAGTAGTCCGACGCCGCATCGAGCAGATAGCCGCGCGGCGATCCGTCGGCATACTCGCTCAGGTTCTGGCTGTAGTCGAGCAGCGAACTTTCGAGCCGCAGGGAGAAGATCATCCGGATCTTCGGGATGTGCGTGACGAGGGTCATGTTGAGGTTCACCTGCTTCTCCAGCGATCCGTTGCTCACGGCCGCGGCTCCGGTGTAGTAACCTACATATTGGTAGGGATTCCCGTCGGCCGTCGACGAGGAGGAGGAGAGTGTGGAGGCGCTTTCGGTGAGGTCGAGACCCTTGTAGCGGTAGTAGTTGCCGTCGATGCGGATCTGGGTCCGCAGGGGCTGGATCCGGGCGAAATCGACCGAGAAGTCGATGCCGTATCGTTCGACGGGCGAACCGTTTGTGTACATCGTCTGTGCGACGAAGGTGTTTCGCTCCCGGTACCCGATCACCTGGTCGGCGAAGGCTCCCGTGCGGTCCGAGACGGTCACCACGCCGGTTTGCCGGTCGATCGTGTAGATGCGGTCCTGCGAGGGGATGGTGCATCCGGCTTCGAGGTCGGCCTGCGTGGTGAGCTTGTAGGTGAAGGGAACGTAGCGTGTCCGGCTTACATAGGGGTGGAGGGTTCGGTTGCGGAAGAGGGACACGGCGATCCGGCTCCCGAGGATCGTGGCTTCGGCGCCGATCTCATACTGGAGCGTGTACTGCCACTTCAGGTCGGGGTTGTAGACCGGGGTTGTGGGTTGCGTGTAGTAGGCATAGAAGGCGGTTCCGTCGGCGGTGGTTCCGGGCGCGAAGGCGAGCCGGTCGCTGTACGACGGGGCGGGGTAGAGGACCATGAACGAGGGCTGCTTGACCGACTTGCCCCACCCGGCGTAGAGGCTCAGCCGACTTACCGCGGCCTTCCGCTCCTCCCAGCAGAGATACCGGGCATTGATGCGCGGGGAGAGGTTGGCGATGGTTCCGTACTCCGAGCGGCGGATCCAGGTCATGTCGGAGCGCAGCCCGGCGGTCAGTTCGAATGTCGCCCGCCGGCCGACCGGCATCGAGAGGTGCTCCTCGGCGAAGAGTGCGGCGTTGTTCATGAAGGGCAGCTCGTCGTATCGGTATTCGCGCCAGGTCGGGGCGTAGCGCATCTCCTCGTAATAGAGACCCCGTCCGAGGTTTCCGCTTCCGGTGAGCTCGGCCCCGATCATCACGCGGTTGTGGCCCGGGCCGACACGCCGGGCCCAGTCGGCCCGGGCCTTGAAGGACCAGCTCAGGGGCTTGCTGTCGGTGAACGAGCGCAGGTACCAGTACCCCGTGGGGCTGAGGATGATCCCGGCATCGGGGTTGTCGTCGTACTTCTCGGCGATGTAGTATCCGGCTTCGGTGGTGTGGATGTAGGGCTGGGTCGAGGCGCTGCTTTTGTTTTCGTTCGTTTCGGAGCGCTTGTCGCTGTAGGAGACGGACCCCTGCAGCCGGAGGTTGGTGATCCAGCTCCGGTCGAGCAGCCACTCCATGCGGGCGCTGCCCCGGAAGGCGTAGTCCCGGGTCCGGGTGTAGGTCTCCTGGAACTCGTCGGGATCGGCCTTTGAGTTGTATCCGCCGAGGTTCCCCGCCGCCGAGATGCTCAGGCGAACGGGCTGCCGGCGCCGGTCGTAGAACGTGTTTGAGTAGGTGATGTTCAGGTTGTTGCGGTCGTATGAGGTGTAGGGTGAAGCGAGGTCGGTGACCGATCGGGCCCGCTCGGCATTGAGGTTGAGAATCCCGGCCTGACGCTCCCCCGATTTCCCGAGTAGGAATCCCTTGCTGAGCGCGATCTGCCGGGTTTTCGGTTCGAGGGTCATCTCGACGATGAAGGGGCTCTTTCCCTTTCGGGTGTGCATCTTGACAATCCCGTTCGAGAGGTCGCCGTACTCCACCGAGGGAATCCCGGTGATGACCTCTACGGATTCGATGTTCGAGACCCCGATGTTCCGCAGGTCGGCGCCTTTTGTCTCGGCGAGCGAGGCGTTGCTCTCCAGCCGGACGCCGTCCAGCTCGATGGCCGTCCCGAATGAGGCGTTCCCCATCTCGCTGCCGTTGCCCGCATGGAGGGCGATCCGGTCGGTGGAGGAGGCCAGGTTCTGATCTCCGACGCTCTTTCCGCCGGGGAGCAGCGTGGTGATGTGGTTGATGTTGATCATCTGGGCGTGTTCGAGCGTGTTTCGGTCGATGACATAGGAGCTGTTTGCGGTTTCGGGCCGTTTCTGGGCGGTGACGACGACCTCGTTGATCGAGAGGTTCGCCTCCCGGAGCGGGATGTCGCAGCGGTTGAGCGTGTCGCGCCGGAGCTGCACCCGGATGACCTGTGCGACATACCCCAGACAGGAGACCTGCAACTCGATCTCCGACTCGGCGATCCGGGCCATGAGATAGCGCCCTTCGGCATTGGAGACGGCCCATTGCCGCGAATCGCCCGCCACCAGCGCGGCTCCGCAGACGGCTTCGCCCGTGCGGGCGTTCGTCACGCGCCCTTCGATTCGATACTCGCGTGAGGGTTGGGCTTCGGCGCCGCGGGCCGGAAGGTGCCGAAGAGCGGGCAGCAGCAGGGCGGCCGCCGCCACGGCCCGCAGGGACCGCCTGTAGATGGAATATGAATTGCTTGTCGGCATGTTGGCTGCTCTGGGACGGACTCCCGACCGGGCCGCTCCGTCGAGGAGTTCCGGACGCCGTTTCGGGGAGTTTTTTCCGCCTCACAAAAGTACCGCCTGCAGCCCGGGTCGACAATCCCCAATAATGAGGGTAATCCGCCGGCCAATATCCCCATAATTGGGTATGGACAGCCCGAGGATTTCTCATTACCTTTGCCCCGGTCTTGCGCCCATCCCGCTGAATGAAATCTGTTTATATTAAAAAGAATAGTGTTATGAAAAAGATGATTTTCCACCGCATGATGCTGCTTGTCGGCTGTTGTGCAATCGCTGTCTCCCTCGGGTCCTGCAGAGGGGGCAACGCCTCGAAAAAGTCGCAGGACACCCCGTCGTCGGCAGCCGTGCAGCCGGGCGTGCTGGAGGTCGACGACCTGCTGGCCGCGGCGGATTCGCTGGTCGGGACGACGGTCACCTTCGAGGGGGTCTGCACACACACCTGCAAACACGGAGCGCGTAAGATCTTCCTCATGGGGAGCGACGATACCCGGGTGATCCGGGTCGAGAGCGGAGATCTGGGGAGTTTCGACCCGCAGTGTGTGAACAGCGTGGTTCGCGTGACGGGCCGCCTCGACGAACAGCGCGTGGACGAAGCCTACTTGGCCCGGTGGGAGGCGCAGACGCAGGCCGGTACGGGCGAGACGCACGGCACGACCGAGGCGGGCTGCAGCACCGAGAAGGCGGCGCGCGGGGAGACGGGCAACACCGTCAGTGAGCGGATTGCCGATTTCCGGGCCCGGATTGCGGCGCGTCAGGCCGCCGAGGGCAAATCCTACCTTTCGTTCTACTACGTGACGGCCACTTCGTATGAGATCGCGCAGTGAGGCTCAGCCCTGCATCCTTCGCGCCTTTGCACCTTTATCCGATATCTGACACGCCATGGAGCCCGTTATCGAATGCCGCCGCCTGACCCACTGCTACGGGCGGCGCACCATCTATGAAGATCTCTCGTTCGACGTTCCCCGGGGGCGGATCCTGGGATTGCTGGGCAAGAACGGCACGGGGAAGACCACGACGATCAACATCCTGAGCGGCTACCTCGAACCCCGCTCGGGCGAGTGCCTTATTTTCGGCGAGAACATCCGCCGAATGACCCCGCAGACGCGGCGGCGGATCGCGCTGCTGATCGAGGGTCACGTGCAGTACCAGTTCATGACGATCGAGCAGATCGAACGCTTCTACGCCTCGTTCTACCCGGCGTGGAACCGCGAAGCCTACTACGGTCTGATGGAGAAGCTGCAGGTGGCCCCGGGCCAGCGCATCTCGCGCATGTCGTGCGGCCAGCGCTCGCAGGTCGCCCTGGGGCTGATCCTGGCCCAGAATGCCGACCTGCTGGTCCTCGACGACTTTTCGATGGGGCTTGACCCGGGTTACCGGCGGCTCTTCGTGGAGTACCTGCGGGAGTTCGCCAAGGCCGAGGGGAAGACCGTCTTCCTCACCTCGCATATCATTCAGGACATGGAGCGCCTGATCGACGACTGCATCATCCTGGACTACGGCCGTATCCTGGTCCAGATGCCGGTCGGGGAGCTGCTCGGGCGTTTCCGCCGCTATTCGTTCTGCTGCCCGGACGGGGCTTGTCTGCCGTCGGGCGAAGGGATCTACCACCCGGCGGTGGTGCGGGGCCGGGGCGAACTCTACTCGTTTGCCTCGCCCGGGGAGGTGCGCTCCCGGCTTGACGCGGCGGGCATCCCCTGCGAGGGCCTTGCTGCCGAGTCCCTCAACCTCGAAGACGCCTTTATCGGCCTGACCGGAAAATATTGATCGACCATGTGGAAAGCTCTTTTGTATAAGGAATGGATCAAAAGCCGCTGGTACCTGCTGCTGGCGCTGGTGGTGACACTCGGATTTGCGGCTTACGCGCTGTTGAAACTCCATCGGGCCGTTGCGCTGATGGGTGCCGACCATATCTGGGAGGTGATGGTGACGCGCCAGGCGGTCTTCATCGATCCGATGCAGTATGTCCCGTTGCTGGCGGGCCTGGCGCTGGCGGCCGTGCAGTACCTCCCGGAGATGCACCGCAAATGCCTCAAACTGACACTCCATCTTCCCCTCCCGGCCCTGACCACCCTGGGTGTGATGCTCGCCTTCGGCGTAGCGGCCCTGGCCGTGCTGTTCGGTCTGGGGATCGCGCTGCTTGCCGCGGGGGCACGCCCGGTTCTGGCGCCCGAACTGGTCGGGAACATCCTCCATACGGCCCTTCCGTGGTACCTCGCCGGAGTTGCGGGCTACCTCCTCGGGGCGTGGACAATCCTCGAACCGACCTGGAAACGACGGCTTCTCTACCTGTTGATGTCGGTTCTGCTGCTTCGTCTCTTTTTTCTGGCCCCGGTTCCGCGCGCCTATGGGGGCTTCCTCCCCGTACTGGCTCTTCTGAGCCTCTGTGCGGCAGCGCTGAGCTGGCTTTCGGTCGTGCGCTTCATGGGCGGACGACAGGACTAACCCCGTAAAATACTTGCAACGATGACCCGTTTTGCCAAACTCTTTTTCTGGTTTCTGGCGCTTGTGCTGGTGGCGTGGCAACTGCCGTGGGCGGTCAACTACCTCCTGCTGGAGCCCCGGAACACCCCCTTTACACTCTACAGCGAGGTACTCGACGACTTTGTGATGATCCGCCACACCTCCGACAAGGAGGTCGAATACCGCGACCGGGCGGGCCATACATACACCCGACGGGCCTTCGATTCGCTGCTGCCCCTCTTCTATGCGCGGCAGTTGACGGCCGACGGCCGGTTCCCCGATTCGGTCGCGGGACGCCCCGTCACGCTTCGTGAGGCGCAGACCGCTTCGTTCATCTTCCGCTCCGCCCCGAAGGATCTCAACCGCCCCTCGTCGGGACTCTACTTTCTGTTGGAATCGATGTCCGGGAGGGTTGACCTTGCGATGCCGTCGGATGCGTTCCGCCTGACCGACCGGGGGATCGAGTTCATCGACATGGCGGCCAACCGCATCGATACGGACAAGAGCGGCTGTTTCACGCGGATGCTGCTCCGCAAGGGGTGCCGGTTCCCGATCCGGGAGCTCTCCGGCAATCCTTCGGCGCGCAAGGAGTACGACGAAGGCTACCTGCTGCTCGATGCCGACGGCCGGCTGTTCCACCTGAAAATGGTGCAGGGCCGGCCCTACGTGCGGGCCGTCGAGCTTCCCGAGGGCCTTCGGCTCCGACACCTCTTCCTCACCGAATTCCGCAGCCGCCGGACGCTGGCCTTCCTGACCGACGAGTTGCATCACCTCCATGTGCTGACGATGCCGGGCTATGTGCTCCGCCGGGTCGAGGGGGTGACGTTTGATCCCGAACGGGAGCCGATGACGATCGTGGGGACGCTGCTCAACTGGACGGTCTGCGTCGACGGGGCATCGGCGGAGCGTTACTACGCCGTTTCGGCCGATGATTTCTCGCTGCTCGACACGCTGAGCTACCCGCTCGCCGAACGCCGGATCCCGGGGCTTTCGTTCACCTCCTCTTCGGACCGCTACGTGAAGCCCCGTTTTCGATAACCCTGTTTCCGATAACCTCGGAATCATGGCCTTCGGAAGCGCCGAAAAGAGACTCCTGCTTCCGGCCGAGAGCCGCCATCCGCTCAAAAAAGAGGTCCCGGCAGAGCTGCCGGGACCTCTTTTCGTAAGCGCTTTCGCCGCGGGCTATTCCACCTCCCAGGTGGCACCCGAACGCAGCAGATCGTCCACACAGTGAATCTTGCTCGACGCCTTGACCTCCTCGACCTGATGTTCCACGGCGCGGTCGTAGACGGCATCGTCCTCCACGGCGCGGATCACGCCCAGCGCTACCGGATAGTCCGGATACTTCATCGCGGCGAGCATCGTGTGCAGCGTCGTGTCGCGCTCGTGGGCGTCGTGCGTCAGCACGTCGTCCAGCGTGTAGCCGTCCTGACCGACGGTAACGACCTTCAATTTCATGTTTTCGAAGACCAGACCCTTCTCCCGATTGGCTCCGAACAGCATCTTCTCGCCGTGACGCAGCACGACCGTATGTTCGGCGCGCGTAGCCTTGTCACCGGCGTATGCGGCGTGGGTCTTGTCGTTGAAGATCACGCAGTTCTGCAGCGCCTCGACCACCGACATTCCCTTGTGCTTGGCGGCCTCCACGAGACACTCCTTCGTCAACTGCACCTCCATGTCGACCGTGCGGGCGAAGAACGTGCCCTTGGCACCGATGACCAGCTCACCGGGGTTGAAGGGCTTCTCGACGGTTCCGTAGGGCGACGTCTTGGTGATCTTGCCCAGCTTCGACGTGGGGGAGTACTGGCCTTTGGTGAGGCCGTAGATCTCGTTGTTGAAGAGGATGACGTTGAGGTCGACGTTGCGGCGGATGGCGTGGATGAAGTGGTTTCCGCCGATGGCCAGGGAGTCGCCGTCACCGGTCGTCACCCACACCGAGAGTCGGGGGTTTGCCGTCTTGACGCCCGTGGCGACGGCCGTGGCACGTCCGTGCACGGAGTGGAACCCGAAGGTCTTCATGTAGTAGATGAAGCGCGACGAGCAGCCGATACCCGAGATGAAGGTAAAGAGGTTGTGGGGCGTATCGAGCGCATCGGCGATTTCGGGCAGGGCGCGCTGCACGGCATTCAGAATGGCGTGGTCGCCGCAACCGGGGCACCAGCGTACCTCCTGATCGCTTTTGAAATCCGCGGGGGTGTATTTGTAGTCAGCCATGGCGTTATTTCAGTAAGGATTCGAATTTTTCTTTGAGTTCGACAACGGTGAAGGGCTGTCCTTCGCACTTGTTGTACTGCTCGTAATGGAACTCCTGGAAGTTCTGTCGGAGGTAGTTTGCGAACTGGCCTTCGTTGAGTTCGCAGACGACGATGCGGCGGAACCGGGCGAAGATTTCGCGCACGCCGTGTGGGAGCGGATTGATGTAGTTGAAGTGGCAGAGCGAGACCTTGTGGCCTTCACGGCGCATCTCGTCGACGGCGTTCTGGAGGTGTCCGTGGGTGCCGCCCCATCCTACGACGAGGAGTTCGCCCTCCTGGTCGCCCCAAACCGTCTGGGCCGGAATATCCTCGACGACGCGGGCGACCTTCTCGGCGCGCGTCTTGACCATCTTCTGATGGTTGGCCGGATCGTGCGAGATGCTGCCCTTGACGGCATCCTTTTCGAGACCGCCGACGCGGTGCTCCAGTCCCACTTTGCCGGGGAATGCCCATCCGCGGGCGAGTTTCTCATTGCGGACGTAGGGCATGAACCCGCCCTCGGGGGCCTTGTCGACGATCGGCGGACAGATCGTCGGGTAATCCTTCATCGAGGGGATGCGCCAGGGCTCCGAACCGTTGGCAATGAATCCGTCGGAAAGCAAAACGACGGGTGTCATGTGCTCCATGGCCAGACGTCCGGCCTCGAAGGCGTAGTGGAAACAGTCGCTGGGCGACGAGGCGGCCAGAACAATCACCGGACACTCCCCGTTTCGGCCGTAGAGGGCCTGAGCGAGATCGCTCTGCTCGGTTTTGGTGGGCAGTCCGGTCGAGGGTCCGCCGCGCTGTACGTCGACGACGACTAACGGCAATTCGGTCATCACGGCCAGTCCGAGGGCTTCGCTCTTGAGCGAGAGACCCGGCCCGGAGGTGGTCGTCACGGCAAAGTTCCCGGCGAAGGCGGCGCCGATGGCGGTGCAGATTCCGGCGATCTCGTCTTCGGCCTGCACGGTTTTCACGCCGAGGTCCTTGCGCTTGGCCAGCTCTTCGAGGATGACCGTGGCGGGGGTGATGGGGTACGAACCGCAGAAGAGCGGCAGTCCGGCCTTTTCGGCTGCGGCGCAGAGCCCCCAAGCCGTCGCGACGTTTCCGCTGATCGAGCGGTAGGTTCCCTTTTCACGCGGCGCCGGGGCCACGGTGTAGTTGTTGGCGAACTGGTGGGTATTGGCGGCGTAGTTGTACCCGGCCTTGATGGCGAGCTTGTTGGCTTCGGCCACGGCGGGGTTCTTCCTGGCGAATTTCGTGTCGAGGTATCGGACGGCATACTCCTCCGGGCGGTCGAAGAGCCAGAAGCAGATGCCCAGGGCGAACATGTTCTTGCACTTCGTGACGGCCTTGTTGTCGAGTCCGGTCTCTTTGAGGGCCTCGCGGGTCATGGAGGTGATGTCGGGGACGACGACGTTGTACTCGTCGAGTTTGAGTTCGGCCAGCGGGTCGAGGGTTGCGAATCCTGCCTTTTTGAGGTGTTCCTCGGTGATCGAGTCTCCGTCGATGATGACCGTTGCGCCGGGTTTGAGCCATTTGCGGTTGGCTTTCAGCGCCGCGGGGTTCATGGCCACGAGCACGTCGCAATAGTCTCCGGGGTTGAGTTCGCGGTGGTCGCCGAAGTGGACCTGGAAACCGGATACGCCGGCGACGGTGCCCTGCGGGGCGCGGATTTCGGCGGGGTAGTCGGGGAATGTGGAGATTCCGTTCCCGAGCAGAGCCGAGGTGTCGGAGAAGAGCGTACCGGTGAGTTGCATGCCGTCGCCCGAATCGCCGGAGAAACGGATGACCACATCCTGCAACGCCCTC
>DXDA01000037.1 GCA_019115745.1 Candidatus Alistipes intestinigallinarum
TGCATCCGGGCTTCCACAAAAAAAGGAGCCTCGAAAAAGGCTCCTTTGTGCGGATAAAGGGACTCGAACCCCCACGCCGTAAGGCATCAGATCCTAAGTCTGACGTGGCTACCAATTACACCATATCCGCATCCGTTTCGACAAAGGTAGATAAAAATTCACAATTCACAATCCCGAAATCCGATTTATCCAGCTTTTTTGGTTACTTTTGTGGGTAATTTTTGTAGAATGCCCCAACTCCTCACGCTCGTCCTTTCGCCCCGACAGGCTGCCGATGCCAAGTGCTATACTTCGCTCGCCGCACGCCGTATGGGAATCCGCGAGGATGAGATTGCGCTCGTGCGGGTCGTGAAACGATCCATCGATGCCCGGCAGCGACAGGTCAAGGTCAACCTCTCGCTTGAAATCTATGTCGACCGCGAGCCACAGCCCGCTCCCGTGCATTTCGACTATCCGTCGGTCGCCGGACGCACCGAGGTGGTGATCGTCGGATCGGGTCCCGCCGGGCTGTTTGCCGCCCTGCGCCTGATCGAACTGGGCCTGAAGCCCGTTATCCTGGAGCGCGGCCGCGACGTCTCGGCCCGCAAACGCGATATTGCCCAGATCAACCGCAACGGAGCCGTCGACCCCAACTCGAACTACGCCTTCGGCGAGGGCGGGGCCGGGACCTTCTCCGACGGAAAACTCTTCACCCGCAGCAAGAAACGGGGCGATTACAACAAGGCGCTGCAGACGCTGGTCTTCCACGGTGCCACGCCCGAAATCCTCTTCGAAGCTCACCCCCATATCGGGACCGACAAACTGCCGCGTATCATGCAGAACATCCGGCAGACGATTCTCGATGCCGGGGGCGTTTTTCGTTTCGAGAGCCGCGTGACGGATCTGAAAATCCGCAGCGGAAGGGTCGTCGGCGTGCAGTGCGGCGATGACTGGATCGAAGGGGCGGCCGTCGTGCTCGCCACGGGACATTCGGCCCGCGACATCTACGAACTGCTCCATCGGCGCGGGGTGCGTCTCGAAGCCAAGCCCTTTGCCATGGGCGTGCGCATCGAGCACCCGCAGGCCCTGATTGACTCGATCCAGTACCATTGCGAGACGCGCGGCGAATACCTCCCGGCGGCCTCCTATTCGCTGGTGAGCCAGGAGGCGGGACGCGGCGTCTATTCCTTCTGCATGTGTCCGGGGGGCTTCATCGTCCCGGCCATGACCGATGCTGCACAGTCCGTCGTCAACGGCATGTCGCCCAGCGGACGTACGTCGCCCTATGCCAACTCCGGGCTGGTTACCGAGATCCGGTTGTCGGATTTCGAGCACCTGCGCGGCGAATGGGGCGAACTGGCCGGCTTGAAGTTCCAGCAGCAGTTCGAAGAGGCGGCCCGGCGTGAGGGCGGCGACCATCAGATCGCCCCGGCACAGCGCGTGGCCGACTTCGTGGCCGGACGCGCCAGCGGGTCGCTGCCCGCCACCTCCTACATCCCCGGAATCATCCCCTCGCGGCTCGATCGCTGGATGTCCGACTTCATCGCTCGGAGCCTGCGGCAAGGGTTGACGACCTTCGGACGGCGGATGAAGGGCTATGTGACTGATGATGCGGTGGTCGTGGGGGTCGAGTCGCGGACCTCGACGCCCGTGCGGATCCCGCGCGACCCCGTGACGCTGATGCATCCCGAGGTCGAAGGCCTTTTCCCGGCAGGGGAGGGGGCCGGTTATGCCGGCGGGATCATCTCGGCGGCGCTCGACGGCGAACGGATCGCCGCGGCGGTAAAAAATTATGTCGGGTAATGAACCAAAAAATATGAAACGAGTCAAAGTCGTCATACCGGTCTATTCCGAGCGCCTCTCGGAGAACGAGTGGCTCTCGCTGGAGCACAATACGGAGGTGCTCAAACGGCATCCGATCGTGCTGCTGTTGCCGCGAAGCCTCTCGATCGAGGCGGTGGCCCGGCGCTTCCCGACGGTCTACAACCACGAAATCATCCGCGTGTCGGACGGTTATCTCGGCAAGGCCGGGATTCTGGGCTACAACCGCATGATGCTTGCCGCGGAGTTCTACGACCTGTTCGTCGATTGCGAATACATCCTGATCTGCCAGACCGACGCCTGGGTCTTCCGCGACGAGCTGGAACTCTGGTGCAGCCGCGGATACGACTATATTGGCGGAACGTGGTGGCGGGCCGGTGTCTGGTCGTGGCCCTTCATCCGCCACTTCTTCCCCCGCAACCGGCGGTTATACGGCAAGGTCGGCAACGGGGGGCTTTCGCTGCGGCGTGTGGAGTCCTTCCGCCGCGGCTGCGCGGAGTGTGCAAAACGCATCGACTACTACTTGAACCAGTCCCGGCATATCTATTACGAGGATGTCTTCTGGGCCATCGAGCCTCGCGGTTTCCGCTATCCTTCGATGCGGGAGGCCATCGACTTCTCGTTCGACAACCATCCCGACCGCTGTTGGGCCGTCACCGGGGGCGAATTGCCGTTCGGCTGCCACGGCTGGCTCAAACCGGCCCGTATCGAGTTCTGGAAACGTTTCATCCCTGCCCGTTAAAATCTTTTCGCCATGGAAGCCAAGAACTACCTGTTGTTCGCCACGTTGCCCTATGCCTATTCGATCCTGCGGCCGCTGCAGGCCGAGATCCGGCGCCGCGGAGGCACGGCCGCCTGGTTTCTCGAACCGACCTGCCCCGACTCGCTGCAGGCCGACGAACTGCGCCTGAAAACGGTCCGCGAGGTGATTGATTTCAATCCCGTGGCGGTCTTTGCCCCGGGCAACTACATCCCGGACTTCTTCCCGGGGGTGAAGGTGGCGCTGTTCCACGGTTACGCCATCCAGAAGCGGATCGAGGCCGTCGACGACCACTTCACGGTCCGCGGATGGTTCGACATCTACTGCACGCAGGGGCCGAGCAGCACCCCTTTCTTCAAGGAGCTGGAGAAAAAGTTCGGTTTCTTCCGGGTCTATGACACCGGCTGGCCCAAGGCCGACACCTATTTCGCCCCCGAGATGACGCGGCTTCCGCAAAACAAACGCCCGGTGATCCTCTACCCGCCGACCTTCACGAAGAATGTCTGCTCGGCCCCGCACCTGATGGCGGAGATCGAGCGCCTGGCGGAGTCGAAACCCTGGGACTGGATCATCACCTTCCATCCGAAGCTGAACGATCCCGAGATCGTATCGGGTTACAAGCGGATTGCCGCCGAGCATGAGAATGTCACCTTCTTCGAGGGTCCGGACAAGATGGGGCTTTTGCAGCAGGCCGACGTGATGCTGTGCGACAGTTCGTCGATCATTCTGGAGTTCATGTTCCTGGACAAACCGGTCGTGACGTTCCGCAATTCGCATCCCGGGCCGCACCTGATCGACGTTCAGCAGCCCGAGGAGGTGGGCCCGGCCATCGAACGGGCCCTGACGCGCCCCGAGGCGCTGATGGCGGAGATTCGCGCCTATACGATGCATCACGAACCGCATCGGGACTGTCGTTGTTCGGCCCGGGTGCTGGATGCCGTGGATGATTTCCGCGCAAAGGGGCACGTGGGGTTGAAACGCAAGCCGCTGAACCTGGTGCGCAAATGGAAACTCCGGCGGCAGATGCACTACTGGCCCTTCTGGGAGCGGCTGCGGGGCCGATAGCGGTTGTCGGGGCGGCTTTTGTGAAAGCGGCTGCGGGGCTGTAGCCGAATGGACGAGGGCCGAAGCGGCCCTTCTCTTTTGGTTCCGCATCCTCACCCCCCCCCGGGATCGGCGGGCTATTGGTGAAATCCCTTGATCATCAGTTTGACCCAGAATGTCGACTTGATCGAACAGATCAAACGCCCGAGCAGGAGGATTTTCCGGTCGTAGAAACTCCGGCAGAATGCCGGCCGGTAGTATTTCCGCAATACTTCCCAATTGCACAGAATACTGTAGGCGAGGATGTTGGACGTCTCGGAGTTCCATCTCTCGCAACGTCTCATCTCGCGCCGCAACCGGGAGAAAAGGGTTCGGTTGGCCAGGTAGAGAATCTCGTTGCTGTATCCGAGGCGTTCGAACAGCCGGATGATCTTCAGTCGCGTGCGGATCAGGGTCTGCGGCTCGATGCGGCGGTGGAGCAGGCTCCCCGGCACGAACCGGTAGTGGTAGGTCGGGCGGCTGAACGTGACGATGTGGGTGATGTGGGCGCAGTACAGAATCGTGAAGACCTCGTCCTCGGCGTAGTGGAGCGATTCGTCGAAGCGCAGCCCGAGGCGTTCGATCGTCGCCCGGGAGAACATCTTGTTCCAGGTCCATCCGAAACAGCGGTGGCGCAACAGATCCGCAATGACGGGCATACAGTCGTTGTGCCCGGTCGTGATCCGGCGGTCGCTCATGACATAGATCCGGGTGCGGGGTGTTTCGCGCCGTCCGGGACGCTCCTCGAAGAGATTGGTGAAGGCGATGCCGTCCTCGCCGATTCCGCTCTCGGCGAATTGCTGCAGGTGCTCGGGAACGACCCAGTCGTCGGAGTCCACGAACACCACGAATTCACCCCGGGCCTCGTCGAGTCCCAGGTTCCGGGCTGCACTGACTCCGCGGTTGGGGCAGTCGAAGACCCGAATCCGGGCGTCCCGGGACGCATAGCGGTCGCAGACCGCCTTGCTGTTGTCCGTGCTGCCGTCGTTGATGAGCAGCAGTTCGAAGTCCGGCATGGTCTGAGCCAGAATGCTCTCGATGCAGGTCGGCAGGTACTTTTCCGCGTTGAAGACCGGGATGATGACCGAAATAAGCATGGTGTTGCGGGCGTTGTGTCAGTGTTTGGATGGCAGCGTGTCGGGAGCCGTCTCCGCGAGATGGCTGTCGAGCCCTTTTTCGCACCGGGTGCGATGCGCGCGGAGGCTCTCCAGATAGCGTCGCTCATTGATCTTGCAGTTGTCGCGTGCGGCTTTGCCGTGATAGAGGTGGAAGGCGATTCCCTGGAACTTGATCCTCCGCTGCCGGATGCCGCTGTTGCGCAGCCGGAGCCCGAGTTCGGTATCCTCGAATCCCCACCCTTCGAATCCTTCGTCGAAGCCGTTGACCCGGATCAGGTCATCGCGCCAGATGCCCATGTTGCAGCTTCTGGGGTTGTGCTCGGGGGCCAGTGTGCGGTACAGACGTGCGGCAAAGGGGTTGCGCATGGCATTGCCCCGGCAGGAGATCCCCTTGCTCCAGGCCGACAGCGCATGGCCGGGGTGGTTTCCGTCGAGGAGTTCCTGGGTCCGGGCGGCTGAGATCATGCCGCGGGAGCCCGAAACATAGTACCCTTTTTTGGCAAAGCCGAGGTGATCCCGGATGAAATCCCGTTGCAGGATCATGTCTCCGTCGACGAGGATGACGTAGTCGCTTTGGCTGGCGGCAATGGCCCTGTTGCGGATGGCGGCAGCCCGGAATCCGCGGTCTTCGTGCCAGATGTGGCGCAGGGGAACCGGAGAGAGGGCTGCGAAACGCTCCACCACCTCCCGGGTGCTTGCTCCCGATCCGTCGTCGGCGATCAGGATCTCCGAGGGCATCGTGCTTTGCCGCATGACGCTGTCGAGACAGAGATCGAGCGCACGGGGCCAGTTGTAGGTGGCGATAATCAACGAAACGGTCATGGTACGGCTATCTGTGGTATTGTGTAACAAATGTAGCAATTTATCCTTTACCGCATTGCGTTACCTGTTTAATTATATAAACGGCAATTTTCCCGATTACTGCACTCTTCGGAAATCGTGCGTTGTAAAAAAATTGCGAGTTTTTTGTGAAATGCATTATATATCAATATGTTGTGATTTGGCGGCGGGCTGTTATATTAAAAAATATGAAAAAATTCGAAAAATTTTTTAATAAAAACTTGCACGGTTGCTTTTTTCGGCTTATCTTTGCAGCGAAGTTTTAAGGTTCATTTAGGTTAGTAGTTTTAGGTTGGTGAGGAAACTGTGGAAGCCGGCAACAAGGTCCGGATTCCGCGTTTCCTTTTTTGTTTCCTGGCGGCTGGATCCGGTAGGGGCTTTGCTCCGGAATCCGGGATGTTGATCTTCGGTCGCAATGCGCCCCTCCTCCCCCGAAAACTTCACATATCGCATCATTTTGGTTAAATCATTGTCATTCAACGGGTATTCTGAATTTCCCGGGCTGGGATTGGTTTGCCAATGTTACCAAATTGTTAAATATATTTAATATATTCGTAAAATATTTGCATAATTCAAAAACCGCCCTTATCTTTGCAGTGAAGTTTTAAGGTTCATTTAGGTTAGTAGTTTTAGGTTGGTTGAGGAAATCGGCAGGTTGTGCCGGAAATCCGGTACTAAGACCCGAGGGCGGTGCTCGCTCACGGCGTCGAATACCTCCGATTAACCCTCATTTTTGGAGGGGGTGGTTCCCCGCCAAAAAAAAGGTTCCCCGTCGTGAGACTCGGACCTTTTTTTCGTTTTAGGGGTTTTCGATCAAGTCCGGGGGCCTTCTCTTTTTTCTTTTCCCCCCCCCGGCGGATGCTTGATTCTCTTTCTTTTAAGCCCGGGCGGATGCCCGATCTTCTCTTTTGAGCCTGGAGGGTTGCCCGATCTCCTTGCCCCCCCCCGGCTTTGTTCACTCGGTTCCGTTGTTTCGCGGCCAGCCGATCCATATCCGGCCTCCGGTCGGACCGAACGCTTCTTTCTCTCCCCGAAAACAGGGCTCAGCGAATGCCCAGCTCCTCTTTGGAGATCGTCACCTCGATGCCTCCGAGCGCATAGCACCCGATTTCATAGGGATTGTAGTAGAAGGTGATCCCCTCGGGTGTGAGGAGGAAATTCTCCGTCGGGGCGATGTATTCCGGGAAAAATCCCGCGCGGGTCAGCTCTTCGTCGGTTGCGGCGTGGTATTGTTCGGCGATTTTTTCACGGATGAGCCGGTCGATTTGCTGCAACTTCTCCTCGGAGAAGAGATCGGCGAGCGAGAGTTCGAATCCGTCGGCGAGCGAGTAGGTGTGGCATTCGGTGCCGTACATCCCGTGCGCACCGCCCGTGTACCCGGCCCGGGTGATGACGAAGCAGAGCAGCGAGTCGACCGTCGAACCCTCCGATTCGGCGGAAATTTCGTATTCGGCGCCGGTGGGGCCGGCTCCATCCGGGAGGTAGTTGGTCCGAATGTCGTTCATCGAAGCCTCTACCGCTTCAGCCGCAGATCCGGAAAACTCCTCCAGTTGGAAGAAATAGCCGATGTTGGCCTGCTCGATGACTTCGAGAGCCGGGGATTTTGCGGCGTTGCGGATCGATGCGAAACGGTATTCGACGTGGCAGTTGTTTCCGTTTCCTTGCAGGAGGGTGTCGGCGGCAAGGAGCGTGAAATCGGGGCGCACGGGTCGTTTGGTGCAGGACGCGGAGACGAGGAGCGCCGTAAGGAGCAGAACGAAGCGCAGTTTCATGGGAAATAAGGTTTTGTCTTTCTGTAAAGATAGGGAAAAAGCACGATCCGGCAAGAAAGTCGAAAAAAAATCGCAGAATTCGCCGGAAAATTTTGGAGATTCAAAAGAAGACGCTATCTTTGCACCACAAAACGAAACGAGGTGGATTCATCTAAGGGTTAGGATACATGCCTCTCACGCATGACATAGGGGTTCGAATCCCCTATCCACTACGAAGGAAGCGATCGGAAACGATCGCTTTTTTTGTTGGCTTCTTGGGGATGAGGTGAGGAAGGGTGGGACGTGAAACCGGCGAAGATCGGCTTGAGACGCCCGGGAGCGAGGGCGGAGTGGGGCGGAGTGGATGCGGTTTGGGATGCCCGGGAGCGCTCCGGAAAATGCGACGGCCACCTTCGGAAAGGCGGCCGTCGCGGCATTGGTTAGTTAAGGTTAAAGGTTGGTGGGAGTCTATTTTTCGAGTTTCGACTTGAACTTGTCGAGTTGCCGTTTCAGGGCGTCGATGGCCTCGTCTACCGACTCCTCGAAGGCTTTCGACTGATGGCAGGCCACCAGGTCTTCGCCCGGCATGTGCAGCGTGATGGTTGCTATTTTATTTCCTTTTTCGTGGTCTTTATCGAGTTTGAGAATGACTTCGGCGCCTGTCGATCGCTCCGCAAAGCGGTCCAACTTCGCCATCTTGGCATTCACGAATTCGATGAGCCGTTTGTCGGCATCGAATTTCACGGATTGAATCTGTACGTTCATAGCCTTACAGTTTATAAAGTTATCACTTGCCCTCCTTTTCGCGGGGGTGGGCCTTCGCGTAAGCCTCCCGGAGTCGTGCGATGCTGTTGTGCGTGTATACCTGCGTGGCCTGCAGCGAAGCGTGTCCCAGGAGTTCCTGGATTTCGCGCATGTCGGCGCCTCCGTTCAACAGGTGGGTAGCGAACGTATGCCGGAGTACATGGGGACTTTTCTTGCCCTGTACGCCACCACGGTCGAGCTCCTCCTTCACGATGCGGTACACGGTGGTCCGGGAAATGCGTTTTCCTTTGTGAGTTAAAAATAGCGCTTTTTCCCCGGATTTGCAAATATTTTGCCTTTCAATTACACCGATGTAGTATAAAATCTTCTCGCGGGCAAACTCCAGAATCGGGACCAGGCGCTCCTTGTCGCCCTTGCCGCGGATGCGCAGCGAGGTGCAGTCGTCGCAGAAGTCGTCGCGGTTGATGCCGACGAGCTCCGCGAGCCGCAGCCCGCAGGTGTAGAAGAGCAGGATGATGAGTGAATTCCGCTCGCGCTCGAAATCCGGGGTGTCGAACACGCAGTCGCGGACAATTCCGTTCATGCGGCTCTCGGGAACGAAGGCCGGGAGGCGCCGGGAGGTGCGGAGCGAGACGACGGGCTGTACGACGTTGCGCGGCACGACGCCGCGGCTGAGGAGCCAGCGGAAGAAGGAGCGCAGCGACGAGATCTCGCGGTTCATCGATGCGGCGCTGATGTGCCCGTGTTCAGTGCGGTAGAGGATCCACTCGCGGATATCTTCGGTGGCGATCCGTCGGAGCCCTTCGGGAGAGTCGTCGACCCCGAGCCACGCCAGGAACTGCTCCACATCGTGACGGTAGTTGCGGATCGTGAGCGGCGAATAGCGCCGTTCGGCTTCGAGGTATCGGATGAATTCGTTCAGCATGTAGGCAAATATAGCGAAAAACCCCTATCTTTGTATGCAAAGAGGCCGAAGTTATGAAACAGCGATGGAAACCCGGTACGGTGCTTTACCCGGTGCCGGCGGTATTGGTGAGTTGCGGGGCGACGCCCGAGGAGTACAATCTGCTGACCGTGGCGTGGACCGGGACGGTCTGCACGAATCCGCCGATGTGCTCGATTTCGGTGCGGCCCGAGCGCCACTCCTACGGAATCATCCGCCGTACGGGGGAGTTCGTGATCAACCTGACGACGCGCCGGCTGGCCCGGGCGACGGACTGGTGCGGGGTGCGTTCGGGGCGTGACTGCGACAAGTTTCGCGAAATGGGCCTGACGCCCGTGGCTTCGGAGGTGGTTGCGGCGCCGCTTGTCGCCGAGTCGCCCGTGAACATCGAGTGCCGGGTCCGCCAGGTGCTGCCGCTCGGGAGCCACGACCTCTTTATCGCCGAGGTGGTCGGGGTGCAGGTCGACGAGGAGCTGATCGATCCGGCAACGGGGCGTTTCTGTCTGGAGCGGGCCGACCCGATCGTCTACTCCCACGGGGAGTATTTCGCCCTGGGCGAAGCGCTGGGACATTTCGGCTGGTCGGTGCGGAAGCGGAAAAAGGGACCGAAGCATCGCTGATCCGTCCGGTCCCGCTGCAATCCGGGGATGGCTGGGCCGCCGCTGCCTCAAATTGAGACGGCGGTTGTTTTTTTGAGACGATACCGCTCTTCCGGACTCCGGTTTTCCGCTATCTTTGCCTACGAAACCTCGAAGTTTCAAGGAAAACCAACCCATCATTCGAACATGAGAAAAATCGGAAATTTACTGTTTGGTCTGGCCGGAATGTTGCTTGTCGGGGGCGCCGTGCAGACGGTTTCGGCCCAGGAGGGACGGGAGAACCCCCTTCCGGAGTGGGC
The DNA here is from genome assembly GCA_019115745.1 of Candidatus Alistipes intestinigallinarum. GTDB lineage: Bacteria > Bacteroidota > Bacteroidia > Bacteroidales > Rikenellaceae > Alistipes > Alistipes intestinigallinarum. The sequence continues at coordinate 9,959 of DXDA01000037.1, forward strand.
GTTGGGCGGCTTCGTGCGGCCTGCCGGGGTGAATCCCGTCATCAGTCCCGACCCGGAGGTGCGTTTTTTCTGCCCGATGCGCCGGGATTCGGTCGGGTGGAAGGAGAGCGACACGTTCAATCCCGCGGCGGTGGTCAAGGGGGACCGGATCTGCGTGCTCTACCGCGCCGAGGACAACTCGGCCACGGGAATCGGCAAGCGGACCTCCCGGATCGGACTGGCCGAGAGCCGGGACGGTGTGACGATGGAGTTCCGCCACGACCCGGTGCTCTACCCCTGCGAGGATGAGATGAAGGCCTACGACTGGCCGGGAGGGTGCGAGGACCCGCGGGTCGCCATGACCGAAGAGGGCACCTACGTGATGTTCTATACGTCGTGGAACCGGCAGATCCCGCGGCTTTCGGTGGCCACGTCGCGTGACCTGATCCACTGGACGAAACACGGACCGGCCTTTGCGAAGGCCTACGGGGGGCGCTTCCGGGATCTGAAGAGCAAATCGGCGTCGATCGTGACGAAGGTGGTCGGGGACCGGCTCGTCATCACGCGCGTGCGCGGGAAATACATGATGTACTGGGGCGAGCGGATGATCAACATCGCCACGTCGGACAACCTCATCGACTGGACGCCGGAGCTGGACGAATCCGGAAACCTCAAGGGGGTGGTCTTCCCGCGTGAAGGCTACTTCGACAGCGCCCTGACCGAATGCGGGCCTCCGGCCGTGCTGACCGACCGGGGGATCGTGCTGCTGTACAACGGCCAGAACCGGCTTCGGGAGGGGCGTGACCGGCGTTATCCGCCTCGAACCTACTCGGCGGGTCAGATTCTCTTCGATGCGCAGGAGCCCGGGAGGGTGTTGGACCGGCTCGACGTACCGTTCTTCCGTCCGGTGGACGCCTTCGAGAAGAGCGGGCAGTACAAGGACGGAACGGTCTTTATCGAAGGGCTGGTCTATTTCCGCTCGAAGTGGTACCTTTATTATGGATGTGCCGATTCGCGGGTCGGGGTTGCCGTATACGATCCGTCGCGGCGGACGCCGGGGGATTCCGTGCCGGAGGTTCCGCGCGAGGATTCCGCGGCCCGGTAGCCGGGGCGGCGGTTTTGGCGGGGGTGCCGTTCGCAGGAACGGTACCCCCGTTCTTTTTTGAGGATGGAGGGGATTCGGACGAAGGCAGACCGAAGGCAGACCGGGGGCAGACCGGGGGCAGACCGGGGACAGACCGGGGACAGGATGCATAAAATCACGAAAAGGTCGTAAATATTTGCTTTTCAGGCTTGTTTATTCGTAAATTTTTCGTATATTTGACCAATTGTGAACCTTTAACTCATCTCTCCGCATATGGCAATCATTGACCTTGTCCGATGGGCGCCTCAAGAGGGCGAAACGATCTTCGCCTGGCGTTTCCCGCATACGAATCTGAGTACCTACACCCAGTTGATCGTCCAGGAGTCTCAGGAGGCGGTCCTCTTCTCCAAGGGGCAGATCATGGGCAAGTTCGGCCCCGGCAAACATACGCTCAACACGGAAAACCTGCCTGTTCTGCGGTCGTTGTACGGGATTCCGTTCGGCGGCCGGAACCCGTTTACGGCCGAAGTGTGGTTCGTCAACCGGATTCAGACCTTCAGCATCGACTGGTCCATCGACCGGATGGCGATCCACGATGCGGACTACAACACGCAGTTGCCGCTGACGGCCTCCGGACAGTACGGCCTGGTGGTCTCCGATGCCGAGAAGTTCCTCGTGAAGATCGTCGGCACGCGGAGCGAATTCACCCAGCGCGACCTCACGGAGCAGTTTACGGGCGAGTTCACCACCAAGACCAAGTCGACCATCCTGCAGTACATGCTGAAACATCGGGTGGGCTTCAAGCAGATCTCGGCCTACCTGGACATGATCTCCGAGTACCTGAAGAGTGCCATGAACCCCTTCTGGGCCGATCTGGGGCTGCAGTTGACGAAGTTCTACGTGAGTACGATCGAGATCGACGACTCCACGCCCGACGGACGTCGCGTGAAGGAGGCGATCGCGCAGCAGGCGGCCATGTCGATCACGGGCCATACCTGGCAGCAGGAGCAGATGTTCGATACGGCGAAGTCGGCCATCGGCGGTCTGGGCGACAATTCGGGCGGGCTGCTGGGCGGGCTGCTGGCCGTGAACATGATGGGCGGTCTGGGCGGCGGAAACGTCGCCGGGGTGATGCAGCCGCAATACAACCAGCCGACCTTCGGCGGGCCGGGGGCGGCAACTCCGGGTCCCGCGGTTCCGGGAAACCCGATGGGCGGCGCTGTGCCGGGCGGAGAGCAGCAGGTGAAGATGGTCTACTGCTCGAACTGCGCGAAGAAGTTCCCGAGCAACATGCGCTTCTGCCCCCATTGCGGCGATCCCTACAATCCCTGCCCGCACTGCGGAACGGATAACGACCAGAACGCCAAACGGTGCGTGAGCTGCGGCGCCTACCTGCAGAGCGGGGCGGGCGTCTGCCCGAACTGCAACGCGCCGCTGGCTCCCGGTAGCTCCTTCTGCGGGCATTGCGGCTATCAGGTTGTCGCTTCGGGGGATGTCTGCAGCCGGTGCGGGGCGACGCTTCCGCCTTCGGTCAAGTTCTGCCCCCGCTGCGGAAACAAACGTTGAACCTCAGAAAATCCCGAACCATGCAAAAAACACTCTCCTGGATCGCCCTGGTGGGCGGTGAAATCGTCATTTTCGCAGCGTTCCGCCTGTGGGGCGGGGGGCTTCTGCCCGAAATCCGGACCCTGAACACGGTCGTCTCGATGATCGTGCTGGCGCTGTTTTTCGTCGACATCCTGCTCCCGTGGGTCGACTGGAGCGACCGCAGCGGAAAACGACTCGGGGCACTCGGCCTGCGGTGGGTCGCCACGGGCCTTTACGCCCTGGGGGCCATCGCCGTCATGCTGCTCTGCAACGTGCCCTTCGATACGCCGTTCCCGAGCCAGTTGCTGATCCACGGCATCCTGCTGCTGGGGTTGGTGCTCGGCTTCTCGGCGGTTGTCGGGGCCTCGGCCAAGGTGGGGTCGGTCCACGCCCGGGAGGAGCAGTTGCGCTCCGGACTCGACGACCTGAAACGCCGCGCCCGGCAGTTGCAGCGAGCCGCCGGGGAGATTCCCGACCTCCCGGCTGCCGATCGGAGCCGGATCGACGCCCTGGCGGGTGAGCTCCGCTTCGTGGCGCCCTGCCGCACGGCGGAGGCCGCAGCACTCGAAAAGGAGTTCGGCGAGGCGCTCCAGAACCTCGAATTCGCACTCCCGGCCCACGCCGTGAACCGCGGGGCGGTCGAATCGGCCCTGGCCCGGGCCGAAAGCCTCTGCGCGGAACGAAAAACGCTCTACACCAATTAACCCAACCTAATAACCATGAAAGGAAAAATTTTCCCTGAATCCACGAATAGTTATCAGGATCAGGCCAAGATCCTGTTCAACTATTATCAGCAGGCTGCTGAAAAGATTGTCGCGGAAGAGGAGCGCATCGAGAAGGAGATTGCGGTCCTGGAGGAAGAGAAGGTCCAGCTCGAAAAGGAGATTGGCGGACTGTGGTGGTGGTTTTTGACGATCATTTTGTTTTTTGTCTACTTCATCAAGAAGAACGCTCTGCAGAAGCGGATCACGGAGATCGATTGCCGGATCGCCGGGTTCCGGCGGCAGCACGCCGAGATCTTCCGGGATTACAAGGTGACCAAACTCGGCGTGGTCTATGTCCCGGTTGCGGACCAGATCAAATACGAGGATCGGAGCTTCATTGTCGATTATACGGGCAAAGTCCCCGAATCGGAGGTTACGCTGCAGTTGTCGCGTCAGAACGACCTGCTGATCGAGACCATCGGACGCCTTGAGAAACTCTCGTCCGAGGCGCCGATCGTCGAGAGTTCGCAGGAGACCGAGGCCGTCGGGACGGAGGACTATTCGACCTCGATCCAGCAGATCAACCAGCACGATTACCTGGGGAATCTGGAGCGTTCGCTGCGGACGATCTCCTACTGCATGGACGACCTCGATACGACGTCGGTGTCGCTGCCGCTGGTCGCCGACCAGAGCGACTACCTGCGGTTCCTCAACGAATACGCCACGCGGGAGCTGCCCGAGCGTGCGGCCGTGATTCCGGTCTTCAACAAGGAGCGCTACACCGAGAGCGTCGAGAAGTTCCAGGAGCTGAACCGGCTCAAGGATTCGCTCTCGACCAAGACCCAGCAGTTCGAGGATGTGCTCAAGTCGCTCATGTCCACGATTGCGAACTCGGTGCAGGCGATTTCGGCCCTGAAGGTGGCGTCGGTGGACAAGGTGGTCCTGGAGTCGAACAAGATCCTCTACCAGATCCTGAAGGCGCCCTACAACCACTACTCGCCGATGCTGGAGTTCGAGGAGATCGAGCGCATCCGCAACGAGCAGTTCGATTACAGCGAGGATGTACAGAACTACGTGCCGTTCAAGCTGCGGCAGAGTTCGCGGGTGCGGTTCAATCTGGTGACGGGGCTCTGGACCTCGGAGGACGGAAACACGACCAACACCCCCTTCGGCGTGCACCAGCTCTATGAGGAGATCGTGGCCCCGGTGGTCCAGAACCTGATGACGGAGAACCGGATCGAGCGCCTGAAGATCTACAACCACATCAAGGACCAGAAACTCGACTACCTGAACAAGTGGCATCAGGATACCGACGCCTTCTACCGGGCGAACCGGGCCGAGAGCGCCGACATCATCAACTTGATGCAGGAGAGCCTGCGCGAGTATGTGGCGGCCTACAATACGCTGATCTCCCTGCAGCGGACCGAGGACAGCATGGTGCAGTCGAACGGCGAACTGGACTCCACGGTGGTGGATGTGGTCGACAATACGGCCGAGACCCTCGCGGCCTTCGAGTTGCAGTCGCAGGAGTTCCAGAAGACGCAGGCCAGCTTCGAGGAGTACATGGAGCGTCTGAAGGACGATATCGACCAGAAAGCCGAGAAGTTCGGGTATATCGAGTATTACGACGCGAAGCTGCGTGACGGCTATTCGCACGAGGCGGCCGTTGCGTCGAAAGAGATTCACGCCCTGGACGAGCGCCGCAAGTCGCTGGCTACGGTGAATCCGCTCTTTGCCAAGACGACGGAGCTGCCTCCACAGCCGAATGTCGAGGCCATCACGTTCGAGCACATCTCGCTGAACCTGCCGGTGATCGCCAAGGCGGCGCTGGAGGATCTCGATGCCGATCCGGAGGAGCAGGAGGAGCAGGAGGAGCAGGAGGATGTGCAGCCTGAGGCTCCGGGCGTAGCGACGCTTTCGGAGGCGGGCCCGGCCTCCGCAGAGGAGGATGACGGGGATGAAGAGCTGGACGAGGAGTACGAAGACGACGGTGCCGGGGATGAAGAGGATGTCGACGAGGAGGATGAAGGCGAAGAAGGGGACGATGAGGATGAAGGGGACGAGGAAGACGGGGAGGACGAAGAGGAGGATGAAGAGGATGATGAGGAGCCGTTGACGCGCGAGGACCTGGAGGCGATGAGCGACGAGGAGCTGATGGGTATCCTGGACTACCTCGAAATGGAGTACGCGGCGGATCCTTTCGATCGGGAGGAGGCTATCGCGGCAATCCTGGAGGTGCAGAACGAATCCGATAACGCATAAAACCGACTTCCTATGGCTTATATTGATTGTGTAGTAGATACCAAGCCGATGGCTCAGGAGATCGATTCGGTTTCCAACCATATCAAAGGCACCACGGCAGCAGTCGTGGGAATGCAGGCTGCCGTCATCAGAGCGGAGGAAGAGGCTTCGAACCATGTTTGCGAGAATGTCAACCGGGGATTCTATACGCTGATCCACTCGCAGATCTCGCAGAAGATCGCCAAACTCCGGAGCGAGGTTGACTCCCACCTGATGCAGTTGAATCAGCAGCGCAAGCAGTTGCTGGCGATCAAGAGCCGCATGGAACGGGATTACAACATGATTTCGGCCCGTTATCTGAAACTTTTCAACGGCCTGAACCAGAATCTCCAGCAACGGATCTTCGAGTTGGACAAACCGACGATCGAGTTTGCGGTGAAGGATGTCGACAAGATTACGAACCGTACCCGGCTTCTGCCGGGAGCCGTTCCGGTGGCCCAGCTCGAATCGCTCGAAATGAGCCAGCGAATCCTGGCTTCGAACATCAAGTACCGGGGCTTGTCGGTCATCAACTCGATGAAACGCTTCCTGCGCGACATGTATGCGCAGAAACGGCTGACGGATCGGATTCTTCTGCCGGAGCAGACCGTGACGGAACACGCCGTAATGGCGATTCCGGTCCTCATCTGCGAATCGAACTACGACAAGTACGACAACCGCCGCCTGGACATCATCGTGGCGCAAACGGGCCTTTCGGACGAAGCCCGTGCTCGGATCCAGAACACGGTCGGCGAGTCGGTCCATACGCTTCCGTGGAGCGTGGGCGAGGCTCCGAGTGCAGAGATCAGCAGCGAGTTCAACCGCTTCCTGGCGGCGTCCCAGGCTTCGCCGCGCGTGAAGGAGACGGCGACGCGGCTGTTCATGATCCACGGCTACCAAACCGTTAAAACACGCTGATTATGGGCTACAGACGAAGTTTTACGAAACGAATCGCCGTCCACTACTCCGGGAGCGTCTCCTATCCGGCGTCACAAAACGGAGGCAGCGTCTCCTACAGCGGTACGGCCTACGAGGATGTGACGGTGAACATCGATGTGGCCACGGAGCCCTTCGAACACAGCGTGGCGCGTTGCAACAACCAGGTCGGCACGTTGACCGGGGCCGTCGTGGCGACGGAAGCCGCGCAGGTCGCCTCGATCCGGGAGAATGCCCGGAAGGTGGGGCAGACGATCATCGACGGATTCTTCAAAACGGTGCGTTCGGAGATCAGCCAACAGATCTCCGAGTTGTCGAGCCGGATCAATGCCACGCTGGTGCACCTGCACGAGTTGGCCAAACGCTGTGTGGACAAGCAGCGGCAGATGGAGGTCGACTACAACCGGATCTCGGCGCGCTACCTGAAGATTTTCGACGAGTTGAACAGCGAACTGAAGAACCGGATCTTCGAACTGGACCGTCCGGCCTTTGCCTTCAAGGCGGAGAGCGACGCGAGTGCGTCCCGTTTCATCGAGGGTCCGCTGGTCGGCACGGCGATCGTGTCGGGGCGTGAGGAGAGTTCGCTGCAGGCGCTGATTGCGGCCTCGCGGAGCAAGAAGCAGGCGCAGGATACGATCTGCGAGATCGACCGCTTCCTGACCAAACAGAAGCGGCTGGATCAACTCCTGCATCGTTGTATCCTGCCCGAAAACCGGGAATCCGCGGTCTATGTTCCGATTTGCTACGTGGAGACCTCCGGAGAGAAGGGGGTGATCGACCGCCGGCTTTTCCAGGCGGAGTATATCCCGTCGATTCCGTTGGAGCGGTTGGAGAATTCGTTGGCCGCGGCGCCGTGGTCGGAGTTCCCGCAACCGCGTGCCGAAAGCATCCGGAACTACTTCAACCGGGAGGTTTCGGGCCATTACGCCTCGACGAATCCGCACGAGACCCGGGTAAGGGAGTGTATTACCCGCCTGTTTAATATCGCAACCATAAAAAGCCTATAATCATGAAGGAACTGAAAGAGATACGTTTTAATGAAACGGACATTCTGTTGCAGGATAACCTCGTCCGGGGTTCGATCTTGCCGGAGACGGTCGCCGAACTGAATCGGAACATCATCTTCAAGGGTGACACGGTGGTCGAAGGCCCCGTCTACGGTCACCGCCTGGAGATTCAGCAGGGAAGTCTGGAGATCCAGGGCGCGGTTTTCGCGCAGTTCGAACTGTATGTCAATTCGGAGGCGAGCGGGAACATCACGTTCAAGAAGTCCGTGGGGTCGGCCAATACGATTGTTTCGCGGGCTTCCAACTGCCGGTTGATCTTCCATTCGGACATCAATGCTAAATCCGTATCGTTGTGCAATGCCTTTGTGGCGGGCAGTGTCTATGCCGACGAGGTGGAGTTGGTGAATTGTGTGGTGATCGGCGGTGTCTTTGCCACGCAGTCGGTGGAGCTCACCGACTCGATCGTCGGGACGTTCAACACACCGTCGATCAAGATTTCGGGGATTGTCCACCTGTTGTTGCCGAGTGCTTTTTCGGTGGAGAAGATGATTGCGGCGGCCGGAACGCGCCTTTACAACCTGTGCCTGGCGGACCTGGGGGCCTTGTACAAGGGGCTTCCGGAATCCGCGAACTCGGGCAAGATCGCCATTGATCTGGATGCCGACGAGGTGACGACGAAACTGGCCGACGAGCAGGTTCAGAAGACGTTGCGGAGCTATACGGTCATCGGAAAGGTGCTGGCGGCGGATCTGCTGGATACGGACAAGTTCCAGAATCATTTTCTGTTGACGGCGGCGAGTCTGGGTCCGCAGTTGCTGAAGAGCTACGATCTGGGGGTGGACAAGGATGGGAATCCGGCGACGCTGTCGGTCGATCGGATTCGGGATTTCTTCTTCGACATCCTGAGCGGGAAGATCGGGATTCAGGATCTGGACGGGAAGTTCAACATCTCGCAGATTGCCGGCCGGGGTTGATTCCCGGCGGACCGAGAGGACCGAAAAGGGGCCGACCTTTGCAAAGGTCGGCCCCTTTTTTGCATCATTGCTTTTTTCGGAAGACGGTATTTACGATCCGGCCTCTTCCAAGGCCTCTTTGGTAAGCGGATCGAAAATCTTTTGTGCCACGATGCGTTGTCCGTCGGCCTCCATATGTACCCCATCAGGAGCGTACTCCTTGAAGAAGGTTTGAAAAGGGTGATAGATGTCGATGACCTCCCATCCGTATTTCCGGGCGATGGCGGACAACTCGGGGATCAATTGTCCGAGACGTTCGTTGCCGCCGGTATATTTCGGCCCGGCCTGGGTATCGTTCATGGGTGGCGGTGTGACGAAGATGCAGCGGGGTCTGAAGCGTCGCACCCATGCCGAGTGGTTGATGGTTTCGAGCAGACGTGTGAAATTGTCGGCAACCTCGTGCTGCCGATCGGCGAAGACCGCTTTTGTGTCATTTGTGCCCAGGCATACGACAATTGCGTCGCATCCGCTTTTTCGGAAGTGACGTCCTGCGGCATCGAGATCCTGTCGCAAGGTATGGAGGGCATTCAGTTCGGGGTCTCCGTTGTTGTCGAATCCGATGGTCCGGCCGCTGCGGGAGTTGTTGCAGATGTCCGCCTGCGGCAACAGACTTTTGAGTTGGTCTACCCATCCGTTTTGCTTTTCGCCGTTCGAATCTCCGAGGATCCAGATATGCCGGACGGCCTTGCTCTCCGGAACGGAGACCGGAAGCAGCGACAGGGCCTGAGGCAACTGTTCGTGACCGCCTTCGAAAAGGGTTAACGAAATCCCCGCGTAATGCCTTTTGAGGTGAATCTCCCGGCCGTAAAGTCGCTGTCGGCGGTCGCGTTTCGGATTCTGCCGTGCGGCAACCAGTCGGAGAGCCTCCCGGTCCGAGACGAGACATGAATCCGGTGCTCCCATCGCCCGGGCAAGCCTGTTGTAGATGTCGATGGCGTGCGTGATAGGCACGGAGCCCTTGTAGCCGTCGTGGACACCTTCGTAGATGTAGAGTCGGGCATTTTGCCGCAAATCTTTCGGAAAGGGTATCTGCAGCGGGGAACGTCTTCGCAATTCGGTCGTGTCGGGGCCATTCTCCGAGGGCATCGACTGCAGAATGTCTTTGGCATAGTGCTGGCGTCTTCCGAGCGACTCCTCGTACCAGGCTCGCAGGTCCGAGATCGGAGCCCAGGCCGAAAAACTTTTGACCGGATAGCGCATCGTCATGTAGGCGAGCAGCGTGGCGTAGCCTCCGCCCGAAACTCCGATGATGTGAACTTCGTCCGGATCGGTATTCCCGTTCTCCACCCCATAACGGACGGCATCTTCGAGGTCGGCAAGAACCTGTGGACTGCCACACGCTTCCGGACGGTTGTTGGGCCCCCGGAAATCGGGATGGATGTAGTTCCAGTTGCGGGCGGCGGCTTCTGCAGCGAGCGGATCACGTTGGGTGTAGTCTCCGCTCCAGGTGTGAAGACTGACGATGAGCGGTTGTCGGCGAGGCCCCGTAGCTTTGCGGAAGAAGGCCCGTTGCCGGGTACCGTCGATTGAGGAGGGGATCTCCACCTCTTCGAATTCGGCCCATTCGCCCCGTTGCGGATTGTCCCAGACGGGTCGGGCGGGTGTTGGCTGCACCGCGGGTTGTGAGGTCGGGCGGTCTGTACGGAACGGGGCGACAGGAATGCCGGAGGTGTTGTAAAGATTTCCCCGGCACCAGTTCCGGAATCCGTAACGGGCTGCAATCGGATGGGGAACCTGTTCGGAGGAGAGTCGGACGGCACTCTTGCCGCGAATGATCCGGGCGTCGGCCGGATGGAAAACCGAATCGGCTCCGCACAACTCGAATCCGGTCAGCGTCCCTTTTGCCCGCAGTCCGAAGGGGGCTCCCCCGAATGTGACGACGACCGATCCGTCCTGTTGGAATTGTACGGTCTGGAAGATCGGACCTCGGGCTTCGATCCCCTGGATGCCGTAATCGGATGTAAGGGCCAGGAGTGCCAACCGTTGCCCGATTTCCCGTTTGTATGGAGGATGAATGTTCGAAGAGTCACCCAGATCCAGCGTTCCGACAATCCCGCTCCGGGGAATCGATCGGAGAGCCCGGTGTTGGGCCTCTACCAGCAGCGGCCGGTCGATGCCCTGTGGATCGTCGTAACGGAAGGGGGCCAGCTCGACGTAGTAGAATGGCATCTCCGGATTCTCCCATCCCTGACGCCACGCTCGGACCATCTCGGCCATCAGTCGGTCGTAGACCTTGTAGTTGGCCCGGTTCCCTTCACCCTGATACCAGATGAATCCCCGTGCCGTGAAGGATTGCAGCGGATGGATCATGCCGTTGTAAAGTGCTGCCGGAATCTTCTGTTTCATCATGCCGGCCCGTGTCGGGAAGTGAATGTCTGTCTCCTGTTCGAGTCTCTGAAGCGACTCCCGGGGCATCCAGGCCTCGATGGAGGAGGCCCCCCAGTTGGCCGAGATCAGTCCGATGGGGATTTCCAACGCTTCGGTCAGCGAACGCCCGAAGTGGTAGGCGATGGCGCTGAAGTTGCTGATCCGTTCCCACGAGGGCGTTTGCCAACTTCCCGGACAGTCGTCTTTCGGCTCCGAAGCCGAGACATTTCCCATTTTGAAGAGCCGGATGGCGGGGTAGCGGGTCGATTCGAACAGGGCTTGGAGCGAATGTTCGGTGTATTCGTCCCGTTCGCCGTGCATCGTGAGAGCCATGTTCGACTGCCCGGAGCAGATCCATACCTCTCCGATCATGACACTGTCGATGATTGTTTGATCCCCGTCGTCGATCGAAATCCGGTAGGGGCCTCCGGCTCCCGGTGTCGGAATGCGGAGGCTCCAGCATCCAGCCGTATCGGCTGTCGTGCGGAAGCGTTCCCGAGTCCATGAAGCCCGAATGCGGAGCGTTCGTCCGGGGTCAGTCGCTCCCCAGAGATTGACCGTTGTGTCGCGTTGCAGGACCATGTGGTCTCCGATCAGAGCCGGTAGTTTCACTTTGGCGGAGAGCGACGTGACTGTGGCCAAAATGAAGAGGAAAATGAACAGTCTTTTCATAGGCAAAACAAACTCCTTTCTATTAGAGACACGGAACCCCGTCCGATTTACCAAACGAAATCCGATTTATTGCAGCATAAAAAAATATCTGTTTAAAGTGGGTCTGAGAGGTGATTTTTCAATATTAATTTGCTTATATTTGTTTTTTGATCTTGTCGGTCATCCCTGAAAAATTGGCAAAAAGGTCGGTTGTCCATCTAATATATGTGCATGTTCATGACAAGTCTCAAAGGTGTCTGATATGGATTATTCGAAGCGTAATTTCTCGAAGGATACGCTGACGTTGTTGTTCGATCGGTATTTTACGCGTCTGACGGCTTTTGCCCGGACCATTACCCGATCCGATACGTTGGCGGAGGAGGCCGTACTGGATGTTTTTCTCAAGTTGTGGCAGCGGCAAAACCTGCAACGTATCGACCGGTTGGATACCTATCTTTTCGTCGCGGTTCGCAACGCTTCTGTCAACAAACTGCGGGATGCGAAACGTTTCCGCTTTGAGATGCTCGACGGTGTCGATGTGCCCCTGTCGCGTTACAGCGCGCCCCGGGGGGATGACCTGTTGGTCGAAGACGACATGATGAAGGCCCTGGAGACGGCCGTAGAGAAACTTCCGTCCCGTTGCAAGATCATTTTCCGCCTGATGCGCGAGGAGCGGTTCGGACGAACCGAAACTGCGAAGATTCTCGGTATCTCGGTCAAAACCGTAGACAATCAGTTGGCAATTGCCGTGAAAAAAATCGCGGAAGAGCTGCAAATCGATCTCTCGGATCCCCGGAGATCGAAAATCTTTCTCAGTTTCCTGCTCACTATTTGATTTTTTTTGTGAAAAAAGTGAATTCTTTTGGGGGAATTCGACATTTCATGTGTCCTACTTATGAAAAAGCCCGAAAACTGCATGAACGGAATCCCGCATATCATTGCACGATGGTTGACCTTTACGGCTTCGGCGCGTGACCGAAAACGCCTTCAGGCGTGGAAAAGCCGCGACGATGCGAATGCCGCATGGGTTGATGCGTTGGGCGCGTGGTGGAACAATCCTGCTCCTCGCCCGGAGAATCCGCGCGTGGAGACCGTGCGTGTACAACTGTCGGAGCGTCTCGACGATCGGATCTCAACCGGCAATCGGGGGCTTCGACGCCTCTTGCGAGGGGTTGCTGCCGCAGCGGTGCTGCTCCTCGTATCGTGGGGATCGCTGTACATCGCTTCGCTGACGGGTTATTTCGATACCGAAAAACGGGTGGCCGTATCGACTCGTGCCGGACAGCAGAGTTGCGTAGAGTTGCCTGACGGCAGCCTCGTCTGGCTCAACTCCGAATCGCGGGTCGAATTCCGGTCTGACAAGCAGTCTCGGCGTGCTTCCTTGGTCGGGGAAGCCTGTTTCGACGTAAAACCCGACAAACAGCATCCGTTTTTCGTCGAGGCGGGGAGTGCCCGTATCCGTGTGGTAGGTACGAAGTTCAATGTCCGGCATTATGCCGAAACGGGCCGTATCGCTACGTCGCTGCTCGACGGACACGTCGTCATGCGGGTTCCGGGGTTCGACGGGGAAATCGATCTGCTGCCGGGCGAAAAGGTCGTCTATAATGAGCAGGACGGCACCTTTACCAAGTCGCACCTGAATACCAACAACGATATTCTCTGGCAAAACGGAATTCTGCTCTTCGAAAACGAGCCTTTCGAGTTGCTGGTCCGGACGCTGGAGCGCTATTACGATGTTGAGATCATCTATGACGAAGCGGATTTCGAAAATATCCACTTTACGGGTTCGATCAATAACCTGAGCATATACAAAGTGCTGGAATTTATCAACCTTACGATTCCGATCCGTTATACGATCGAAAACAAGACCATTCATTTGGCATTGAGCAAGACTTCCGCCCGAAACGGGTGGCACCAGTGACAGAAGCTATAGCAAAAACCGATATTAACCCTTGAAACCTTACAACGTATGAATCGTATCTACCACCTCCGCGACGCTTAATCAAGTCATTCAGGTATTCTTTGTTTTGTCGCGGCGACACTCCCCGGGAGCTGTCGCCAGGATGTCCCCAACCTCTACGAAAAGAATCTAAGATTGTATTGTATGAACATTAATCTTCTGTTTTTCAGGAAATTCAGGAGAGTGAATGCCGTTTTGGCGCATTCCTTGTTCCTGTTGATTGCCCTGCTATGGTGCAGTCCCCTCTCGGCGGCGGAACAACCTGCCGACGAGCAAATAACGCTCCGGGTACGCAATCTGTCGATTCCCGAGATCTTCAAACGGATCGAACAGAATTACGATTACCGCTTTTTCTATCGGGACGAACAATTGCGTGGATTGGGACGTCGGTCCCTGCAGGTGAAGAACGCTTCGCTGGAAAGCGTCATGGACCGGCTTTTGGAGGGTACACCTCTGACTTACAAGATCGACAGCCGCCACATTGTTCTCTATTCCCGACCATCGATCCGTGAAGCGGCGTCCAATCCGGACGGTTCGTTCACGGTCGAGGGCTGCGTCACCAACGCTTCGGGAAGCCGACTGGCCGGTGTGACGGTCATCGTGGCCGAGAATCCCTCGAAAGGTACGATCACCGGGGTGGACGGTACCTATCGTCTGGACAACGTCCCGCCGCAGAGTACGCTGAAATTCTCGTTCATCGGCATGAAGAGTGCCGAGGTGCCCGTGGCCGGACGTACGGCGGTCGATGTCACGCTTGAGGACAGTTCGATCGGCATTGACGATGTGGTGGTTGTCGGTTACGGTACGATGCGCAAGCAGGATCTGACGGGTTCCATTGTTTCGGCCGACATCGACGCCTTTCGGGAGGCTCCGAATGTCTCGATCGTGCAGTCATTGCAGGGTTCGGTTCCGGGTCTGAATGTCGGGCAGGTAACCTCGGCCGGCGCGAATCCCAGCATTACCGTGCGCGGTCAGAATACCTTTGATGGCGGCAATACGGCCCCTCTTTTAGTGGTCGACGGTATTATTTACAAGGGAAATCTGGTAGACTTGAACCCGTCGGACATCAAGTCGATCGACGTGTTGAAGGATGCCAGTTCTGCGTCCGTGTATGGTTCGCGTGCCGCCAACGGTGTGATCCTGATCACGACGATGACCGGTGCGAACGAACCGAGCAAGCCGGTCATCACCTATTCGGCCTCCTATTCGATCCAGAGTCCGGCACACCGGCTTAAACCGCTGAATCGGGAGCAGTTCCTGCGTCGGGTCCGTGATGCTCTTTGGGACAAGGCCTATCTTGCTCCCGACTATACGCAGTATAATCCCGATTTTGACATTACGTCGGCCTGGATCTCCCCGGCAAACATCAAGGGGTTCGAGAACGGAACCGACTTTGACTGGTGGGATGCCGCGACTCAGACCGGGCATATCCAGACCCATAACCTGAGCATCCGGGGAGCTACGGACCGTACCTCTTATTTCATCTCGTCCGGATATACCGACCAGTTGGGATATATCATGAACGACAAGTACAAGCGCTGGACCGGACGTATCAATCTCGAAAACAAGATTCTTTCGTGGTTCAAGGTCGGAGTACAGAGCATGGTGGCCTCGGGCAATTTCAGCGGTCAGACTCCGGCCATGGGCGATATCATGCGGATGAGTCCTCTGACCGTTCCGCGGGATGAAGCGGGGGATCTGATTCGTCAGCCGATGGACCAGAACGTGCCCAATCCGTTCGAGCCGACCGAGATCGACGATCTGAACAAGGAACTCAATCTGATGGGAACGGTCTATGCCGTAGTCGACATTCCCTATGTGAAAGGTCTCTCTTACCGGGTGAACTACTCGCACGACTATCGGATTACGCGCCGTTATACCAGCGACCCGAACGGGAGCAACTACACGGGCGAGGCCAGCAAGTACAACGCCACGGCGCACGACTGGACCATCGACAACATCCTGACTTACGAACGCACCTTCAACGACGTGCATAACGTGAATATCACACTGCTTGCCGGTCGGGAGGAGAACGAATATGAGAATACGAATGCCACGGCGAGCGACTTCTCGAACCTTGATCTGGGATACAATAAACTCGGTGTGGCGACGACCCAGAAGGTCTCTTCAAGCGCCTGGGACGAGAGCAGCCTTTACTACATGGCTCGGGCCCATTACGGCTATAAGGGCCGTTATCTGGGAACCTTCACGGTCCGTCGGGACGGTTTCTCGGGCTTCTCGAAAAAGAACAAGTTCGGCGTCTTCCCTTCGGCTGCGGTTGCCTGGGTTGTCAGCGGCGAAAACTTTATGAAAAACAAACCGCTTTCGATCGAGTTTCTCAAGTTGAGGGCTTCCTACGGTATGACCGGTAACCGGACCCTGGGGCGTTACGGTACGTTGGCCCAGGTTTCGGCCAATCCTTCGTACATTTATGGTGACAACAATTTGCCGTCGATCGGGCAGTACATTTCGTCGATGGCCAACGATGCCCTGAAATGGGAGACGACGCTGGGCCTGAATCTGGGAGTTGATTTCAGTATTCTGAAGGGCCGCGTCAGCGGAAATTTCGAATACTATAACACGAATACCCGCAATATCCTCTACAGCATCAATATTCCTCAGATGACCGGATTTAGCAGTATCAAGAGCAATATCGGAAAGATCCACAACCACGGTTTCGAGTTCTCGATCAATTCACGGAACATCCAGACCAAGGATTTTGCCTGGGACATGACCGTTAATTTCTCGCTCAACCGCAACCGGGTTGTCTCGATTCTCGGACCGCAGAACGATATCGACGGAGACGGGCGCGAAGATGATCTGGTGTCCAGTTCGCTCTTCATCGATCAGCCGTTGGGTTCGATCTACTACTACAACATCCAGGGGATCTATCAACTTGATGACGACGATATCCCGGCCGGTTACCGTCCTGGACAGTATCGGGTACAGGATCTCGACGGCAATGACAAGATCACGCCCGACGGAGATCGCATGATTATCGGATACAAGGATCCCAGCTATCGATTCAGTATTGCCAATACGTTTACTTACAAGAACTTTACCCTTCGAGTGTTCATCAACTCGATTCAGGGCGGCAAGAACCGCTATATGGCGGCCAACACGCCGGATGTGGGCTACAACGATGCGGCGACGAACTGCAACGCTTTTGCCTATGACTATTGGACGCCGGCCAATCCCGATGCCGAGTATGCTCAGCTCTATTATGCCACGCCTACGGTAACGACGGTCTACCGCCAGCGGAGTTTCGTCCGTCTGCAGGACGTTTCGCTGTCGTATCGGTTTAACCGGGAGCTGCTGAGTAAGATCGGGCTGCGGGATCTGAAACTGTATGTAAGCGGCAAGAACCTGTACACCTGGACCAACTGGCAAGGGTGGGATCCCGAGACCGGCCAGGGGCTGACGCTCAACGGCCGTCCCGTTTTGCGGAGTTGGACGTTCGGTGTGGAGATCGGATTCTGACAAGCTTTAACCTGTAAAATAGCATCACTATGAATAGATTGATTGGTTTTCCCATTCTGGCATCCATGGCGGTTTCGCTGTTGGTGTCATGCAACGAAGGTAAAATATTGGAGGAGATACCGCTCGATTTTTACAGTCCCGAGAACTCCTACACACGTCCCGAACACTATGAGTCGGCTATCACCTACATCTACGACAAGACGCGGAACGTGTTCTACAACAACGACGACAAGAAGGGTTTTTCCCTGATATCGGGTTCGGACTATCTGCGCGATGCGCGTAATGACGGAAGTTTCAGCATGGGCGACTACCGTTTGCTTACGCCCAGTTCCGCCCAGCCGGACTATTGGTGGCGGCAGCTTTACGGCATCATTTCGGCGTCGAACGTCATCATCGACCGGATTGGGGATGCGGAGTATACGGATGAGACGGCCCGCACGCAGATGATTGCCGAGGCTCGGTTTTTCCGGGGATTCTCCTATCGGGCATTGGCCTGTCTGTTCGGCGGGGTTCCGCTGATCGTCCATGAGGTGACGACTCCGCGGCGTGATTTTGTCCGGGCATCGCGGGAGGCGACGTTCCAGCAGGCGGCCAATGACCTGCGGTTTGCGGCGGAGAACCTTCCGGAGAAGAAGGATGTCAAGGCCGTCGGTCGTCTCAATCGCTCGGCGGGTTATCACTTCCTGGCCGAAGTTTACCTGGCTTTGGAGAAGTTCGACAGTGCTGCAATGGCGGCCAGTATCGTGATCGAGGATCCGGCCTTCGGGTTGATGAAGACCCGTTTCGGGAATCGGAAAAGTGATCCGGGAAATCCCTGGTGGGACCTTTTTCAGATGGGGAATCAGAACCTGGCGGAGAATACCGAAGCGATCTGGGTGGCCCAGATTGAGCCTGACGACGGACGTCAGGGGGTCGGAAACTACAAGATCGAGCGAATTTGCGGCTGCGTCTATTGGCAGCTCAAGGACCCCGACGGAGTAGACGGTTTTATCGGTCCGACGACCCAGAACGGAGGACGCGGAGCCGGATATCTTGGTCCGACGTCTTACTGGGTGGATGAACTTTGGCGCAGCGACTGGGATAATGACCAGCGCAATCAGGAACCGAACATGATTCGGGACTTCGTGTACGACAACCCCAAATCGAAGTATTACGGCAAAAAGGTCAGTGAGAACAAGGGAACCAACTACGATACGAAATACTATTGTTATCCTTTCCAGTCGAAGATCACGCAGCGCGGAGACCATCCCGCCTATCTGTATGCCAGCGAAGAGGATATGAAGATCGGCTTGCTGACCTCGTCGGCCATGAAAACCTACCACGACCAGTATTTCGCCCGGTTGGCGGAGACCTACCTGATCCGTGCGGAGGCCTATTTCCGGGACGGTTATCCGGATTTGGCGGCCGATGATATCAACGAGGTCCGGCAGCGGGTCGGGGCCCGTCCGATATCGGCCGGGGATGTGACGATCGACTATATTCTCGACGAACGTCTTCGCGAGTTGTCGTTCGAGGAGCCCCGCATTCTGACTCTGGGGCGTCTCGGCCTGGTCTACGATCGGGTAAGCCGCTACAACGATTACATAGAGGGGCAGACTATCTCCGAATATAACAACCTTTATCCGATTCCGTACAGTGAGATCGAACGCAATACGGAAGCGGTTCTGGAACAGAATCCCGGCTACGAATAATGGCTACGAAATGTTCATACTGGTTATTGCGACCGCTTGGATTGCTGCTCTGCGCGCTGTGGCCGATGGCCGCAGCCGCAGCACCGGGTGCATATCGGATCGACCTGAACGGTGTGTGGAAATTCGCTCCGGAAACGGTTCGTGCCGATGTGTGTCGGGCGTGGGCTTCGGCATCGTTCGATGACAGCGGTTGGCTGGACCTGCGCTCCGGGGCGGGATGGAAACAGCAGGGCGTTGAGCACTCCGGTTTCGGGTGGTACCGCAAGCGGATCGAAATCCCGGAGAGTTGCCGGAATATGCCTCTTTCGCTGGTTTTCGGCGAGATCTGCTACGATGATGATCTCTTCTTCAACGGAGTTCGGATCGGTGGGCTGCACGGCCCGTACAAATACCGGAATCTGATTCCGCGGATCTACGCTGTTCCCGATTCGTTGATCCGTTACGGGGCGGAAAACGTCATTGCCGTGCGGGCTTGGGGAATGCTCGGCGAAGGGGTCGAAGGGGATCGCTTCGGACTCTCCGGAAGGGTCTGTGAGGCCCGTTTCGATCCTTTGCAGGTGACCCTCCGTCGGACGGACCGTCCTGGATTCGAGGCTTGTGCTCCGGGGTTGTTCGACCTTAGCGATGCTCAGTGGGGAATGACCTTCGAGGTGATCCAGCGTTTCGATCCGACTACGGTGAAGAGCCCTGCTGCAACGGCTTCGTATTGCCTGACAGATTTTTACGGCACGGAACTGTTGCGGGGCGAGACCTCCGTCCGATGCTCGGGCGGCGAGGCTCCCCGGATTGCGATTCCGGTCGACCGGGAAACGGCTCGCAAGATCTATTTTGCCGGGCGCTTCCGGATTTCGACCCGGTTGTCGGATGCCTCGCAGTCTGGTTCGGTGGAGCGTATCGATACGGTCGACCGCCTGTCATTCGCTGCCCGGGATACGCTGTCACTGCCGGACTGCTATGCCGGTGTGATTCATGATACGCCTTACGGCCGTCTGCGTCTGGTCGACGAGATCGATTGTACGCAGGACGTGGCTGACGATCCGCACCCTTACATGCAGAGCGGATTCGACCCCCGGCAGCAGTATTGCACTCCGGGTTCGCCGGTCGAGATGAACATTACGGAGATTCTTGGACGGAAAGCCCGGGAGAGTGGCTACGGATGGTTTGCCTACCGAATCGGCCGCGGACGGCTCAAACCTCACACTTGCTATTTGGTGCGTATTGAGTATCCCGAGGATCGGCCTCGCTATTGTCCGATTGAGATTCAGACGGGCGAGAACTATCAGAATGTGGCCTGGAAAAGCGGTGTTTCGGACGACAGTCCCTATGACAATTGGCCGTTGAGCGGGCAGTGGTGCTGGTTTGATACGATCGTTCCATTGGATGATGAGACGACGGGTGGATCGGGAGCCAACGGAGCTTCGTCGCTTTCGGGTTTCTGGATCTACGTGATGAACAAATACAATCCGCCGGCCTATTTCCCGCTCTTCAAGGGAGGCCCGGCTGTTGCCCGGATTCGGCTTTACGAGTTGGACGAGACCCATGTTCCGGAAATCCGTTATCCGGGGGATGCACCGCGGCGCACCTTGATGCTTGATTGGGAGCGTCAGCCGCTGATGGAACCCGCGGATGTGGTGGCCTACTGTCGGCAGATGGGTTACAATGCCGTTTCTCCCGTGGTCATGAAGTGGGCCATGATGAATTATGCCGATCCGGTTCCGGGTTATGAGTCCTATAACGATGATGCCTGCGGTTACTGGGACAAGTTGGTGACACCGACGGGAGAGTTGCCGCGTGCGGCCGTTCCCGGACGCAAGAGTATTCATCTGCGTTATCTGGAGTCGACGGCCCGGGCAGGAATGGGGTATGTGCCCCGAATCGAATACGGAGGCTCGGAACTGCTTCCGGCAGCGGCGCGAGCCGTTGATGGTGAAGGACGTCCGGCCAAACCCAACCGCTTTGCTTCCTGGTGCGGAGACCTGCTGCACCCGGTGACGTTCGACGACTTCTCCCGGTTGCTCGATTCGTTGGTCGGGAAATATGCGGCGGCGTATCCGCAGTTGCGGGGAATTCTTTGGCGGATCCGGAGCGATCGGATGCCGATCAGTTACAGCCGGGAGGATATCAGCCTCTTCTCTGCGGAGACCGGAGTGATACCTCCGGCCGGGCTTTCCGACCCGGAACTGGCCCGTTGGGCCTCCCGGGGAGCTGCGGCTTCGGCTTATACGGATTGGTGGCATCGCAAACGGGCCGAGTTCCAGAGCCGGATTGCGCAACGATTGGCGGACTATCGGGCCGATCTGAAATTGTGGTTCTATAATTGGGACAACGACAAGTTCTCGCTGGGAATGCACGATTTTACGGGCTGGGATTTTCTGGGCCCGGCGGTCCAACGGGCCGATGCGGCTCCGGACGAAGTGATGGACATGTATCTGCAGAATATCGAGAAGCGGAAGCGTTTCACTTCGGAGGATTATCTGGAAATGATGCGTACGGGGAATCTGGGCGTAAAATCCCAGGGGTATCTGCCGCATCACGGTCTGCGTCCGTGGCTCTACCGCCGGATTCCGGGCGTATCGCTGCTCGCTCCGGTCAATGCCCTGTATACGGCCCGGGATTCGGTCTTTTTGAACTATTTCCAAACGGCCGAGGGGTTGTCCGTGAGCAATCCGGTGGTCTATGACGAGGCCTGTTCCCGTTTCATCAATCCCAAATACGAAGGGAATATGGCCGTGCCGGGTGGAGCTCCGTTCAGCATGTCCCTGGAGCTCTTGTCGTGGTTTTACGGCGATGCCCGTACGCTGACCTTCACTACTTATACTTATGCTCGCGGTTTTGCGGCTGCCCATCGTCGGTTCGCTCAGGCTTTTCTGGCGCTTCCGGCCATCCCGGGACGGACCCTCGACTCGTCGGATCCCGATCTGCGCATTCGAACCTATCATACTGAAAAGGCAACGTATGTCGGTGTGGCGTCGAAATCCTATCGGAGTCAGACACTGCGGATCACGATCCCTGTCGGGGAGCTTCCCGACAAGGGGCCTGTTGCGGTCGTGGATTTGGTGACGGGAACCGAGGTGTCGGCCGAATATGCGGAAGACGGGCTGCATTTCGTCCTTGATTCGGATCCCATGCAGTTACATGCCTTCCGAATAACCCAAACAAACAATGATTAAAAACCTTTTGTTTATGAATACTTCATCCGTTATTTTCAAAGTATGCACAGGCATTTTGCTGGTTCCCGCCCTGCTCGGGAGCTGGGGCTGTAACGAAGATTCGGACGGTGGGGCCCCCGTGATTACGGAGGTTCGGCGTTCGACCGGTCCGGTGACCTACGCGTCGAAGGGCGATGGAATCCAGATCGTCGGATCGGGCCTCGGATCCACCCGCTCCATCCGCTTCAATGGTTATGAGGCCAATATCCACACGGCGACGATCGAACCGAACAGCATTCTGATCGTGATTCCCCAAAGCGTTCCCACGATTGAGAGCCAGGCGGTCAACGATCTGTTGGAAGTGACGACCGCGGAGGGCGAGGCTTCGACGCCTTTTGTCATCCTTCCCGGTTCTCCGACGCTGACCGGTTCGGATTCCGCGAATCCGCAGGTGGGAGATGTCGTAACGCTTGAAGGGAAAAACCTCTATTATGTGCAATGGGTTTCCTTCCCGGGCGAGACTCCGGTGCAAACGACGCAATTCGAGACTTCGGCGGACGGCCTGAGCCTGCAGGTTACGGTGCCGGAGGGTTACGATCCTCAATTCGGTGGTAATATCGAAGTCTGTACATTGAGCGGGACGGCCGCCCTTGAAGCTCCGCGTCCGCCGCTGGAGATCACCGAACTGAAATACGTTGCTACGGTCAATGCCGCCGAGTGGCAGGTGAAGGAGAATCTGCAGGTCGGAGATGTGGTTTACGTCGACCGCACGGCGGTTTTCGGAAAGATTCCGGAATTCTACCTCGGCTCGACGTGGATCAGTACGGCGACCGACAGCCGTTCGTTCAATACCGTCGGAGCGACGCTCGCGTCGTTCAAGGTGAACCGTACGACGGATGTCTATATTGCCCGCAATCAGGGTACCGGTACTACGATCGAGGAGTGGCTGGCCGGTTGGGAGGAGATGCCCCGCGGCTCGAACGATGAAAACTACATCGGCATCAATACGGACAAGTTCTGGATGTACAAGAAGACCTTCCCGGCCGGCAGTACCGTTGAGGTGGGCCGTAACGGACATACCAGCCGTTCACCCTATTTCATCATTCTCAAATAAAATTCGTGTGTATGAAAAAGATATTGATCTGTGCGGCCCTGTTTCTGGCCATGGGCTGTAACAAGGATGAAGGCGATTCGAATCCGGGGGTTCCGTCCATCACCCGGATCCGGACCGAGGCCGGTACGGTCACCTATGCCAAACGCGGCATGAGCGTGGAGATCGACGGCAAAAATCTGATCAAGGTCAACTCCGTGACGTTCAATGGTTGCGAGGCTGATTTGAGCGTGGCGGTTATTGCCCAACAGCGAATTCTGCTGGCAATACCCGATGATGCTCCGACGATTGCCGACGGACCTGTGACCGATGAGGTGGTGGTGTCGACCGATGGCGGCGAGGCGCGGAGCAAACTGATTCTGCTGCCGCCGGAGCCGGTTCTTACCTCGTTAAGCAATACGATGCCCGAGGTGGGGGAAACGATCGTTATCGGAGGCGAGAATCTCTTCTATGTCCAGGAGGTCCAGTTCCCGGGGCGTCGGATCTTCACAGTCACCGATTTTACAGTTTCGGAAGAAGGCTCGCAGATTGAGGTGACCGTTCCCGAGGGTTACGACCCTTCGAAGGGGGATATCCGGGTGGTGACCCTCAGTGGCGAGGCGGCCATTACGCCGGATGTTCCCGAAGAGCCCGAGGAACCGCTGCCTGATGAACCGTTGACCGTGACGGAATTGAAGTATCTGCCCGATGTTTCGTACGCATCCTGGGAGGTAAAGGAGAATCTCCAGGAGGGAGATCTGGTTTATGTCGACCGTACGACGATGACCTTCTCCTCCATTCCCGAATTCTACAAGGGTTCCCTGTGGATCAGCACGGCCGTGGACAGTCGAGGTTACATCAACGAGGAGGAGCCGCTCGTTTCGTTCCGGGTCAATCGAACCTGCGACGTCTACATTGCCTATAATAAAGGTACGGTTGGTTGGGTCAAATGGCTGCAGGACGGCACCTGGACGAGAATGGAAATCGACGCCGACAAGGAACTTCACGAGGAGATCAAGGTCGTTTCGACGCAGTTTCCCGACGGCGAGCCCGATACGTATTACCTCTACAAGCGTCGTTTCGAGGCCGGAGTCATCGAACTGCGTGCGAATTCCAACCAGAAAAATACACGATCTCCCTATTTTGTCATTCTGAAATAGCATGAACCATGAAAAAATCCTGGATATATCTTTTGCCAATGCTTGCCTTGCTCTCCTGCAGCAAGGATGAGACTCCCGAACCTACATCGAACATTCCTCCGTTGGAAGCCGAGATGTTGCCCGGGGGATGGCCCGAACCGGTTGTTCCGAACCTGAACGGCGCTGCGGCCCATTTCAATACGTATGTTGACTTCAGCTCCTACTGGAACTCCACGGCGATGAACCAGTTCCAGCGGGCGGGATACAAGTTCGTTCGAATGGGAGCTCCCTGGCACGATGTGGAGACGATCAAGGGCGTCTACAGTTTCCGGGGCAACTCCAGTTACCAGCCGGGTTACGACCGGGCGTTTCAGGCCTTCTTCAAGCGGGGAATCCGCCCGATCTTCTGCATGGGTTTCGGAAATACGCTTTATGGACAGTCCCAAACCGTTCCGATCACCTCCGAGGAGGGGCTCAACGGCTTTGCCAACTATTGCAAGGCCATGATGAAGAAATACCGCGACTACAACCCGATTATCGAGATCTGGAACGAACCGAATCTTTCCGGTTTCGGCAGCTATACGGCCGAGCAGTATGTCGAGTTGGTGCGTCGGTGTCGTGAAGCGGTTTTTGAGGGTTGGAGCGAGGACCGGAATACGGACGGACTGGAGAAGCCGCTCATTATCGGTCCGGTGGTTTCGAACGGCTGGGCCCGGGGAAACATGTTTGACCGTTGCCTCGATGCAGGGCTGCTGGATGTGGTGGACGGCGTGTCGTACCACCCCTATACGGACCTGAGCTCTTCGGCGGATCGTCGAATTCCCGAGAACATTGTCTCTTCGACGGCGGCGATGAAGGAGGAGCTGGCACGCCGGGGGCATCCGGATTTTCCGATCGTCTTTACGGAGTGGGGTTGGTCGACGAGTCTGCCGATGACCTTCGAAACCGGCGCCATCGATTATGAGACGCAGGCCAAGTACCATGTCCGCATGTTGATCATGGGCTACTACATCGGTATCAATATCAACTGTATCTATTCGCTCGACGACGCCCGAAACGAGGAAGAGCGTCCGAACATTCTGGCCAAACATTACGGGATGTTCTCCACGACGGGAGAGAATTTCCATAAGATGATGGTTGCCAAGCCTTCGGTTGCTGCCGTAACGAAGTTCACCGAAAGTTTGCGGGGCTGTGCATACGTCGAACGGGTGAACATGGGTGACGAGGGCGATCTGGACTCCTCGAAGGACTGGTGTCTGGTGTTCCGGAATCCGTTGAGCGGTGAGGCGAAGGTGGCGGTCTGGACCGTCGAGAGCGGGGTCAAAAAGACCTCTCCCGATCTGATGCCGTTGCTGGGCCTCTCCAAATCCGTTGTGGTGGAGTTTACGGACATGCCGGTTTATGTTCCGATTGAAGGGTATGTCCCCCCACAGGATGAATAGCAGAGATAAACCGTTTTTATTTCGGTTGCCGGGGTATATCGCCCCGGCAACCGGTTCCTGGAATTCAAGATATGAAGAAAACGCTTTTCATCATCCTTCTCGTCGTCTTCTCGTTTCCCGTCCGGGCCGTTGAACTCAACATCCTCGATTTCGGAGCCCGACGTTCGGACTCGGAACTTTCGACGCAGGCAATCCAGCGGGCGATTGACAGTTGCAGTGCTGCAGGCGGCGGCCGGGTGATTGTTCCGTCCGGGACTTTCCGGACCGGAACGTTGTTGTTGCGGGATCGGGTCGAGCTGCACCTCTCCCGGAACGCGATCTTGCTGGGTAGCGATCGGCTGGAGGACTATCCGTTCCTGGACGTGCGCTTCAAGACCCGGTTTGTGGACAAAAGCTATTATACGGGTCGCCGGGAGATATTGCGTTATCGGGCCTTGTTGTTTGCTGAAGGGTGCCGGGAAATTGCCCTGACGGGCGAGGGTTGCGTGGATGGCAACGGAGGCGCCAAACCCTTCCAATTGGGAAACGATGCTGGCTCCCGGGCGAGTTTGGAGCGTCCGATCCTGATTCTGATGATCGATTGCCGGGAGATCTCCTTGCGGAATGTCCGGTTGCGCAATTCCGCCTATTGGATGCAGTGTTATCTGGCGTGTGACGGGGTGAAGGTCTCCGGAATCCGGGTTTTCAACCATTGCAACTTCAACAACGACGGGATTGACATCGATTCCAGAAACGTGTGGATCGAAGACTGCGAGTTCGATACGGACGATGATGCGATTTGCCTGAAAAGCCACGACCCGGACCGTTGGTGCGAGCAGGTAGTCATCCGAAACTGTACGGTGCGTTCCAATTGCAACGGAGTAAAACTCGGGACGGGTTCTTTGGGAGGCTTCCGCAACATCCGGATCGAAAATATCCACCTCAGGGCAGCTTCGCGGGATCGGATCCGCCATTGGCAGCGCACTTTGGAGCATATCGACCATCCGAATACAATGTTGTCGGGACTTGCCGTGGAGACTGTCGACGGGGGTGTGAGTGAGAATATCGAAGCGGTGAATCTCTGGATGGAGCAGGTCCAGACCCCGATTTTCATCAAGTTGGGCAATCGCATGTCTCGTGAAGACACCCTGCAGACTTCGCTGCGGAATATTCGGATTTCGAATGTCCGGGCCACGAGCCATAGCCGGATATGCAGCAGTAT
Source organism: Candidatus Alistipes intestinigallinarum (assembly GCA_019115745.1). GTDB lineage: Bacteria > Bacteroidota > Bacteroidia > Bacteroidales > Rikenellaceae > Alistipes > Alistipes intestinigallinarum. Next base: position 36,719 of record DXDA01000037.1, read on the forward strand.
TACCGGTTGGCCCGGTCATCCCGTGGAGAACGTTTCGCTCTCCAATATCCATCTTCGGACGACCGGCGGAACCCCGGCGGATGAGGTTGTGACGAGTGTCCCGGAGTGCGAAACGGAGTACCCGGAAAACAACATGTTCGGATTTACGCTTCCGGCGAGCGGCCTTTGGGCCCGGCATGTCGCGGGACTTCATGTCGAGAATGCCTGCTTTGAGATTTGCACGCCGGATGCCCGTCCGGATGTTGTGCTGCAACGGGTTGCGGATGCCGGTCTTTCCCGTATCCGGACCGGATCCGAATCGCGGTGCGCCGTTCTGCGAATCGACTCCTGCCAGCGGGTCGATTGTGATGCTTCGCTTGTCTTATCCCATTGAAAAGAACCATGAGAGCCTTATTTCTGATTGTACTGGCCGCCTTTCTGAGTGGCTGCGAAGATAGAGAGTTTCCGAACCGGGAGTTTACGCCTGCGGCGTGGGTCGACCCTTTTATCGGGGTGGAGATCGGCAATACATTGCCGGGTGCCGCTCTTCCGTTCGGGATGGTGCGTTTGAGTCCCGACGTTGCGCCTCCGAATCATACGACCGGTTACCGTTCGGATCGTCCGATTCGGGGCTTCAGCCACAACCACCTCAGCGGTACGGGCGGCGGGGCCCGTTACGGAAATGTGCTTGTCATTCCACAAACCGGTCCCTGGACGCTTTTTCCGGAGCCGGAACGCTCTGATGAGTATGCGCGTCCGGGTTATTATTCCGTGCTTTTGAAAGAACACGGCACGGAGATCCGTTGCGAACTGACTGCTACGGAACGGGTGGGCGTCCATCGGTATACGTTTTCCAAACCGTCCGATCCGTTGACGAACGATGAATTGCTGCGTGGGTATGTTCCGCTGGCGGAGATTCAGGGACGGGTGCTGATCGACGCCTCTGCCATTATCAACATGGTTGATGCGGAAGCAACGCACAATGTCAAGAGCCGGGTGCGGATCCTTTCCGACCGGGAAATCGAGGGTTACGGACGTTTCCGCGGAGGTTGGGGTGGCGAGAATCCCTATGCGGTCTATTTTGCGGCCCGTTTTAACCGACCTTTCGACCGGTGTGGAACCTGGAAGGGCGAATCTGTTTCATCCGATTCGCTTCGTGAAGGCATTGATGTCGGGGCCTGGGGCGAGTTTGTTCTGCCGCAGCAGGGATGTGTGGAGTTGCAGGTTGCCATCTCCTATATCAGTGAGGCGCAGGCCTGGCGGAACCTTGAAGCTGCCGATGTCCGGGATTTTGATTCCGTCCGCGAAGCGGCCGACAGCGTATGGAACCGGGCTCTTTCCGTGATTCGCGTCGAAGGGGGGAGCCCCGAGCAGAAAACGGTTTTCTATACGGGCCTTTATCATGCGCTGACCATGCCGACCAATCTGGGATGGGATGAAAATCCGCAATGGCAGGACGGCGAACGCCATTTCTGGGATTTCTATACGTTGTGGGATACGTATCGTACGGTCATGCCGCTCTATACGTTGATTTTTCCCGAGCGGCAGCGGGAGATCATTCGCTGTCTGCTGGATATATACGAGCATCGGGGCTGGCTTCCTGATGCCTGGACGGCGGGCGATTACGCCTATGTCCAGGGCGGGAGCAATGCTGATGTGGTGATTGCCGACGCCGTGGTGAAGGGGCTGGGCGGATTTGATGTCGAACGGGCCTATGCGGCAGTCAAGAAGAATGCGGAGGTCATGTCGGACAATCCTTATAAATACGGACGGGATCTTTACGAGTATGAGAAATACGGTTATCTGTCCACTCAGGTCAAGAATGGCAGTTCCAAATCGTTGGAGTATGCCTACAATGATTTTTGTGTAGGTCAGGTTGCGGCGGCTCTGGGATACGGGAAGGATCGGACGAAATATGAGGATCGCTCGGGAAGTTGGCGGAATTTGTTCGATCCGCAGACCCGATTCTTTTGGGCCAAGGATCTCGAAGGGAATTGGGCTCCAGGTTTTTCCCCGACGTTCCGGCGCCCGGATTATTGGAACGGGCCCTATTTTTATGAGGGCACCCCGTGGAACTATGCCACGTATGTTCCGCACGACATGCGAAGCCTGATTGAAGAGCATGGAGGCGCTGAACCGTTTGTCGCTTTTTTGGACGAGTTGTTTGACGGCGGACATTACGAGATCGGGAACGAACCGGGATTCCTGACTCCCTATCTTTATCATTATGCCGGGCGCCCCGATCGTTCCGCCGAGCGGGTCAGGGCCTTGCTCGAAGAGTTTCGGGTTGGCCGCCGGGGGCTTCCGGGGCAGGATGATTCGGGAGCAATGTCGGCATGGTACCTGTTTGGTGCGATGGGCTTTTTCCCGGTTGCGGGTCAGGATGTCTACCTGATTGGGTCTCCGATTTTCGAGGAGAGTACCCTGATGTTGGAAGGAGGCAAACGGTTTACGGTAAAGGCCCCGGGAGTTTCGCGGACGAATCGCTATGTGTGTGGCGCGACGCTGAATGGTAAAGACTGGAATCGATGCTGGTTTACGCATTCGGATTTGCTTCAGGGCGGGGAATTGGTCTTGGAAATGGGACCTGTTTCGACGGGTTGGGGACGTGAGTTGCCTCCTCCGTCCCTGAGCGATTGATTGTTGCATACTTATTCGTATGCTTCACAACATACGAAAGAGAGCGGCCGGACACTCCTTGAACGGGGTTGTTCGGTCGTTTGTGTGTCCATACGGATCTTCCCCGGGTGTTCGATCTGCCGTGCAGTCGGTTACGGAATGCCGCCCAACGCTATTTCAAGTCCGTGAGCGATCTCGCCCCCTTCTTTCCCTCTCCCTCATCTTCCGCCTTCCGCCTCTCATCTTCCGCCTCATCATCATGCGGCCCTGCCCGCTGAAAAGGAAGAAGCGCGGCGCCCCCCCCCTCCCTCCACCACCTCCTCCTCTCGGAAAAAGCAAAACCCCGTCGAACTTGCGTTCAACGGGGTTTTGAGTGCCCAGGACAGGAATCGAACCTGCACGCCTTGCGGCACACGCACCTGAAACGTGCGCGTCTACCTATTCCGCCACCTGGGCATTTTCCGGTGTCTTTTTCGGAATTGCGGTGTGCAAAAGTAATACTTTTTTTCTGAATCTGCAACCGTTTTTTCGAAAAAAATCTATTTGCTGAAGAATTTGTACTGAAACAGAAGCAGATAGATTACGGCTACGGAGATGTATGCGTCGGCCAAATTGAAGATTGCACCGAAGAAATAGTTGTTGCTGTCGACCAGGAACCGCAGCAGCCGCGGCACTCCGTTCCATTGGAAGAGCGGGAAATAGAACATGTCCACGACCTTTCCCATCATGAATCCGGCATAGTGTCCGCCGAATTCCGCCACGCTGTAAGGGGTCGATTCGGAGAAGATCAACCCGTAGAATGCACTGTCGAGGATGTTGCCCATGGCTCCGGCAAAGATCAGCGCCAGTCCGACGATCACGCCTTTGGGAGTCTCTTCGCGTTTGCGGGTCAGGTGGTAGATCAGCCAGCCGATGAATCCGACCATCACGATGCGGAAGATCCCTAACAGGAGTTTTCCCCAGTCGAATCCGCTGCCGGTGTAGATGTGCATACCGAATGCGGCGCCGTTGTTCTCGATGAAGCGGAGCTGGAACCAGTCGGAGAATACCAGGATCGACTCATCGAGGTGCATGTGGGTCTTGACCCAGATTTTGAGTGCCTGGTCTGCTATGAGCAGCAGGACGACGAGCAGGGATATTTTTTTCAGATTCATAAGTTTCGACTGTTGTGCGGGGCAAAAATACGAAAAAATATCTTTTTTTCGGGGAATGATGTATATTTTGCCGGAAATCGAAGGCTGATATTTTGATTTTTGCAAAAAAACGATACCTTTGAAATCTTACTTCACTTCAAGAGAAACGCGTATGAAGAGACTGTTGACTATCTGCTGCCTGTTGGTAGCGACTGCCTGTGCGAAAGATTCGCTGGACCAGACTCCGTCGCAGGCCCGGATCCTCGGGTCTCCGGCCCCGGAGATTGCGCTGCAGGGGGCCCTTTCGGTGAAACTCACCCCGGAGATGGCCCAAACCGTTACTGCGGCGCAGGCCCGGTTGTCTGCGACCCGTGCCGAGGGTCCTGCGACCCGTTCGGGGGTGGCGGAGATCGATGCCCTGCTTGAAGAGGTCGGAGCGGAGCGTTTCCAGCGACTTGTCGATTACGATCCCGAGTGGGAGTCGGCCTACGATCAGACGGGGTTGAACCGCTGGTATCGGATCTCCTTCGACAAGGATGCCGATCTGTCGGAGGTGGGCCGGCGCTTTGCCGCCCTTTCGGGCGTGTCGACCGTAGAGTATGAGATCCAGCCGCGCCGAATCCGCCCGCTGCATGTCGGACGGGTTGTTCCGGCCCGTGCCGAACACTTCCCGTCCCGGGGTGAAACCCGTGCTTCGACGACCATGAACGACAAGATGCTGCCTTATCAGTGGCATTTCGAGAATACCGGTCCGAATGAATACTTCTCCACGCCGAAAGCCGGTGCAGATATCAATCTGCTGGATGCCTGGCAGCTCTGTACGGGTGACGAGGAGATCGTCGTCGCCGTGCTCGACGAGCCGGTTCAGACGACGCACCCCGACCTGGCCGCGAACATCTGGTCGAACCCCTCCAACCCGCAGGAGCACGGTTATAACTTCTGGGACAACAAGGCGGACCTCGACTGGCGTTCGGCTGCGCAGGATGATGACGGATGGTGGAACTATGCCGACCACGGTTCGCACGTAGCGGGGGTGATCGCTGCCGTGAACAACAACAATCGCGGCGTCTGCGGCATTGCCGGCGGCCGGAGCGGCAAGGGCGGCGTGAAGATCATGTCGTGTCAGATCATGGGCTACAGCGACGGGGACGAGAGCAGCAACCCGATCGTCCAAGCCTTTGCCTATGCGTTGAAGAATGGTGCGGTCATTGCCCAGAACAGTTGGGGCTACGATTTTGGGGACCTTTCGGTGGATCAGATCAATCAGGAGTGGAACCGTTACTATGGGGCGGTCCGCGATGCAATCGATACCTTTATTCTGAGTGCGGGAACCAAGAATCCGGATTCGCCGCTGAAGGGTGGCCTGGTGATCTTCGCGGCGGGGAACGACGGCGATATTTACGGCGATGCCCCGATGTATCCGGCGGCCTACTCGCCGGTGATTGCCGTCGGGTCGATGGACTGGGCCTTCCGCCCGGCCTATTATACGGATTACGGCTCGTGGGTCGACATTACGGCTCCGGGCGGGGATGTCTATACGTCGCGGTTGGGCGAAGATCTTTATGCGGACGGGCAGGTGCTGAGCACGATTCTCTGCGACAATGCCATCGACTATCAGGATGGACGGAAACAGGACGTCGCGTTTTATGGCTACGGGTTCATGCAGGGGACCTCGATGGCGTGCCCGCACGTTTCGGGCGTTGCGGCCCTGGGGCTCTCCTATGCGGCGCAACTGGGGCGTCAATATACGGCGGCGGAGTTCAAATCGCTGCTGTTGAGTTCGGTCTATGGAATCGACCACTACTTCACCGGCACGAAAGAGGGAATTACGGTCCCCGATCTTTCGGCTTACCAGGGCAAAATGGGCGGCGGTTGTGTCGATGCACTCAAACTGTTGTTGGCGATCCGGGGCACCTCGGCGATCTATATCCCGGTCGGAGAGTCCACGACGGTCGATTTTGCTCGCTTCTTTGGTGGAGAACAGAGCAAGGTGGCGCTGGTGTCTGCGAAACTGGATTCTCCGGGAAATCTGGGAATCATCGCCGCCTCGCCGGAGATCGACGGTACCCGCATTACCTTCAAGAGCACCCGGGCGGGTGTATCCATGCTGCAGATAGCGGCCAAGGCGGGCGATACGGAGCTTACCCGGGAGTTTGCCATCGTAGCGCGGGCCGGGCTGGCGGACAATGGCGGCTGGCTCTGACGGGCGCTGCTGCAGGATTCATGAAGGGCCCCATATCTATATATAAGGTATGGGGCCTTATTTTGCGAAAAATGCGATTTTTTTGAAAAAAAGATTGGGAAATATTTGCAGATTCGGAAAAAGTCGCTACCTTTGCATCCGCATTTGAGAAATAACGGTTCTTACAAATAAGTCGAGAGTTTACAATAAAGGAGCTCACGGTGGTTTTGAAAGCTGACTTTCAACAAAATGCAAAGTTCTTGAAAAAGTTTTTGGAGATTTGAAAAAGATTACTTATCTTTGCAATCCCTTTCGCAACTTAAGCCTTCGGGCTGGTTCGAAAAAAATCTTGAAAAAAGATTTGCAGGATTCAAAAATATGACTTATCTTTGCAATCCCTTTCGCAACCAAAACGCGAAGCTTTTTTAAAGTGGTTCTTTGAATTACTGGTTATATTTTGAGAGCAAAATTG
>DXDA01000038.1 GCA_019115745.1 Candidatus Alistipes intestinigallinarum
GATGTCCGCCGCGCTCATGTTGGACGAGCCCGTGATCGTGATCTCCTGCTGCTTGCCCGTGCCCAGGTCCTTGGCCGAGACGCTGACGATGCCGTTGGCGTCGATGCTGAACGTCACCTCGATCTGCGGCACGCCACGCGGTGCGGCCGGAATGCCGTCCAGGTGGAAGCAGCCGATCGACTTGTTGTCGCGGGCCAGCGGACGCTCGCCCTGGCAGACGTTGATCTCGACCGAAGGCTGGTTGTCGGCTGCCGTCGAGAAGACCTCCGACTTGCGCGTCGGGATCGTCGTGTTGGCGTCGATCAACTTGGTCATCACACCGCCCAGGGTCTCGATACCCAGCGACAGCGGTGTTACGTCAAGCAGCAGCACGTCCTTCACCTCGCCCGTCAGCACACCGCCCTGAATGGCGGCACCGATGGCTACGACCTCGTCCGGGTTGACCGACTTGTTGGGCGTCTTGCCGAAGAACTCCTCGACGATCTTCTGGATGGCCGGGATACGCGTCGAACCGCCTACGAGGATCACCTCGTCGATCTGCGAAGCGCTCAGGCCTGCGTCGCGCAGCGCCAGTTTGCAGGGTTCGATCGTCTTGCGGATCAGATGGTCGCACAACTGCTCGAACTTCGCACGCGTCAGCGTCATCACCAGGTGCTGCGGAATGCCGTTGACCGGCATGATGTACGGCAGGTTGATCTCCGTGGTGGTCGACGACGAAAGCTCGATCTTGGCCTTCTCGGCAGCCTCCTTCAGACGCTGCAGCGCCATCGGGTCTTCACGCAGGTCGATTCCGTGTTCGGCCTTGAACGATTCGGCCATGTAGTCGATCAGCACGTGGTCGAAGTCATCACCGCCGAGGTGCGTATCGCCGTTCGTCGACTTCACCTCAAAGACGCCGTCGCCCAGCTCCAGGATCGAGATATCGAACGTACCGCCACCCAGGTCGTACACGGCGATCTTCATGTCGTTGTTCTTCTTGTCCAGGCCGTAGGCCAGTGCGGCAGCCGTCGGTTCGTTGATGATTCGGCGAACCTTCAGACCGGCGATCTCGCCCGCCTCCTTCGTAGCCTGACGCTGCGAGTCGGAGAAGTAGGCCGGAACCGTGATGACGGCCTCCGTGACCTCCTGACCCAGATAGTCCTCGGCCGTCTTCTTCATCTTCTGCAGGATGATGGCCGAAATCTCCTGCGGCGTGTACTGGCGGCCGTCGATGTCCACACGCGGCGTGTTGTTGTCGCCACGCACGATCGAATACGGAGCACGAGCGATGTCCGCCGTTACCTTATCATACGTCTCGCCCATGAAACGCTTGATCGAGAAGACCGTACGTTTCGGGTTCGTAATAGCCTGACGCTTTGCCGGGTCACCCACCTTGCGCTCGCCTTCCGACGTGAACGCCACGACCGACGGGGTCGTGCGGTGTCCCTCCGAGTTGGGAATCACTACGGGCTCGTTGCCCTCCATCACTGCTACGCAGGAGTTCGTGGTTCCAAGGTCGATACCAATAATCTTTGCCATAATTCGAATATGTTTTTAATTGTTCGTAATTCGTTTTTCGAGCCTCCGGTCCTTCACCCTTCCGGGTCCGACCATCGGTTACGCCCCTACCTCACACAAAGGTCGTACCAATCGGCATTCTCTGCCAATTTGTCAGTTCTTTGGCAGAAACCGACCTCTTTTTCGCTCCTTTCGCATCTTTCCCCCGGCATTTTGTCACCCGCCTAAGAGGCGGGTTTTGTGGGCTGCTGAACCTTATTGGGGTTTCCGAAGCCTTTACCCGCGTCGTCTGGTGTCCGCCGCACTTTGCTTTTCGCGGAAAGAGGACGCAGCGCAGGCGGGGCGATAAGAAACGGGGCCGGTTTGCTTGCAAACCCGCGTCAGGCGCCCGTTTCCGCGCCGCCAAACTGCGGCCCCGCGAAAAGCAACTTGCGGCTGGTTTTGGTGGCACCTTTTGACACCAAAAGGTGCCGGTTTAAGACGGGACTACAAAATAAAAAAGCCTGCGCAAAAACGCAGGCTTGCTTTCGGTTCGCGGACCGAACAATTCTTTTTTATGATTATTGCTGCTGCTCGCTCAGGATACGCATCGCAACATCGAGAATCGTCGTATCGTCCAACGTGACGACACCGCCGTCCGGCCCCGGTTCGAAGTGTACACCGACGCACTCCTTAGCCGCGTGGCTGCCTCCGAAGTAGTTGCGGACCGTCTCGACATCGATTCCTAACTCATCTGCAATGCGCTGCGAACTGCCGCTCGGCAGCCGATCCTTGATACGGCGCAACTCGTTAAATGTGATAATCATATCCGTAGATTTTATGGTTGATGGTTCTTGAACACTCTAAATTAATACTTTTTTGCGGAATTACAAAATTTCCGTCCCAAAAACCACAAAAAAATGTAACCCTTTTGTCATCAAAACGCAACGCACGGCCCGAATGCCGAAACCGGTTCCTTCCCGCCTTCCCAATCCCGTGCCGCAAACCGCTCCAACAAAAAAATCGACCGAACGCACCATTTGCGTCCGGTCGATTCCGGGATCATCGGCCGAGACCTGCCGCAGACACAGGAGTCATTCCTCTCCTGCTCCTCTGCGGCCCCTCTGCGGCCCCTCTGCGGCCCGCTACTCGTCTGCGGGCTCGACGTAAATCTGGAAAATCAACGGCGTGTAGGGCGGAATCTCCGTCGAAATGGTCGTCGTGGTCTCCGTGGAGGTATCCCCGTAACCGTAGCCGTAGTTGTAGTAGTAGCTATTATAATAGTTGTAATAGTAGTTGTCGTAATAGCTGCCGTAGTAGCTGTTGCCGTAGTAGCTGTTGTAGTAGTTGTAGTAGTTCAGATAGTCGAGGTAGCTGGCCGAATAGCCCGTCGATCCACCTTCCGTCGTCGTACTGCCCGCCTGTCCCGTCGCACCGTAGGCCTGGCTCGAAACCGTTACGAACTCCGCCCACTGGCCGTAACACAGGTTCGGAATCGAGTAATAGAAGGCCGAGATATAGCGTGTCTGGTCACTCTCGGGCGTATAGGTCAGAGCCGAGCCCTCCGACGAAATCTCCCCGTAGATCAGCTCCTTCACCTCGTCGATGTTCGTATCAAAGATGAAGCCGTCAAGGAAGCGCGCAATATACCAGATCTTCGCCTCGCCGTCCATGCCCACCGAATCGGCTTCGCGGTCGGCAAGCCCCGGGTGCTTGTACCCCTCCTCGCTGTCGGAGTGGAAACGCTCCTTGAGCACCTCGGCAATCTTCGTCTCCAGATCGCTGCCGTCGTAGGGCGTAAAGCCGACGTTGTAGCGCTGGTTGTTGCGCAACAGCACTCCCTCTTCGGACTTGACCGGGAAATCGAACTTCAGGTTGTCCTCCGCCTTCGTCGGGTCGTAGAGCAGGTCCACATAGACCTGCGCCAGCGTATCGTTCACACTCACCCAACGGAACCCCTTGTCACGGAGCTTGTAGGGGTGGTTCTCGTCGTCGTAGCCGGTCGGGATCTCCGACGAATTCGCCTCGTCTTCGTCCTCCTCTTTGGTGTAGAACCACAGTCCGCCGTTGGCCTCGCAGAAGGAGTCCACATCCGAACCTTCGCTCTCCAGCGGGTTCTTGACAATCTCCTTCACCACCATCTCGACGATGAACGGACGCTTCGAACTGAGCGAATACTGGCCCTCATAACCGCCATCACCCTCCACACCGCTGGCTCCCACGATCCGCGACGGCATGTAAAGCACGACTTTCGAGCCCTTGCGCAGTTCGAATTCCGGATCAAGACCCCGCTTCCGGGCATACTCCTCGTCGAGATGCAGGACATTGCGCATGGCCAGGTAGGAACCCTCCAGCAGACTCGTATTGGCGACACCGCAATAGCGGTAATAGGGGACGTAATGGGTGTATTTCGTGAAGGTGTTGACCAGCCGGGCTTCGGCGGCGCGGCGCGTCAGGATGATATTGCCGCTCAGGTCGCGGCCCGAGAAGTCGAACCGCACCCAGCAGGCCGTATCGCGGATCGGAGCCACCTCGTCGCTGAGCGTTTCGCCGGCAGCAAGCACGTCGACATAATAGCCTCCTTCGGACTGGAGATTGCCCAGCAGGTCCGGACGGTTCTGCGTCATCCAGGCTTCAAGCGCCTGATCCTCGAACTTGTCGTACGATTCGGTCTGATCCTTGGCACAGGAACTCAGAAAAAGCATTCCGACTACCGGAAGATACAGCAAACGGGTAATCCACTTCATATTTTGTCTTGCGATTCTAAATCAATACTTTATCACTCCACGGTATCCACCGTAAAAAACCACGCCACGGGGCTTTCCCGCGGAATGGTGCTGAAATTCACATCGCCGTAGGCCATGTTGAAGGTCATGTAGGCCTCGACCTCGTCGCCCTCCCGACAACCCAATAACGCATGACGCAGGCCGTTTAGTATGTCGCCGCGCATATCCAGCCACAAGGGTTCGAAACTCCACACTCCGCCATCGACATTCAGGCCCAGTTCGCGGTAGGCATTCTCCAGCAGCGGGTCGTTCGACCAGAAGGGGAATGTCGAATCGGTGATGTTCGAATAGCTGAAGAGATAGGCCCGGAAGGTGATGGCCACCGTGGAGTTTTCGCCCACTTCGGTCCGGTTCTCCCGGTCGGGGTCGTAGACGTTCTTGATGTACCGATAGACCGTATTGCCCGAAACGGTGTAATACGGCAACTGGCTCCCCTCCTCGACCGACGTTTCGGGGATCAACGAGGGGGAGTGGGTCCGTTCGAGGTACGACACGAGCTTCTCGCGCTGCTCGGGAAGGAGATCCTCCTCCTGCGAACAGCCCGCAAACAGCACCGGAAGTGCCAGGCACCAGATAATGAGCAGTCGTTTCATCGGCATATAATCGTGCAAATGTACAAAAACAATCCGATTTACGAACCGAAAACGAAAAAAATCGACCCTTTAGCGTGCCGGAAAGGCAAAAAAAAGAGGATAGACTGACGATCTATCCTCTCTCTCGATAGGTGTAATCCTTGCGTGGATGTTGCAACCGCTGTAACTTGCGCTGTTTCCACCCATAGGACAGGATCACCAGCACGACCGCCACGACAACGATGGCGAGCAAAACGTACAAAAATCCAAAAGGAGACTCTTCCATGGGACTATCAATTTACTTAAGTCGCAACAAACTTAGCGCAATTATACTGCCAAAACAGATGAAACAGGAATCTTTGGGATTCGAATCTTGCCGGAAAAACGTTATGGATCAAAAACGAGCCCGTTTGCGGCACTACAACCGCTTCAACGCCATGCGCACCACCTCTTCGACGGGGGCCGACGGAGATTCGCGGACGACACCCCGCACGGCCTTTTCCGCCGCCGTGCGGGCAAAGCCCAGCATGACGAGCGCCTCCAAAGCCTCTTCGACCACCCCGCCGTCGGGGGCCGCAACCGAGGGGCCCTCCTCGCCGATGCCCAGTGTCATGAGTTTTCCGCTCAGGTCGACGATGATCTTCTGCGCCGTCTTGAGCCCCAGTCCCTTGACGTTCTTCAGCAACACCGCATTCCCCGACGAGATGATCCCCTGCAGCTCTCGCGGCGAATAGGTCGAAAGGATCATCCGGGCCGTGTTGCCGCCCACGCCCGACACGCTGATCAGCAGCCGGAACAGCTCCCGTTCGACCTTCGTCGAGAAACCGTAGAGCAACTGCGCATCCTCCCGGACGACATAGTGCACGAAGAGCTTCGCTTCGGCAGCGTGTTCGATCGCCGAGAAGGTTTCGAGCGAAATGTGCAGGTAATAACCCACCCCGCCGGTCTCGATAACGGCGTAGGCCGGGGCTACTTCGGCAACGGTTCCCTTGATGTATTCGTACATGACTCCACTACAATTTCAAATCCCGGATCTTCCCGAATCGCTTCCATCTTCTCCGAGGCGGCCCGGCTTCCTCCGACACCTCCCGGACGCCCCGTTCCTCGTCGGGCCCGCCGCTGAAAAAACAGGGCCTGTCTCCTAAAAAACCGAATCCGCAGCCTCCGGAAAAACCAACCCTGCGACCCGGTTTTACCCCCGGAAAAACCGACAATCCGGTCCGTTTCCGAACGTATGCGAAATTTTATGATCCGTAAGACAAAAATAAAGATTTTTTTTTACCTTTGTGTTTCAATAACGGAATATTTAACCAAACAGTATAAATCGATATGAAAAAAACGCTATTCCCGGCACTGGCTGCGTCGCTTCTTCTCGCGGCTTGCGGCTCGAACAACGCAGAACAGGCCCAAACCGCAACCGAAACGGCTCCACAACAGGTCGTTTCGAGCGACATCGCATACGTTCAGGTCGAGGCCGTGCTCGCCCAGTGCGACCTCTATCAGACCGAAGGCGTAGCGCTCCAGGAGAAGACCCAGAAGGCGCAGAAGAGCTGGGCCCAGCGCGAAAAGAACCTCCAGGCTGAAGCCGCCCAGTTGCAGGAGAAGTACGAAAAGGGACTCATCACCTCGCGCGACGCCCAGGCCCAGCAGGAGAGCATCCAGAAAAAGGTCGCTTCCTACCAGGCCAACGCCCAGAAAGAGGCCCAGACCCTCGATGAAGAGAACTTCGTCTTCTCGAATCGCGCCCAGGACCTTCTCCAGCGTGCCGTCAAGGAGATCAACGCCGACGGAAAATACAAGCTCATCATCAACGCTTCGGCGCTCATCGATGCCGATACGACCCTGAACATCACCCCCGCGGTGCTGGCCAAGGTCAACGAGCTCTATGCCGCCGACAAAAAGAACGCGCAAAAATAACCCGCGTCTCCCGAGCATAAAAAACCGACTTCCCAAACGGGTGGAAGTCGGTTTTTTTTCATACATTTGTGCCGTCAATACCGAAACTCGATTACTCGATTAAATTTCCGACAGCGATGGGATTCGTGCCGTTTACCTTCGTCGACCTGATAGACATCATTCTCGTGGCCCTGATCATGTACTGGATCTACCGCATGACCAAGGGCACCAACGCCCCCTATATCCTCTCGGGAATCATCGCCGTATACCTGCTCTGGGTCGTCGTCCGGACCCTCAACATGGAGCTTCTCTCCACGATCCTCGGGCAGCTCATCTCCGTGGGCGCCATTGCGCTGATCATCGTCTTCCAACCCGAACTGCGGCGGTTCCTCCAGATGATCGGAATGCGGCAGAAGCACTTCAACTTCATCACCCGCATCTTCTCCACCGGCGAGGACACCGTAGAGACGAACATCTCGCCCATCGTCACGGCCTGCCGCGAAATGGCCGAGGCGAAGACCGGAGCGTTGATCGTCATCGGACAGCAGAGCGACCTGCGGCTCATCGCCGAAGGGGGCATCGCCCTCGACGCCAAGGTCTCCACGCCGCTGTTGAAAAACATCTTCTTCAAGAACGCCCCGCTGCACGACGGTGCGGTACTGATCGAAGGCGACCGGGTCGTTGCCGCGAAGTGCATCCTCCCGGTGACGCAGAGCGACGTTCCGAAATCGTTCGGGACCCGTCACCGCGCGGCCATCGGCATGAGCGAGATCTCCGACGCCATCATCATCGTCGTCTCCGAGGAGACCGGCGAGATCTCCATTGCCCAGGGCGGGGATATTCGTCAGCACCTCGATCCGGCACGTTTGCAGCAGACCCTGCAGCGCTATCTCTCCATCAACACCCGCAAGCGCTCCAAAAACGAAGTCGCCCAATAACCCCCCCCGCCTAAGAGGCGCCGGTTTAAGAAACCGGTTTTGTGGGCTGCTGAACCCGTGAATGGATTCCACAGCGTGAATCCGCGTCCAACGGTCGAAGCGCGGACCTGGATCGGAAACCTCTTAACCTTCCTTCGCCCATAGAACCCGGCTCTTAGCCGGGCGCACTTTGCTTTTCGCGGAAAAAGAATCTTCGGAATTCCGAGCGCCCGGAACGGGAGGCTGGAAAGGCTTGATCTTCCTGCACCCGTTCAGCGAGGGACTCCGAAGATTCCCGCAAAAAGCAACTTGCGGCTGATTTTGGTGGCACCTTTTGACACCAAAAGGTGCCCCTTTAAGAAAGGGGGGGGGTCGTGGGCGAAGGTGGCTTCAAGGGGGTTCCGCGCCCGGTTAAGAACCTGGATTCGTGGGCGAAGGAATGTCGAAAAGTTCGGAAGCAAATCTCCGCTCCCGGTCCTGCTAAGAAAGAGAGACGAAGGATGCCCGGACGTAGGCCGCCAGCGCCTTCGGGTCGAGACGCAGTTGCAGGCCCCGAACCCCCGCACTGATGTAGATAAACGGCAAGGCCTCGGCCGAATCGTGAATGTAGGTCGGGAAGAGTTTCTTCATGCCGATCGGCGAACAGCCCCCGCGGATATAGCCCGTTACGGGCAGCAACTCCTTCATCGGGATCAGATCGCACTTCTTGTTGCCCGAGACCTTCGCGGCAGCCTTCAGGTCGACCTCGTGGTCGCCCGGCACCACACAGACGAAATAACCCGTATGGTCCCCCTTCAATACGAGCGTCTTGAAAACCGTCGAAATATCCTCGCCGAGCTGTTCGGCGACGTGCGTGGCCGCGAGGTGCTCCTCGTCGACCTGGTAGGGAACCAGTTCATAGGGGATCTTCGCACGATCGAGCAACCGTGCGGCATTCGTCTTTTCGATTTTTCCGTGTGCCATCTCTTTTTCGGCTGATACGATGCAAAGGTAACGCTTTTTCCCCGAAAGTATTCCCGGGAGTGCGATTTATGGAAAATCGCGGATTTTGCCTATCTTTACGCCTCGAAAAAACGAGCGAACGATGAAAAAAGCGGCTTTATTCGACATGGACGGCACGCTGGTGGACAACACCGCGGCCCATATCCGGGCATTCGAGATCTTCTGCGCACGCTACGGCGTGACGGACTGGAAGGAGCGTCTGAGCCAGGGTTTCGGCATGGGCAACGACGACATCATGCGGATGATCATGCCCGAGGAGGTGATCCGCACAAAGGGACTCGCGGCTCTGGCCGAAGAGAAGGAGGCCATCTACCGCGAAATCTATGCTCCAGAGATTCATCCCGTTGCGGGGCTGCGCGAACTCCTCGAAAAACTTCACGCCCGGGGCGTACGCTGTGCCGTCGGATCGTCGGGCTGCCGGAAAAACGTCGATTTCGTGTTGGAAAAGTGCGCCATCGGGGCGTGGTTCGAGGCCCGGATCTCGGGCGATGCGGTCACGCGCTGCAAGCCCGATCCGGAGATCTACCTCACGGCCGCCGCAGCTCTGGGCGTGAAGCCCTCCGAATGCGTGGTCTTCGAGGATGCCAGGGCCGGGATCGAGGCCGCACGCCGGGCCGGAGCCGGGCGTATCGTAGCGCTGGCCACCACACTCCCGCGCGAGGAGCTGGAACGCGAACCGAAGGCCGACTGGCTTGTCGACACCTTTGCCGACCTGCAGGACCTCGACGCCCTGCTGGCCGATTAGCCCCGGGGCTGCAGCAACCGCCGCACGGCCGGAATCCGCAGGAGCGGCCGGAGCCACGGTGCCGGAATCAGACGACAGAAGAAGAGACAGAGTTTCGTGAAGAGGCCCGGGATGCAGCGCCGACGCCCGTGAAACAGCGCCCGAAGCCCCTTGCGGGCCACCGCCTCGGGCGAAAGCATCACCCCGCAGCGAACCAGCCAGCGCCTCCGGCGCTCCGAGAGCGTGTAGAGCGGCGTGTCGACCGCCCCCGGGAAAAGCGTCGTGACGGTTACCCCCTCATCGCGGAGTTCGATATCGAGCGAACGGGCGAAACTGTGCAGGAAGGCTTTCGTCGCGGCATAGGCCGCAATCGTCGGCCAGGGCATCCAGGCCGTCGAGGAGGAGACCACAAGGATGCGTCCGCCACCCCGGCGCCGCATGGCATCGCCGTACAGCCGGCACAACAGCGCAGGGGTCGTGCAGTGCAGCGCCACGATCGTGCGGAGGCGTTCGGGCGGGGTGTCGGCCAGCAGCCCGAAGAGCAGGATCCCGGCATTGCTGACCAGCACCGCGATCTCCAACCCGCAGCGCGACGTCTCGGCATAGAGGCGCTCGGCAGCATCCGGCTGCGCGAGGTCCATGCGGAGGGGCAGCGTAGCAACGCCGTACTCCCGGGCGATGCGCTCCGCAGCCGCCCGGTTCTCTTCGTCGCGGTTGCTCACCAGCACCACGCCATAGCCCCGGGCCGCGAGCTGCGCCGCAAAGGCGTAGCCGATTCCCGACGAAGCCCCCGTAACGAGGGCATACTCCCGTATGGTCGTCTCTTGTCGCTGCATGGTCACGGTCTCTCTCCCGGCGGGTCGGAAGGGGTTCCGGACGAGTCGGGGCGGTGTTCCGGGCATCGGGAATCCGGGGTTTCGAAATGGTCCGGCCGGCGTCCTCCCAAAACAAAGGGGAAAATTAGGCAGAAAGTGCCGAATATCCAAGAAAAAAGCGGGAAAAAGAGTCCGCACACTTCCGAAAGCGCCAAAAGGCTCATTCCAAAGGCCGTACAGCGAGCAAAATGCGGCAAAGGGATCAACGTATCGAAAAATTCACTATTTTTGCGCCGTTTTCACAAAAAAGCATCAACAGTCAAACCCTTTGCCCATGTTCCGCGGTCTCGCCACCATCGCCCTGCTCGTCATCTCCAACGCCTTCATGACGCTGGCCTGGTACGGGCAAATCGCCTTCAAGTCCCGGCTCGAACGTTTCAGCCTGATCTTCATCATCCTGCTGAGCTGGGGAATCGCCCTCTTCGAATACTGTTTCCAGGTTCCGGCCAACCGCATCGGATCGGCCGAATTCGGAGGTCCCTTCTCGATCTGGGAGCTCAAGGTCATCCAGGAGGTCATCTCCCTCTCGGTCTTCACGGTCTTCGCGCTTGTCTTCATGAAGTCCGACACCCTGCGCTGGAACCACCTCGCCGGATTCCTCTGCATCATCCTGGCCGTCTACTTCATCTTCCGCAAATAAAAACCCCGGTCCCGCAACGGAGACCGAGGTCTGATCGGCTTGTCAGCCCGTCGAACGGACTCCCGCCCGGCGGCCGGAACAATCAGTTTTTCACCGTGATCCGCTCCACGGGCTGCTGCTGTACGCGGTCCAGCGGATGCGACTGGTAGCGCACCTTCCCGAAATCGATCTGCGAGAGGTCGATGCAGCGGATCGTGTTGTTGTAGGCCGTCTTGTAGTAGACCAGGCGGTGGGTCAGGTCGATGGCCGAGGTCCACTGCGTAGCGCTCGGGATGTCGGGGCACTGCCCGGCGGGGTGTTCGAGGCCGATGGGCACGTCGAAGTTGTTCAGCAGGTGGAAGCACTCCTGCACCGTGGCAAAGGCCGTGGCACGCTGCGGGGCCGTAGCGCGCAGGAAGGCCGCACGCACGAACCGCGACGGCGGCGTATCGTCACCCGGCAGTCCGAGGAATCCCGCCGTGGCGCCGAAGGCCCGCAGCGTCTTCTCGCCCACCTGGAAGGGCTCCACATTCCCCGGGCGCAGATTCACGTAGTTGTTCAGATTGGTCACCTGCCACTCGAAGCCGGGAGCGTTGGTCAGCACGCCGACCTCGTTCTCGTAGAAGTGCGGCACACCCCCGACGATCTCCAGCACCACCTGACGCCCCGAGGGTTCGCCGATGCGCCAGTGTACGACGGAGTTCGCTTCGAGACCCACGATGCGGACCTTGCCGATGGCGGCCTTCACCTCGTCGATCGTCGAGAACTGCGTGAGGATCCATCCGGCGACCTGCAGGTCAACCAGCGTGCGGTCGTTCTGCGTCGCATCGTACGACTCGTAGCTGCCGTACTGCGGGAAGAAGAAGAGTCCGGCCGAGAGTCCCGCCTCGTTGATTCCCTCGGCGATGAAGGCCTGCTCGACAACGGCCAGCCCCACCACGCCGTAACGCGCCTTGAACGAAAGGCCCGGTTCGCCGCCGGGAGTCACCGACTGCAACTGCTGTCCCCGCGGAACAATAACATACATGCTTTCCAGGGCGCTGTTACCCCATTCGATCGTCCGCGACTGTACGTAGCTGCCATCGGCGGCCGTCAGCGAGATACCCGTACAGGCCAGCGCCTGAAAGGTGCCGCACAACGCGGCGACACCCAATAATCCGATTTTCAGTTTCATGAAATTTGCTGTTTAAAACGAAGGTTCCGGGCCGTTGGTTCCGGCCCGGAATCCCCTACTCCTCCACTGGCCGGAAGGCCTCCTTCGAGAGTCCGCAGAGCGGGCAGGCCCAGTCGTCGGGAATCTCCTCGAAGGGCGTACCGGGCGCGATACCCGTTTCGGGATCCCCCTTTGCCGGGTCGTAGACGTAGTCGCACGCCGTGCATTTGTAACGCCGCGGAATGGCCCGGTCGGCGACCTTCTGCCAGTCGACGAGGTCCCACCACGCAGCCACAAAATCGGCCCGGCGGTTGCGGTAATCGATGTAGTAGGCGTGTTCCCAGACGTCGACCGTCAGCACGGGGCGCAGGCCCTCGGTCATCGGGTTTCCGGCATTGGGTTTGGCCACGATCGAGAGTTTTCCCGACCGGTCGGCGGCCAGCCACACCCAGCCCGAGCCGAAGAGGCCCACGGCAGCCTTCGAGAACTGCTCCTTGAAGGCCTCCACCGATCCGAATTCGGCGGTGAGTTTGGCGGCCAGCGCCTCGGGCATGGCTTTCGGCGCAGGGGTCAGCATTTGGAAAAAGAAGGTATGGTTCCAGGTCTGTGCGGCGTTGTTGAAGACGGCACCGTCGGCCCGGCGCACGATCTCATCGAGCGGCATTGCCTCGTAAGCGGTTCCGGGAATCAGCCGGTTCAGGTTGTCCACATAGGTCTGGAGGTGTTTTCCGTAGTGGAAGTCGAGCGTCTCCCGGCTCATTTTCGGGGCAAGGGCTTCCATCGCATAGGGAAGCTCGGGCATTGCATGTTTCATAACGATTCGGTTTAAAATTGTACACGGGTTGCGGCGTCATGTCGCAACCCGTGTACAATATAGCAAAAATTCCGCACCGTTATTCGCTCCGACCGAAAAGAAAGATCATTCGGCCGGTTTTCGCCGCAACCGGGAGTTTTCGCCGATTCCCAGACCGGCAAGCCCCCCAAAACCCGCAGCCGTCAGAAGTTGGCCTTGATGCCCGCCACGAAACGGGCACCCAGTTCGGGATAGCGGGCAAAGTCGTAGAGAGGCTGGTTGACGAGGTTGCGGCCCTCGACGAAGAGCGTCACGCGGTGCGAGACCCGCCAGTCGAAGTGCGCCCGCAGGTCCACCGTAAAGGGCACCTTGAAGGCCGGCAGGTAGTTGATTTCATCGGAAAACAGGTAGTCGAGCGTCGTCCAGCAACGTTCGTTCTCCATGCGGGCCTCGACCCCGAACGAGACATTGCGTCCGGTATAGGTCACCCCGACGTTCCCGACGAACGACGCCTCGCCGTTGTCCCAGTCGGACTCGACGTTGTAGAAGCGGCCGTGCACCCCGAGGTCGAACATCAGCGAACTCAGCGGACGGTACTCGATCTCGCCGTTGAACGACGTCACGGTCTGGCGTCCCAACTGCGGAATGAAGGTCGAAGCGAAGGTTTCGTATTCGCCGTCCGCCCCCGAGCGTTCGAGGAGTGTCGCCCAGAAGAGGCGGTTGTCCTGCACCGAGAATCCGGCGTAAACCCGGTAGGCGAAGCGTTTGCTCCACAGCGTGCCGCCCAGTCCCACCCGGAAATTGTAGTCTACGGAGCTCTTGTCGAGCCACGTCCCGGGAGCCACGTAGGGATTGGCGGCGGTCAGCGAGCGGAAATCGTTCGGACGGACCGTGCCGTCAGCCTCGAAGAAGGGTTTCAGACCCGGCGTCCCGAGATTGAAGTCCAGATGCGCGAAGGGGATGAAGTAGTCGCCCGTTTCGGCCTGCGCCTCGGGGTCGCCCGGCATCTCGACCCGGTCGTGGTAGTAGTCGCCTCCGACTTCGAGCCCGACGACCCCGCCCGCAAACCGATAGCGCAGCGAGGCGCGGATCAACTGCTGCCAGTAGCCCGACAGCCACTGCTGCCCTCCGAAAGCATCGTAACCGATTCCCAGCGAGAAGCTGCTGCGTCCGAAGCCCTTGGCAATCCGCCCTTCGGCCCCGAGGTTCATCTGGCGGGCAGGCTCTCCGTCGCCCGGCCAGTCGGAGTGGTCGAAGAAGAGGTCGCCGTGCAGCGCCACCTCGAAATTCACCCGCGAGAGGTCCTGGAAATCATCGCCGAAACGCAGCGACAAGCCGGCATTGCCGTAATCGTTCATTTCCCCGATGCCGAGCGCCCGGAGCGACTCCTCCGGCAGGGCCGGATCGGTCGTATAGCTTCCGTAGCGGTGGTACATCCGGTTGTCGTAGGAGAGCTCCCCTTCGAGGATGTGGCGCCCGAGGTACTTGCCCGCGGCAACCCCGGCCCGGTTGTACATCCACGTGGAGTTGTTCTTCACGTCGATCTCGTTGGCGATCTTCGAGTAGCTGCCCTCGTGGTTGACGTATCCGATCACATAACCCGTCGAGGGGTTCTGCGTCGTGGCGTAGAAGTCCACAACCGAGTTGAGCGGATAGCCCGCCCCGACCTTCAGGTAGAAGGGCAGCGGACGGTTGAACTCCCAATAGGTGACCGTCGCCGGACGGATCGGGCGCGTCGTGAGCGTCGTCCGCAGCGACAGCGGCGTCACCGTATAGTCGATCTCGGGCCGCATCCGCGTCGTATCGGTCATGTCGGGCTCCACGGCCAGTTTCAAGGCGCTCTCCACCTTCGGGACGTAGGCTTTCGTCACCTCGACCCGTTTCTCGACCTGTGCCGCAACCCACTGCGGCAGCACCGCCGCACAGGCGGCTATCATCCACAATTTTTTCATGGTCAGTTGAGTTTTGCGATTCGCGCCTTGGCCTCCTCCACGATTCCGTCATCGGCGGGCGAGTAGCCGTCGGCCACACTCTGCCACGTGGCCCGGGCCTGGAACGTGTCGCCCTTGCGGACGTAGACCTCGCCCAGCAGCAGGTAGGCCTTGGCCAGCCAGTAGGGCTGCGGATCCCGCTCCGAGAAGGCGAAGACCTCCTGTTCGGTACGGTCCATCGCCCCCGCGTCGAACATCGCCTCGATCAGCCGGTAGGCAGCCTCGGAGCCCTCCTTCGTGCGCACCTCCGCCGCCAGTTCGCGGTAGAGGCGCCCGGCCCCCTCCGTATCGCCCGCCTCGCGGAGCTGCGTGGCCAGGGCGTATTTCGATTCGCGCAGGGCCACCGTTCCGGCATCCTTGCAGGCCGCAACGTCGGCGGCCATCGCAGCGATCTTCGCCGCATCGCCTCCGGCCACCGTGGCCCGCACGTAACCCGTCATGGCATCCTCACGCCCGGTCCGGCTCGGCGCGGCGTCGTACAACCGCCGGTAGGCCGCCGCCGACTCGTCCCAGCGCCCCTCCTCGAAGGTCATCGAAGCCAGTTTCTCCAACACCGGAACCGTATATTGCGTCGTGCCCTGGTCGGCCAGCGCCGTGAGGGTCTCGATCGCCCGCTCGCGGTCGTTCGCCACGAGGTAGCAGTCGCTCAGGTAGTAGAGCGCATCGGTGCGGTAGGAGCCCTTCGGGTAGTTTTCGATATAACTGTCCAGCGCCCGAGTCGCCGCCTCCCGGTCGCCGTCGAGGTAGAGTTTCCGCGCCGCGGCGAACGACAGCGAGTCGCGCGACAGCGCCGTCAGGTCGCTCTCCACCCCCGCCTTGGCGGCGTAGTCGAAGTAGGCGTCGGCATCGCCCTGCGAGACGTAGATCTCCCGGATGCTCTGCATCGCATCCCGGGCCTCGGAGGATTGCGGGGCCGAACCCACCACGCGGTCGTAGCAGGCCAGCGACTTCTGCTTGTCCCCGAGGTTCAGGTAGGCCAGACCGAGGTCCGACCACGCCTGCACGACGCGCGGCGACGAGGGGTATTTCGCCACGAAGCGCTCCAACTGGGCGGCGCCCTCGGCGTACTTCTCCTGAGCGATGTAGCTGCGGCCCAGTTCGTAAGAGGCCTCGTCGGCATAGTCGCCGCCCGCCGCCTCGATCTGACGCAGCGCCTGCTGTTTCTGCTCCGTGCGGCCCAGGATGCCGAGCGTCACGGCCCGCTTGTACTGGGCATACTCCTGCTCGGGGGTCCCCAGCGCAATGGCCCGGTCGTACTCCCCGACAGCCTCCTCGAAGCGCCGGTCCGAATAGGCCACGTCGCCCAGGCGGTTCAACGCATCGGCCCGGTAGCGGTCACGCGGGGCGTAGGCTGCGAGGAACTTGCGGAACGACGCCCCGGCCTGCTCCAGATCGTTGCGGTCGAAGGCGCAGTAGCCCAGGTTGTACCACGCCAGCGCATATTCGCGTTCGCTGCGCGGCGCACGCTTCAGGTAGGCGTTGTACTTGGCCGCCGCCACGGCGTAATCCCCTCCGGCGAAGGCGATCTCACCCTGCCAGAAGGTGCTCAGCGCCGTATATTTGGGGCTGATGTTCGCCGACTGCGACTCGGCGAAGCACGCCCGGGCAGCCCGCAGGTCACCCGCCTTGTAGGCCTCCAGCCCGCGGAAATAGGCGATCTTCTGCAGCGCCGCACGGATCTCCGCATCGCCCGAAGGCATCGACTTGATGGCCCGGTAGGCGGCATCGTAGTCGCGGGAGTTGTAGTAGGCGGCAATGAGCAGCGTCCGCGCCTCGGGCGTGCGCGGCGACGAGGGGTAGCGTTCGATATAGCGGGTCAGGAGGTTGATCGCCCCGTTAAAGGCGCCGCCGCCCAGTTCGTACTGCAGTTTGGCGTAGTTGAACAGCGCATCCTCGGCCACCGCGGCATCCAGCGACTCGTCCGCAGCCATCGCAAAGGCCTGCATCGCCCGCTCCTTGTCCCCGGCCCGCAGGTAGCAGTCGGCCAGGTGGTAGGAGGCGTTCTGCGTCAGCGCATCCTCGGCGCCGCACGCCTTGCGCAGCCATTCGGCCGCCTCCCCGTAACGCGCCGTGCGGTAGAGCGCGAAGCCCTCCAGGTAGCAGGCATCGCGGTCCATCTCCCCGCCCGCACTCCGATAGGCGGCCAGATGCTCCAGCGTCCGGTTGAAATCCTCCAGGCGGAACCACGACTCGGCCATCACCCGTTCCAGTTCGGCGCGACGCTCCGGAACGGCCTTCCGGGCCAGTTCGTCGCCGTGCTCCACGACGTAGCGGTAGTTGCCCTCGCGGAACTCGATCTGCAGCAGGTAGTAGGGAACCAGTGCCCCGTAGGCATCGCTCCGTTTCAGCGCCTCGAAGCCCTGCTTGGCCCGCGCATAGCGGCCCTCCGCATAGTCGATGTAGGAGAGGTAATAGCGTGCATGGTCGGCATATTCGCTGCGGCTGCCGATGCGGTCGAAATGTTCATAAGCCGCCTTGTAGTCGCCCTCCGAGAACTCGACATAGCCCATGCGGATGTCATACTGTTCGCGGCGCGGCGCGCTCAGGGCGTTGTAGTTGGTGCGCTCGAAGGCCTCGCGGGCCTTGGGCATGTTCCCCGCAGCGCAGTAGAACGAGCCGAGCGAGAAGCGCACGTCGTTGGCATAGACCGATTCGGGATAGCGGTTTTCGAATTCGCGCAGGGCCGCTTCGGCATCGGCGCTGCCCAGCTCCACGGCGCAGGCCGCCAGGTAGTATTCGATCTCCTGCGAGAGCAGGCGGTCCGCAGGTTCGAGCGCCTCGCGGGCCCGCAGCAACTCGTGGCGAGCATCGCTCCAGCGGCCGTAGCCGAACAGGTCGCGGGCCCGCCGCACAAGGGTTTCGGGATCGGAATCCGCAGCCCGCACAACGGGCAGCGAGAGCGTAAACGCCACTATCAGCGTCAGGATCCGGGATTTTCGCATACGCAACATCAATGGGTCAAAAACGGCCCTCGGGAGCCCCTGCGGTCCTGCGGACAGGCCTCCCAACCGGGATTCTCCGCTCCGCAACGCCGGGCCGCACGCCCGAACGGCCAACAATCGGACAAAGATAAGAAATTTATTCGACAGCACGCTGTCTGAGGAACGGAATTTGCCTGCGGGATATTGTTCAAACCAAAAACCGGAAATTATGACTGAAAAAGTGAACGTGCAGATGAACCATGCGGGGCGTTTCGAATCGCGGGGAAGCGCCGACTGCGGGTCGATGAACCCCAAGGAGCTGCTGCTCTGCGCCGCGGCGAAATGCGCCGGGCTGACGGCCGCAGCCATCATGAAGCGTGAGCGCATGACACCCAAGAGCTTCGAAATCAGCGTCGCCGGAGAATTATCTACCGAGACGCTTCAAGCCGAGAGCGTATTTACGTGTTTCCATGTTGTTTACAACGTCGAGTGCTGCAGCGAGGAGGAGTGCGCCAAAGCCGGCCGCGCCCTCGAACTCACCCACGACAAATACTGCGGGCTGATCCAGATGCTGAGCCGCATCGCGCCCGTCACGCGCCAGATCGCCGTGGTCAACACCCAACCGGTGAAGGCCTGAGGCCGGTTCTCCCGAAAACCCGGCGGGCGGCGGCCCCGGATCGCAGGATTCGGAGTCGCCGCCCGTTCTCTCTTCACCCGGCGGATTTCACTCGGCGGACGGCGATTCGTCCTGCACCGTGATGCGCCGGTAGTCGGAGACCGCCACCGCATAGTTGAAGTGCGCGCGGATCGCATTCGTGTAGATCTGGATCCAGCTCAACTGCGCCTGCAGCACGTCGAGGATCGTCGCAAGCCCCTCGTTGTAGGAGTAGGTGCTGATCGAGAGGTTCTCGCCCGCGATGCGCAGACTCTGTTCCGTGGCGTCGACCTGGGCCCGGCTCTGCTCCAGGGCCGTCCAGCCGTCCATCTCCTCCCGCACGATGTCGTCGTAGGATTGTGCCGCGCTCCACTCCTGCTGCCGCTGCACGGCACGCGCCGCCCCGGTCGCACGGCGCCGTTCGCCCGCGTGGAAGATCGGCACCGAAAGCCGTACGAAGACCGAACCGTCGAGCAGCGTCTTCCCGTCGCGGTTGGGCGTCGCAGGCTGCCACGAGCCCCCCACCCCGACACTCACCTGTGGATTGAACGCCGACCGCGCCACCCGGACCCCTGCCGCGGCCTGTGCCGCACGCAACTGCGCCGCCGCATAGTCCGGACGCCGCGCCACGGCCTCCGCAGCCGGGATCCGCCGCGGCATGGCCAGCGAATCGCGGATCCCCTGGGCCAGCGTTACGGGCTGCGACGCATCCGTGCCGCGCAGGATGTTGAAGTTGTGCAGCGCCACCTCGCGGGTCTGCTCGACGCTCACCAGCGAAAACTCCGCCTCGCTCAGCCGCGCGTCGATCATCAGCACGTCGCCCTTGGCGATGTAGCCCTCGGCGAAACGGCGGTCGACCACCTCCTTCAGCGAGCGGATCAGCAACACGTAGCGGCGCATCGACTCGGCATAGAGCTCCACGGCCGAGAGGCTCCAGTAGGCGTACTCGGCCGCGTAGCGCACGTCGAGCCGCGAGAACTCCTCCTCGCAGAGCGCGATGTCGCAACCCAGCGACGCCTGCTCGGCCGCGGCCCGCACCGAGCCCCCGCCGTAGAGGGTCTGGACCAGTTGGGGCAGCACGCTGAACGTCCACGGCTTGACCCCTTCGTAACACCGGAAGGTCCGCGTAAAGTCGCCGTCGAGCGACAGCCGCGGCAGGTAGCCCGTGCGGGCACGCCCCCACTCCTCGGCGGCGGCTTCGCTCTTCGCCGCGGCGATCTTCAGCGCCCGGCTGTAGGCCGCGACATCCGTGCGGTACTCCTCCAGGGTGGTCTGCCCGAAGAGCGGCAGGCCGATGGACAAAAACAGAATCGACAACAGGAATCTCATGGTCAACGGATACGGTAAAAGAGGGCGTAAACAACGGGCAGTACGCAGATCGTCAGCAGCGTGGCCACCAGCAGCCCGCCCATGATCGTGGCGGCCATCGCGCCGAACATCGAATCGAACAGCAGCGGCAGCATCCCCAGGATGGTGGTTCCCGAGGCCATCACGACCGGGACGATGCGGCTGCGCGTCGCCTCGATGAGCGCCTCGCGGGGCGTGCGGCCCGCCGTGCGCAGCAGGCCGATCTGCTCGACGAGCACCACGGCGTTCTTGATGTTCATGCCGATGAGCCCGAGCAGTCCGAGCAGCGAGAAGAAGTTGAAGACCTTGCCCGTCGTGACCAGCCCGAGGACCACGCCGATGAAGATCAGCGGCAGCATCAGCAGAATCACCGCCGGGTCGCGGTAGTTGCGGAAGAGGAGCAGCAGCACGACGAAGATCAGCACGAGGGTCAGCGGCAGATAGCGGCCCAGTGCCGCATTCGACTCCTGCTGGCTCTCCTGCTCGCCGAAAATGCGCATCGCATACCCTTCGGGAAGGGTGATCGCGCGCTGCAGCGAGTCGCGCAAGGCGTTGAACAGCTCAATGGTATTGACGCCGCGCTCCGGATCGCACTGCGCCTTCATCACCCGCTGGCGGTCGAAGCGCCGGATCACCCCCGGCCGGAAGTCGAACCGGAAGCCGTCGGTCGCCTGCTCGATCGAGAAGACCCGACCCGACGGCGTGAAGATCGGCAGCGCCTGCAGGTTTGTCAGGTTGTAGGCCGCGATGTTCTCGTCCTTGAGCAGAATCGGCAGGAACTGGTCCCCCTCGCGGTATTCGCCCAGCGGGTAGCCCTGCGTGGCGATCGTGATGCCGCGGGCCATCTGGCTGCGTGTGATGCCGATCCGCTGGCCCTTCATCTGCGAGTAGAGCGGCAGCCACGTCGGGATGCGGTTGCCCCAATTGTTGCGGATGTTCGTCGCGCCAGGCGTCCTCCACATCACCGCCTCGGCCGCGGCCGTCAGGCGCCGCAGCGTGTCGGCATTCTCCCCGATGAAGCCGAACTCGATCGCCGCATCCGGTACGGGCGAGAGCTTGAAGAGCGACGACCGCAGCCACACGTCGGGAAACGACGCCGTGACCCAGGCGTTGAAACGCGCCTCGACGTCAGCGGTCGTGCGGCGGTCGTGCAGCTCGACCAGCAGGTTCCCGAAATTGGGACGCTGCGACGTGCTGCCGCTCGCCAGGTAGTAGCGCGGCGGTGTGGAGCCGGCCGTCCACGACACGCACTTCACCTCGGGCTGTTCGCGCAGCCAGCGCTCCATCGCCTCCAGGTTCCGTTGCGTCGTGCGGATGTCGTAGCCCTCGGGCAGCAGCACGTCGGCCCGGAAGTAGGGTTTGTCGAGCGACGGGAAGAAGTTCTGCGGCAGGCGTTCCATGACGAAGAGCGAGAGCACAAAGAGCCCCGTTACGCTGAGCAGGGTCATCCAACGGTAGCGCAGCAGCGTCGTCAGCAGGCGGTCGAAGGCGCGGTAGAAGCGCGTATCGTAGGGGTCGCCCGCGGCCGGGGCGACGCGCAGCATGGCGTTGCCGAACAGCGGAGTCTGCGTCAGGGCCAGCACCCAGCTCAGCCCGAGCGAGAGCGCCAGCACGATGAACAGCGGCTTGACGATCTCGGCCACGGACGACGGCGCCAGATACAACGGCAGGAAAGAGAAGATGGCGATCAGCGTGGCACCCAGGAGGCTCCAGCGCGGCGTCGTGGCCCCCTCGATGAAGGCCCGGCGGCGCGGAGTGCCGCGCAGCATCGCCTGACGGGCGTTGTCCGTAACGACGATGGCGTTGTCGACGAGCATCCCCATGGCGATGATGAACCCGGCGAGCGACGTGCGGTTCAGCCCTTCGCCCAGAAACTGCATCAGGAGCAGCGTCCCGCCGATCGAGAAGAGCAGCGAACTCCCGATCAGCACCCCCGAGCGGAAGCCCATCACCAGCATGATGACCGCAACGACGATCGCCACCGACTCCGCAAGGTTCAACAGGAAGGTCCGCGTCGCTTCACGGGCAATGCGGTTCTCGGGGTAGAGCACCGTAAGCTCCAGCCCCACGGGCATTCGGGCCGTCAGCGTCGAGAGCAGGGCGTCGATCCGCTCCCCGGCCTTCACCACGTCGACGCCCGCCTCGGTCGAGATGCCGATTCCCACGGCCCGGCGTCCGTCGACCCGCATCAGCGTCCGGGGCGGCTCCGCATAGCCGCGTTCGATCCGCGCCAGGTCGCCCAGGCGGTACTGTTTGCCCACGGAGGAGATCAGCAACTGGTTTTCCAGATCGTCGAGGCTCCGGTAGGTGCCCTCTTCGAGAATCCGCACCTGCAGCTCCCCGGCCCGTTTCTCGCCGCTGTCGACGATGGCGTTCTGCTGGCCGATCGTCGCCACGATCGTCTCCGGGCGGATCGCGAAGTTCGCCAGCGCCGAAAGGCTCACGTAGAGATTCACCACGGGGGTCTGCTCGCCGTAGAGGGTCACCTTCTGCACCCCGTCGACGGTCACCAGCGCCCGCTTCAGGCGCTGCGCCCAGTCGCGCAGCTCCGTCTGCGTGAAGCCCTCGTCGGCCGACAGCCCGTAGTAGATGCCGTAGACGTCGCCGAAGTCGTCCGCCACGGTGATGGCCGAAGCCCCCGAAGGGAGTTGCGGCTGGATGTCCAGCGCCTTGCGCCGCAGTTCGTCCCACAACTGGGGAATCTCCCCCGAACGAGTCCCCGGATCCAGTTCGACCTGGATCTTCGAGAGCCCGTACCACGACTCCGAGGTGATCTTGTGCACGCGGCGCATCGACTGCACCTCGCGTTCGATCGGTTCGGTGACGAGCTCCTCGACCTCCTGCGGCGTGGCACCCGGGTAGGAGCAGAGCAGCATCGCACTCTTGATGACAAAGGTCGAATCCTCCTTCTTGCCCAGGGTCGAGAAGCCCGCCATGCCCCCGGCCAGCAGCAGGAAGAGGAAAAAGCCGATCACACGGCCGTTGCGCAGCGAATATTCCGGAAGGTTCATGGCCGTATCAGTTGAGAATCCGCACCTGTTCACCCTCGCGGAGCCGGTAGACCCCGGCCGTGACGACCCGTTCACCGGCCGACAACCCGCTGTCAACCACCACCCGGTCGCGGCCGAACAGCTCGCCCAGCGTCACCGCACGCCGCGTCACCCGGTCGTCCGCCCCCACGACCCAGACCCAGGTCCCGCCCTCGGCCGGGGCGCAGATCGCCGAAACCGGCAGCGACACCGCATCCGGAACCGGATCCGCGCTCTGCATCGTAATCGTGCACGACATCCCGGGCGAGATGCGGTAACGCCCCGGATCGGGATTCTCCAACCGCAGCGACACCGGGAATCCCGAAGCGTCGGACGACGTCTGGGCGTAATCCTTCAGCCGCGCCGCGAAGTGCACCCCGCGGTAGTTGTCGAAGAGGACCGAAAAGCGCGTCGAGGAGTCGCGCAGGAGCTCCAGCGCGCTCTCCGGAAGGGTGAACTGCACGGTTGTCGTCACGGGATTGACCAGCCGCAGGATCGACTGCCCGGCCTGCACCCGCTCGAAATTATCGACATACGTCCGCTCCACGACCCCCGCGAACGGAGCCCGCAGGCGTGTGTCGTTGAGCAGGTCGAGCGTATTGTCGTAAGTCGACTTCGCCTGCGCATAGCGCGTTGCGGCCGCCTCGGCCTCCTGCCGCGAAACCGCCTCGTGGGCCAGCAGCCGCTGCATCCGCTGCTGCGCCGAACGCGCCTCCTCGAAGGCCGAGCGGGTCGCCGCAACCTGCAGTTCGATGTCCCGCGGGTCGAGCTCCGCCAGCAGCGCACCCCGCTCCACCCGTTCGCCCTGCGAGACGGGGACGTCCAGGACCTGTCCCGCCAGCTTGAAGGCCAGCGTCACGGCGTCGTCCGGCGTGGCCAGTCCGGCGAAATCCTTCTCGATAAGCCCCGCCCCGGAGGCCGTGGCGACCTTCACCGGACGGACCGTCTGCGGCGCCGGAGTGCGCCGCGAGCAGCCTCCGGTCAACAACAGGATGATCAATAACAGGGAAATGATGCGCATAGGTGAGACTGTTTTTCGGCCGACTCCCCTCCCCTTCGGGTTGCGGCGGGACGTTTCCGGACAGTTCACGGCTGAATCACCCCGGATCACCCCGGGCCGCGGCTGTCGGCGGCGGGTCGCCCGAAAACACTCCGGGCCGCCCGGGACCGCCACACCCAAAAAAGAAAAAGTCGACTCTCCGAAAAGAGTCAACTTTCATACCATACGCCGCACGAAACCTCCCGCGCGCCCCTACGGACGAATATCCCGACAGTTCCTTTTAGCCGTGATCGTGCCGTCGTCCAGCGTCACCAGTCCGTTTTCGGCCCGCAGCATCGTCCGCATCGTCGAGGCGTCGATGTTGTAGCAGCGCACCTCCCCGGTTCCGAAGTCGTGCCACATCTCCCCGTAGAGCGGATCGGGCGTCAGGCAAACCACCTCGGCACCCTCTTCGCGGGCCCGTTCGACCAGCCGCGCCATCCGCCGGGCACAACCCCGCGGCAGGCGGTCGAACGCCGTGACACAAAGCATGTAGACCCGCCCCGGACGGGTGATCACCTCCTCCGTGGCGTCGCCCCCGGCATCGCGCAGCGCAAATTCGCTCACCAGCGGCCGGATCGACGGCGCTTCGCTCGTCGTGCGCGTGTCGACCCACTCCCACTTCGTATCGTCCTGCCACTCGGGGTCCTCCAGCGCGAACTCCCGCTCCTCGCCCGTCGCCCGGTTGCGGTAGACGAGCACCGTCTCCGACTCGCCCGCCTCGACGGCCGGAGCCTGCATCGCCTCGTGGATGTTCACCCCCACCTTGTAGGGCAGGAAGTCGATGAGCGGCAGGTGGATATAGCAGTAATAGCCCAGGTACATCGACAGCGAGAAGAAGATGCACGTCAGGGCGATCTCCACCGGCTTGAAGGCGAAGATCTTGTCCGGGCGGTAGCGCCACCACACCACGAAGGCCATCGGCAGCAGCACGAGGTTCTTCACGAAGGTCTCCCACGGCGTGAGCTTCAGCGCATCGCCGAAGCAGCCGCAATCCTCGACCGGAAGCACCGTGGCGCTCAGCAGCGTCAGCACCGTGAAGAAGCACATCGACACCACCGCGAAGATCGAAATCAGCCGGATCCGCACCTTGAAAAGCAACATGCAGCCCATCATCAGCTCGGCGCCGCACAGCCAGATCGAGAAGGTCATCGCCGCAGGCTGCAGCCACTCCATGCCGTAGATCGAGAGGTACTCGTTCACCTTCAGGGCCGTGCCCCACGGGTCGATCACCTTCGTGAAGCCCGACAGGATGAACGTCATGGCCAGGATCACCCGGCACACGTTGGCTGCGATCTTGAATCCCCGGGTCCTTCTCATCGTGCGTCGATTATCGGGGCCAGCACCCCGCGGATTTTCTCAAAAATACGTTCCGGCGTCTCCATCGCGCCCGTCGGCGTACTGCAGTCGACCACGCGCAGCGAAGCGTCCCGCGACGCCATCGAGAGGTAGACCTCGCGCACCCGGCGCTGGAGGTCCAGCGCATCCTCGTGGATGTCCCGTGCACCTTGCAGGTAGTCGCGGTCGTCGCCCTCGCGCGTCTCGGCGAGCTTGCGCTCCGTGAACGAGAAGGGCACGTCGAGGAAGAGCGACACGTCGGGACGCGGCAGGGCGTTGTGACCGAATTCGAGATCCAGAATCCACTGCGCCAGCCGGTCGCGCTCCTCCCCGGCCGCCAGTTTCGCACACTGGTAGCCCACGTTCGACCAGACATAGCGGTCCAGAATCACCGCCCGGTCCTCCTGAAGCCACCGACGGATCATCCCGCCCGCTTCGGCCCGGTCCCCGGCGTAGAGCAGCGCCACCAGGTAGGGGTTCACCTCGTTCACGCCCCCGAATTCACCCCGCAGGAAACGCGCGATCAGATCGCCGTAGACCGGCGCGTCGAAACGCGGGAAATGCACGTATTCGCTCGCTACGCCCCGCTCGGCAAAGAGCGACCGCAACAGCCGTATCTGGGTCGATTTCCCGGCCCCGTCCAGACCTTCGAGTACGATGAACATAGTTTTTCTTGGGTTTTCTTGGGTTTTCCTGAGTTTTCTTCGGTGGTTCGCTGTCCGCCGCAGTTTTTTGCAGCTTTTCGTCGTTTTCTGCAGTTCGGCGGTCTCTTTCTCAGTTGCGCAGCATCCGGACGGCCCGTTCCACGCCGGCCGCCAGCGCATCGACCTCCGCCGCCGTGTTGTAGAGCGCAAACGACGCCCGGCACATGCCCGTCACGCCGAAATGCGTCATCACCGGCTCGGCACAATGCTGTCCCGTGCGGACCGCGATGCCCAGTTTGTCGAGGATCATCCCCACGTCGTAGGGGTGCACGCCCTCGATGTTGAACGACACGATGGCGCACTTGTCCGGTGTCTGCCCGTAGATGCGCAGGCCGTCGATGGCCGAAAGGCGCTCGGTGGCTCGCGTCAGCAGGGCCGTTTCGTGGGCCTCGATCTCCGCCGGATCGAAGCGTTCGAGGAACCGGACCGCCTCGCCCAGCCCGATGGCGCCGATGAAGTTGGCCGTCCCGGCCTCGAACTTCAGCGGTACGGGCGCAAAGGTCGTCCGCGCGAACGACACCCGGTCGACCATGTCGCCGCCGCCCAGGAAGGGCGGCATCCGATCCAACAGCTCCCGTTTGCCGTACAGCACGCCGATGCCCGTCGGGCCGTAGAGCTTATGCCCCGAGAAGGCGTAGAAGTCGCAGTCCAGCGCCCGGACATCAACCCCGCCGTGGACCACGCCCTGACAGCCGTCGACCACCGCAATGGCCCCGACGGCGTGGGCCGCCTCGATGACGGGCCGCAGGTCGGGACGCGTACCGAGCGTATTCGAGGCCTGCGTCACGGCCACCACGCGGGTGCGGGAGTCGACGAGCGTCGGAAGCAGCTCCAGACGCAGCGCCCCCCGGTCGTCGATCGGGAGCATCCGCACCTCGGCACCGCGCCGCTGGGCGACCAGTTGCCACGGAACCAGATTCGAGTGGTGCTCCATTTCGCTGACCACGATGTTGTCGCCCGCACCGACGAACGCATCGCCCCAGGCGTAGGCCACCGTATTGAGCGACGCCGTAGCCCCGGCCGTGAAGACGATCTCCTCCTTCGCCGAGGCGCCGATGAAGTCGGCAATCCGCTGCCGCGCCGCCTCGTAAAGCTCCGTCGCCTCCTCCGACAAGAGGTGCACGCCCCGGTGGATGTTGGCATTCCCCTCGCGGTGCAGCCGGTCGACGGTCTCGATCACCGACAGCGGTTTCTGCGCCGTAGCTCCGCTGTCGAGGTAGACCAGCGGCCGTCCGTAGACCTTGCGCTCCAGGATCGGGAACTCCTCGCGTATCTTTTCGACGTCAAACATGCCGTTACAGTTTTTCCAGTTTCTCCGCCGCAAGTTCCAAAAGGGCCTCGCCCAACGGCTCCACCCCGCAGCGGCGTACAATGTCGCCCACGAAGCCCTCGATCTGCAGCCGCCGCGCCTGCGCTTCGCTCAGGCCCCGCTGCCGCATGTAGAGGATCGCTTCGGAGTCCATCTG
Source organism: Candidatus Alistipes intestinigallinarum (assembly GCA_019115745.1). Classification (GTDB taxonomy): domain Bacteria; phylum Bacteroidota; class Bacteroidia; order Bacteroidales; family Rikenellaceae; genus Alistipes; species Alistipes intestinigallinarum. Next base: position 27,304 of record DXDA01000038.1, read on the forward strand.
CCCGACAGTCGCGCCGTGCGAGCACTTCACGTCGTCGGCATAGATCTCCAGTTGCGGCATCGTCTCGATGCGCGCCGTCTCGCTCAGCAGCACGTTGCGGCTCTGCTGCCGCGCATCGGTACGCTGGGCGTCCCGCGCCACGTAGACCAGTCCCGAAAACTCGCCCACGGCCTCGCCGCCCGCAACGCCCTTGACCGTGGAGTCGCTGCGGCAATCCGCAACCCGGTGGCTCGTATGGAGTTTCACCACGCCGTGTTCACGTCCGCCGAGCAGGAAGGCCCCGCCGAGGTTGTTCTCGGCATCCGCACCCTCCAGTTCGATCCGGTACGCAACATTCGCTCCGGACAGCAGCACCGTCGTCATCCGGCACCGGCTCCGGGCCCCCTGCCGCACGGTCGTCTCGCAGAACGTCCCGCCCAGGAACAACTCCGTCAGTTCGAACTGCGCACCTTCGGCCAGTTCGACATCGAGCGTCGACGTATCCGCCTTCGTGTGGAGCACCACCAGATGCGCCGCGGCTCCCGCCGCCAGCTCCACCCGCAGGTGCCCGGGATCCACCGACGCATAGGGCTGCGGAACCGGACTCCCGACCCGGAACACCTCCCGGTCGGCCTTGCGCAACTCTCCGATGATTTCCAGTATCCGGTCCATTACTTGTCGTATTCGTTGATCAGCCAGTCGTAGCCCTCCTTTTCGAGCTTCAGGGCCAGCGTCTTGTCGCCCGTGTAGATGATCCGCCCCTTATAGAGCACGTGCACCACGTCGGGAACGATATAGTCCAGCAAACGCTGGTAGTGTGTGATGACCACCGTGGCGTTCTGCGGCGTATGGAGTTTCGTGACGCCCGTGGCGACGATCCGCAGGGCGTCGATGTCCAGTCCCGAGTCGGTTTCGTCCAGAATGGCCAGTTTCGGGTCCAGCATCGCCATCTGGAAGATCTCGTTCTTCTTCTTCTCGCCGCCCGAGAAGCCTTCGTTCACGGCCCGCGAGGTCAATTTCGACGACAGCTCCACCACGGCGCTCTTCTCCTTCATCAGCCGCAGAAACTCCGCAGCCGTCAGGGGCTCCTCGCCGCGGTACTTGCGCTGTTCGTTGACGGCCAGCTTCATGAAGTTGGCCATCGTCACGCCCGGGATCTCCACCGGGTACTGGAATCCGAGAAACAGACCCAGCCGCGCCCGATCCTCGATCGACATCGCAAGCAGGTCGCGCCCCAGGAACTCCACCGAGCCTTCCGTGACGGTGAACTTCTCATTCCCGGCCAGCACCGACGCCAGGGTCGATTTGCCCGAACCGTTCGGGCCCATGATCGCATGGACCTCCCCGGCCTTGACTTCGAGGTCGATACCGCGGAGGATCTCCTTGCCCTCGACCGTCGCGTGTAGATTTTTTACGCTTAACATATTGTTTTCCATTATCTTGTTCACTTTTTTGCCCGGTTTTCCGTCCCCGGCCGCCGTTGCTCGCGGCCCGTGGCCGCGTATTCAAATCCGACCCACCCCCAAACCCCCGCCCCAGGCAGGGGCTTTATGGGGAAAGTCCGTGCGGTATCGGAACGGTGTGCTTCTCGGGGCGTTTTTCCCGACCGGAACTGCTGCATTTTCCGACGTCAGCATGATTTCCCGGTCTCCGTTTCCCGCGCCCTGCGGCCGCGTTCAAATCCGTCTCGGCCCCGGACTTCGCATGTCGCTTCTCGGGTTCCTACGCCCGGCAGAGCTTTCCGCCCAGTCTCCGGCATTTCGAAACCTCCCGGGCCGTCAGCTCCGGATGCTTCCGGCAGCCGCCCTTGCCCAGCGTCCCGACAACCCGGAAGCCGCTCCAGCGGAAAATCTCCCGCAGCGAGCGGAAAACCCCGCTCGTCTGGTGGAACCACACGCTGAACGGCCAGGCCGTATTGCTCGTAGCAACCATCACCACCCGTTTCCCCTTGTGCAACGGAACGGGCAATCCTCCCTCCCGGTCCTCCATCAGCGCATAAACCATTCGATCGAACAGCAGCTTCAATGTGCCGCTCATGCCGCCCCAGTAGCAGGGTGACCCCACTACCAGCGCATCAGCCCCGCGAAGAGCCTCCGCCACGCGGTGCGCATCGTCCTCGGCCAGCACACACCGGTGCAACGACCGGCATTTCATACATCCGCAGCACGGTCTGACAGTCAGGTCGTGAACGAAGAAGCGCTCCACCTCAACCCCTTCGGGCAATCCGGCAATCACCTCGTCGAGCATCCGCGACACCAGTCCGTTGCGGCGCGGGCTTCCGTTCAAAACGACGATTTTCATCTTCCCGATCGTTTATCCCACCGTGCCCTCCAGTTGCAGGGCCAGCAGCTTCTGCGCCTCCACGGCAAACTCCATCGGCAACTTCGCCAGCACCTCCCGCGCATAACCGTTCACGATCAGCCCCACGGCATCCTCCGTCGACAGTCCCCGCTGGTTGCAGTAGAAGAGCTGGTCGTCCGAAATCTTCGACGTCGTGGCCTCGTGCTCCAGGACTGCCGTGCGGTTGCGGCAGTCGATCACCGGGAAGGTGTGGGCGCCGCACCGGTCACCGATCAGCAGCGAGTCGCATTGCGAGTAGTTGCGGGCATTCTCCGCCCCCTTCGCCACACGCACCAAACCCCGGTAGGAGTTCTCGCTCCGGCCCGCCGAGATACCCTTCGAGACGATCCTGCTCCGCGTATTGCGGCCGATATGGATCATCTTCGTGCCCGTGTCGGCCTGCTGGAAATTATTGGTCATCGCCACCGAGTAGAACTCCCCGACCGCGTTGTCACCCGCCAGGATGCAACTCGGGTATTTCCACGTAATCGCCGAACCGGTCTCGACCTGCGTCCACGACAACCGGGCATTCTCGCGGCACAAACCCCGCTTGGTCACGAAGTTGTAGATGCCGCCCCGGCCCTCCTTGTCGCCCGGATACCAGTTCTGCACCGTGGAGTACTTCACCTCGGCATCACGCTCCACGACGATCTCCACCACGGCGGCGTGCAGTTGGTTTTCGTCGCGCTGCGGAGCCGTACACCCTTCGAGGTAGCTCACGTAGGCGCCCTCGTCGGCCACGATCAACGTGCGCTCGAACTGTCCCGTTCCGGCGGCATTGATCCGGAAGTAGGTCGACAGCTCCATCGGGCACCGCACTCCCTTGGGGATGTAGCAGAACGACCCGTCGGAGAAGACCGCGGCATTCAGCGCCGCATAGAAGTTATCCGTGTAGGGCACGACGCTCCCCAAGTATTTTTTCACCAGTTCGGGATGGTCGCGCAGCGCCTCCGAGATCGAGCAGAAGATGATGCCCTTCTCGGCCAGCGTCTCCTTGAAGGTGGTCTTCACCGACACCGAGTCCATCACGGCATCGACGGCCACGCCCGCCAGCGCCATCTGCTCTTCGAGGGGGATGCCCAGTTTGTCGAACGTGCGTTTCAGTTCGGGATCGACCTCGTCCATCGAGCCGAGCCTCTTTCGGGCCTTCGGGGCCGCGTAGTAGATGATATCCTGAAAGTCGATCTCGGGGATCGTCAGGTGTGCCCACGTCGGGGGTTCGAGCGTCAGCCAGTGACGGTAGGCCGCCACGCGGCGTTCGGTCATCCACTCCGGTTCGCCCTTCTTTTCGGAAATCAGCCGCACGACCTCTTCCGAAAGGCCCTTGCCGATGGTTTCGGTCTCGATCGCCGAGGTGAAT
>DXDA01000039.1 GCA_019115745.1 Candidatus Alistipes intestinigallinarum
TCCCGCGTTTGCCGGCACCATTGTCATAACGGGCCGTCACACCCTCCGGTACGAAATAGACACCATCAGTCGTGATCTGGTTGTTCTCGGCAGTCAGCAGCGTCCCTTCCCCGAACAGAACCCGGCTGACAACAACTCCGCCGATTTCCAGTTCCGCACCGCCCTCATACGCCTCGTGATAGCTGGCATAATCCGGGATGGCCGTCACCGCCGAAAGGGTTACCAGCTCTTTTCCGAGAATATCCCCGTTGCAGGCGATCACATAGAGCGTATAATCGGTTTTGGGAGCCAGTTCCTCCACCCGCAACGTCGTCACCATCGCTTCGAGCCCCGAATCCTTCACCTCATCATAGGTCGGAGCCGTCTCCCGGCTTTTCCGAAGGATATATTTATACGACGTGGCCTCTTCAAGCGTTATGTGGAAGGCAAGCGATGTCGACAAGGGAGCCTCTTCAAGCGCAACGGTCACCTTGGGCTCAATGTCAATCTCCGCGTCGGAAAGCGATACCCGGACCTTGGAGACACTGATGTATTTGCCTTTGGAGGATTGTGCCACGATCACCACATCCGTATCGGAATCCGCAATCGGAATCGAACGGGTTTTGGCCGGAGCCGTGATCGAAAAGGCAGCCTCTTCAAGAACCGCCGACCAGCCGGAAGGCGTCTGAATGACCGCATCCCGAATCCCGGTACTCTCCACCGGGAAGACCTTCGTCTCCCCGTAATCGAAAAGTTGAAGACCTTCGGCATTCTTTACTGCAAAGAGGAAGTCGGGAACAACCGGCAGCTCGATGACACGACCGTCGGCCCGAAGCGTCACGGTAAGCATCCCGGACGCCTTGTCGTAGACCACCTCCTCGAAAACCGGATCAATCACCTCGTCGGACGAGGTCGCCGGAACCTTGTTCCCGGAAGCATCTTCGACGGGTTTCGGGCCATTGCCGTAGTCCAGAGTCCAATAGCCCTCAGCGTCGATTCCGAATACGGGTGTTACGGCATCCTTGCCCGCAGAGGGAATCTTTCCCTTCTCGCCTGTCAGATAAACGGGGCCGGCACCATCCTGATAATCAATCATCCAGTAACCTTCCTCGTCGACCGTAACCAAAGGCACATTGCCGACTCCGGCTTCCCCGACCGTCAAGGTCAAGGTCTGGCCGTCCGATAGGAGGATCGTATAAACGTTGTCCTCGAACGTCACACTGTTGACGGTCGTGGCCTGCGTAAGTTGTTGGAGTGCTTCCACGTTCTTGTTCAGCACCTCCATCCGGGCCTCCAGGGCTTCAATCCGTTTGTCCAGGTCCGACAAGTCCCGATCGAGGTCGTTCAATTCGGAACACGACGAAATACCCACGGAGAGAAAACCCAACGTCAACCAATAAAATAAGGTAGTAGTTTTTCTCATAGGTTTGAAGTTTATTTTCGAATCAGTTCGCTTTCCAGATCAGCGACAACCGCCTTTCCACGAGTAATCAGAAGGCGGATTTCGCTCGCCTTGACCGGATCGAACTCACAGCGCTGCAGTTTTCCGGAAGAGGCTTTCCCGGCGTATACCGGCAGGAACTGCCCGCCACCGTCGGAAATAAGAATTTCAAATGCGCAATCGGTGCCTTTTCCCCAGCGGACACCCAATTCTCCGATATCACGATCCTCCCGCACCGGCAGAGTCAGCTCCTCTCCGCGCCCGAGTGTCACCGGGAACTCGACGGCGGCCGACACGGCCGGAACGTCCGATTGTCCCGCAGGATCCAAGACAACGAGCCTGTCCGAAAGGCGGATGTCGGTCGACGAGGCTCCGATCAGGATCTCAAACTCTCCCGGCTCAACCACCCGGCGCATGTCGGCATCGAGCAGCGAAAGATCCATCGGCGTGAGCCGCATCGTCACCCGTTTCGTCTCGCCCGGCTCCAAAGCCACGCGCTCGAACCCTTTGAGCAGTTTCTCGTAAACGGTGATCGAACTCAAACAGTCGTGGACATAGAGCTGGACCACCTCGTCCCCGCGCCGGCTTCCCGTATTGGTGACATCGAACGACACGTCGAACGATTCGTCGGGACGAATCTCCTTCCGGGACAAGACAAGATTCGAATAGGAAAAGGTCGTATAGCTCAGCCCGAAACCGAAATCGTACAGGGCTCCGTTGATTCGGGACTGATTGCCATCCAGGCCCGGTTTCCGGGGGCCGTCGATCTGAGAATTGGGTTTGGCCGGGAAGTTGAAGGGGATTTGCCCCACGCTCTTCGGGAATGTCACCGTCAGTTTCCCGCCGGGATTATAATCCCCGAGCAGGACCTCCGCAAGCGCCGTTCCTCCGTGCGAACCCGGGTACCAGGCTTCGAGAATCGCATCCGCATGAGCCGCCGCCCAGTTGATCGAGAGCGGACGTCCGTTGATAAGGATCACGACCAGCGGCTTGCCGCTCTTGTGGACCTCGCGCAGCAGCAACTCCTGATGACCGGGCAAATCGAGACTGGTACGGCTTTTATTCTCGCCGCAGGTCCGAGGGCCTCCGCCAACCACCGCGATGACGACGTCGCTCTGTCGTGCAACATCCACGGCCTGACGGATCATCCCGGCTTCCGTTTCATCGGGTTCCGAGGGCAGGATCTCCGAAATCGGCCAATTGGCATCCACCAGTTCGCAACCCTTTGCATAGATCACCTCGGCCTTGCCGTCGAGTGCCCGCGACAACCCCTCGTAAACCGAGACGGCTTCGGTGGCAAGCGGCCCATAGTGCGTGTGCACAAATGCGGTTTCATCCGCATTCGGCCCGATAACAGCGACCTTTTTCAAACGAGAGGCATCCAAAGGCAGGGTGTTCTCCCGGTTTTTGAGCAGGACGATGGATTCCCGCGATGCCTGCAGGGCGACCCGGTTGTTTTCGGGGCCATCCACCTCGCGGTCCGCCGCCTCATAATCCAACTGGTAGGGATGGTCGAAAAGCCCGACCAGGAATTTCACACGCAGGACATCCCGGACCCGGTCGTCGATCACCTCCATCGGAATGCGGCCTTCCCGCACCAGTTCACGAAGCGGCAACACGAAGCTATCCGGAGAACGGAACGTGCAACGAACATTCAGTCCGGCCATGACGCTCTGATAAACAGACTCCTTCATGTCCGGAGACACATGATGTTTGGAATGGAGATACTCGACGGCGTCGCTGTCCGAAACGACATAGCCGCGGAATCCGAAATCCTTGCGCAGCCGCTCGTCCAGCCAATAGGCGCTGCTCTGGATCGGATAACCGTCGTAATCGTTGTAGGAGCTCATCGCCCCGAGCAGCCCGGCCCGGGAGATCACCTCCCGCCAGGGATAGACATGGATGTTCTCCACCTCGTGCGGCGACATCTGCGGATCCACCCGCGACATGCCCTCACGAGCCCCCTTGTTGTTGGAATAGGCGATGTAATGTTTCGACGTGGCGGCCACCTGATGATCCTGCTGCATCCCGAGAACCATCTGCACACCAAGTTCCGCGACCAGATAGGGATCTTCGCCGTAGACCTCCTCATAACGGCCCCAGCGTTGATCGCGCCCCACGTCGAGAATGGGCGCATAAATATTTGTATAACCCAGCAAACGACCCTCCCGGCCGGTGATATATCCGACTTGACGGATCAATTCGCGGTTCCAGGTATGCCCGAGTCCGAGCTGGGTCGGAAAGTTGGTCGCACGATAGGCCTCCACGCCCCGGATCCCCTCGTTGGTAAAATCCACGGGGATGCCCAATCGGGTCTCCTCCACGAAAAAGCGCTGCACTTCGTTAAGTGCCCGGGCATGATTGGAGGCCGGCCAAAGATAAGGACTTTCATAAACGGGAACGCCCCATCCCCGGAAACCGTTGAGATGTTCGTCGATAGCGCCGATGCCGTCTTTCCAGAGTTTCTCCTTCCATTCCGGCGTCGGCAGTTGATCCGGCAATACCCGCAAATAGCCGTAGAGCGTGACCATCTGGCAGGTTTTCTCC
>DXDA01000040.1 GCA_019115745.1 Candidatus Alistipes intestinigallinarum
AAAGTATCGCAGGTGGTATCCGGAACGACCTTCGCGTTTAATTTACCCTTACGCTCTACCATCCCAAATACGGGCGTCTTATCCTTGATGCTTCGGCCTCGGGCATTTTTGGACTTCTTGTCGGTGTGACGATTCTTATTCTTACCTCCAACGTATCATTTCGACGGTATTGTTCAAGTCGTTGTTATTCTCAATGCCGAAACAGTTCCGAATACGCTGTAACATAAACCTCGCAGTCTTTTGCGTGATATCTATGTCCCGTGATAATTGATAGGAAGATATGCTTTTTTGTGGGAAGTAACGATCCAAATCGCCGCAAACCATTTCCTCAATTCGATCTTGGTCCCATCGAAAAGAGTATTGGTCTTCACATTGAAATATTTTCCTGTGTTTTTACAGCGATATTTGTTATCTTTGCATTTGTAGACTTTAGACGTAGGATCAAAGGGACTAACGACAACTCCGCCCCACCGAAGTTCCTCAAGATGGTCAATGCAACTTTGCTCATCGGGAATGCGGAGAATGGTTCGAATAGAGAATTGAAGTCCTTGCTTACCATTTTTTTATTCTTATCTCACCACGAAGACAAGAATAAAATTACATCATATTTGTGTATTATTACCTTCCGCAAACCATAACGCACCGCAACCTGAGCCGTTACTGAGCTACTCGTAACGACAACACATCGTTTATCCCGGTCGTTCCTGGCTTTGGCTGGATAGAAAATCCGATTCGCGCCTGCCACCTCGAACCTTGTCAGCCAGCGGCCGAATGGCGCCAAACTACTCTGGCCAGTTCGAAAAGTCAGATAGGTACGGTCGCCCTCAACAGTCATCGACTCATAGAGAGGTACTTCGGTCCCCGAAAGTGCAGGTCTCCTTCCCGCAAGAAGGATTCACCCGACTTTTTGTTGTATAAAATTATACAAAACATTCGGTTTCGAACAACAATCTTCAATCAATCTTTACAAGAATCCGAGCACCAAAAGGCGTGTCTCCTGTCTCACAACGCGTTCCGGAACCGGCCAGCCACTTCATCCGGGAGAGCTTCGACCGGTGCATCCGCCGGCGGAAAGATTTTTTACCGGGCGGTTGTATGTATTTTCGGGTCCGAGGGGCTCTTTCTTATGAAGGGGCCCCAGGGTCCAGCGACACGACAACGGAAACGCATAACCCAAAAAATGAACAGATGATCCGAAAACTATTGGTTTTGTTGCTATGCCTCACGGCGGTGACCGCAACAGCGAAGAAGCCCAAGGATTCCGACTCGAAGAAAACGGAAAAATCGGCCGAAAACCCCAAGGAAAGCGCCTACGACAAGCTCTTCAAGGAGAAGCATACCGTGACCGACGGCATGTTCCGGCTCCATGACGTCAAGGGCAAGCTCTATTTCGAGATTCCCGACTCGCTTTTCGGACGCGAAATGCTGCTGGGGTCGACCATCTCGGAGATCTCCGACAATGCGGCCGCTACGACCGGATCCAAATCGGGAACCCCGCTCCACGTGGTCTTCACCCGCGACGCGCGCTCCGTGCAACTGCGTACGGTCAACTGCGAAAACATCACCGACGAAACGGGAGCCTCGCAGGCGCTGACCGCAGCCGTCAAGCGAAATACCGCCAACCCGATCCTGCGCAACTACAAGATCGAAGCCTGGAATCCCGACAGTACGGCCGTCGTGGTCAACGTCACCGATCTGTTCGTGGCGCATGTCAAGGAGATGTCGCCCTTCTCGGATTACGGCATCTACAGTTCCTATACGCTCAAGGAGACCTTCCAGAAGGAGCGCTCGATGCTCGGGGAGATCAAGGCCTTCAGCGACAACGTCGTGGTGCGCAGCACGCTGAGCTACCTCTTCACCATCAGCCGCGGAACCCGGACGCTCCTCAAGGACCAGCCGCTGACGGCCGTCATGACCCGTTCGCTGGTCCTGCTGCCCCGCACGCCCTACCGCCCGCGCGTGACGGACAGCCGCATGTCGGTCTTCCCGACCGGCAAGGTGCTCTTCAGCGAGCGGGAGCAGCGGGCCAAGGTCGTCTACTTCGCAAACCGCTGGCGGCTGGAGCCCTCCGACCTGGAGGCGTGGAAGCGCGGCGAGAAGGTGGAACCCCTACAGCCGATCGTCTTCTATGTCGACGACGGATTCCCCGAGATGTGGAAAAAGCACATCTTCGAGGCTGTCGAGCAATGGAACGAGCCCTTTGAACGCATCGGGTTCAAACGGGCCATCCTCGCCAAGCCCTACCCGAAGGATGACCCCGAATTCGACCCCGACAACATCAAGTATTCGTGCATCCGCTACGCCCCGATCCCCATCTCCAACGCCATGGGGCCCTCGTGGGTCGACCCCCGAAGCGGCGAGATCCTCAACGCCTCGGTCTATGTCTACCACGACATCATCAAGCTGCTGAACAACTGGCTCTTCGTCCAGACCTCGCAAACCGACCCGCGGGTCCGTACGGCCACGATGCCCGAGGAGGTGATCGGCGACGGACTGCGTTACGTGATCTCCCACGAGATCGGGCACTGCCTGGGCTACATGCACAACATGGGCTCCTCGGCGGTCATACCCGTCGATTCGCTGCGCTCGCCGTCGTTCACCCGGCAGCACGGCACCACGACCTCGATCATGGACTATGCCCGGTTCAACTACGTGGCCCAGCCGGGAGACTACGAACGCGGCGTACGGCTGACCCCTCCGCGTTTCGGACTCTACGACTATTACGCCGTGAAGTGGCTCTACACGCCGCTGCCCGACACCCCCACCGCCCTCGACGAATACGCCGTCACCTCGAAATGGATCACCGAAGCCGCCGCCGACTCGGTCTACCGCTTCGGCAAACAGCAGTTCAGCCGGACGATCGACCCGCACTCGCAGTCCGAGGATCTGGGTGACAATGCCGTCAAGGCCTCGACCTACGGCGTTGCCAACCTGAAGTACATTCTGGAGAACCTCAACGCCTGGATCGGGCCCGAAGATCGGGACTTTTCGCAGCGGAAGGCCCTCTACAGCGAGATCATGACGCAATACGTCCGCTACCTGAATCACGTGCTGGCCAACGTCGGCGGCATCTACCTGGCCGAAAAGATGGAGGGTGATCCCGTGGAGGCCTACCGCAGCGTCCCCCGGGAGCAGCAGCGCGAGGCCCTGCAGTTCTGCCTCCGCCAGCTCAAGGAGATGACGTGGCTCGACAACCGCGAGGTTTTGCGCAACATGCCGCTGATGGGCTCTCCGTCCGAGACGCTCTCCGCATCGTTGATCGCCGTGGTCGTGGCGGCTCCGGCCCGGGTTGCCACGAGCGCCGCACTGGCCGAAGGGGATGCCTATACCCCCGAGGAGTGCCGCAAGGACATCTACGACTTCGTCTGGGCCTCGACTCTCGCGGGCCGGGCTCCCGACCGGACCGAAATGATGCTCCAACGCGAATACGTCCGCAACCTCTGCCTCTCGGCCGGACTCGTATACACCGCAACGGGAGCCCGGGAGAGCAAGAAGTTCGTTGCGAACGAGGGGCTGCTCCCCTACCCCGAGTTCCTGGAGGCACACGTGGCGCAGAGCAAGGCCCTCACCTCCTGCAGCCGCTGCTGCACCGACGATCCGTTCGAGACGTTCGCCGCAGCCCATCGGATCGATCCGGGCCCGATTTCGGGATACTCCTCTCCGAATCTGAGCTACTTCGAGCCGCGCAACACCGAGGCCGAGGATTACGCCTCGCTGCTGAAACTGCGCTCGATGCTGCAGACGAAACGCGCAGCGGCCAAGGGTGAGGCCCGGCTGCATTACGACCTGTTGCTGCGCAACATCGAGAAAGCGATGAACAAATAAAAACCGGCGGACCATGAAGAAACTGTTGCAAATACTGGCATTTGTCGCTCTGGCGGGGCTGCTGCAGCCCTCCGCGACACACGCGGCCCGCAAGGAGAAATCCACGAACAGCGTCGAGACCGGTTCGAAGAAGCGCAGGGAGCGGAAGAAAAAGGGGACGTCCGACCAGGATCGGAAACCGACACCCTATGAAAAGCTCTTCCAGAACAAACAGGTCGAGAGCGTGTGCGGCGGCGGGCTGACCCTGCATTACGTCGAGGATAAACTCTATCTCGAACTGCCGGATTCGCTGCTGGACGAGGGCTGGATGGTCTCCACGTCGATCGAACGCACGGGAGACCCCGGCGACGGCATCGCGGGCCAACACCCCGTCAAGCCCTACCTGATCGAGTTCTGCCGCGGGAACTCCGACTCGCTGATCTACCTGCGGGAGTATGCTCCGGCCGTAAGTGTCGAGGGGAGTCCCGCAATGCGTCGGGCCATCGCGCAGAACTACATGGGGGCAATCGTCGGCTCGTACACCGTGAAGGCCCGCACCCCCGACGGGAATGCGGCCATCGTGGACCTCACCACCCTTTTCGTCGGCGACGAGAAGCGCATCCGTCCGATCGACCCCGAGGGCGGCAACACCTACGGAGGCTGGATGACCGCCAAGGCCGACTACAAGAAAGATCGCTCGAAGCTCCTCGGAGTCTCCGCCAACCGGCAAAGCGTTTCGGTGCTGAGCGAGCTCTCCTACGGCACGACGGTCAGTTTCCTGGGGCTGCTGGATATCTTCAAAGACAAGCCGCAGTCGATCGTCACGCGGCGGACCATCACCCGCATGGGACCCGCCGAGACCCGGAAACGCCTCTGCGACCAGCGGATCGGCACCACGTATCGGAGCGTCCGGAGCTATTCGGACCGGGAACAGGGTTCCGAACCCGAATACTTCACCTGCCGCCGCTCGCTGACCGACAGCGCGGGGAACCTCCGGCCGATCGTCTTCTATGTCGATACGACCTTCGACGCCCGGACCTATGCCGCCATCGAACGCGGGCTGCTGATGTGGAACGACGCCTTCGCCCGCATCGGCTATGCGGACGTAATCCGCGTCAAGCCCATCCCGTCGGATCCGGGATTCAACGACGGACTGCTCCGCGCCAACTGTGTCCGCCACACGGGGACCTCGAATTCGGAGCTCTACGCCGCGTCGTGGATCGACCGCCGGAGCGGTGAGATTCTGGGCAGCGAGATCCTCGTTCCGTTCAATTACGCCGCAGCCATCCGGAACCAGCTTCTGCTCACGATGTCGGCCGCCGACCCCGCCTTCCGGAGCGTCCGGCCGTCGGAGGAGCGGATCGCCGAGGTACTGACGGCGCTGACCGCCCGCCATGTGGCCACGACCCTGGGCATCTCCCCAAACCATGCGGCTTCGGCGGCCTATCCGACGGATTCGCTGCGTTCGGCCGCATTCACCCAGGCGAACGGCTTCTCGGCCTCGATCACCGACGACGTGTACTGCAACATCGTAGCGCAGGAGGGTGACAAGGAGCGGGGCGTGAAACTGATCGCCGACGCCCTGGGACCCTACGACTACCTGGCCGTCGAATGGCTCTACAAGCCCGTTCCCGGGGCTGCCACCCCGAAGGCGGAAATCCCGGCGCTGGACAGCCTGCTTGCCCGGCACGAAGGCGACCCGCGCTACTTCTTCGCCCATGCCGGGGCCAGCCTCTACGACCCACGGGTCGGGAGCAACGACCTGGGCGACGACCTGTTCCGGAGTGCGGAGTACCAGATCGACAACCTGAAATACGTGGCGGCTCATGCGGACGAGTGGCTTTCGAAGAGCGACGGCGACTACAAATACCGGGAAGAGCTTCTGATCGGAATGATCCAGCGGATCGTCGGGATCTCGGAACAACTGCTCCGTTACGTCGGAGGCCTCTACATCTCCCCGGCCTACGAAGGGCTGCAGGATCCGTTCTGCACGGTCGTTCCGAAGCAGACCCAGCGTCAGGCCCTGCAGGCGACGCTGCAGCTCTCCGAAACGGTCGAATGGATCGACAACCAGTCGATCACGAAGAACGTCTTCAACCGGGTCAAGGCCTGCACCTACCTCCAGGAGCGGATCCTGCGGAACGTCCTGACGAAACTCGGGAGTCTGGACCTGGCCGTCTCGCGGAGCGACGACCCCTATACGACCGAGATGATGGCCGCGGATCTGACGGACTATTTCCGGGAGAAGATCCACTCCCGGGAGCCGATGTCCCGCCACCTCAGCGAGATGCAGCAGACGTTGTTGCGGACGGTGATTTCGGCGGCGAAAGTGCAGGACAAGGAGACGAAGAGTTCGGCGAGCGCCTTCGCCCTGACCGACAGCGAGCAAACGCCCGGCGAATCGTTTGCCGGAGGATTCCTTCCGGCATCCGGCCGAGTATTGGGTGCCGACGAGATCGCCGGGGCGCCCTACGGATTCCAACGTCCGCAGGTCTCCGTTCCCTACAAGGAGCACCTCTTCTACGGGTTGCTGCTCAACCTGCAGACGATGTACCGCCAGGGAGCGAGCCAGGCCCCGCTGGCCGAGACGCGTGATTTCTGCCGCTATATGGCCGACCGGATCGACCGGGCCCTGAAGATCAAATAACCCGGAGCCCGCACAAACGCCGAAAAAACGGCTGCAATCCTCGGATTGCAGCCGTTTTTCATGATCCGGACCGATCTCCGGAAGCCCTTTACCCCGAAAAAGGCATTCGCCGCACCCTTCGCAACGATTCCCTACCCCACCAACCCCGCATCGGCCCCAAGCAAAAAGCGAGCACCGAGGCTCCCCCAAAAAGAACCCCGGCGCTCCAACAAGTCTCCGCCCCAACTGCGGCTACTTGTACAATCCGACGACGGTATACTCCAGAATCTTGCCGAAACCGTCGAACACGAGTTCGTTTGCGGTATCGAGCTGGCCGCTTCCGTAATTGATCTGCGGCACGACATGGATCCGGTCGTTCATGTCGTCCTTTGACGTCACGACCACCACGGCGCGGCTGTTCCACTCCAGCGAGGCGTTGTCGTCGTTATTCTCCATAGCGAAGAAACCCTGCAGATAGAGCCGTGCCAGCGTAATATGTTCACCGGCCGGAGCTTCGTAAACGGGCTTTTCGTCGAACTGCACCGACCCGGTCTCGAAGATCGTCTTGTAGATGGCCTCGGGCGTTGCCACGTAGAGCACCGGTTCGCGGAGCGAGAAGAAGATCGACACAGCCTTTTCCAGATAGGGAGTAAGCGCATCGGGCAGGTCGTAGATAAACTTGGCCGTAGGCGGCTTCACGGATGAAAGTGCCGAAACGTTCCCGAAGGAGTAGATCCGATACTTGTTGTCGGCATCGTCGCGCATCAGCATGACATGCGTCGTGGCATCGACGCTGATTCCACCGGCCACACTGTTCAGTCCGGGGGCATCGCCCGGATCGAACGGAGTTCCCCCGACACTCGGGCAGACCCCGAACGTGGTATTGCGGCCATAGCAGAATTTACCCTGCACCTTGTCGTAGAAGATCGTACTCGGACTCCGCGTATAGGAAGATGCCGAATGCGACGAGAAGACACAGTTGTCGACACTCATGCCCACGGTCTCGCTGATGGGGGTCGAAAGGCGGTCGCGGCTGAGCATCTCTTCGTAGATGTCGCCGTCGTTGAGAATCATCGTACACTGGTAGGTACTTACCATCTGCTGCACGTTGAAGACCTCGGGCGGATAGACGAAGACGTCGTCCTTATGGGCGAGAATCTCGTAATAGTCGGTCTCGATCCGCATCAGGTCATCCTGCGTCGCGGCCCAGAAGATATTCTGACCGTTGCTCTTGGCATAGGTGTAAAGCAGGTGGGTGATCAGCGACGGGAACGGCTCGCCGTTCGCGGATTCGATCAGTCCCTTCTGGATCGTCCCCGCGGACTCCCCGGCATACTGTTCCGTGAGTTTCGGGTGCATGATCAGCCCCACGTCGGAGGTCGTGCCGTCGGTGGTATAGCCCACCAGAATGCCCTCTCCGTACTGGGCCGTCACGAAGAGATCCCATTTGTACTGGCTCTGCAGACCGTATTCGGGATCGGTCACCGTCAGAACGAACAGGTATCCGGACGACGAAATCGGCAGGTCGATCACTTCGTGGAACTCCTCCGTCGTGGCCAGCACGACAGGCACCACATCATTTGCCGTGGTGCTCACCGTCCATTCGAACCGGAGCCCTTCGGGGTTCTCCACCCCCGCCTTCCGGAAACGCAGCCCCTCCACATCGAGTTGGCTGCCGTGTACCACGGTCAGACTCGTCGCAATGGCCTCCGGCACCTCGATCTCGATAAGCGGAATATCCTCGGTCTGCAACTTGCTCTTGTCTTCGTAACAGGAGACGGCCGACAGGCCGACCCCGGCCACCATCAACAGATATGTGATGAATCGTTTCATGATCGTGCGTTGTTAGGGGTTATTTCTCTCTGACTTTCACCTCCTGGCCCTTCATGCTGCCGGATTCGTGTACGCGGGTCTGGCCGGGATTGTCGACTTTCCACTGATCGTACCAGTCCTGAAGCTTGGCCCGCCAGGCATCGAGGTAATAGCTGTAATCGGAGGTATAGTTGGGAATGGTCTCCCAGCCGAAGGCATCGACAAGCAACTGATGTCCAGCCTGGCTGTAGGCATCGGCAACCTTGCTGGCCGACGCGAGGTCGGAGTCGATAAAGGCATTATAGGTCGACCACTGCGACGTGGACACAGGACGCGGCAGCATGTTGTGCCACGAAACATGGGCCTTCAGATAGCCGGCGAGCCCGATTCCCAGATCGGGCGAATCGGTCAGTTCAATCACCAGGGCACGCTCTTCGGAGTCCAGTTCCGGGGTGCGGACCACCCGGATGCGAATGGCCCCGTAGGTCTCCCCGGCGGGGATCGTGGCCCCGAGAAGCGTATAGTCGCTTGCGGAAGCCGTGGTGCCCTCGTCCAGAATCCGGAACCCGACCTCGCGGTCGGCCGAACTCGACCCGCCGATCAGCTTCACCGGCACCTCGATCACGGCCGATTCGGCCCCTTCGGGCTGCTGTTTGAAGGTCAGCGAGGCGTAGAACGTGCTGTCTGCCGTTGAATAACCGGGATAAAGGGCCGTCTCATTCGACGTGGCCCCGGGGAAGCAGACCCGGCCCTGCGACATGTCGTAGCGCATCGGGTCGTCCTTTTCGCAACCGGCCAGCACGGCGGCGGCCAGCAGGATATAACCTATCTTTTTCATAACTTGCGAATCATTTGAACGTTAGACTTACTGAACGCGCCCCGACTGCAACTCGAAATCGGGATAGGGCAGCATGTAGGTCGCATCGTCGACGGGACTCTTGAGCCCGACGTCGCTCTGACGCGGAAGCTCCTCATACCCGAGACGCTTGAAGAAGTAGAAGGCCACACCCTCGCAGATGAACTCCTTGCGATACTCCTTGTCGATCTCGGTCATCAACCCCTCGGCGTCGAGATCCGAGCTGAGATCCTCGTAGACGGCACGCGCCTCCCGCACCTCGTCGAGCAGCGCCCGGGCCTTTCCGAGATCCGGTTCCGGACCCCGAACGTAACACTCGGCCGCCATGTAATAGAGCTCCGGAAGGCGGATCAGCGGCAGCAGATCCTTGTACGAATAACCGGCTCCGGTCGAGGTCGTCTGGTAGAGTTTCGACGGGGTCTTGGTCCCTTTGGGCCAGTATTCCACGTTATGATACAGCAGCTTGTAGCGGCAGTCGGAGATTCCGACGCCACTGATCTCGAAGAGATTGTCGGCAATCGAGTTGGTGATGCACAGCGTCCGGTACTGGCGGTCGTCCTGCGAATACTCGCGGTTGAGGTTCGCACTGATCTTCTGCTCCAGGTCGACGACATTCAGGGCGAACAGATGCTCGTCGGGGAAGCACATGTGCGTCGTGGGGACGACATCCGCCTGGGTAAAGGCGATCTGCGTGGAGCCGCCGCTTCCCGCCAGGGTTTTCAACTCGGCGATCGTCTCTTCCGCGACCGTGCGGGCCTGCCGCAGACTCTCCGCACTCCCTTCCCACATGTAGACCCGGGCCAGCAGCGCCCGGACGGCAAAGTAGTTCAGATGCTGCTGACGATAGTCATAGAAACCGTCAACGTTGGCCTCGGCATAGATGTCCGACGAGTAGCAGTTGCGGATCGGGTCGATCTCCAGCAGTCCGATCGCCGTTTCCAGATCGGCAATCAGATTGCGGATGGTCTGCGCATAGCTCAACTGCGGAGCGGGGTCCTTCTCGACGCCCGTGACATAGGGAACGGTCACATGGCTCTCCAGGTCGCTGCGCCCGGCGAGGTGGCTGCACCCGAACAGACGCATCAGATCGAAGTGCATGTAGGCCCTCACGGCCAGCAGCTCCCCCTTGATGATGCGGTAATTGACCGAATCGAGCTGTGCCCGGTTGCGGTCGATGTAGTCGAGCGCCTCGTTGGCATTGACGATGACCGAATAGGCATCGGCCCAGATATTCTCGATAACGGGAGTGGCTTTCGTCGACTTGTAGTTGTAGCGGTCGAGGTCGTAATCGTCGGCCGCGGAGTTTTTCCGGGCGTCGTACTGGCGTCCGAGCATGTCGAGCATGTGCCAGGTGAGATTCTCCCCGTAGAGATTCTCATCGGTCATGGCGATGTAGCACCCCAGCAGCGTCTGCTGGAAGCCGTCGGCCGAGGAGTAGTGGTCCTCGGCGCGGATCTCCGAGGGCGGCGTCACGTCGAGCCAGTTCTCGCACGATGCGGCGAGCAACCCCACGACGGCAAGGAACGATATGCTTATGCTGTTTTTCATGATCTGTGCGTTTTTAGAAGGTTGCGGTCAACGAGAACGACATGCTGCGCGCGAAGGGATAGAGCGTACCGCGCTCGATGCGGATCGACGAGAGCGTGGCGATGTTGTTCATGTAGAAGGCCAGCTTGAGGCGTTTGAGGCGCAGCTTGCTGATCATCTTGGGGTTGAACTCGTAGTAGAAACTCAGCGACGAGAAGGTCAGCTCGTTGTTGTCCTGGACGAAACGCGTCGTGGGACGGGTCTTCTCCGTGCGGGAGTTTCCGTCGGCATCGGTATAGGAGCCGAGCTGCTTGAACATGGCATTCTGACCCGGGGCCTGCCAGCGTCCGTAGAGCACGCGGCGGTCGACGTTGTAATAGATGTCGATATTCTCGACCTTGTTCACCAGGGTCTCGTTGTAGAGCTGCCCGCCGCCGAGGAAGGTGCACGTGGCACTGAGCCCGAAACCCTTGTACTCGGCCGAGAAGCCGAAGTTGCCGCGGTATTTGGGGTCGCTGACGCCGGCCACGACCTGATCCGTGGAGTCGTATTCATAGGTCAGCGTCCCGTCCTTCTTGACGTAGATCTCCTTCCCCGTCGTGGGGTCGATGCCCAGCGACGGAACGGCCCAGATGGCATTCATCGGCATCCCGTCCTGATAGATCAGCACGGGCGTGGAGTTTCCCTTGTCCTGGGCCTGGGCCAGCATCTTCTCGTTATAGGCCTTCAGGCTCTCGGAGAGGCTGACAATCGTGTTCTTGTTGTAGGCGATGGCCCCGAAGAGGTTGAAATAGCCCGTGGGGGCCTGCCAGAGCGTGTAGCTCAACTGCGCCTCGATACCGCGGTTGCGGACCTTGCCCAGATTGTCCTTCACAACGTTGAATCCCGTCGAGGTGGGGATGGTCACGTTCGTGAGCATGTTTTCGGTGGTCGAGTTGTAGTAGTCGAAAGCGATCGTGGCCCGGTGGATCATGATGTCGGCACCGACGTTGTAATCCATACGCTGCTCCCACTTGAGCGCCGGATTGGGCATCTTGGCCAGGTAGGAGCCGGTCTGCCCGTGGTAGGTCACATCCGTGTAGTAGAGATAGGTGGCCAGTACCTCGTTGGTGTCGTAACTCTGGTTTCCGGTCAGACCGGCCGACGCACGGAGTTTGAACTGCTTGAGCCACTTCTGGTCGCGCAGGAAGGACTCATTGTGGAGGTTCCAGGCCACACCGGCACTCCAGGCCGACGACCAGCGGTTGTCGGCACCGTACAGCGACGAAGCGCTCTCGCGGAACGTCAGGTCGACGTTGTAGCGGTCATCGTAGCTGTAGGAGGCCGTTCCCAGGAAACTCAGTTCGCGCGTGATGGAGGAGATGCCCACGGGTTTCTTGCCTTCGGCATACTGGCGGGCGAAGGTGATGTCGGCGGTCTGGCTGTTGGGGAATCCCTCGGCATAATGCTGGTAGGCGCTGTAGGAGTTCTCGGCGATCTTACCCCCGACGTTGGCGTAGAGGTAGTGCTTCCCCCACTGCTTTGCATAATTGGCGTAGATCTCGCCCGAGACATCGCTGCTCTTACCGTTGTCGAGCTGATAGGAGCCCTTGCGCAACTGCATGTTCGAGGTATCGTACCCCACAGCGAACTTCGAATGCTTGGCCGGATAGAACTCGTCGGCATCACTGCGCTTGACCGACACCCCGACCCGCGCCGTGAGTTTCAGCGCCTCGGTCGCCTGCCACTCGGCGTAGAAATTGTCCGTCAACGAGGTATAGGACTCCTTGTCGAGCGTTCCGAGCAGGGCGTCGTACATCGGATTCGCCACATCGGTGTAGGCCCAACGGGCCACCTGTCCCGTTTCGGGGTCCGTGGCGCTCCAGTAGGGATTCATCTTGGCGTAATCGGAGAACTCGCCCCAGGGGGAGTTCACGCTCTTGGTATTGGAGACGCTCAGGATGTTGCGGAACAGGAAATCCTTCTTGCGGTAGGAGAGGTTCACGTCTCCCGAGATCACGGTACGGTCCGAACCCTTCATGACTCCGGCCGTGTTGTTGTACGAGAAGTCGAGCAGGGCCCGCAGGGCGCGGCTGTCCCCCAATTCGATCGACAAGGTGTGTTTGTGGCCGACTCCCGTCCGCAGGGGCTTCGACAGCCAGTAGGTATCCAGACCTCCGAGCACCTGGGACTTGAGCTGGTTGTACTTGGCGTTGAGTTCGAGCTGCGTGAAGGGATTGGCCGAAGTGTAGACGCCTTCGATCCGTTCGGCTTCGAGTTTCTCCCAGGCATTGCAAAGGTTGTAGCTCGACAGGTCGGGCATCGTGAGTTCGATGCTTCCGGTGTAGGTCACCAGCTCCTGATTTCCGGCCAGGCGCTTGGTCTCGATGACGATCACACCGTTGGCGGCATCCGAACCGTAGAGGGCCTTTGCGGCGGCATCCTTCAGCACCGTGATGCTCTCGATGCGGTTCATGTCCATGTCCATGACCTTCTCGACGGTGGTCTCGAAACCGTCGAGGATGAACAGCGGCTGATTGGGCCGGTTCTGGTAGTTACCCTTGATGGTCACGCCGGTGGTTTCCGACGGGAACGACGTAATGCCTCGCAACTGCATGTCGGGCAGCGTATTGGGGTCGGAGCCCATCAACGTATTGTCCATGATGTAGAGCGAAGGCTCGATATTCTTCAGACTTTCGAAGACGTTCTTGTTGCTCACACGGGTCAGTTGGCTCTGCGTGATGGTCGTAGCCGAGCCCGTGTAGCTCTCCTTCTTGCGGGTGAAGATACCCGTCACGACGACATCCTCGATCTCCTGCTCATCGGGCACGAGAGTCACGACCGCGGACTTGGCCGACGGAAGGGTTTGGGAGATGAATCCCAGATAGGAGAAGATCAGGTTGTCACGCCCGTCGGGGAGCTGGATCGAGAAGCGGCCGTCGGAATCGGTCACCGTACCCCGGTGGGTACCCTGAATCACGATATTAACCCCCACGAGGGGCTCTCCCCGATGGTCGACAACCCGTCCGGAGACCGTACGGTCAGGCTTTTTCGCGGGGGGGGGAATTTCTTGCGAGTCATCTCCGCTGCGGAGACGGACAACGATCGTATCGTCATCGATGGAGTATTCCAGACGGGTTCCACGCAAGGCTTCGTCGAGCACCTCCCGCAGCGGAGCGTTTGTTTTGCTGAACGTAATGCCTTTGACATCCTGCACGAAGTCGCTGTTGTAAAGGATGTAGTACCCGGTCTGCCGTTTGACCTGCTGCAACACCTCGGCCAGTGTTGCATTGCGAAATGTCACGGAGATCCGGTCCTTTCGCGGTTTGAAGGGCTCCTTGGCATCGGCCGTCCCGGGGCTCCAGACGGCGATCAGCGCCAGCAAACACGCACACACGAGAAGCGGCAGCTTCCGGTGCGATCCAGAAGAGTGAAGTTTCTTCATATGCTTCGTTTTAAAGTGGAACATTGCGTTTTCCCGTCGGAAAACAACCTAACCAACCAATGCATCAACCGTCGTCACGGTCGATGCAGAGCAAAATCCTGCCATCCTGCACGTCGATACGGATCTGATTGGTCCGTTCCAGCAGCCGGACCATCTCGGCGAAGGTTTCGTAACGCCGGATTTCACCCGTATAACGCACCTGATCGGCATCGAATCCCGAAGGGAGGATCTCGATGTCGTACCAGCGGGAAAGCTTGCGACAGATCGAGGAGAGGGGCTCCTCCTGGAAGGCAAACACGCCCCGGGTCCATGCGGCATACTCCTCGGCCGGGACCTGCCGCACATCGAAAATCGCCCCCGAGCGTCCGACCCGGGCCTGCTGTCCGGGTTCGAGCATCACCTTCCGGCGTCCGCTCGTCACCTCGACACTGCCCCTCAGCAGCGTGGTCTCAACGTCGGTCTCATCCTCATAGGCCGCGATGTTGAACGCCGTACCATAGACGGCCACGGCCACCGTATCGGCATGAACGATAAACTGCCGGTCCGCATCCTTCGCCACATCGAAAAAGGCTTCACCCGTCACAACGACCTCCCGGGGCCCCTCCCCGAAACGGACCGGGAAACGCAGGCTCGACGCGGAGTTGAGCCAGACCTTCGTTCCGTCGGAGAGCTGCAGCGAGAACTCCTTGCCGCGCGGCACGGAGACGGTATTCCAGGCCGGGATCTCCTCCTCTTCGGGCGCCGCATCGTGATAGGCCACCTCTTCGCCTGCGACTTCGATCCGGGTACCGTCCTGCTCGACAAGCGTCCATTCGCCCCCTTGCTCCAGGTCGACCCGTTCGCCCGACGAGAGTGTCAGCACGGCGCCCCGGACTCCGGGTGCCACCTGCTCGATATAGGCCCTGCAGGCCTCCTCCCGGCTCCGGTCATCGATCCACCGCCAGACGCCGTAGCCCGCAAACAGAAGCACGGCCGCCACGGCGGCATATTTTCGGGATTCCCGAACCATTTCGCGGAATCGGCGACGCCGGGCCTCCTTGCGAATGTTCCGCCAGACACGGAACTCGTCGTAATCGTAGAGATGACCCAACAGCGGCAACTGATCGGCCGATTCGTCGAGCAGGTCGAGCAACGCGCGGTGCTGCGGATCGCTTTCGGCCCACTCCTGCAAAACAGCCTCCTCCTCCGGCGTAATGCTACCGTCGAGGCGGGCTTTCAATATGTTTTTAATCTGTGTTTCGAAACTCATGGTTACACGTCGGACGGCCAAACGGAGCGACACACACGCCGTTTACCGACCATTTCTATAGAAATGACGAAAAAAATCGGCAACTGACATACATTGCCGATCAGATTTTTATGAAAAAAAGCAAAACAGGGGAATCAGAAGAGTCCCAACAGGAAGAGGCCCTTTTTCCGGAGCGCCTTGAACGAGCGGGCCATGTGGGTTTTCACGGTATGGAGCGAAAGGGAGAGGAGCCGTGCGGTTTCGACATAGCTCTTGTGTTCGATACAGATCATCTTGAAGATCCGCCGTCCCTGTTCGGGGAGGGCCTCGATCCGCCGATAGATACGTCCGATCTGCTCGACAAGCGCCTGTTCCTCGGCTCCGGGGATCGGGCTCTCATCGGCCAGGCGGACAATCTCCTGCGAATTGAGG
The DNA here is from genome assembly GCA_019115745.1 of Candidatus Alistipes intestinigallinarum. Lineage (GTDB taxonomy): Bacteria > Bacteroidota > Bacteroidia > Bacteroidales > Rikenellaceae > Alistipes > Alistipes intestinigallinarum. Next base: position 15,710 of record DXDA01000040.1, read on the forward strand.
TCGAAGACGCGGGTCTTCATCCGACGGTGCAACCGATCGAGCGCCGCATTCCGCACACACCGATAGAGATAGCTTTCCCGATGGCGGATCTGGGAGAGATCGACGTCGAGCAAGGCGATAAACACCTCCTGCACCACATCCTCCGCCTCGTGCACCGAGCCGAGGATCCGCTCGGCATAGAGCACCGCCAGTCTGAAATGCTGCCGGAAGAGCGCTTCGTATTCGGATGAGATTACAGTTTTCATCGGCATTGGAGGGCTGTACAAGCGGTGTTTATGCACAAAAATAGCGACTCGGTCCGAAAAAAGCAAACAAATCGTAACATTCTTTCGCCCGAGATTCCGGCACAGCGCAGTCAACGAACGGCAGCACAACCCGATAAGGGCTCGACAAAGTGCCGGAAATTTTCGCAATCCGAAGGCATCAACCCCAGTCTCCAACCGTCCCGCCCCAACGAACGACGGGAGGATGCAATCATCCTCCCGTCGTCATCAGTTCGGAGATCGGAGCGTTTCAACGGCCCCACCCCCTTTAGCATCCGGAGTCTGAAGCGGGTATAAACCCTCTTCCCCTCCCATCCGGAGTTCGAAGCGGGTATAAACCCCTCTCCCCTCCAGCATCCGGAGTTCGAAGCGGATATAAACCCCTCTCCCTCCAGCATCCGGGGACCGGAGCGGGCAACCCCACTCCCCCCCCCGGCGGAATTACTTGCGGTAGATCTTCTTGTAACCGTAGATAGCCTCGTCGCCGAGTTCCTCCTCGATGCGGAGCAACTGGTTGTACTTGGCCATACGGTCCGAACGCGACATCGAACCGGTCTTGATCTGACCCGAGTTCGTAGCTACGGCGATGTCGGCGATCGTCGAATCCTCGGTCTCACCCGAGCGGTGCGACGTTACCGAGGTGTAGCCGGCGCGGTGAGCCATTTCGATAGCGTCGAGCGTCTCGGTGAGCGTACCGATCTGGTTTACCTTGATGAGAATCGAGTTGGCGCAGCCCATTTCGATACCTTTCTTCAGGAACTCGACGTTCGTTACGAAGAGGTCGTCACCGACGAGCTGGCACTTGCCGCCGAGTTCGGCGGTCAGCATCTGCCAACCCTCCCAGTCGTTCTCCGACATACCGTCCTCGATCGAGTCGATGGGGTATTTGGCAACCAGGCCCTTGAGGTACTCGACCTGCTCCTTCGAGGTACGCTTTGCGCCCTTCTCACCCTCGAAGATCGTGTAGTCGTAGATGCCGTCCTTGTAGAACTCCGACGAAGCGCAGTCCATACCGATCATGACATCCTTTCCGGGAACATAGCCGGCCTTCTCGATAGCCTTGATGATCGAATCCAGGGCATCCTCGGTACCGTTGAGAGCGGGAGCGAAGCCACCCTCGTCACCTACGGCCGTCGAGAGACCGCGCTCGTGGAGCACTTTCTTGAGGTTGTGGAACACCTCGGCGCCCATGCGCAGACCCTCCTTGAGCGACGGAGCGCCCACGGGACGGATCATGAACTCCTGGAAAGCGATCGGGGCGTCGGAGTGCGAACCGCCGTTGATGATGTTCATCATCGGCACGGGCAGCGTCTTGGCGTTCGCGCCGCCGATATAGCGGTAGAGGGGCATTCCGAAGTAGTCGGCAGCGGCACGAGCCACAGCCAGCGAAACGCCGAGGATGGCGTTGGCGCCGAGCTTCGACTTCGTCGGGGTGCCGTCGAGCGCGAGCATGGCCTTGTCGATGCCGACCTGATCGGCGACATTCATGCCGATGATGGCCGGAGCGATCACCTCGTTGACGTTCTTGACGGCGTTGAGCACGCCCTTGCCCAGATAACGGCTCTTGTCACCGTCACGGAGCTCAAGAGCCTCGTTCTCGCCCGTCGAAGCGCCGCTCGGAACGGCAGCACGACCGAATGCACCGGATACGGTACGAACTTCGACCTCAACGGTCGGATTGCCTCGGGAGTCGAGGATCTCTCTTGCGTGAATCTCTACAATCTGCATAGTTGTACGAATTTGAGTAATTATGTATTGAAATACCTATTTTCCTAACGGCACCGCAAAGGTACAAAATAATTGTGAATTGCCGTTTTATTATTGTTAATTTTTTCACGGCCCGGGATCCGCAGGGCGCTCCGCCGGGGAAACACCCTGCAAAGGGCGTTCCACAGGAGCGGCTGCGGGTCGTTTCCAAAGACCCGTCCGGTCCTGTCCGGCGGGGAAAGCGGGAGCGGGCTCTTGTATATAACGGCCAATTGTCCTATCTTTGAACCGCGGAGCCCTGCCGACAGTCCGGAGTCCCCTCCCGTCCCGAAGCGCCTCCATACGAACGCATCCGACAACCGATGAAAAGATACCTGCTGCTTTTGTGTGCCGTGCTGCTGACCGGAGCCGTCCGGGCGCAGCGCCTCGAAAAGAACCTGCTGGGAGTCCGGGCCGGACTCGAACTCTCCTACATCCGCGCTACGGGAGAATACGTGTACGGTACGACCAACCCGCGGTCCGGATTCCGGTTCGGCGTTTCGGACCAGGTGCTGCTCTGGCGGGGGATTCCCCTCTACGTGGAGACGGGCGTACACTTTTCGAGCCGCGGCGGACGCTTCAACGGAGTCTCCTTCCGCCCGATGTACCTGCAGCTTCCGCTGCTGGCGACCTGGCGCTTCCGACTCGGCGAGCGGGTATCGATCCGCCCCTACGCCGGCGTCTGCTACGACGTCGGCATCGGCG
>DXDA01000041.1 GCA_019115745.1 Candidatus Alistipes intestinigallinarum
CCAGCGCAAAGCCGCTCCGTTCGCGGGCAGCCAGCCGTTCGATCGAGGTATAGATGGCCTGTCCGTCGATGGTGAAGTCCTCGACGAAGGCCGTCAGGTCGTAGAGATGCATGTGCGAGAAGTCGATCCCGAACTCCGGGTCGCGGCGGTCGAGGCGCTCCAGGCAGAGGTCCATCCCCTCGATCGAGGCTTTTTTCAACGACAGGCGGAAATTCCCCTTTTTCGGGCGGTCGGGGTTCGAGATGCGCTCGACGATCTGTTTGATGTTCATCTCCCCCGAGGGGGTCTGGCGCAGGTAGAGACGGGCGTCGGCGATCGTCCCGCGGCTGAACTCCAGCCCTCCGCCCAACAGGCCGAACCGCGTGACGTAGGCATCCAAGTGTCCCACATAGAGCAGCGTATCGCGTTGGTAATCCTCGACATAGAAGCCGTCGACGCGGATCTTCGAAAAGAGCCCGATATCGACACGGTCGATCGAAACGGTGGTCTGCAGGTGCTCCGAAACCGCCTCCGCGAGCCAATCGACCACGAAGTTCTGCACCCGCCGGATGTCGAGCAGCAGCGACACGCCCAAGGGAAGAATTATCAGCAACAACACCGTCGCCGAGAACACCATTCCCAATATTTTTATACCTTTGCGCATCGGAACACCATTATAACTGGCAAAGTTAGCGAAAATAGTTAAAATAACAGCGAAAAACCGGATGGATATTACAATTCTCGGCATCGAATCCTCGTGCGACGACACCTCGGCAGCCGTCCTGCGCAACCACGTCCTACTCTCGAACGTCATCGCCTCCCAGGCCGTGCACGTCAAATACGGCGGCGTGATTCCCGAACTGGCCTCCCGCGCCCACCAGCAGAACATCATTCCCGTGGTGGATACCGCCCTGCGCGACGCCGGGCTCACGGCCTCCGACATCGACGCCATCGCCTTCACGCGCGGCCCCGGACTCGTCGGGTCGCTGCTCGTGGGCGTGTCGTTCACCAAGGGCCTCTCCATCGCCCGCAACATCCCGATGGTCGAGGTCAACCACCTCCAGGGACACATCCTCTCCCACTTCATCGACCTCCCGGACCGCACGCTGCCCCACCCCGACTTCCCGTTCCTGTGCCTGCTCGTCAGCGGAGGACATACGCAGATCGTGCGCGTGGACTCCCCGCTCGACATGCAGATCATCGGCACGACGATCGACGACGCCGCGGGCGAAGCCTTCGACAAGTGCGCCAAGGTCATGGGACTCCCCTACCCGGGCGGCCCGGTGATCGACCGGCTGGCCAAGGAGGGCGACCCCAGGGCCTTCCACCTCGCACACCCCCGGGTCGAGGGGTACGACTACTCGTTCTCCGGACTGAAGACCTCGTTCCTCTACATGCTGCGCGACGCCGTGGCCCAGGACCCCGACTTCATCGAACGCCACAAGGCCGACCTCTGCGCCTCGCTGCAGTCGACCATCGTCGAGATCCTGCTCGACAAGCTGATCCGCGCCTCAAAGGAGACCGGCATCCGCGACATCGCCATCGCCGGCGGCGTCTCGGCCAACTCCGGACTGCGAAACGGCATCGTCGAGGCGGGACGACGCCGCGGCTGGAGAACCTTCCTCCCGGAGTTCAAGTTCACGACCGACAACGCCGCGATGATCGCCATGGCCGGCTACTACCGCTACCAGCAGGGCGAGTTCTCCTCGCTCGACGTCTCGCCCGTGGCCCGGCTCGAAGAACTTTAATGTGAAATCCCCCGTTCCCCAACGTTTCGGAGTGGGAATCCATTCGATCGGCAAGGAGGGGAGGGTGACGGTCCTGCCGGCAGTGTTCCCGCGGCTGCTCGTTCCCGCTGCCGCTCGACAATCGCGGGCCACGAAAATGCCCAGCCTGCCCGGCTCGCACTGAACGACACGCTTCCGCAGTCGTAACCCGCTGCCGACCAACCCTTGCGTCCCGCCTCCGGCGTGCGGAAGCGGGACGCCTCTTTTTCGGAATCGAAGGCCGGAGTGCAACACCGTTCATCGCTCCGTTCTCGAAAAATTTACAACCGAAAAAGTTGCACAAATCCCGACAATTTCCTATTTTTGATAGAAATATTTCAATACAAACTTCAAACCCTAACTCCATGATGAAAAAACTCCTCTGCTGCGCACTGCTTGCCATTGCATCGTGCACCATCGTCTCGGCCCAGAACAAGGGCGAAATGTATGTCGGCGGAATCCTCGGCGTCTCCACCACCTCGGTCAGCACCGAAGGAGTCTCCACCTCGGTTACGAACTTCGGCATCGCACCCGAATTCGCCTGCTTCGTAGCCGATCGCTTCCGGGTAGGCGGATCGCTGGCCTACAACCTCGCCTCTTCCGACGGCCAGAAAACCCATACCCTCACCCTGGGACCCAGCATCGCCTATTACGTCCGCCTCGGAGAACACTTCTATTACACCCCAGAATTGAGTCTCGGATTCGCCTACGCCTCGACCGAAGGCATCAGCGGATGCGGATTCGCCGCAGGACTGGCATTGGGCGCGCTCGAATTCAGGCCCGCTCCGCATTGGGGAGTCTCCCTGAACCTCGTGTCGCTGCAATACGCCACCATTTCGTATTCGGATCTGAATATCAGCAGCAACGCCACAGAGTTCCAGCTCGGTATCAGTCCCACGGTCGGCATTAAATTCTACTTCTAATTCCGAGCCGGCCCGCCCCCTGCGGTCCTCCTATCTCACCAGACACCCCTGCCGGAGCATCCGACAGGGGTGTTTTCGTGAGGGAGGAGGGGCGCAGAGAGCCGGAAGCGGAGGGCCGGAAGCGGAGCCGGGGGGGGGCCGGGAGCAGAGGGCCTGCGAGGGAGGGCCTGCGAGGAGAAGCAAATGCCGGACAGGAATCCGGAAGCGGCTCCTCACGAAAAGGGGCCCTCACGCAAAGCGCACCCCGCGGAGGCGCTTGCGGCTGCGATCCGAAAACTCCCGCTCGACAATCCCCGTCACGACATCCGCCGCATCGTGCCAGCGATTCGCCCGGAACCGCCGCCGATAGGTCGTCAGATGGGCGTAGAGATCGGGCCAGCGGAGGTTCCAGCCCCGCGGCCAGCGCACCAGATGCAGGGCCGTAGCGGCATTCGAGAGGATCCGCGCCTCCTTGTTGCCGCTCTGGTGGAACCACTCCACCCGCACGTCCCGCGCCAGCGCCTGCACCGCCCGGGCAAAACCCCGCCCGCCGTTGTTGCTCTCGATCAGCGCCTGCCGCACCCCCGACCGCACGAGCAGATCCCCCACCAACGGCTCGGTCTCCTCCATCGGCGCCCGCGAATAAACCGCATCCGTCACGTAGATCAACCCGTCGGCATCCACCGCATAGGAGATCGAGCAGAGGTAGTCGTCGCCCGTGTCGGCCGTATCGGTGTAGTTGGCCCGGCGCACGATCTCACGCGGCAGGTCGTCGTACTCCGTGAAGTTCAAGCCGTAGAGCAGCCCCTCGCGGACGGTCGGATAGCCTTGGTACATCGCCTCGAACTGCACGGGATCCAATCGCCGCTTGGCCGCCAGCAGCGTGGCCCCCTGCTGCGCCTCCCACAACGCCTCGCTCGGCTGCCGCGGATCGAGTTCCGTGGGCGGAGAGCTCTTCAGCGCCTCGAAGTTCAGGTGCAGCCACCCCTCCGCCAACGGACGCTCCATCTGCGACCATGCGTGCAGCTCCTCGACCGGCTCGCGGCGCAGCAGCGTCCCGATCAAATCCTCCTCGTGCCACCGCGTGAAGACGATCAGTTCGCGCGAGGCGTTGTGCATCCGCGTCCGCACCACCGAGGTGTACCACTCCCAGCAGTTCGCCCGGATGAGCGGCGAATTGGCTTCAAGCGCATCTTTATATAAGTCGTCCAAAATAAAGCAGTCCACGCGGTTGCCCGTCAACGAGCCCTCACGTCCGACCGACAGCAGACCGCCCCGGCGGCCGATGATCTCGACCTCCTCCGACGTGCGGATATAGCCCGGCGGTTTGGTTCCCTGCTTGATGCAGGTCTCCGGGAAGAAGGCCCCGTATTCACGCGAGTCGAGAATCCGCTGGACCCGGCGGTTGAATTTCGAGGCCAGCGACCCCGAATAGGAGGCGATCGCCACCCGCAGGTCGGGGTCCAGCCCCAGCAGATAGGCCGGCAGCAGCGTCGTCGCCCCGACGCTCTTGCCGTGCTGCGGCGGCATCGTCACGATCAGACGCCGGATCCGTCCCTCGGCAAAGGCCTCCAGCACCCGGTAATAGACCCGGTGGAAGGGTTGCAGTTCGAGAAACGGGTAGACCCCGAGGGCAAACTCCGAAAACGACGGAGGTGGAGGCGCTGCGGCCGGAAAGGCCAATTCCCCGATGTCGGGTACGAAAATCTCTGCGGGAGGTGCTCCCGCAGAGATCGATTCGGTGATTTTAACCATGTTGGTTGTCGTTTGGGGTCGGGAATCCGGTGCTGGCGGCGCCGCGACGGGCGGATTCCCGGCCGAATGGAGACTGAAAACGGGCTCCGGAGGGTGGCGCCGCACCCGCGAAGGGAGAACCGGAGCGCTGAGCGGCCGCCAGAAGGCCGCATCACAAGTGCGGTCAGAGGCTGGACCGCAACTCGGAGAACGAAAAGTCGTTCAGGAACTCTCCCCCGTCATCCGACGTGTGGAACTCCCACCAGACCGGTACCAGATCCGCGATCTCGTCCCGATCGCCCTCCGGATAACGGGTCTGATTCCGGTAGACGATCACCGAGGCCGTCAGGCGGCACGCCACCCCGCCGAAATCGAAGGTCAACGTCCCGGAAAAGTAACTCCCGTCGCCGATCGCATCCCGAAGGCGGGACGCCACTTCAAGGTAAAGTTCCGTTGATACCGAATACATCATTGAATACAAAGGTTTTTTGCAAAATTTCTTTGCAGAAGAGAATAAATTGTTTAACTTTGCAGAGGCAAAGATAGGTTCAAAATTTGTATTTTGTACAATAAAGTTCAAATATTTTATATCATTTTTTTTGATCAAACGCCATGAACGAACGGGTAAAACTGATACGGAAGCAGCTCGGGATGACGCAAGAACAACTGGCACAGCGCCTTGGTATCGGAAAAGCCGCCCTCTCGATGATCGAGACCGGGAAGGCCGGACTCTCGACCCGAAACCGGAACATTCTGGTTCAGGAATTGAACGTAAATCCCGAATGGCTCGAAACCGGCGTCGGGGAGATGTTCAACGCCGAACCCGACCTGACCGCCTACATGCACCGAACGGACAACTCGCTGCCCCTGCAGAGCGTCCCCCTCTACTCCATCGAAGGAACGGCCGGGCTTGTGCCCCTCTTCACCGACCGCCAGCAGCAAAAACCCGTCAACTTCATCCACATCCCAAACCTCCCCAAGTGCGACGGCGCCATCTACATCGTCGGAGATTCGATGTACCCCCTGCTCAAAAGCGGCGACATCGTCCTCTACAAACAACTCAAAAACATCGACGACATCTTCTGGGGGGACATGTACCTCCTCTCGATCGACATCGACGGCGAAGAGTACATCACCGTCAAGTATATTCAGAAATCGGAACGCCCCGGATGCGTGAAGCTCGTCAGCCAGAACCCGCACCACGCCGACAAGGAGGTCGAAATCTCCCGGATCCGCGCCCTCGCACTCGTCAAGGCCAGTATCCGCATGAATTCGATCCGCTGACCCGGAATCTCCCGTAAATTATTTCGCTTCCGTATCGTACAATTCCGTTTTTTTTACTATCTTTGCAAGGATCGAAATTGGTTGGCCAATTTTCAAAACTCAGCCCAATTTCACCGCAAACAGAGACAACATATTAATTTTCAATATATTCCATGAAAACCAATTACGAAATCCGCTACGCTGCGCATCCCGAGGATGCCAAGCATTACGACACGGCCCGTCTGCGCCGCGACTTCCTCATCGAGAAGGTGTTCTCGGCCGATGAAGTCAACATGGTCTACTCGATGTACGACCGCATGATCGTCGGCGGCGCCATGCCCGTTCACGAAACCCTCCGCCTCGAAGCCATCGACCCGCTCAAGGCCCCCTACTTCCTGACCCGCCGCGAGCTGGGTATCTTCAACGTCGGAGGCCCCGGCATCGTCACCTCCGGAGACAAGACCTTCGACCTCGACTACAAGGAGGCCCTCTATCTCGGTGCCGGTGACCGCGAGGTCTCCTTCGCCAGCAAGGACCCCAAGAACCCCGCCAAGTTCTACTTCAACTCCACCACGGCTCACTGCTCTTATCCCGACAAGAAGGTCACCAAGGCCGAGGCCGTCGTTGCGCACATGGGCTCGCTCGAAGGTTCGAACGACCGCAACATCAACAAGATGCTCGTCAGCCAGGTACTCCCCACCTGCCAGCTCCAGATGGGTATGACCGAACTGCTCCCGGGCAGCGTATGGAACACCATGCCCGCTCACGTACACTCGCGCCGCATGGAGGCCTACTTCTATTTCGAAGTCCCCGAAGAGCACGCCGTTTGTCACCTCATGGGCGAGGTCGACGAGACCCGTCACATCTGGATGAAGGGCGATCAGGCCGTCCTCTCGCCCGAGTGGTCGATCCACAGCGCCGCTGCCACCCACAACTACACCTTCATCTGGGGTATGGGCGGTGAGAACCTCGACTACGGAGACCAGGATTTTTCGAAAATTACCGATCTGAAATAACATATCCACTAATACCTGAATAAAAATGGTAAACTTTTCACTGGAAGGTAAGGTCGCCCTCGTAACGGGCGCCTCCTACGGAATCGGATTCGCTCTGGCCACCGCATTCGCTCGCCAGGGCGCCAAGATCGTCTTCAACGACATCAAACAGGAACTCGTTGACAAAGGCCTCGCCGCCTACAAGGAGGAGGGAATCGAGGCCAAAGGATATGTCTGTGACGTTACCAACGAGGAGCAGGTAAACGCCATGGTCGCACAGATCGAAAAAGAGGTCGGTGTGATCGACATCCTCGTCAACAACGCCGGCATCATCAAGCGTATCCCGATGGTTGAGATGAGCGCCAAGGATTTCCGCCAGGTGATCGACATCGACCTCAACGGCCCCTTCATCGTCTCGAAGGCCGTTATCCCCTCGATGATCAAGAAGGGACACGGAAAGATCATCAACATCTGCTCGATGATGTCCGAGCTCGGCCGTGAGACCGTATCGGCATACGCCGCAGCAAAGGGCGGTCTGAAGATGCTCACCCGCAACATCGCTTCGGAGTACGGCGAGTACAACATCCAGTGCAACGGTATCGGCCCGGGCTACATCGCTACCCCGCAGACCGCTCCGCTGCGCGAGCGTCAACCGGACGGTTCGCGCCACCCGTTCGATTCGTTCATCGTGGCCAAGACGCCCGCTGCACGCTGGGGTACGCCCGAAGACCTGATGGGTCCGGCCGTCTTCCTCGCTTCGGAGGCTTCGGACTTCGTAAACGGTCACATCCTCTACGTCGACGGCGGTATTCTGGCCTACATCGGCAAGCAGCCGCAGTAGTCGTCACGACCAAAACCGAAAAAGGGCTGTCTCTCCCAACGGGAGGGGCAGCCTTTTCCGTTACCGGGTGGGTCGAAGGAAGCAAAAAGGGCACAGGAAGGCATCAGTTCTCAAAAAAATTTAATAATTTATGCATATTCCGATTCGAAGTCAAAAACAGGGATTTCAATAACAAAAACACCTGAAAAAGCCATCGAAAACCACAGTTCATAATCAGATCGTTATCCCGGAGCCTCCGGAAAACAAACGGAAATTATTAAAAAACTCCCTTTCCCCGACCGTTTTGCCAATTTATTTTATATATTTGTCGAAACGTTGTCATTCAGTCTCATCTAAAACATACTCAATCATGGAACAGACCAAAGCAAGGGCGTTGCAGGATGTGGTCATCCGTTTCTCCGGCGATTCGGGCGACGGTATGCAGCTCACCGGTACGCTCTTCTCCGACACCTCGGCGCTGCTCGGGAACGGAATCTCCACATTCCCAGACTATCCCGCCGAGATCCGTGCCCCGCAGGGCACCGTGGCCGGTGTATCCGGATTCCAGGTCCACTTCGGCGACCACCGCGAACTTAACCCCGGAGACTATTGCGACGTGCTGGTAGCCATGAATCCCGCGGCTCTCAAGGCCAACCGGAAATGGCTCAAACCCGGGGCCACGGTCATCATCGACGGCGACTCCATCACCGAAGAACACCTCAAAAAAGCCGGTTTCGCAACCCTCGACCCGCTCGCCGAACTCAAACTCGACGAGTATAACGTCGTCATCCCCGACATTACGACCATGACCCGCGAGGCGCTCAAGGAGACCGGGCTCGACAACAAGGCCGTCACCAAGTGCAAGAACATGTTCGCCCTGGGCATCTGCTTCTGGCTCTTCGACCGGCCCGAGGAGTATGCCCTCCGCTACATCGATACGAAATTCGCCAAGAAGAACCCCGCCGTGGCCGAAGCCAACAAGCTGGCCATCGACGCCGGATACAACTACGCGGCCAACACGCACCAGTTCGCCAACACCTACACCATCGCACCCGCGAAGCTCGAAAAGGGCGTCTACCGTTCGATCAGCGGCAATGTGGCGACCGCATGGGGGCTTTGCGCCGCCGCCGAGAAGGCGGGCCTGCCGCTCTTCTGCGGTT